>CASENB010000001.1 GCA_949289305.1 uncultured Spirochaetales bacterium
AGGGTATGTAGCCGCTTGAGCGGCAGCCTGAAGAAGAGGGGCGGAAGGCGGTCGCATTCAGGGCGCGTACCAGCGCTTGCCGGTAGCATGCCCTTATAGGGCTAGTCCAAACCACCAGCTCGGCTGGTGGTCATGATTAGACGGCAAGAAACCAATACTGCTTGATGAATGGCAAATGGCTCCTGTAATGTGGGATGCGATAAGGTTTTATTCCGATAAAAATTTTGGGGAACCTGGGTGCTTTATCCTAACAGGATCTACAGCTCCATTAAAAGAAGATTTAGATAAAATTAGACATACATGGACAGGCAGAATAGCAAGTATTGTAATGCGTACTATGAGTCTTTCTGAATCGGGAGATTCTACAAATGAAGTATCTCTTTCTTCTCTAACTTCAAATGTATCAGAAATAAGCGGTCGTTCTGTTTTGGAGCTTGAAGATGTTGCAAAAGTTCTTGTAAGGGGCGGCTGGCCTTTAGCTGTTAAGGGAAAAGACTATACTGGAGAATATGCAAAAAGTTATATAGATGCAATATGTTCTCGTGATGCTTCTAGAGTATCGGAAGTTAATATCGATGCTGATGTTATGAGATCGTTGCTAAATGCTATATCACATTCTGTATCTACTGCAACATCGCTGCAGACAATAAGAGCTGATATGGCTGAGAATAATTCAAAAATAGGGGAGAATGGAATTTATTCATATTGGGAAGCTCTAAGGAAATTATTCATTAGTGAGGATTTGGAGGCTTGGAATCCGAATTTGCGTTCTAAAACGGTGATTAGAACTACTGCTGTAAGACATTTTACAGATCCTTCTATTGCAACTGCATCTTTAAATGCAACATATGCTGACCTTTTAAACGATCCTAGAACTTTTTGTTTTTTATTTGAATCTTTGTGTATAAGAGATTTAAGAATATATGCAGATCAATTAGGTGCAAAAATAAGACATTACCATGACAAATCAGGGCTTGAAGCAGATTCGATTATGGTTTTTGATGATGGAAGATGGGCTGCTTTTGAGATAAAACTTGGTCAACATTGGGTGGACGAAGCATCAAAAAATCTTTTAAAACTTAAAGAAAAAGTTTCTAGTGAGCCAATATTTCTTATGGTAATTGTTCCTGATGGTTTTGCTTATAGAAGAGATGACGGGGTATTTGTAGTTCCTATAACGTGCCTTTGCCCTTAGTTTAATTGCACAATCTTATACCAAAAATCATTGCTTATAGCGTAAGTAAATAATCTTAAAATGTGATAATTCTTGACAGAAAAAAAATAGACTATTCATAACTTATCTGGGGAGTAGTAAATCATTATGTCTAATTCCTCAAAATTATTAAAAAAGGAGATAAGTACTATGAAAAAGTTTTTAGTACTCTTGTTGGCGTTAATGTTGGCTTTTACATTAATTTCTTGCGATGATAATCCTAACGACGATCCTACTTCAAATGCACCTAAAGTAAATACTACCGTAGATGACATCGAAAAGTATTTCCCTACAGGAGAAGGTAGTCCAGAGAGTGCAAGCATTATGTCGAGCGTTCTTACAGATTCTTTGTCAACTACAATTTATTCTGACATTGCAGAGCGGGGAGTTGAATTTCCATCTAAGGGAGAGGCAATTACATACAAATTAGAAGGTGCGACGGTTATCTTCGATTATACAGGTAGTAGTCCTTTAACAAAGATAACTGCTAATGGATTTGTTGGTTCTTCCAGTTATAACGAATACAAATACGAGTTCTGGGGAACAGCAGAAGGGTATGGAGAAAATATTAATTATAATCTTATTGTAGAAATTAATGATAAAGCTGTATTCTCTTTTGTACTAAAACCTTCAGAGTCAGGATATGTTGCTACAATCGATGATGAAGATTTTAATGTAACTATCAACAATTGATTTATGTAATTAGTTATTGTTTTTGATATGCCCCTTCAGTTTGTTGGGACATTTTTAATCTTTCAAGTATCTTGAAAGGCATTGATCGTTTAAATAAAATAAAGGAGATGTTTACACGATATAAGCAACAGGGCGACAAGGAAGTAGTTGTTGCTAGGATTTACTCATCTAAAGAACATACTGTAAGAAATAGTCAAATCGACAAAGATGCACTTTGGGCTATAAGGAAGATTCAGGCTCAGGGGGCGGAGGCTTATATTGTCGGCGGGGCGGTAAGGGATATGCTGCTTGGAAGAAAGCCTAAGGATTTCGATATCGCAACATCACTTTCCCCTAGACAGGTTCAGAAACTGTTCTGGAACGCACGTATAATTGGAAGGCGCTTCCGTATAGTCCACTTATATTTCAATCATGATAAAATCATAGAAGTCACGACGTTCAGAAGTGATGAAGAGAACTTTGAAGAGGGAAACAACAATATCTTTGGAACTATTGAGCAGGATGCGAAGAGAAGGGATTTCTCAATTAACAGCCTGTATTACAATCCTCAGAACGGACAGCTTTTAGATTTTAACAATGCGATGCCAGACTTTAAAAAGAGGGTTATAAGGAGTTTAATTCCCCTTGAGTATTCGTTCTCAGAAGATCCTGTACGTATGCTAAGGGCAATCAAATACCATGTTACGACAGGCTTCTCTTTGAAATGGGATGTAAAGCGTGCAATCAAAAGAAACAGCGAGAATTTATCTCATGTGTCAACATCACGTTTAACAGAGGAAGTAAGCAAGATCCTCAATTCCGGTTGTACAAGATCTATTTTTTCTGAGATGAAGAAGTATAAGCTTCTCTCATATCTTCTTCCATGTCTTTCTGTTTATATCGGATACCCGGAAGTTGACAGGGCTCTCGACGTCATGGATGAATACGTCAGGGAGTGCAAAAGAGAGAACAGGGACATAGAAAAATCAGTGCTATTCTCTAGATTCTTAAAACCTTTAATCGTTCTTGATCATCCTCAGGATTTAAGTTCTGAAGAGAGGCAGAAAGAGGTGTTCCGTCAAATAAAAGTGTTGCTTTCCCCTATGACGCCTCCAAATTATGAGATTGAAAGGGCAGCAGAGCTTATCTTGGAAGAGATGGGTTATAAGGTTAAGTCAAAGTCGAAGGCTGCAGCGGCCAAGGTTCAGGGTAAGAAGCCCGGACGCATCATAGGAAGAAAAAACGCTGCACAGGAAGAACTCTCTAAGCCAAAGAAGAAGAAAAAGAAAGTAAAAAAGAAGGTTAATGCATCAATTCCGTTTGATGAGGAAGCTCCAGTTGCACAGACTTTAGCAGAAAGCCACGACCTCTAACCCCATTCTTCGATTTCAATAGTGACGTTTTTAAGCATTATTCCGCCGTATTTTTCAAGGCATTCCGTAATGTATTCCTGCAAGTCTGAGATCGTAGTGCTCATATAATGTCTTAGCGGAAGCTGGAGAGTTACGTATATAGAGTAGGTTGAGTCCGAATTTTTAACGCCTCTGGCTTTTTTCACTTTTATTACCGGATCATAATCTCCTATCGAATGCTTGACCATCTGGGTTATTGCCTCTTCAGAAATCTCTTCCTTATCTGGACGTGAAAACTCTGGACGGACTATAGTTTTTTCATATCCCTCTTTCTTAATTGGGTTTTTGTTCTTTCTGAAGATTTTCATTGAATCATATACTATCTGTGGATAGCTTCTCGTTATTTCGATGCTTGGAACAGGAATTACGTGTTTGCCTTCTGTAAAACGAATTCTCATCGCAGTCTCTATCTCTTCTGCCGTTGCTACATCTTCAATGTGTATGATTTTCTCCGCTTGCGGCAGTTCGAGACGCTTTGTGATTTTATTTATCATCTTCTCGCTTGTTCCGATGATGAGAATTTTCTTATATTTCTGTTTTTGCAGGGCGTTCATTACCTGATCCCGATGTTCGTCATCGTCAAATACGGCAGTGCGGACTGCGCTAATAAAATTAGGATCCCTTTTCGCCGAGTGTCCTGCTACTATCTTATCCCCTTTGATCAACAGTCCATCGTCTATTATCAAATCTATATGGTATTTTGCGGCAACAAGCTTGCTATGGTAGCTTTTTCCAGTTCCGGAGCGGCCTACGAGTGCATAGACTTTCACTCCGTTTATCTTGCTGAACGCAAATTTAAAGAACCGATTCATAGAAACTATTGTATGAAATTTAGTAACTGCGGTCAAAGGCTTTTCACGATATTAATCTATCGATAATAATTTACCTATATCAATATTTCATCCGTTTTTAACATCTTTCTTTCTAATAGAATTTGCATAAGAAGAAAGTTTGACTTAAAATAAATCATCTATAAAGCTAAGCAAAGGAGAAAATATGAGCCGAATTTCCACGTTCAAGAGGGGTGGAGTTCATCCTCTTGACAGGAAGGAGCTTTCTAAGGACAAACCTATTGAAAAGCTTAACCTTCCAGGAGAGTTGCTTTTATCCATGTCACAGCATTTAGGAGCGCCAGCAACCCCGCTTAAAAAGAAGGGGGACAGCGTTAAAAGAGGTGAGAAAGTAGGAGAGGCATCTTCCTTTATTTCTGCAAACGTCCACAGCCCTGTGGATGGCGTTGTTACAGATGTAAGGAATGTGCGTCTTGCTAACGGAGCTGTGGCCCCGGCCCTTGTAATCAAGGTGGACGAGAACCAGGATGATAGCATCTTTGATGCGACATACGACTATAGTTCCTTATCAAGTGAGGAGCTTTTAGCCATCGTAAAAGATATGGGCATCGTAGGAATGGGAGGAGCAACATTTCCTGCCCACGTAAAATTTTCTATTCCGAAAGGGAAGACCGTAGATGCCCTCGTTGTCAACGGGGTAGAGTGCGAACCCTATCTTACTTCAGATTACAGAACGATGCTTGAGAGGACAGATAAAGTTCTTGAAGGGATCATGATCATCTCTAAGATCGTAAAAAGCGAAAGGATTATGATCGGTGTTGAGATGAACAAGATGGATGCGGTTGCCCGTCTAGAAGAGAGAATAAAGGCTCTTGGCTATCCAATTGAGGTGGTCGCACTTAAAGTAAAGTACCCTCAGGGAGATGAAAAACAGCTATTAAAGGCGACAATTGGAAAAGAAGTTCCATCTGGAAAACTTCCGCTTGATATTGGGGCTGTCGTTGCAAACGTAAGCACATGTTATGCTGTCTATGAGGCAGTTGTACATCATAAGCCGTTAATAGAGCGCGTAGTATCTGTAACAGGGGAGAGCGTCAATGAGCCTAAGAACATCCTAGCTCCTATGGGTGCAAAAGCATCAGATCTGTTTAATCAGGCAGGAGGCTTGAAAGACGACATCAATAAGCTTATCTCTGGCGGTCCTATGATGGGCTTTGCATTTGCCCTAGAAGAGACGCCTATAACAAAAGGCAGCGGCGGCCTTCTAGCCCTTCCTGTTATGATTGCGAAAGATACAATGCCATGCGTTTCATGTGCAAAGTGCGTAGAGCACTGTCCTATGGGTCTTATGCCTAATAAGATGTTTAGAAACATCAAATACGGAAATTATGATAAAGCTATGGAGCTTGGACTGATGGATTGTAAGGAGTGCGGATGCTGCGCATACTCGTGTCCGTCTCATATTCCGCTAGTTCAAGGCTTCAAACTTGGTAAGAAGATGGGGAGGAAGAAATGATGAAAAGCGTAACAGTAAGTCCTCACGTGCATTCGTCTCTATCTACCGATAAGGCGATGCTCTATGTAATTATTGCACTTCTTCCTTCTGCTCTTTGGGGAGTTTTTGCATTCGGCTTAAGGGCTTTGATAGTTCTTTTAGTCTCAATCGTATCTGCAGTTTTAACCGAGTACCTTCTTGGAAAGGTAAGCAAAGAGAATACTATAAAAGACTACTCTGCAATCGTTACAGGACTTCTTGTAGGAATGAACATGAGTCCTATTATTCCTCTTTACATCCCTGTTATCGCATCGGTATTTGCAATTGCGGTAGTTAAGTGGACTTTTGGAGGGCTCGGATGCAACTGGATGAATCCCGCTCTTGCCGGAAGAGTTTTCGTATTCTTCAGTTTCTCAAGCAAAATGAGCACGTTCGTAAATCCTTGGTATGTTTATAAGCCAATTGATTCTGTTTCATCTGCTACCATGCTTTCTACGATTAAGACTGCAGTGCAGGGAGGGGCAAGTGGAGCTAATGTTGATATCCTATCCTCTGCATCAATTGCAATGAGCCATTTTGGTTCTAACGTGGAAAACGCAACAGGAATAAATGGGTATGTAGTCGATGCCTTCTTCGGCAATATTGCAGGATGTATCGGAGAAGTCAGCGCACTGCTTCTTTTGGTTGGAGGAATCTTCTTAATCGCGAAACATATAATCACATGGCACATACCTGTTGTGTTCATAGGATCTTTTGCTGTTTTAAGCTGGATCTTCGGAGGACTTCCAAAGGGCTTAGGGCTCTTTAGCGGAGAAGTGGTTCTTCCTGTTCTAACAGGAGGTTTGATGCTAGGTGCGTTCTTCATGGCAACAGACTGGGTAACAAGTCCTACGACGAAGAAGGGCGAAATCATTTATGCCTTCGGCTGTGGGTTCTTTACTTTCCTTCTAAGGTACTTTGCATCCCTTCCTGAAGGCGTTTCCATTGCAATTCTTCTAATGAACATTGTTGCTCCTACGATCGACAGGTACATCAAGCCTAAGAAGTTCGGTTATGTCAAACCAGAGAAAAAGAAGAAAGGAGGAGAGAGTAAATGAAACAGATTCTAAAAACCGGCTTAATCCTCTTTCTTATCTGTGCAGTTTCAGCAGGGCTCTGTGGTATTGTAAACAGCGTTACAGCCCCTGTTATAGCAGAGAATCTTCTTGCTGAGAGAATGGCGGCGCTATCTGTCGTAGCTTTAGATTATCAAGTGGGATCGGAGATCGAAATAAACGACAGCAATGCAAACGTTGCATATGAACTCTTAAATGGTGAAGAGCAAATTGGCTACATATTCGAACTCAATGCTACTGGATATGGCGGTGCTATGACGATTATCGCATCGTATTTAAACGATGGAGAGCTTGTAAGTGCGAAGCTTACGAGCAACAGCGAGACTCCGGGGCTTGGAAAGAATGCTGAGAACGACTCTTATATGGCGATGTTCACAGGAAAGGGCGGAAGCACGCCTCTTCCTGCAAGCACATCCGATCTTTCTAGTGAGGATGCCGCTGCAGTCAGTGGCGCATCTGTTACGTTCTCAGGAGTTTCTCAGGCTTTAAGGAACGGTTCTGCTTTAGCTAAGAGCTTAGGAGGTGGAGTATGAGCGGCCACATGAAAGAACTGACAAAGGGTATTTTCAAAGAGAACCCTACATTTATAATCATGCTTGGAATGTGCCCGACACTTGGCGTTTCCACGATGGTATCTAACGCAATCGGAATGGGGGTTAGCGTTATATTCGTTCTCACTTGTTCGAATATGGCAATTTCAGCATTAAGAAAGATAATCCCTGATACTATCAGAATTCCGTCTTATATCGTAATTATCGCATCGTTTGTTACGATAGTCGAAATGGTGTTGCACGCTTATGTGCCGTCGATATATGCGGCTCTTGGCGTGTATCTGCCACTAATCGTTGTAAACTGCATAATACTTGGTCGTGCAGAGGCGTTTGCAAATAAGAATACCGTACTTGACAGCGCGCTTGACGGAATTGGAATGGGAGTAGGATTTACGCTTTCTCTTTCTTTAATCGCTTTGATAAGAGAAGTGCTTGGAAGCGGAACAATTACGCTTTTTGCCATCGGATCATTTGATGGTGTTATCGAAATCCCTCTTCTACATGAATCTCCTATTGGCGTTATGACGCTCGCAGCCGGCGCTCTTCTGGTAATGGGCTATTTGAAAGCGTTCTTCCAGTGGAAGACTGCAAGGGGTGCTAAATGAGCTACATTGGAATTTTAATCACATATATTTTTATTCAGAACTTCATCTTGGTTCAGTTCATGGGACTATGCCCGTTTATAGGTGTAAGCAAGAACAGCGAAAGCGCAATCGGAATGGGAATTGCTGTAACTTTCGTTACTGCAATTGCATCCGTTGTTTGCTATGCTGTGCATACGTTTCTCCTTGTTCCATTTGAACTGGAGTATTTAAGGACGATCGCATTCATCCTCGTTATTGCTGCTCTCGTACAGTTTGTCGAGATGGTAATAAAGAAGATGAGCCCGTCTCTTTATCAAGCGCTTGGAATCTATCTTCCGCTCATTACTACCAACTGTGCAGTTCTTGGTATTGCGATTATCAACATTGATGAAGGATATAATCTTTTAGAGTCTTTCACTGCTGGAGTTGCAGCAGGTCTTGGATTTACCCTTGCTATCATACTGATGAGCAATATCCGAGAAAAGCTTGAGATGACTGCGGTTAGAAAGGTATTCAAAGGCGTTCCTATCACATTTATCTCTGCAGGCCTTATGGCGCTTGCGTTCATGGGCTTTGACAGCTCGTTAATTACGAATTTAGGATTGGCATAAGGGGGAGAGATGGCGATTTTTCTAGCGTTTATTGTAATTGCGGTTTTAGGCCTTGTGCTTGGAATAGGTCTTCAATTCGCAGAAGGAAAGCTTAAGGTTGAAAAGGATGCAAAGCTTGAGGAGCTTGAGGCGGCAATGCCTGGCGCAAACTGCGGAGGCTGCGGTTTTGCAGGTTGTTCAGCTTATGCCGAAGCCGTTTACAAAGGGGATGCTGAGGCAGGATTATGCAGTCCTGGAGGTGCCGAGCTTGCAAAAAAGATGGGAGACATCCTTGGCATAAAGGTAGAGGCGAAAGAGAGGGAAGTTGCATTCATTTTCTGCCAGGGATCTGCAGACGTTACGAGCACCGAATTTAATTATTCTGGTATGAGCGACTGCAATGCGGCGTCTCTTTTACACGGGGGGCCTAACGGATGTAAGGAAGGATGCCTTCACTTAGGATCATGCATGGCAGTCTGTCCTATTGGGGCTATAAGCCGAAGAGAGGACGGGCGTCTTGTCGTTGACAAGGAGAAATGCATCGGATGCAAGAAATGTACGAAGATTTGTCCTAACGGCGTGATAAAGATGGTTCCATATTCTGCTAAATATCTTGTAGCATGTAATAACCATGAAAGTGGTGCTAAAGTGAGAACCTATTGCCAAGTTGGGTGCATAGGATGCAAAATGTGTGAGACTAAGGTTGAGAACTCTCCGTTTAAGGTCGATTCCTTCCTCAGTTCTAACGATTTTGCAAAAGATCAGAGCAACGCTTCTAAAGCTTGTGAGATCTGTCCTAAAAAATGTATTGTTGAGAGGTAGAAGTGAAAGTCGCTATAGGCATGTACACAACATTAAGTCTATCAGCACCGGCGCCCGCATTCAAACGGGCGCTTTCACTCATATACCAGCCGGTGCTCCGCCTTCTTTATAACAGCGGCAACGTAAAATTCAATCTTTATCAGTCAAGCGGGGTTATGAAGTATTTTGAAGATAACAACCCTGAAGTAAACATGCTTTTATCAGCTTTATGCAAGAGGGGAGATCTTGAAATTCTCTCTGGAAGCTACAGCCAGTCGATCATCGGCCTTAATCTTCCAAAAGATAGGGGAAGGCAGATAGAAAAGATGACGACATCAATTAGGCGCACATATGGATCTAAAGCGCGTACCGCATTTTTTTACGGACAGATATGGTCGCCTCAATTTATATCGACTTTAAACAACTGCGCGCTTTCATCTGTTGCTATCTCAAGCTATAAGGCAACTGACAAGCATATTCTTTTTTCTTCTTGTTCGATTATGAACGAGCTTGGAAAGAGGGTTAAGATAATCCCGATTGATGATGAGTTTTCATCTCTTGTTTCAAAGTACGCACAGCGCATAATAGATTTTTCTTCTCTAAAAAAACAGAGCGAGGAGATAATCAACGCTTTAAAAGAAGATGATGAGATATTTATATTCATAAACCTCGACCAGCTGCTGCAGGGCTTTGCTCTTTCAAGCGAAGAGGACGAGGATACCTCATCCTATATTCCGCATCTGATTAATCTATTGAAAGAGAAGGGTGCAAAGCTTGTAAACGTATCGGAATTCGAGGCTAAAGGTCCTTGTTATCTTGACTCCGGTTGGTACGGTAGGGATTCATCTGCGCTCGGTCTTAATTCTTTTAACGAGATATTCGTAAAAGATGGAACGAACAGATACCTTTTAAACAGGCTCTTTTACACAAGCGATGCTCTTTCATCATTTAAAAAGGACAAGGACATTAAAAGGCTTTGCGAGGAGTATATCGCATCTGCCGGTTCAGGCCCTCTATTTTTGTTTGATCCGCAATGCGGACCTCTTAGGACAAGCGAACGCGAGATTTTCTGGAACGCTCTTATAAGCGTTGAAAAGCTTTTATACCAGTCAAGCGACATATCCCTTTCATATGAGGCGGAACTTGAGGATCTAGGGAAAGGAAATTATTTTTCAAGAAACGGAAACTACACTGTCGTTTATAGTCCGTTTGGTGCGTCTGTCGTTGAATTCGATCTAATGGACAAGGCGATGAATGTAATCGATGCGAAATCTCCTTTCGAGAAGAATCCTGAAATGAGGAGCATGAAGCACTCTTTTTCTGAAAAAATTACAACCGACTACGATATTTATAATACTTCCGGTTTTATTTTTGAATTAAAAGAGGTCAATAAGACTAAAAGCGACTACATCTTCAGCTTGCAAAATAGCAGCCTGCCATTCGATATAGAGAAGCATTATAAGCTCAGAAACCAGACATTCAGCCTGGAGAGCACTATATGCCTTAAAGAGGATGTGAAGGGTGGGCAGTATTCTCTTTCTTGTTACTTGATGCTTCCAGATTTAATCAACTTAAGCGAGGAGCAGAACAGGGCGGCCCTTCTTGGAAGGCTTGACAACATAAAGACGATGAGAGCATTCAGCGAGAGAAGCGATGTGCAGCTAGTCTTTACAAGTACTTCGAATTTTTCTGTAAAACAGGATGTAAGAAAGCAGAGCCAGTTCACAGTACTTGGCAAGGAGAGCTTTAACCTATATAACAAACTTACCTTCTCTTTCCCATTTTCAGGAGACAGGGGGGAGAGCTTCACATTTAAAATGATACTTAGAAGCACAGATAACAAAGTTAAGGAGTAGAACATGTTTTTAGAGAACAAAGCAGAATTTGACAACGTAAAAGAAGAAGCCTACCAAGTATGGAGGCGTCTTTGAAGAGAGTAATATAGAAGACGAGATAAAAAAAGAGGAAGAGAAGACCCTTTCTCCCGATTTCTGGAACGATAAGGAAAACGCAGAAAAGACATATCAGAAATTGAATATGTTGAAAGACAGCTATTATCCATGGAAGGAGATGATTGGAGAAATCAACGATCTTGAAGAGCTTATCGATCTCTATTCATCTGAAGAGGATATCGATCTGGAAAATGAATTAAAAGGCCAGATAGCCAAGCTGGTTGAAAAATTCAAGCCTCTTAAGACAAAAACGCTTTTAGACGGGGAGTTCGATAAGAACAACCTTTATCTTTCAATCCATTCAGGAGCCGGCGGCACTGAAGCCTCTGACTGGGCGTCCATGCTCATGAGAATGTATTTAAGATGGACAGAGCGCCATGGATTTAAAAGCGAGATTCTTGATTTAGAAGAGAATGAAGGCGGAATTAAGAGCGTGACAATCAAAGTGGACGGGGCGTACGCATTCGGCTATCTGAAAGGGGAGGCGGGAGTTCATCGCCTTGTAAGAATAAGTCCATTTGACGCTCAAAAGAGAAGGCATACCTCTTTTGCAAGCGTTTACTGCTCAGCTGAGGTGGATGACACGATTGAGATAGATATCAAGCCTGAGGACTATAGGCTTGACACTTATAGAGCGGGAGGGGCCGGCGGCCAGCATGTTAACAAGACAGACAGTGCTGTTAGAATCACCCACTATGCTACAGGCATCGTCGTACAATGTCAGAATGAAAGAAGCCAGCTTATGAATAAGGAAATGGCTTTCAAGATGCTTAGAAGCAAGCTCTATGAGTATTATCAGAGAGAGAAGGAGAAGGAAAGAGAGAAGAATGCGATTGCCAAAAAGGATATCGCATGGGGAAGCCAGATCAGAAGCTATGTGTTTCAGCCTTACACTCTCGTAAAGGATCATAGGACGAATTACAGTACAGGAAACATACAGGCTGTAATGGATGGAGATCTCGATGATTTCATCGAAAGCTATCTGCACTGGCAAAAAGAAGATTAAACTATTTATAGCTCTCTTGTTTGTTTTCATAGGCACGGCCTTTGCAGAGAGCTATAACATAGGACTTGTAATTGAAAGCGATGCCAGCATAGCTTATGTCGATCGTTTCTCTGCTATGCTGTCTTTCTCATCTGGCGAAGTTGTAAATGAGGAGCTTCTAAAAGCGGCAAGAAGCAAGGACATAAGAGGAGAAGTCATAGAGTATGAGAAGGCGTTCTCTTCTGCAGTGAAAAACGAAGAGGATGCGTCCTTAATAAGACGTAATGTCAGGGACAAAAGCGTATATGCCTCTAATGTAATTACATTGGATTTAGACGAGAACGACTTGTATTACGTATCTCTATCCGATGAGGCGGCAATAAGGTATATAAAACATATAAACGATCTTGACGAGCTTTATTACATAAGAGTTGAAACTGACAGGGGGTTGAGCGATGTCGAGATCTTTTTAGACGGAACTCCTTTGTTTCATTTCATTTACTCTGAATTTGTTGAAACAAGTGCGGAGGAGGAGATATTGAAATATCTGACTTTGCGTTATAAAGGATCTGATTATACGCTTTTAAGGTTTGATGGGACGATGGGTGTAAGCATCTATGCGGACTCTGCGTTAGCTTCCCGCTACAGATCATATGTTCTTCTTCCTTTCGGCCTTCATAGGATAAGACTTCAGAGCCCGGGATTTGAGCCGTACGAGACAGACTACGTTGCAGCTTCGAGTTTTGATACTTTAAACTACGAAATGACAGAGCTGTCATCCGGAGCGCTGTTTATTTCAACAATCCCTTATTCAAATGAGATATATTATCAGGGACAGATTGTCGATAGCGGTTACGTAATGGATGCGACATATCCATTCTCTCTGATTGTAAACAAGGATGGATACGAGACGAGATCCCTTCAGTCCGATAGCGCTGAGAGTTCCCTTGTAACAGTTCTTCTTCCAAGCGAACTTTATTTAAGCGAAAGAACGGAAGAAAAAAAGAACGAATTCTATACCCATCTCCTGATTACATTGCTCTCATTTGGCAGCTCTGTTGCAACCGATGTTGTCGCAGATGTCTATTCTCTTGATTATTTAAGACCGTTGACTGTAGCATTTCAGGGATTTAGCGTGATAGAGTTAGTAAGGACTGTTACAGCGCTTTTTGAATACAGGGATTCACTTTCATACGGAATATAAGGAGGCCATATGGCATTTTTTAAAAAATTTGGGGAGAAGTTAAAATCATTATTCACTACAAGAAAGATAGACGAATCCTTTTTCGAGGATTTGGAAGATACATTGATCGAAGGCGATTTAGGAGCAAAGCTTACAGAAGAGATCAGCAGCGAGCTTAGAAAGAAGGCAAAGGAGGAGAAAGCGACAAGCGAGGATTTGCAGCGCCTTATGAAGGAGCTTTTAAGCCCGTATTTAAAGACGCTTAAGCCTGAAGTGAGCAGAAGAAGCGACGATCCGACAGTCTTCATGATGCTAGGCGTTAACGGAGTTGGAAAGACGACGACTATTGCAAAGCTTTCGAAACTATATAGCAAGAGCGGGGACAAAGTACTTCTTGCCGCTGCGGATACTTTCCGCGCTGCCGCTGTTGATCAGCTTGAAATCCATGCGGATCGCCTTAATATGAGGATTGTTAAATCAAAGACAGGGGCAGACCCTGGTGCTGTGGTTTATGATGCGATTACAAGCGCAAGGGCGCAGGGTGAAAACTTAATTCTTGTTGATACCGCAGGAAGAATGCATAATAAGGAGAACCTCTTAAAAGAACTTGGAAAGATAGACAAGGTAATAAAAGCAAGAGGAATAAAGGAAGAGAACTATTACAGATTCCTGGTAATCGATGCGACGACAGGACAAAACGGGCTGTCTCAAGCGATCCTCTTTAATCAAGTGGTGCCTCTTTCTGGAATAATACTTACAAAGTACGACAGCCTTGCAAAAGGAGGGGCTCTTGTGCAGATTGGAAAACTTTTAGACGTTCCTATCGCATTCGTATGCACAGGTGAAAGATATGATGATATCAAGCCATTTGATAAAGAAGAGTTCTTAAACGCTCTGGTAGGCCTTAATTGAAAATAGTTCTGCTTCTTTTCTTATTTTCAACTTCCTCAATCTTTGCTTCTTACTTTGAAAGCAATGCGCTTTTTATGAGACTAGGGGAGAAGGAAGCCTTAGATGGCGTTGGGTACGAATTAGAAGTTTCAGATGAAGCAGAAACGCTTTATCTGGATTCTGAAGAAGTTGAGAGAAGGATTTATGGCGATTCAGGCTATAAGGTGATTAAAGACGGAAAGGAGGGGGAGTACGTTCTAGATGAGCAAGGACGCATCGTAGAAGAGATATACGATGGCTTTATAAGGCGTAATTATTACTCAGGCGATGGACTTCTATTGACTTCTGTTTTAAGCGACGGGGATGAGATCGTAGACTCTTCTTCTTATTATTATGACAGCTCGGATTCGATAGTAAGAGTCGATACGCTTAACTCGTCATACATATTCTCCGATGACGGTTTTTACTTCTCAACGCCGACAGAAGATTCATCCTACATCCTTGAGAATATGAGATCAGCCATAAAAGGAAGCAGTACGGTATCAATTAACAGCGACGGATCTCTTAGCGTCAGCGAAGACGACGGACTTATAAGGACGTATGACGTAAACGGGCTTCTTATATTTGAAGAAGGTGATGATTATGAGGTCTCATATCTTTACGATGCTAACGGAGAGCTTGAAAGAATCGAAAGAAGGGATGGCAGCGTCTATACTATCAGCGAGTATGAAGACGGAGTCCTCGAAAGCCTTAGCGAATATATCGATGGAACTATAAGCAGAATTATCACCTATACAGACGGCATAAGGGAAATTAGGTATAAAGACGGACTTGAGTATGCTGAGGTTTTATACGATGATGATAAGAGTACGATCATAGGACTTAGGATGCTTTAAGATGTTGTTAAGACTCATTTACCGCTATTCGTTCTCTTTGTATAACAGGCACTTTCGATCAAGTGTGAAAATAAGCTTAACATATGCTCTGACGCTTTTCCTTATAACGATAATAATGGCGGTGATGGCATCCCTTCAAAGCCAGAGATTTGACTCTATCAGGGATGTGAAGAGTTTTGACATAACGGTTGAAAATGGAGATCTTGAAGAGATTGAAAGCCTGTATCCTGATGCTTCCGTGTTTTCATATTCAGAAGGCTATGCCTTGATAAACGGAAGGGCGTTCATAATAAGGTATGTCGATGAAAGCTATGACGGAGGAATAAACATCCTCTTCGGCGATGATTCCGGACTCATTTTAAGCTATTCGTCCTACATGGCTTTATCTAATAACGTACGTCTTTCACGCCTTGGCGGAAATAGGACAAGACGGAGCCTTGATAATATCGACATAGCCGTTTCCGGAGTTTTTAACAGCAGTATGGGATCGTCTTTCGATTCATACTACGCTTTTCTTCCCAAAAGCTATGCCACTTCTTTCGATAAGGAGTATGTCGCAATAAAGGGATGCGACGATACCTCTGCATTGGATAGCATGAAAATAGGGTACGAGACATGGAAGGAAAAAGAGGCGACGCTGTACTCTGCGTTCATGCTTGAGCGCTATTTAATGCTTTTAGTTCTCTTCGTCCTTTTATTGATCGTCTATATTGAGCTTAGACAGGAGGCGAGGATCTTTTTAAGAAACAAGAAGAGCGAGGCTTACGAGCTTTTTATTTCAGGTCTTGAGGATAAAAAGATTGCATTCGTATTCATTCTTTCATTTCTGCTGATTCTTTTTTCAGGCGCTCTATTAGCTCTTTTGACATCTTATTTAGCTCTTCCTATCTTATCTTCGTTTATGAGGATGTCTTTCTCGTACTACAAGGAAGTAAATATCGATTTGAAGATGTTCATAATAATTAATGTTGCGTTTTATATTATTACATCATTGACTGTTTTATCTTTTTTCAAAAGGAGTTTCAAAAAGAGTATCAGGGAGGGCCTTGATGAGTAGCTATGTAATGGAGGCTGAAAACCTTTATAAGAAGTATGGGGATCTAGAAATCATAAAGGGGACGTCTTTAAAAATTAAAGAGGGGGAGAAGGTTGCGATAGTAGGTAAGAGCGGAAGCGGTAAGAGCACCCTTTTAAACCTTCTTGCGCTCCTAGACAGGAAGGACGGCGGCAAGATCTACTACAGCGGAAAGGACAGCGACGATTTCAAAGATGAAGAGATTGTAAGGCTGAGGAAAGGCGTAATTTCATTCGTCTTTCAAAACTCCCTGCTTTTTGAGGACTTTTCGGCAAAAGAGAATATTCTCTTAACTCTTTCGATTTCAGGCATAGGGAAAAAAGAGGCAGAAGAGAGATCAGAGTCTCTGCTTTCTCTAGTTGGATTGAAAGACAGGATGAATCATAGGCCGCGCGAGCTATCGGGAGGGGAAAGACAGAGGGTCGCTATTGCTAGGGCCGTCTCTACCTCTTCTAGCCTGATCTTTTTTGACGAACCTACCGGCAGCTTGGACGAGGAGGCGAAAAAGAGCGTCGAAGATCTTCTTTTTTCTTCCTCTCTGCTTGAAAAGAAGGCTGCTTTGATAGTTACTCATGACAAGGATTTGAAGGATAGGGCAGATACGGCCTATCTTTTAAGAGGGGGAAGGCTTGAGAAGATCTGATGCGTCGCTTTACGTAAGAAGGAAGTGCGGAGAAAAAATGGGGCTTTCTTATAAGGCTTCGTTCTTAAGCCCGGCCATTTTAATCATCCTCGTTTCATTTATATTGAATTTCTCATTAATATTTACAGAGAGCATGGCTCATGGGCTAAATGGCATATTGATCTATCTTGGATCTGGAAACATTAAGGTCTTCGCAGAATATGAGCCCGAGGTAGATGGCGAAAAGTTTTTCATCAAAGAATCTTCGTCTCTTGCATTTTCCGAGAGTTCTACAGCTCCGCTTTTTTTGAAAGCTGTGGATTTCGATACGTATTTTACATCAGAAAAGAAAAAAATACTCAATTTGAATCAAATCGGCGAAGATGGATTAAATCCGATAATAATGAGCGAAAGGGCTTTAAGCGAACTTTCATTGAATGTAGGGGATAGGTTTACGGCTCTCATTTATGAAGCTGAGAGGGATCGCACCCGTCCTGTTCTTTTTACAGTCTCATCTTCTTTTAATACCGGTTACAGCGAATTTGATTCATCTCTTGCATTCGTACCGTTTTCAATTCTTGACAGTCCTGTCTTTACGGAGATCATCATAAACGACAAGGCAAATGAGGACGGTGTTCTTGCTGAAATACTGGATTCAGGATACAGCGCCGCATCATATAAAAGAATATACGCATCTCTTTATAACAACATTGAGCTTAGTCTGAATACGCTTTATCTTGTATTCCTTCTTCTTGCGCTTCTTGCCGCATTTTTCTCTTCAAACATTTCGTTTAACTATATTGAACGCGATAAGAAGGATATAGCATTGCTATACCTTGCAGGGCTTTCTTTGAAAGATATAAAGACGATATATGTAAAGATAACGATGGCCGTCGTTATCTTTTCTCTGGCATTTGGTCTTGCTCTTGCCGTAGCATTCTCTTTTTTTAGCCCGTCTTTATTATCATTGCTGTCTTCAAGCGGATTTAGAGCGTTAGATGCGTACCTTCTATCTTTCGATATAATCATGCCATTATCCAGGCTTATTCTAATCAACGCATTCCTTCTTTTATGTTCGTATCTATCTCTTACCGTATCTTTAAGATCAATTAGAAGATCGAGTATTAAAGATCTGTTGTCAACATAATTTCCTTCTGATATATTTTCATTATGAATTTTGAAGTCTTTAGTATCGGAACTAGCGGCATGATGCCCCTTCCAGGGCGTTTTCTAACTTCAGCATTAGTAAGGAGAGAAGGTTCGCTCTTTCTTTTTGACGCAGGGGAAGGTACGCAGGTCTCGCTAAGGCTTTTGAATTTGAAGTGGAAGAAGATCGATGCGATCTTCATATCCCATATGCATGCGGATCACGTTACAGGACTACCTGGGCTGTTAATGCTCTCAAGCCAAGTCGATAGGGAAGAACCTCTTTATATTTTCGGCCCTGAAAAACTTAAAGAGTACGTAGATCAGAATAGAAGAATCCTCGACATGTATATTAATTATGATATCGTAGTAATTCCAGCCAAAGAGGGCGTTGTATACGAAAAAGAGGATTTTGCCATAAACGCATACCGCCTAGATCATACGAAGCCGTGTTTTGGCTACAGTCTTGTTGAGAAAAAAAGAAAAGGGGAGTTCTTTCCTGAAAAGGCAGAGGCCCTAGGAGTTGAGAAAGGGCCTTTATGGGGGAAGCTTCAAAGAGGAGAGAGCGTAACGCTTGCAAATGGAAATGTTGTGCATAGTTCTGATGTGATGGGGAAGGAGAGGGAAGGCAGGAAGTTCAGCTACATTACGGACACTTTGTATTTCCCTTCTATTTCAGACTTTGTAAAAGACAGCGACATACTTTTTTGCGAGGCTATGTTTGAAGACGCTTTAAAAGAAGACGCAAAAGATAAGAAACATATGACTGCGAAAGAGGCTGCGTATATAGCGCGGGATGCGAATGCGAAGATGCTTTGCCTGCAGCATTATTCACCGCGTTATTCAAATTCAGAGTTAAGCATTCTTTTGGATGAGGCGAAAAGCGTATTCAATAACACCATACTTACTAAGGACAGAATGCGTTTTGAGATTCCTCTTAAAGATTAAAAAAGGCCCGATCGGGCCTTTTCTATTGTAAAGAGTGAAAACTTATTTCAATGCTTTTTTCAAGCTTTGAAGAAGCTTCGCAGCATCTCCATCCTTATACTGAACTACGGCAAGCGGTTCAAACATCCTTAGGGCATATCTGACATCTCCTTCGTTATAGAGAGGAAGAACAACGAATACCGTTCCGTCTTCTTGATCGAATGCTAGAGTATCTTCGCCGAAGAACTCTTCGATAGACATGCTTGTAAAGTTCTCTCTTGCCTTAATTGCAACAACAGATAGATCATAGCCAAGAGTTTTTGCCGCTTCGATTTCCTCGTTTATGGTCTCTTCAAGGTTAAGGTATTTTACTTCTTTCTTAGTTTCAGCTCTTTCAGTCTTTTTCTCAACTTCTACTTCAACTGGAACTTCTTTGACAACCTCTTTTTCAACCTCTTTGACTACTTCGATTGGAACTTCCTTGATGACCTCTACAGGCACTTCAACAATCTTTTCGACGATCTTCTCAACCGGTACCTCAACAGGAACTTCCTTGACAACTTCTTTTTCAACGATTTTCTCAACCGGTACTTCGACCTCTTTTATAACTTCTTTTTCGACGATCTTTTCAACTGGTACTTCGACTTCTCTAACGACTTCGACAGGAACTTCCCTTATCACCTCAACCGGAACTTCAACTGCCATCTCGGCTGAGTCGATATCTTTTTCAACTTGTACTTCCTTAACGACCTCAACCGGTACTTCTTTTATTACTTCTTTTACGACTTCGACAGGAACTTCTCTAACAACTTCCTTGACGACTTCAACCGGAACTTCTTTTATTATCTCTTTTACGACTTCGACAGGAACTTCCTTTATCTCAACTTTAACCTCATCTTTCTTCGTATCGAATGAAGCTAAATTAATGGTTGCAGCAGGATCGTCGCTTGCGTCCTTGTATAAAGGCTTGTCATATGAGTTTGGAGGAAGCATGTCTGACTTGTCTTCCGCTTCGTCGTTTCTTCTTCCGACAATTAACCCGATTTGAATTAAAATTAGGCCGACGAGAACTGGGAAGATTCTGATTAAGGCATTATAAATCGCTTCGTTTGATATCTGATACGCCGGCACCAGATAGAGAAGGAATATTAAGGCAAATATTCCAATTACGATAGCAGAAATAACCACGCTAGAAATAATAAGTTTCAGAGAACTGTTAGACTTAGACACAATTTCCTCCGTTTTTTCCTTTTGCGTATTGTTTAACTTATGCCCTATATGTATGTCATACCCCTAAAATATCCCACACAAATATATTGCATGTTAAATCAAAGAATATTATAAACTAAGAAATAACATGATAGCAAGAACGAAATTGCTTACTTTTATTATAAGTTTCTTAGCTTTTTTTTCTATCTTAGTAACGCTTTTAGGTGAAAATGGTTACATAGTGAATAGAGAGTTAAGGGCAAGGGCCTCTGTTTTAGAGCAGAGAGAAGAGAAGAAAAGGGCTGAAATAGACGCTTTAAAAAGTTTGAGAGATGAAGAGATAAGTACTTCTGAGATAAATCAGGACTACGAGGTGCTTGTAAGAAATAAGATGTCGGACGGAATTGACTATAGCGGCCTCATAAAAGAGGATGAAACTTCATTTGATGGCATTAGTAAGTTTGTTTTGGCATTTTTCAGTGCGGTTTTTGCTTTTTCAGCTACTTTTATTATAAATTTTGTCGAGGTTAGAAAAAATGGAAGCAAAGATAATAGAAAAGAATGATGAGAACTTGTTGCAGATAGCGGACTATTTTAATCGCGGCCTTGTTGGTGCGATTGTGACAGATACGATCTACGGTCTTTCTGCAATTGTAAACGAAGAGACGAAAGAGAGGATCTTTGAGATTAAAAACAGACAAAAAGGTAAAAACTTCATTGAGCTTATGACTTTAAATGATCTGAAAAATTCCTCTTTAGACGTTCCTGAAGTTCTATTTGATGTCTATCCAGAGTCTTTAACCGCTATTTTGAGCGATAAAAGCGGAGGAACGAAAGCAATTAGAGTACCAAAAGACGAATATATGTTGAAGTTATTGGAACTAACAGGGCCGCTTTTTTCAACTAGCGCTAACATTTCAGGCGAAAAAAGTCTTCTGAATTTCTTCGATATCTATGATACTTTTAAATCCTCTTTAGATTTCATAGTTAAATCGGACGATGTAAGGGAAGCTCTAGCTTCTACCATGATAGACATGAGTAAAAAGCCTTACCGTATTATAAGGCAAGGCTCTTTTGACGCATCGTCTCTTATCTAGTTATTTTCCTAGCTTCCATATAGTATCTTTTCTCGTTCGCATGTCCTATGCTGAACGTCTTTCTTGGAAAAGATCCCTCTTTTATGACGGTTTCAAAAAATGTGGACTTGTCTACATCAGGCAGAATGACGCCGATGTTGTTGTCCTCCTTTGCTATTCTTTCAACGACCTGGGAGCCGTGAACATAATCGATCTGGCACTTATCCTTTAAGCTGTCTATCAAGCTTTGCATTAGTGATGCGGAGATGAAATGCTTCGATCCTTTTGCTGTTGCTACTTCATATCCGTCTTGCGTTATAATTCCGAACTTAAGGCCGCTGCCTTCTCTGTTAATCTCTTCTGTAAGGATGTCAAGGCTCTCGACCTTTTCCTTCTTAAGGCTTCTCACAAACTTTAATATCACATCGTCAAATGTTTTCTCATCAAGAGAGTAGAATATTCTGTGTATGGGTTCGAAAAGAAGAGCATCGTCGTATATGTTCTCAATCTCTACAAGGGCATAGCGTGATGCGCTCTTTTTTGCCTCTTCCTCCCCAATTTCTTTTTTCCAATCTTCATAACAGCTTTTAGCTGTGGCTAGACTGTGGTTGCCGTCTCCCATCGCAAAGAGAAGAGGATTGTTCTTGTCTAGGCCGTTATAAAGATCTTCAAGGGCAGAGTAGATCTGCTCCTTGTCCTCTTCTTTTTCGATTAAGTATCCTTCAAGGTATCCTCCATTGAGCATCAGCGGTGTCGAATATACTTTTTTCAGATTATCCGTCCTATCCTTAAACGGCTCTATGACGCTTCTTTTTTCATCGCTTATCAAGACCATGATGTGAGGAAGTTCAAGAGGTGCATCCTTTCTTATCTCCTTTCTTGGAGGAATGCGTTCTAGAATCGTTCCCTCTGTGGCTCGAACAAGGCTTTTAGAGTCCTTGCTGTAGTCGTATTTTTCAAGATCAAGAGCTCCGACGATTCCATATCTCGTCCCGCTTTCGGTCTCTCTTTTAACGAAGATGAAGGAATCCTTATATTCGTCGAATATATCTTCTTCAAGATATTTGTTCATTTCGCTTACGATATTCTTTATTCTCTCTTCTTTGTTTCCATCCTCAAGGTATACTTCAGCAAAAGTTATTTTCGCAGTAGACGGATCTGATGCCACTATGTTTTCAACTTCCGCCCAGTATTCTCTCTCGGCCGTATACTGGTCGCAGGCGATGCTTGCCCATTTGAAAGCGTTGACTTCTTTTTTAGGAAGAAGGATGTCGGTTGCAATAAAGCCTAAATCTTCTTTTTTCATATTTCCTCCACTTTACGCTGTATATTAATAATGGTAGATTGGATTTTAACCCTCTTCAAGGAGAAAAACATGCAAAAATCTCTTATTCTCATCGGAGGCAGAGGACCGGATAACATTGATTTCCTGGATCTGAGCAGATACGGCAAGATAATTGCAGCAGACAGCGGTTATGATCTTGCAAAAAAACTAAATATAAAGCCAGATATCGTAGTAGGTGATTTCGATTCGACAGAATACAAAGCCGAGCTTTTAAATCTTGGATTTGAAATGTGTCCGCGTGATAAGGACGATAGCGATTTTACCCTTGCGCTAAGAAAAGCAAAAGGGGAGTATGATCTTTTAGGAGGGGGAGAAGGAAGGCTTGACCATCTGATCTCGATATTCTCCACATTCTTGAACTTTTCTCCTCCGACTCTTTGGCTTACGAAAGAAGATGTTATTTTTTCTTCCACATGTTTTAAAGCGGAAGTTAAAAAGGATTCTACTTTATCTTTTTTCCCTGCTTCGTTAGATGAAAAAACAAAAGTTAGCACTTCAGGCCTAGTTTGGGACTTAAAAGATGATGAAGTGTCGCTATCCTTTTTGTCCCTTTCTAACAGGGCAAGATGCGAAGAAATTGAAATAAGGTCAGAGAAAAAGTTATTTATCCGCTTTGATATGGACATTTTTAAATCGGGGTGTAAAATAATTTCATGCTGAACTATAGAAGACTAATAGCTTTCACATCGAGAGTGCACACGTATTTGACTGTTCTTTATATCGTGGTGTTTTCTCTTTTTTTCCTCTCGATGCAGCTGAATAACAACGAGATACTATTCAACATGCTTTCAACGCTTTCATATGCAATTGGATGGACGATAACCCTTCTAGGCTTTTTTCTGCTATTAGCTTCAATTCACATATCATTTCAAAGCAAGGTCCTTGCATTAGAACCTTTTATTTTGACTGTATTACGCTTGGCCCTGTATTTTGTTTTATCGTTAATACTCGCTTTTATTGTTGAGATAACAAGCGACGGGCTTAAAATCGGGATAAGAATATGAAGAAAACAAGTTATGCGATAAGGGGTGCTGTCCAAGTTCCATTCGACAGTATCAAAGAGATTAACAGCGCGGTTAAAGAGCTTATGGAAAAGATCTATAGTCTTAATAAGATAAGCGAGGAGGATGTTGCATTCGTCCTCTTTTCTCAGACTTCCGATCTTAAAAGCAAGAATGCCGCCTCTGCTTTTAGGGAGACAGGAATGGCAAGCAAGACTCCTCTTTTCTGTGTCGGCGAGGCAGAGATTGCAGGCATGATGAGGCACGTCATAAGGGTTTTAGTCTACATAGGCCACGAGGAGATTAATCCTGTTTGTCCTGTCTATATAAACGGAGCGGAGAAGCTTCGCCCCGATTTTTCTAAATAGACCTTCTTCTCTCTAGAATCCTATTAAGAGACGTGTAGAAAAGAATTGTCGATACTATTCCACTTGTTAAGTCGGCAATCGGTTCTGACAGGAACGCGCTCTCTGCTCCAAAGATGGAGGGAAGGGTTATAAGAGCGATGAAGAATATCGTCTTTCTTCCAAGCGACAATGGAAGAGAGTACCTTACTTCTCCAAGGGCAGTAAAAGCATCTACATTGCTGTATTGGAATGCGATAGGGATTATCATGGCCTCGAATATGACGAGGTATTTAGCACTGGTTTCCACAACAAGGCTGTCCGTTGTGAAGAGACGCACCAGATCCTCTTTGAAAAGCAGTAAGATTAATAGCATCAGGCTTGCGTAAACGACAGCATAAAGCTGTACGATAGCAGCGGCTTTCTTAACCCGCTTTTTATCGTTTGCACCGTAGTTATAGCTTAAAAGCCCCTGGCAGCCTGCAGTGATTCCTCCAAGCGGATTCATCACGAGGAGGTGAAAACTCTGTATGATCGCCGATGAGGTTATGAGAAGATCCGCATTCTCCTTGCCATATATTTTTAGCATAGTGTTAAGAAGTATCATCAACAGGCTGTCGGTTGCGATGATTATAAAAGGAGAGAGTCCGAATTTTACGATTTTTGCAGTTATCCTCTTAACTCCATCGACTTTTTTTATTTTAAGACGAAGAAGTTTTGCTTTTTTTACTATGAAGAAAAGGGTTAAGAACGCCTGTAACGCCTGGCTTATAACGGATGCTATTGCAGCTCCTTTCACGCCAAGAGAGAATGTGAAGATAAATATAGGATCCAAGACTATATTGGCCAGTGTCGCACTTAAGACAGCAACCATCGCCTTTCTGCTTTCTCCCTGGTTTATAAGGTAGGATGCTAGGCCGTTTGCAATTATTACGAAAGGCGTTCCATATAAATAATACCTTAGATATTCCTCTGCGTATGCTATGTTAGCCTCTGTTGCCCCGAATGCCGACAGCAGCGGCACTCTAAAGAAATAGAAGATAGGAAACAGGATTAGCGAAAGGAGTATTAAAAGATACAGTGCGGTGTTTAGAACATCCGATGCGCCTTTTTTATCGCCTGAGCCAAGCTTCATCGCCATTATAGGCGAGCCTCCAAGTCCTATAAGAACGCTGAACGAACTGACTAAAGAGGTAAGCGGGGATGCGATTCCGACTGCGGCAAGAGCCTCGCTTCCTATTATTTCTATGTGTCCTATATACATTCTGTCCACAATTGAGTAAAGAACCTGTACCGCCTGAGATATTGCAGTCGGCAGGCTAAGCTTTAAACAAAGCGGGAATAAAGGATCATTTTTTAAGTCTATTTCTTTTTTCACCAAGCCAGTATAGCTAGATTGTTTTTCTCTGTTAAGCTCTTTTCATCTTGAAGAAAAATAAGAGTGCGTTTTAATATTGGCTATGCAATTATCTGATTTCGGCAAAAAGCTTACAGAGCGATCTGGAATACTCGAACTAATGGACGATTTGGGGCGTCCTTTGAAGGATGGCATAAAGACGTATCCATTAGGAGGGGGAAATCCGGCTCGAATAGAAGAAGTCTCTTTGATGTACGAAAAGAGGCTTAAGGAAATGATAGAATCAAAAGAGATCTTAGCTGTGCTCTCTGCATACGATGCGCCTCAGGGACGCCTTTCGTTCATAGATGATTTAGCCTGCTATTTTTCATCTAAATACGGATGGCCTCTAACTCGTGATAACATCGCAATTACGAATGGAAGCCAGATAAGCATGTTCTATCTATTCAATCTTTTTGCAGGGAAGTTCTCATCAGATTTTAAAACTGTGCTTTTCCCTTTAGTGCCTGAGTATGTCGGTTATGCTGATCAGGGAATTTATAAGGGGATGATGAGAAGTGTCGCATCAAAGCTTGAGTATTACGATGATCATACGTTTAAATACATCTTGGATAAGGATGCCGTAAGATCATATTTAAAAGAACATGAAGAGGTTGGCGCAATCTGCGTATCGCGTCCAACCAATCCAAGTGGAAACGTACTGCGTGATGACGAGATAGACTTCTTATCATCGATGGCTGCAGAACATGACATTCCCCTCTTCATTGATAACGCATACGGCCTTCCTTTCCCATCTATTATTTTTGAAGATGCAAAGCTTATGTGGAATGAGAACATCATTCTTTCCATGAGCCTATCAAAAATAGGTCTTCCATCGGTTAGGACAGGAATAATTATTGCGAGAAAAGAGGTTGTTGATGCCATATCGAATATAAATGCCATATCATCATTGGCATCTGGATCGTTTGGACAGGCCCTTATCGCGCCGTTAATTACATCAGGAGAGCTTGAGCGAATTTCAAAAGATGTCGTAATGCCATTTTACAAGAAGAAGAGCGAGCTCTGTCAAAACTATATCCGCACTTTCTTTGACGGCACTGAATATTTCTTCCATAAGAGCGAAGGAAGCATCTTCATCTGGCTCTATCTTCCATCTCTTAGGATCTCGACGATCGAATTCTATAAGATTTTGAAAGACTATGGAGTAGTAACTGTTCCGGGAGAGTATTCGTTCTACGGAACGGACGATAAGGCCTATCCTCATCCGCATTACGATAAATGTCTGAGACTAAATTATTCTGCTGAAGATGAAGTTGTAAAGGAAGGGATAAAAATAATTTCTCAATTATATAGAAAATATTCAAAATAAGAAAAAACTTAAATGAAGTTTAAAATAGGCGGCATCATGTGCCGTCTTTTTTGTTCACAGTATTACTCAAAAGCGACACATTCTATTCATTTTTTCATCACCATCATAGGCGATATTAATAGCAAGAAGGAGAGGAAAAAATGAAAAAGAAAACTTTATTAGTATTATTAATATTGGTTTTAAGCTTTTCTACAGTTTTCGCATCCAGTGCCAACGAACTATATCAAGAGTTTTCAACTAAGATTGAAAGTAGCGATCTAAGAGGTGCGATCGATACTTATTCAAGTTTAAAAGATAGAAGTCAGAGCGAAATGCAAAGCGCGTCAAAGAGCATGGATAAGGCTTTGAAGAAAGGCAATATGGAGCTCTTTCTAGAAGCAAGGGATGAGATGAATAATCTTTATTCCTATGATATTACAAAAGAGCAGAGCGATGCGCTTCTTGCCTTAATCGTTGAAGAGGATGAAGAGCAGGCTCTTAGCGATGCAAAGTGGCTTTATGAGAATTCATCTTACTATAGTCCGACTTTAAGCCTAGATTATTCTGTAAAGGGCGACGGATATTCTTATAGCTATACGTCATCCGTATGCATTGAGCCAGGTTCTGATGTGACGCTTCCTGATCAGGAGTCCATCGGTGCAAATGCTAACAAGCTCGGCTATTTGGCAGGCTGGGGCGTAACAGAGAATGAGGTTACATACGCGCCAGGAGAGACTATCAAGATGCCTTTGACAGATCAGAACCTTTATGCTATTTGGCAGAACAGCGTAAGCTTTACAGACTCTAAGACAAATCTTGATCAGATGAATGAGAATGTAAAGGAAGGGGATGAGATCCAGATTCCTCAGCTAAGCGCGACAGAGGACGGAAGCGTATTTATCGGATGGTACGATGCAACAACCGGCGAGTTCCTTGGACCTGAAGAGGAAGTTTATAAGGTAAGGGGAAATGGTGCTAAGTTCAGTGCAATATATGCAGATCTTGCAATCGGCAATGTAAAGACCAGTCCTTATTCGACTCTTCCAAGAAACACTCAGGTAACGCTAAGTTTTACTGTAGAGAACACAGGAGATGAGGATATGGATAACCTCACAGTAAAAATTGAGAGTTCTGATGCCTCTCTCTCTGTTTTAACTGATGAGCTTTATTTCAGAAGACTTCCTGCAGGATGCACTGGAAGCGTATCTACGAAAGTAGTATACACAGGCAGCGAGAGCTCAAGAAGCATACCGCTTACAATAACGGTAACGGATGAGAACAATAACAGCTGGACTGAGAGCTTCAGTCTTACAAGCAAATAAAGTGAAACGTGGCGTGCTTTAAGCGGCACGCCTTTTTATAAAAATTTTGAAAAAACATATTGCAATTGTTTTATTTTCTTGCTATGTTATCAACGTTGCAAAAAACGCCTCCTTAGCTCAGCTGGCCAGAGCACGTGATTTGTAATCTCGGGGTCGTTGGTTCGAATCCGACAGGGGGCTTAAACAAAGAGATAACTCCTAACTGGAGTTATTTTTTTTGCCTCAATGAATGCAAATAATATATTGGTACTTCTTATCTTTTTTATTTTATTACGAACATTTTTAATTTTTTATGTAATTCATTAATTGAGTAATAAAATTTTTTTTGCCCAAAATTACGAACATAAAAAATATATCAAAAAATATATTGACATATTTAATTTGCTGTGTTAAATTATCATTGTACATAAAAAATATATCATCAAAAGGAGTGATTTATATGCAATATTATATAATTACTGCTGCTTGCGGACATGTTGGAAGAGGAAAATATATAAGCGTTGATTTTCCTGTTACTGCTTCTTCTGTAAAAGAGGCGACTAAGATTTGTAGAAACATACCTCGCGTAAAACACGGGCATAAGAATGCAATAATCAAAGTAAAAACTGTTTCTTATTTTGAGTATAGGGATCAAGTTTTCTCAAATAAAGAAAATCCTTTCCTAACTTCTAAGAACAAAAAAGAGTGTTTGATGGCTGGATTCTGTTATGATTGTGTTGAGGATATGGATAATCTAAAACGTTCAACAAATTGGAAGCCGCGTAATGATAAGCAATATGAATCAATGAAGCAGAGGAAACATTGTAAAAACAATATGGCTATGTACAATGATAAACTTAATAGAAAGGAGATTTCATATGAAATTGGATTCGCTGTGTGATGTTATTTCTGGGCAGATTACATCTAGACTAAAAGGGAAGGAAGATGATTCTGACACTAGAAAAATAGAAATGAAAGTTCTTATTCCCAAAGCTATAAAAGATGGGCGAGTGGATCATGAAGCATTAGTAATAGAGACATTTTCTAAAAAACCTTCTGAAAATAATATAACAAAGGAAGGCGATATAGTTTTTAAGCTGTCTTCTCCGTATGGAGCTGCTTATATCGATAAAGAAGATGAAGGCCTTCTTATTCCTTCATTTTGTTGTAGGATGACAAATATTAGAGAAATCGACCCATTATTTTTGGTTATGTATCTTAATAGTGAATCTGCAAAGTATCAGTATGTAACTGCTTGTGGCGGAGCCGTAATACCAATTCTTAAAATAAGTAGTGTGAGAAATCTTGATATTATTGATGTCTCTAGAGAAGAGCAGAAAGATATCAGCGCTAGATATAGAAACATCATCAAACTAAAAAAACTTGTAGAATATGCCTATAATCTTGAATTGGCAAATTTTGAGTACGCATTTGGGAGAGAAAAAAATGTTAAATAAAAGGACTCGTGATGAACTTCGCAGGATAGGTGCTTTATTCCCTAATGTAGTGGAAAGTGAAACATCTCTTGAAAGTTATCTTTGCTTCATTACACTTAAGTATGTTGCAATCAAGGGCTTAGGAATGAAGGATGTATCTGAATTTTCTAGTTATAATAAAGTAGCAATGTTTTTTACCAATCCAACTGCAATTGGATATCCTGCAAAAGATATTGAATTAATTATTAAAAATCTCGAAAAAATCACAGGTGAAAACCTTAATGTTATTCGATTTAGATTTTCAGAGCAGTCATTTGCTTTTTTTATAAACAATATTGATTTTAGTCTTATCCCTGGTTGGAATTTAGGAATGTTAAATGGAGAACAGAAGGAAATAGAATTGCATGATGTAGTAGCTGCAACGAATTATCTTTCTGTAATGTATTATTCTCGTTATTCTGCAAATAGTGCATCACTTGCCTTATATTCTCTGGCTTCTACATTGCTTAATGTTAGTTCTGATGAAGTATTTGCTGATTATGTTGCAGGTCGAGGAATTTCAACTTTTGAAATTACAAAAGGAAAAGCAAAAAAATATATACTTTATGATATAGTAAAAAAGAATAGTATCATTTTGTTTTCAATCTTATTTGATATTAAAGATTTTAAAATTAATATTAGAAGCCTAGAGTCTGAAGTTTACGAAGAGAATGTAGCTGATAAGATATTCATGGAACCTCCTTTAGGCCTCGTTGCTTTATCTCAAGAATTCTCATGCGATGATCTCTCGACAAAAGATGCAGGAGGAATGAGTATCATTCGTGCCGTAAAGGCTTTAAGAAATAACGGAATTGCTGTAATAGCTGTTACTGGATCATATTTAACTAGTGCAAAATTTTTATCTGTTAGAGAGTTCTTAATGAAAGAAAATCTTCTTAATGCTGTAATATCATTACCTGCTAGTTGGTATAATTCAACTGTTAAGACTAATTTATTGATTTTATCTAAAACAAATAATAAAGAAGTTATATTCATTGATGCATCTAATTATAAAATTGATCTTGAAAAAGATATTTACATTAACGAAGAAGGAGTTAATATTTCACCTCGGATTAATGAGATAATACAAGAGAAAAAGATTTCGGCAATTTCAAATATTGTTCCTTATGTTAATGTTAATCTTGATAGTTTTTCTCCTATGTTATATCTGAATCCAGAACCGCAAAATGATATATCCAAAGAAGAGATCAAGGCTCGACTAGCAACAACTTATGAGGAAATTGCACGAATCATTAAGCAATTATCAAATGGAGTATAGAGGTATAGAGAAAAAACTAATCGCATTATACACCTGTTTGAGAATTGATGTTTTGTTTTGTATCGATAAAAAAAGAAATAATAATAAACCATCTGAAGAAAGAATGAATGCAGATGTGTATAATAATTTGCATTCGCAACAGAACGCAACATATTCCTTGCTTACTTTCATCTTTAATGTTATGCTGAACTTAGATATTTTGGAGGTCTAAATGGCTATAAGCAAAAGTGAAATCGAAGCAAAAATTTGCTCCCTTGCATCGCTAAACAGCGAGGGTATGTATCTTAATGATTTCTTCCATACTTGGAAAAAGAGTGACGATGAGATTGCAGCAACATTCCTGGTAGCTGAAATCTTAAGAGGACTAAGAGAGAACAACATCTCTAGTAAGGTTTTCGATTCTGGCCTTGGTATCAGCATCTTCCGCGATAACAGTACGAGAACTCGTTTCTCTTTCGCATCTGCATGTAACCTTTTAGGCCTGGAAGTACAGGATCTTGATGAGAAGCTTTCTCAGATTGCTCATGGAGAGACTGTCAGAGAGACAGCAAACATGGTTTCTTTCATGGCTGACGTAATCGGAATCAGAGACGATATGTATATCGGAAAGGGCCATACATATATGAAGACGGTTGCCGACGCTGTTGCAGAAGGGTATAATGACGGGGTTCTTGAGCAGAGACCGACGCTTGTCAACCTTCAGTGCGATATCGACCACCCGACGCAGTCAATGGCAGACATGCTCCATGTAATCAACTACTTTGGAGGAGTTGAGAATCTAAAAGGCAAGAAGATTGCAATGACATGGGCTTACTCACCATCCTACGGAAAGCCGCTCTCAGTTCCTCAGGGAATTATCGGACTCTTTACAAGATTCGGAATGGACGTAGTTCTAGCCCATCCAGAGGGATACGACATCATGAGCGATGTTGAGGACGTTGCAAGAGAGAACGCAAAGCGCTCTGGCGGATCTTATAAGAAAGTATCAAGCATGGAAGAGGCGTTCAAGGATGCTGATATCGTATATCCAAAATCATGGGCTCCGTTTGCAGTAATGCAGGAAAGGACAAAGCTTGTTGAAGAGGGCAAGTTCGACGATCTTAAAGATCTTGAGAAGAGATGCCTTGCAAACAATGCGAAGTTCAAGAACTGGACATGCTCGGAAGAGCTTATGAAGACAACGAAAGACGGAAAGGCGCTTTACATGCACTGTCTTCCTGCCGACATCAGCGGTGTAAGTTGCAAAGAGGGCGAGGTAGATGCATCCGTATTCGATCGCTACTTAACACCGCTATATAAGGAAGCATCCTATAAGCCATATATCATCGCAGCAATGATCTTCCTATCAAAGTTCAAAGATCCATCTGCAAAACTTACTGAACTTCTTAACAGAGGACAGAAAAGAGTATTATAAGATGAATAAAATAGCTAGCTTCGCGCCAATGTCATTAAGTTAGGCATTTCCAGAGCCTAATTCGAAAGGTTCTCCTAGTTTTGAAAAACAGGGGAGCCTTTTATTTGAGCCCGTAAGTCAAGAAGAAAAGATAGACGAGCAATTCTGGATTAAAACGATTGACAAAAGTGCATGAAGAGATGAACCTTGGAGTACAAGGTTTTTAAAAAGATCTTAATATGTGAGCGCCCTGAGTTACTGTGGAAGGTAAGAGGAAAGGGCGCTTAGTTTATAACCAGCAAGCTTGGTCTTAAGCTTCTCGCAGTTATACTCCTTTGCAGTGCAGTAGATGTCATGGTGATGAAGGAGAGCAAGCCCTATCCTGAGCATATGGTTGGCTACTGCCACTGCCGCCTTGCCTTGTCCTTATGCTTTCTTGCTTCATCCAGCCTGACTGTTCCAAGAACATCCTTGCCGAACTGCGCCTGCATGTGGTAGCGGTCGTAGACTATCCTGGCATGCGGCAGATTCTCACTTATCAGTGCATTGTATGAGGCATTCATGTCTATTGCCACGGCCTCGACCTCTGAAAGGTAATCCATATCTATTTCATGGAAGAAGATAGTAAAGTCTGCCTTAGTCCTTCCTTTTCCTACCCAGATAACATCCCCGGTATCGAGATCCATGATGCATGTTGTATACCTGTGCCCCTTGTGGAAGGCGAATTCATCCACTGCCAGATGCTTCGGTTTGCCAAGAAGCTTCCGCCTTCTGTCTGCAACTGCCTCGTCCATGATCTGCTGCTGTATGTGTTTTATCGTATCCCAGTGCACCCCTGTGATCTTCTGGACGGTTGAAATAGGTATGTTGAAGCGCAGGAATGAGCTTATCCATGATGCGGCACGCTCACTTATCCTCGTCTCCGGATACTTGAATGGAATCTCCTCGCAGAATGTCCTTGCACAGCTCTGACATCTGTACCGGTGGTAGCTTATCTCAAGATCCTGTCTCGTTCCAGTATAGACCGGCATGTCCCTCAGCCTCATGCTGCAGCTGCCCAGGACATGCACATGTCCTTTGCAGTAGGGGCACCTTTCTTCTGCTGTTCCCTTCCTGCTGCCAGATGCAGTACCAGCCGATGCCTGTCTTCTGCTATCTCTGTATTGTCGTATTCATATGGTTGAAGTGATGGGTTATTTGCTATAATTTGTTCTAAGAGCATGTGTTCGTCCTATGTTTTGTGTGGTAACTAAACTTTAGAACTCACATGCTCTCTTTTTCAATCTCTATCCCTTAATCCCTCAACTTTCCGTGAAGAACCAAAATTTATAAATCTTTTAATACTTATCGGATTTTATATTATTACAATGCTTGCATAGCATCTGTAAGTTTGAAATATCTGTCTTTCCGCCTTTTGACCAAGGCTTGATATGGTCTCCTTCCATTTCATCAATCTTGAAGTGTTGTTTGCATACGGTGCAGATGCCTTTTTGCTGATTATATACCGTTATTTTGTCATCTTCATCGAACTGTCTTAAACTAAGGAGTCTGCCAGCGTAAGGATCCTTATCCTTGCTGAGAAGGTATTCATAGATTCCTTTTTTGTTTTGAACTTCTTTATCCTTATGCAATTTGTCTGTTTCCCTTCCCATCTCAGACGAATTGTATTTGTTCTTGCCATATTTATTATAGAGATGGCACCAATCAAGACCTAACATGTCTTTGTAATAGTTGGGAAAGATCTTTTCTATCCAGTTGATAACGTCTTGAAAATACTGCCATAGCTCATCTGCATCCTGATCGCTTTTATGAGCCGCCATGTAGTCGGTAATATCATTTAAACCTTGGTATTCGCAAATGCCCTTTAAAGCTTTTTCCAAAAGCTCCTGCCTGTTAGGGTCTCCCTTTATGTATCTATCAGACAGCCCTTTTGCGGCGCAGGTGCGTTTAGAAAAGTGGAATTTCGCATCAGTAAGCCAAGGTCCCGTATATGAGATATTCCTCAGCTCTTGAGGCGAGAGTTTTACTCCAGCTATATTTACGGTCTCAAACCAAGCAAGCTTTTCCGATTCCGTGCCTTCACAGACATATACCATGAAGTCATAATCCATCAACGCATTATATTTATCATCTGGAAGAGAGTCGTAATAGTAGCTTTTCCCATCAAGCGTAATAGCAAACTGGTGGGATAGAAACTTCATGACAGAGAGTGTTCTCTGCTGACCGTCCATGACTTCAAAAGTATCATCACTAGTTTTAGCCCAATACATTACATTCAATGGATATCCTTTGATTGCAGTCTGAATAACAGCCTCAGCTTGGTCAATTTCATATACATACTCTCTTTGGTACGGAGGTCTGATGGAGAGCTTTCCATTGTAAGCAAAAACCCCATCATCGCCCTTATCAACGTAGCCGTTAAAAACATCTCTAACTTTAATATTTCTCTGTTCTATTTTCATTTAGCCTCCGTCTTTTAATTACTATTCGCTTATATAATGGACGCTTATTTATTACTGGTCCATTCCAAAGCTTTTCTTCTCCTTTTATTATTGTAGGCGTATCCCAGCTTAAAACATACCCTTCATCTTTTTTGTTTTCAATTGAACTGTTATTATAGCTTCCTATAATTTCAAATTCATCAGGGTTATATTTGTCGAGAAAAGTAATAGGAACTCCCATCAAGCCGTTACACCTTCCTCTTAATGAAAATTCTGCTGTACATGCGTTTCCCGTTGATGTATCCTCGTCCTCTGTCGATTTCGAGAGTATATTCGTTTCCGACAATCTCGAATTGCTCTGGGTTGTATCTATCGAGGAATGTGATTGGGACTCCCATGATACCATTACATCTTCCTCCTGATGACAATCCTGAAGTATGGAGTATGAAAGACGGAGTCTTGTCGGCTACCAAGGATGAATCCATTTGGACAAAGACCCAATA
>CASENB010000002.1 GCA_949289305.1 uncultured Spirochaetales bacterium
ACTCTCATTATCCATTCAGTCCTCCTCATCTCGGTGCTTCTTGGCAGTCGCACCTCCGATAGTAGGACTGTTTTTTTATTGTGTATAGCTAAAGCTTATTGGAACCTCCGCACAATGCGGAGGTTTTCTTTGGACAAAAAAAGCCAAGGCAAATTCCTATTAGTCTAGAACTTTCAGTTCAAACCATGTTCTGAGAGCCAAGAATAGACTGTATCTGCGATCTCCATATTATTCTTCTCTTGGAATAAGAAGTGAGAGTTTCCCGTAATTCCGATATCAGGAAGATATACGACCGTGCAGTCTCCTCCCATCTCGTTTACGAGGTCTCTAAAGGCATAGGCGTTGTTTAGTCCAGCACCCCAGAACCTCTCTGCAGGAAGATCGCTATCACTATCTACGTAATCTCCGTAGTAGATGATGATCGGTTTTTCGATAAGACGAGCAAACTCTTCATCTGACATCGGCGTACCGCTAACGGTATAATATCCTGTGTCTACAGGCTCAGGCATCTTATCCTCTGGGAACGGGTATCCGCCTGGCTCTATTGCGATAACAGCTTCAACATTCTCGCTGTTTGCAGCAACAGTCCATCCTGGGTATCCACCCTGAGAGTGAGTTAAAAGAATTCCAGGACCAGACTTCTCAAAGACATCGATAAGAGCGTCTGAAATTACGGCAAAGTCGATATCTCCTGTATCAGGAGTCATCTGTCTGAAGAACTGATTGATAGACTCCTCATCCTGAGGGAACTGAGATCCTTCATTAAAGTTAGGCCAGCGTCCCATTCTAAACTGTGTAAACCATGCAAGCTCCTGAGGATCCGTTGAGATAGATGCGGCTTTGCTAGTCTGTCCTGCCTCTCTGCGTCTTGGCTGATCGACCAAGTATGTGCTGTAGCCCTTATTTAGGAAATAGTCGTTCCAACCGTCTCTTCCGTCAGGAGTGCTCATCCATCCCATTCTTGACTGTCCGAATCCATGAAGAAATACCATCGCATGGGAATTGGCATCCTCAGGAATCTGATAGAAAACATTTGCATGATCTGCGTGTAGAAGCTGTCCTTCTTGCGAGTATTGTCCGTTAACAGGATCGAATACCCCGTCGTTTTCTACTACGATTCCGCCTGCTGAAAAATAGCCCTGATCTTCTAGTCTTAAGCCATCGGAAAATGCAAAAGAAATAGCAATAAGGCTTATTAATAATAGCGATAGAACTTTTTTCATTCTCTCCTCCGTTTACTTTAAAGCATTTCCATCCTTGAACGCATGCCCAACCTTCTCTCCTAACGCATAATAGAAAAAATGGGCAGTGTCATAGGTGATCGGCTTCAACTTCTCAACGTCCACTTCCCCGTTTGAGTCTAATATCTTCTCATCCGCGCTGACGTTTACTATCCTTGCAAGGTACTTGCTTCCGTCTATTACTTTTATAAGTTCGCACTCTAAGGCAAGGGGAAGCTCATTGATAATCGGTGCGTCTACAGAAGTACTTTTAGACGTTGTAAATCCAGCCTTATTCAACTTGTTCCGTTTTCATCGTATGTCGCAATTATTAAAACTGGCTGCGGAAACAAATATGGTTTTGCTCCAAGTTCTTTTCTCATCTTAATCCTCCAATCTTATTAACACTAGTTAATATAAGGCAAAAAGCATGTGCAAAGTAGTCTTGATTTTTCATCCAGTAATAACCTTGGGTTACAGCTCTCTTGCCGTCCTTATTAAACTTAGAAGCTCTCTATCTGGATGATAGCCGAGACGTATGTCGCTATCGAATATCATAGTAGCCCCTTCATCTGCCTATAAGGTTCCCATTGAGCCATTCCATCAACGTTTGGATTCCCATAGCGTGCAAAATTGATCCAAGCTTGGCTCATCTTATCCTCAAGCTCAAGAGTATCCTCTGTGTAAGGTACGATGGTATCTACCAGTTCGATATTATCAAATACGAATGGCAGTTCTGCCGTATGATATGCGGTGAAAACTCCGTTCATAATCGGAGACTCGTAGCTAAAAATGTAAGCATAGACAGGAATGTCCGAACTCTGATCTTTTGCATCGAGTACTGCCTCCATGCCTACTCTGAATCCTGTATCGACAAAAAGAGCATCTCCCGCACTCTTATCGGGATAGATTGAGAGGAATTCGTCTACGATTTCATCACTGTACTCGCCAAAAGCCGCATTCAATCTCTTTTCTGTTTCCTCGCTGCTCCATGAATTCGGGTTGTCGCTCTGATATCTTCCTGGATCAAGTGCAAGATCGTCAGCTTCAAATTCGGTTAAAATAGCTCCTACCATCAAGCCGTAATCCTTTGTGCTCTCGGCAAGTCCGTCATCAGTTACTAGATCAGACTCTATTACAACACCATCCACGACAGGTTCCCATATGAGAGTGTATGTTCCATATACTGGGTTTATAACTCCCATCTCTTCGCCAAGCGTTGATAGCGCATATTCGCCAGCCTCAAGAAGATCTTCATAAGGTATGCTCTGCAACTGCTCAACATCCTCTATTTCAAGATAAGAGATTATGATATCTGTTATCCACTCAGAAAGTTCTTCGCTCATGAAAGTCGTATTTCCGCCACTTTCAACGATTCCCCTCTCGAAAAGTCCTTTTGCTAGAGGAGATGCCATCAAGGCTGTGATCTTGCTTCCTCCTCCGCTCTGGCCGAACAGCGTCACGTTATTAGGATCGCCTCCGAATGATTCTATGTTCTCCTGAATCCACTTTAACGCATCTATGATGTTCAATATGCCGATATTAGCAGAGTATTTGTACTCTTCTCCATACTTTGCAAGATTTAAAAATCCAAGCACGTTCAGCCTGTGGTTGATTGAAACTACGACTACATCACCTTTTCTTGAGAGGTTTTCTCCGTCATAGAAATTAAACTGATGAGCTGATCGAATTCTAAAAAGACGGGCCTTGGTTTTATTTTCTTGCTTACTTTCATCTCTCGATTTAAAATATTGCTATGATTGAAAAAAGAGAGTATCAGAAAGCGCTTCTGGAAGAAAAACATGTAGACTCCCAAGAGTTTTTAAAGGGAGATTACAATGAAGATGCTAAAGAAAGGATAGTAAGAATTATAGATGCCGAGGCCCCTATTACTAATTCTCTTTTATCAAAAAGACTGATTAACAGCTATGGAATACTTCGCCTTGGATCCCTTCTTAACGATATGTACGAGTCCATTATAAAAGAGCTCGAAACGGAGGAAAGGATAAAAAGCGAAATTGTATGCGGAGAGAAGGAGTTCTATAAAGAAGAGCCATGCAATTATTTCCGCCCTACTCCAGACGATCCGGAGGAGATAAGATACTCTTACCAAATCCCTGTTACAGAGGCGCTTAACGTTATAATTTACGTGCTTGAAAATAGCGGTAAGAAACTGAAAAAGAAAGAAATCCTCGAATTATTTTCAAAAGAACTTGAATACCTGAGAAAAGGAAGCCAGGTGGTATCGCTCTTTAACAAAGCATTTGATTTTGGAAAGAAAAAGGGTGTTATTAAAACATCAAGTAGTGGAAAATTCAGCGTATAAATTTAGTATTAGCTCAAAAATATAGCTGGAAAATGCAAATCCTACTATTTTTCTTTACAAACACGCTAGATAATTTATACTGTTATTTAGATATATAAGGAGATTAAAATGCAAATTAATCTACAGATGAATGAAAAAGTAATGAAAAGCAACGCTGCAAGATGCAGGGAAAAAGGCATCAAGCTTCCAACGTTTAAAGAGATGATCAATCCAAGTTTAATCAGTAATGACGTAAAGGAAAAGCTCAAGGACGTAGGACTATGGGATGTAAATCCAATAAACCTTTATAGAATCAACTGGCATAACGAGAGAAAGGAGAAAGGCGGACTATTCTCATCCGTAAACTATATTGAAATTCCAAGAGAGATCACTGGGGTAAAGGCGAGGATATTCGCCCTTGCCGGAAAATTCTTCCCATGCGGAGTTCATAAGGTAGGTGCGACATATGCGTGTCTAGCTCCAGCACTTGTTACTGGAAACTTCGATGCGGTAAAGCAGGAGGCAGTATGGCCAAGCACTGGAAACTACTGCAGAGGAGGCGCTTACAACTCCGCACTTCTAGGATGTAAGAGCATTGCAATCCTTCCCGAGGATATGAGCCAGGAGAGATTCAACTGGCTTAAGACTGTTGCAGGTGAAATCATAGCAACACCTGGATGCGAGTCAAACGTAAAAGAAATTTTCGACAAGTGCCACGAGCTAAATGCCGAAAGAGGAAACAACATCGTAATCTTTAATCAGTTCGAGCAGTTTGAAAACTATCTATGGCACTATGAGGTTACGGGAGCTGCAATTATTGAGGTTTTGAAAAATCTAGGAATTAAAGACGACCAGGTCAAGGGTTATGTTTCAAGTACTGGTTCTGGCGGAACTCTTGCTGCAGGCGATCACTTAAAGGACGTATATCCTCATATCAAGATAGGTTCAGGAGAGGCATTGCAATGTCCGACGTTATTGAGGAACGGTTTCGGAGCCCACAGGATCGAAGGAATTGGAGATAAGCACGTTCCATGGATTCATAACGTGAGAAACACGGATATGGTTCTTTCAATCGACGATCAGGATTGCATGGACACCTTCCGTCTGTTTAACGAGAAGCAAGGAAAGGATTATCTGAGAGAAGTAGGACTTACAGAGAGTCAGATTGACGATCTCTCACTCTTTGGAATATCTGGAATCGGAAACCTCCTTGCATCCATAAAGATGGCTAAATACTACGAAATGGATGAGGACGACGTCGTATTCACAATTCTTACAGACTCATCTTCAATGTATACATCAAGACTTAAGGAGCTTGAAGATCAAAACGGCGCATTCAGCACTATGGATGCTGCAAAAGTACATTCTGCATCCCTACTCCATCAGGGAATCGACAATGCGCTTGAACTTGGCTACTACGACAGGCTCAGAATCCACAACCTCAAGTATTACACATGGGTCGAACAGCAGGGAAAGACTTACGAGGAGCTCAACGAGCAGTGGTACGATAAGAACTACTGGAAGAGACTTCCAGGCTTTACTAAGAAGATTGACGAACTTATTGAAGCCTTCAATAAGGAGATCGAAGGTTAAACATTTGCCGAGAGTTTTCTCGGCATTAATTTTGGAGAAACTATGAGATTTAAATATGTATGTTCCACATGTGGAAGGGAGTACGCAACAGACGAGATCATGTATCTCTGCCCAGAGTGCGAAAAGGAAAACGACGGAAAGACATTTTCTAAAGGGGTATTAAGAGTAGAACTTAGCGATGACGTTCTCAAAGAAGCCTCTAAAAAAACAAAAGTTGAACCTGAAGACTTTTATCCTTATGAGACTAAACACCGTTCTGCTTTTCCTATCGGAGTAACCCCACTGTTAAAACCTGAGAGGATCATAAAAGAGACGGGATTTAAAAACCTTTTTTTCAAACTTGACAGTCAGCTTATCTCAGGATCTTTTAAAGACAGAGCAAGCTATCTTGTAGCAGAACAGGCCCTGAGCCACAAAGAGAGAAAGATAGCCCTAGCCTCCACAGGAAACGCAGGAGCTGCAATGAGCGCAGTCGGAGCAGCCCTCGGTCTTGATATCGTACTATTCGTCCCCTACACCGCTCCTGTAAACAAGCTGATGCAAAGCATCATATATGGGGCTAAGGTAATTCCTGTAAAAGGAACATATGATGATGCATTTGCCCTTTCTATCGAGTACACGAAGATGTATGGAGGAATCAACAGAAATACCGCATACAATCCGATGACCATAGAGGGGAAAAAGAGCATTTCCATAGAACTTTTCGAGCAGATGGGAAGAAAAGAAATCGATGCTGTTTATGTGCCGGTAGGAGACGGATGCATAATAGCAGGAGTTGCAAAAGGATTTAAAGATCTTTTAAAGGCAGGTCTCATTAAGAAGCTTCCACGTCTTATCTGTTCGCAGTCATCCAAGTCAAATGCAATCTCAAGAGCTCTGAATTATTCAGATTACTCTATGGTAAATGCAACAACTATTGCCGACAGCATCTCCGTCTCTCTTCCTGCAAACGGACGTATGGCCGTCGATTATATAAAAGAGTCAGGAGGATGGAGCGTCGAAGTCGAAGATGAAGAGATAATAGATGCAGAGTTCGCACTTGCTAAATGCGCTGGAGTCATGGCAGAGCCTGCCGCATCGACAGCATATGCCGCATTCTTAAAAGACAAGACGCATGCAGAAGAAGTTTTGGGAAAGGATGCGAACATTGTAGTGCTTTTAACAGGCACAGGCTTTAAAGACATGAAGGTATTTGATGGCAGAGTCAAAATGCCGGAAGCAATAGAAAATGACGTGAAAGAGCTTAAAAGGCTAGAGTTTTAGTTTTGAGCAGGAATTTGTTGCAATAAGATTCAAACTCCTGCTTAGTTTTAGAAAGCAAAAGTTTGCTTACTAAATAATTTGGGATGAAAGCAGACAGTAAATTATTACATTGTTTGCCATTTTGTCTAATGACCGCTCAATAGTGCTAATTAACCATGCAAAATTAAATTATTTCTCTTTTCAAAACTTTTTATTTTCATTATTTTCTTAACTGTTATGCTTAAAATAGGTATAGATGTCGGCTCTACTACTATGAAAGTAGTAGCCATAGATGAAAATCTAAATTTAGTATATAGCGCTTATGAGCGCCACTATTCAGAAATATTCAAACGCTCGGCAAAGATGCTTCAGGATGCCTTAGATAAGCTTGGGGATGCGGATGTAGAGGTATCCCTATCCGGATCTGCAGGAATGGGTTTAAGCGAGAAATCAGGCATCCCGTTCGTACAGGAAGTGTATGCGACGCGCCTTGCGGTAAACAGATTTCTTCCAGGAACCGATTCTGTAATTGAACTTGGAGGAGAGGATGCGAAGATCCTCTTTCTAACCAATGGACTTGAAGTCAGAATGAACGGCACATGCGCAGGAGGAACTGGCGCTTTTATAGATCAGATGGCAACGCTGCTTGGAATATCCATGGATGAAGTCGACCGACTGGCGGAGAATGCCACAGAAATCTACACGATAGCATCGCGCTGCGGCGTATTTGCAAAATCAGACATACAGCCGCTTATCAACCAGGGGGCAAGAACTGAAGATATCGCGGCATCAATCTTAGTTGCGGTTGTAAACCAAACTATAGCAGGGCTAGCGCAAGGAAGGAAAATAGAGGGAAACGTAGTATATCTTGGAGGCCCTTTGACCTTCATAAAAAACTTGAGAAAGCATTTTGACGAGGCTCTCAATACAAAGGGAACATGCCCAGAGAATTCGCTTTATTATGTTGCTCTCGGAACAGCATTATCAACAGGTGGGAAAAAGACCAACCTTTCAAGCCTCATTAAATTAATTGGAAGCTTAAAAGGAAGCGGAAACTACGTAAAGCTCCCTGCCCTATTTAAAAACAGGGAAGACTATAACGCTTTCATAAAAAGGCATAAGAAAGCTACAATAGAATCCACCAACCCTATTACTTACAGCGGTGAGGCATATTTAGGAATCGATGCAGGAAGCACGACGATAAAATGCGCCCTAATCGATAAAGACGAGAAGATGCTTCTCTCTCGCTACAGTCCTAATAACGGTAATCCAGTGCAAGCCATCATGAGTTTTCTTCAGAGCGTTTATGATGACTATCCTAACATCATAATAAAAGGATCTGCCTCAACCGGATATGGAGAGGATCTGTTAAAAACAGCTTTCAATCTTGATTATGGCTTAGTAGAAACTCAGGCGCATTTTCTAGGTGCGAAACATTTTAAAGAAAATGTTGATTTCATAATCGACATCGGCGGACAGGATATCAAATGCTTTAAGATAAGAGACGGAGCAATCGACGACATATTCTTAAATGAAGCCTGTTCTTCTGGTTGCGGATCGTTTCTTCAGACGTTTGCCAACGCGCTTGGAAAGTCAAGTCAGGAGTTTGCAGCTCTTGCAATAGACTCAAAAGAGCCTGTAGACCTTGGATCAAGATGTACGGTCTTTATGAACAGCTCTGTAAAACAGGCGCAAAAGGACGGCGCTTCCATTGAAGACATATCAGCAGGCCTTGCCATCTCTGTTGTAAGGAACGCCCTTTATAAGGTTATCAGGGCGCAGAGCAAGGATGCCCTTGGAGAAAACATCGTAGTACAGGGCGGCACATTCTTAAACGATGCTGTTCTTAAGGCATTTGAGATGGAACTCGGAAGAGATGTTATAAGGCCAGAAATTGCCGGTCTTATGGGTGCTTTTGGTGCTGCTCTTTATGCAAAAAGGATGAAAGAAAAAGACGGCGGAGCTTCAAGCATCATATGCAAGGAAGAACTTAGGGAACTGAATCCGAGAATAAAAAGCACAAGGTGCAACGGATGCAGCAACCACTGTCTTTTAACGATAAACGACTTTGGACTAAAACGCAGGCTGATTAGCGGAAACAAATGTGAAAAACCTATCACGGGAATAAAGAACATAGAATCAAGCGATCTCAACTTATACATGTACAAGCAAGAACTTCTAAAAGAGTTCATAGATAAAAAGGGAGGAAACAGAAGAGGCCGCATAGGGCTTCCGCTTGCACTTGGAATGTACGAGCTTCTTCCTTTCTACCAGACGCTTTTTTCAACACTTGGATATGAGACAGTAGTATCTCCATTCTCTAACAGAGCTATTTATATCTCAGGACAGGCATCCATTCCGTCAGATACCGTATGTTTTCCTGCTAAGCTTATGCACGGAGCGGTTGAATATCTAAAGAAGGAGAAAGTCGATCTGATCTTTATTCCGGCTTCATCTTACAACGTTGATGAAGAAAAAGGAACAAACCATTTCAACTGCCCTGTCGTCGCCTATTACGGCGAAGTCATAAGAACAAATCAGGAACTTGCGGGAATTCCGTTAAAGCTATGCTACCTCTCGCTTGAAAGGCCTAAGGTATTTACAAAGAGGATTTCAGAGGAATTCGACATCCCTAGAAAAGAGGTTATGAAAGCCGCAGACAAGGCTTTTGAAGCCCTTAGGGAATACCATGAAAAGGTTATAAGGAAAGGTGAAGAGATCGTAAAGAAAGCTAGAGGCGAAAAGAAGCATATAATAGTGCTTTCTGGCCGTCCTTACCATGTCGATCCAGAGATAAACCACTCCATCGACCGCCTTCTTACAGAGCTTGGCGTAGCTGTCATAACAGAGGACAGCATCAGCTACAAGACAGAAAGAAAGGAAGTGAACGTCCTTAACCAGTGGACTTATCATGCTAGAATGTATGATGCCGCAAGATATATAGCAGACAAAGACGATATGGACTTAGTCCAGCTCGTATCATTCGGATGCGGTCTTGACGCTGTCACAACAGATGAAGTTAGAGACATTTTACGAAGCGAAGACAAGATCTACACGCAAATAAAGATCGACGAGATTACTAATCTTGGAGCTGTAAAGATCAGGCTCCGTTCGCTATTTGCAGCTATGGAGATGAGATATTAATGCCACAGTTTACAAAAGAGATGATGAAGGAAGGATATACGATTGTCGTTCCAAACATGTCTGAAATACATTTCAACATAATAAAGAGGATCTTCGATAATTACCATATAAAGGTAATGCTTTTAGAGAACAACGATCCGTCATTGATTAACGAAGGTCTCAAGTACGTGCATAACGACATGTGCTACCCTTGCCTGCTTGTTATAGGACAGATGCTTGATGCCATAAAAAGAGGCCTTGTTGATAAGGATAAGTGCGCTCTTGCAATATCTCAGACAGGAGGAGGATGCAGAGCGTCAAACTACTACTTCCTGCTTGTAAAAGCCCTTAAGAGAGCCGGTCTTGAGCAAATTCCAGTAATATCGTTGAATTTACAGGGAATGAACTCTAATCCAGGGTTCAAAGTCACGCCGATGATGATAATCCAGGCATTTACGGCACTTATTTACGGCGATATGCTGATGATGGTATCAAATCAGACAAGACCTTATGAGATCAACAAAGGGGATACTGATGCGCTTGTTGAGAAGTGGAACAACAAGCTTGGAGAATGCTACGCTAAAAACCGCGGCTACTTCGGACGCCATATGAGAGAAAACCTGAACCAGATAAGCGACGAGTTTGCAGCGATAAGGCAAAACAGAACTCCAAAAATCAAGGTTGGAGTCGTAGGTGAAATCTATATGAAATATTCACGCCTTGGCAACAACAACTTGAAAGATTTCCTTGAAAGCCAGGACTGCGAAGTGATGCTTCCCCCAATGCTAGGCTTCGTTTTCTACGGCTTTACAAACGGAATACATGACAGAGAGTACTATGGAGGAAGGGCAAAATACGTATTCTTTATAAAAAACATAGCAATGCCGTACCTTGAGAGGTTTGAACGCTGGATGATAGAAGCTATAGAGAGGCATGAAATATTCCACCGCCCTGCGACGTTTAAAGAGCTTGAAACGTACGGAAAAAGCATCATAAGCCAGGGCTGCAAGATGGGAGAAGGGTGGCTGCTTACAGCGGAGATGGTAGAACTTGTGGAAAAGGGCTATGGGAATATCGTATGCACGCAGCCGTTCGGATGCCTGCCAAACCACATATGCGGAAAAGGCATGGTACGCCCTATAAAGGAAAAATACCCTGAGGCTAATATCGTTCCTATCGACTACGATCCATCGGCTACGAAAGTAAACCAGGAAAACAGAATAAAGCTCATGCTTTCAATAGCAAGGGAGAATCTGGAAAAAGATCTTTTTAATAAAGTTCAATAAGATCTTCCTTGTTGAAGAAAATTCTATTGCCTACCCTAGCGCCTTTTTCAAAAGAGGCGCTTATTATTTTACCGCTTTCAGTCTTCATCTGATACCTGCTGAGATCTAAAGATTCCTCTATGCTTTGAATATTGACATTCACATTAAAATCGCCGTTGTCGAGAGAAAACGAACTGTCTCTTATTGCAACATAAGGGCACTTAGTCTGAATATGAATATTTAAATCAGAAACGCATCCGTCTATCACGCCAAAAATATTTTTTATTGAGAGAAGCTTTGCCCCTTCTAACGTCCTAGGCTTATAATAAAGCGTCTCATTATCACCCTTTTCAACGAGATTTCCATTTTTTATAAGATACGTATAAGAGCTCATGAAAAAAGCCTCGTCCATATCATGTGTTACTAAAATGGCGCTTTTCCCGCTCTGTTCGATCAAGCTCTTCATCTCTATGCGAAGCGTGTTTCTAAGCGCTACGTCTAATGCGGAAAACGGCTCGTCAAGGAGTATGATATCGGGATTTGTTAATAAAAGACGTGCAAGCGCAACCCTCTGCTTCTCACCGCCAGATAGCAGCTCCGGCATGCGAGAAAGAAGATGTTCTATCTTAAGCATCTTCGCCACTTCATGCGCCTTCCCATCCTTTTCTTTCTTAGACATACCTTTTAACGCTATAGTCATGTTCTTATAGACGTTCATAGTCGGAAAGAGAGCGTAATTCTGGAAAAGATATCCAACCCTTCTCTTTTGCGGAGGGACGTTAATTTTCTTAGATGAGTCGAAAAGCACCCTGTCGTTTATCTTAACGATTCCTTCATCAGGTTTTATTATGCCTGAGATTATCTTTAAAAAGACGCTTTTCCCTGATCCTGAAGGCCCCAAAAGCGATGTGATGCGGGCGTTTGAATCGTACTTAAGAGAAAAAGAAAACGAAGGAAATTCCTTTTTTACATCTATGAAAATATTCATGCCCGCCTCCTTTTGCTCTCAAGAAGGTTCGCAGCAAGGAGTACGACGGTGCTTATTGCAAGATTTATTAGGACATAGAATAGCGCAGCCTTATCGTTATTCGTCCTCCACATCTGATAGACAGTAGTGCTTATGGTCGCAGTACGTCCCGGAGTGTAGCCTATCAGCATGCTTGTTGCTCCATACTCTCCGAACGCACGCGCAAAAGAGAGTACGAAGCCTGCAAGAATTCCGCTTTTCGAATATGGCATCATAATACGCCAGAAGATCTTAGCATTCGACATTCCCAGGGTCTTTCCTGCCTCGCTAAGCGTCTCGTCATAACTTTCAAATGCACCTCTTACAGTCCTGTACATCAAAGGAAACGAGACTACGGCAGCTGCAAGAATTCCGCCGTACCACGTCATTACAAACCTTATCCCGATATTCTCTAACGCCATTCCTAAAGGACGGCGAAGACCGAAAATGAGAAGAAGGAAATAGCCGACGACAGTTGGCGGAAGAACAAGAGGAATCGTCAGAACAACGTCCAATGCACCCTTGACGACCTTTGGCAAGCGCCTTATGTAATAAGCAAGTAAAATCGAAAGAAAAAATACGATTACCGAACTTATTATTGCGATCTTCAGCGAATTATAAAGCGGAAAGAAATCCATTGTCAGATCCTTTTAAAGCCTACGGATTCAAATATCGTCCTTGCATCCTCTCCTTTGATAAACTCAAAGAAGTCGGCCTTTGTCGTACTAGATCCCGTATTAATTAATGCAGCAGGATATATTACCTGACCGCACATTTCGGCTGTTGCCGAATCTACGACTTCAAGACCTGCAGAATATGCGTCCGTTGAATATATTATACCGCAGTCAACAGAGAGTTCGCTTACCTGTGTCGTAACCTCCCTTACGTTCGAACCATATGTAAGAACCCCTTTGCTGTTTAACTCGTCTTCGTTAAGGCCATAGTAGTCGAATATTAATTTCGTATACTGGCCAACAGGAACATCGCTGTTTCCAATGGCTAAAAACACATCTCCGCTCTTTAAAAGTTCTGCAAGCTGATCAAAACTTTCTATTCCTTTCTTATTGCCCTCAGCAACTGCTAGTGTTACTTGGTTTTCAAGAAGATCCACCCTTGTGCCGTCTACGACAAATCCCTCTTCTTCCATCTCATCCATCTGAAGCTGCGCGGCTGAGATGAAGATATCGCAAGGAGCGCCTTCTCTAATCTGAGTCCTGAGAGTTCCAGACGAATCATAGTTTTCTACGATGTTCACATCCAGATGGCTCTCAGAATATAAGGCGATTATCTCATCCATTACGTCTGTCAAGCTTGCAGCGGCAAATACGATGATCTCATCTTTTTCGCTAGTGCCGCTTGCCTCTTTCGCACCCTCTGCAAATAACGGAGCAATAGCTAAAAGAGCAATTAAAATTAAAGCAATCTTTTTCATTCGACCTCCTATCTTCCGCAATTTAAGGAACCGTTTGAATTAATGGTTTCAAGCGCATGTGGAATAATGTCCTTTATTATTTCGTAACTCTCTGTTACTGCCTTAAGGCTTCCAGGCATGTTGATAATAAGAGTCTTCCCTGCTATGCCTGAAACGGCTCTTGATAAAGCGGCCCTCTTTGTTATCTTGAAACTCTCATAGCGTATTAACTCGCTAATTCCAGGAACCTCTTTATCTATTACGTCTTTTGTAGCTTCAGGGGTGTTATCCCTACCGCTTAGCCCAGTTCCTCCTGTAGTTAAAACAAGATCAAAGCCCTCTTTAACAAGCCTTTTGAGTTCCGATGCGATTGAAAGCCTGTCATCGCTTAGAAGAACATATTCTATCTCGCTATAAAGGCCGCTATTTTCTAAAAGAGAGACAAGTTTTTTTCCGCTTAGATCTTCCCTCTCTCCGTGGTATGCCTTATCAGAGAGTGTTATAACAGCCGCTTTATATTTCACTTACCGCCCCCTTTCCAAAATGGCAGTGCGGGAATGTGCATACGCCACAGTTTAAACAAAGTCCTGATATTCCAAGCGAACTTAGATACTCCTTAGTCACTTTCTTATCCGTAAAGACATATGGGAGAACTAGATCGAACACAGTATGCTTATTGTACATTACGCACCCAGGAAGCCCTAAAAGCGGCTTTCCGTTCAAATAAGAAACAAGGAGCATAGAGCCTGGGAGCACAGGAGATCCGTATGAGACTATTTCAGCTCCACTCTTTTTAATTGCAAGAGGAGTTCTGTCATCAGGATCAACGCTCATTCCACCTGTTACAAGTACGATATCGCTAATTTCATTCGCCTTTATTATCTCGCTTGTTATCATTTCCTGATTGTCAGGACAAATAGCATGATATGCTAGCTTTGCATTCCAATTCTCCATCTTCTTAATGACGACAGGTGTGAAAGTGTCTTCTATCCTCTTGTTATAAACTTCATTTCCAGTAGTTATAATTGAAAAAGTCTTTTCCTTTACCTCTCTGACCTCGGCAATCGGGCCTTCTATATTTTCAACTTCATCAAGAATCTCTTTTTCAATCATTAAGGGAATTACGCGGAAAGCTATGCATTTGTCTCCCTTTTTAACCCTAAGTGCAGTACCTCTGCTTGCAGCGCTTATTTTAGAGATGTTATTTAACCTATATAGTTTTTTCGTATCAGTAAAAAGAACGCCGTCAGTAACTGAAGATGATAGCTCAATCTTTCCCTCCCTTACGCTGCTTGCTGCAAGGCATTCTCCTTTTACGACCTTCTCAAGAACAAGGGCCGCATCATTTTCATGAACAAGATTTCCATCTTCGCTGCTAAACACGTACACATGATCCTTTCCAAGTTTTAAAAGCGCGTCCACATCCTCTTTTTTTATGACGTGTCCTTTTCTGAAAGGCGTGTCCTTAACCTCATCTTTTATAATCCTGGTTATATCATGGACAAGTGTTAGTCCTACTGCATCTTCTGTTCTAACTTCTTTCATATCTCCCCCTTTAAATAAGATATTAGCAATAAAGACGCCATTATGCAAATAAAAATATAATGACTTAAGTTATAAAAAAACTCTGCCTAAAAAGACAGAGCCCTTTAAATCACATTTGAACGTGCATCTTCTCTTTTATCTTTGCGATATTCTCGTTTCCGATCTTATTCGCCTTCTTAGTGCCTTCGCTTACGATCTCCTTAACCTCATCGATGTGGCTCTCGTAATAAGCTCTTTTCTCTCTTATAGGATCGAGCATCTGGTTTAATTTCTCTGCAAGAAGCTTTTTACATGCGACGCAGCCGATCTGTGCGTTCTTACACATTCCCTCTATATTAGGACATTCCTCTTTATTAAACGCCTCATGGTATTTGTAGATCGTACAGACTTCAGGGCGTCCTGGGATCTTAACGCTGATCCTGTTCGTATCGGTTACGCCGCTCTTAACTTTTCTAACGATCTCATCTGGGCTATCTGATAGATATATAGCGTTTCCAAGGCTCTTTCCCATTTTCGCATTTCCATCTATTCCGCATAGCCTTCCAACAGAAGAGAGCTTATACTCAGGCTCAACGATCTCAGTACCATAAAGGTCGTTGAACTTTCTTACGATCTTGCGTGTCATTTCGATATGAGGAATCTGATCTTCTCCAACAGGTACTAAATGGGCATTACAGAACGTGATGTCAGCACTCTGAGAGACAGGGTATCCTAAAAAGCCGTATGTCATCTCTTTGTAGCCGTAGTTCTTGGCCTCTGTCTTAATAGTAGGATTATGAGACAGCTGAGGAACGGTTACAAGCATGCTGTAAAATATTGTAAGCTCTGCAATCGCAGGGATCATTGACTGCTGTATCATAGTAGTTTTTTCAGGATCCAAGCCTACGGAGAGATTGTCTATCGCAACCTGATAGATAGAATCATGAATAAGCTCAGGGTGCTCAAAATGGGTAGTTAGAGCCTGAACATCTGCAATTAGAATGAACTCCTCATATTCATCCTGAAGCTCAACCCTGCTCTTAAGAGATCCTACGTAGTGCCCAAGATGAAGGCGTCCTGTAGGTCTGTCTCCTGTCAAAATCCTCTTTTTCATTTACTCCCCCTTCTTTCCCTTCATATGGTCTGTGCAATAATATCCAGAACCATGGAATACTACCTCGGGAGCCTCGAAGACCCTCTTCGCCTCGGCTTTGCAATCTGGGCATAGCTCTGGATCGTCCGCTTGGTCGAAACTTTTAAAATCTTCAAAATGCTTTCCGCATTTTGTACATATAAAATCATAATACGGCATTAAATCACACCCCCTTGGAGGCTTAAGGCCATGTTGAAATACCTATCGACCTCCTCGCTTTTCAGTTCCTTATTCTCTACTATCGTTCTTGTTCCATCAGTTCTTATCATCTGAGAGAGCGCTTTGAAATCTAAGCTTCCTCCGCTTCGTCTTATCTCCTGCACGACCATGTTCCTAAGCAACGTAGTAAACGTGCCGGCATTCCTTTCATTTTCAAACTCTATTAAAGCCGACAAGTAATAGACGCCGTTATCCACGCTGATAGTAAGCAGCGCATAGGAAATGTTAGTAAGCGTTGCAAGAGGAAGATCAAATCCTAAAGAGATCATCGTTTTGGGATTATTCACATAAAAAGCCATCAAAGGCTCCGCCATTGCATTTGCTATCTCAGAAGGAATTAATATCGTTCTGTTTTCTATGGTGTCAGATACAACCTTCTCGTAATCAGAAGTTGAAAAGAGAAGTATTCCATTTTCAGGCACTCCTATATTGATCTTTCCATTGCTATAGTACTTCTCGTCAGTTCCTCTTACCCTGTCAAAACCGTCCATAGAATCTATGACAGCAGGAACAAGGAGTGTCCCGAAATTTCCTTCCAATGCCCCGTAGATATTCCAATCCTCGATAGGAAGCGGATAGATGTCGCTATTCTTCGGATCTAAAGCAACGCTGACTCTATCAGTGCGCTCAAGAACTGCATTCTCATTTAGCTCGCTCTTCTCTTCTTTTAAGGCAGATGCATCCACTGTTACGACAACCTCAGCCTCTTTGCCCATTGCCTGAAAGAAATACTCGCTATCAAATGGGCTATGATGAACACAGCCCGTAATGATTAACACAAGAAAAATGAGAAATGCTATCTTTTTCATACTTTGCTTAACTTCAACTTAACCTTTGAGTCTGCGACTTCACTCTCTTTTCCATCGTTGTCCTTAATCTCAAGACTATTAGAAAGCGTCTCCTGAGAGATATATGATGAGAATGCTTTCACAGCATCGTCGATCCTTCCCTCTCCCTTGATCTCGACATTGATGTGGTCAGAAACTTCAAATCCAGAATCCTTTCTCTCAGACTGTATCAAGCGAACGATATCCCTTGCAATTCCTTCTAAGAGAAGTTCTTCAGTGACGTTCGTATCGAATCCTACGGTGAGGTTTCCTTCGTTGAGAACTTTTACGTTCTCTTTCTCGCTTCTCTGAATTGCAAGATCCTTATCGCTTATGTCGATAGAACCGTTTGAGTACTCAACAGTCTTAACGTTTCCATCTAACAGAGATGCAATCTCTTCACTCTTGAAGCCTTGGATTATTGCAGCAACTTCCTTCATGCTCTTTCCAAGCTTAGAACCAAGAACCTTGAAGTTAGCCTTAGCTGAATATGTTACAAGATCTGTCTCATTGCTCTCAATGAGAACCTTCTTTACGTTGAGCTCTTCCTTTATAATATCGCTGCTTCGAGAGAGGATATTTCTTTCATTCTCATCCCTATCTACAATAAAGAATTGAGAAAGCGGCTGCCTGATCTTCAGATTAGAAGAACTTCTTAAAGCACGACCCATTGCAATAGCTTTCATTGCAAGACTCATCTCTTCTTCAAGCTTCTCATCCCTCTCCTCTGCCTTATATTCAGGCCAGAATGTTAAATGGATGGATTCAGGCATGTCGTCTGTTCTTAGATTCTGATAGATCTCTTCTGTGACAAACGGAACTAGAGGGCACGCAACCTGCATTGTGGTCATCAATACCTTATAAAGGGTATCGTATGCCTCTTTCTTATCGCTGTCGTTCTCACTTCTCCAGAATCTTCTTCTGCTGCGCCTGATATACCAGTTGTTAAGATCGTCAACAAAGGCCTTTATAGCGTTACATGCACCCTGTACGTCGTATGTGTCAAATGCAGTCTGTACGTTTAAGATGAGGCGGTTCGTAGCGCTTATAATCCATCTGTCCAGAGGATTTTTCAAATCTTTATAATCTGTCTTTCCTGGTTCATAACCGTCGATATTCGCATAGGTTACGAAGAACGAATACGCGTTCCATAGAGGGATTAAAAGGCTCTTAAGAACGTCTTTTACCATATCGTCGTTGAACTTGAGATCGTCAGCTCTTACCAGTGAAGAATCGACAAGGGCAAAGCGGAGCGCATCAGCACCATACATCTTCACAAGCTCCATAGGATCTGTGTAGTTGTGCTCGCTCTTGCTCATCTTTCTTCCGTCTTCTGCTAAAACAATTCCAGATACGATACAGTTATAGAATGCAGGCTTCTCAAACAAAGCAGCAGCAAGAACAGTGAGGGAATAGAACCATCCCCTAGTCTGATCCAGCCCTTCATTGATAAAGTCGGCAGGGAATATCCTCTTGAATCTTTCTTTATTTTCAAACGGATAGTGCTGCTGAGCATATGGCATGCTTCCAGATTCAAACCAACAGTCGAGAACATCAGGAATTCTTCTCATCGTTCCCTTTCCATCAGGACTTGGCCATGTGAGATCATCTACATAATGCTTATGCAGGTCTTCTACCTTCTTTCCGCATTTTTCCTCAAGCTCAGCTCTGCTTCCGATTACTTCGATATAGTCGGATCCGTCGCACTTCCAGATTGGGATAGGATTTCCCCAGAATCTGTTTCTGCTGATTGCCCAGTCCTTAGCTCCTTCGAGCCATTTTCCGAATCTTCCGTGCTTGATATGGCTTGGAACCCATGTGATCTGCTCATTTGCTTCAAGCATGTGCTTCTTAATCTTCTGAACGTCTACGAACCAGCAGCTCATAGCCCTGTAGATCAAAGGACTATGTGTTCTCCAACAGAAAGGATATGAGTGGAGATAGTTCTCCCTCTTAACAAGCTTCCCGTTCTTCTTGAGCCATTCTATGATGCTCTTATCTGCATCTTTTACGAATACGCCCTTCCAATCTGGAACCTCGTCTGTAAAACAGCATGCAGAGTCTATAGGGCAAACTGTTGGAATACCAGTTCCCTTTAATACGTTGTAGTCGTCTTCACCAAATCCTGGGGCAGTATGTACGATGCCGCATCCGTCTTCAGTCGTTACATAGTCTCCACAGACAACGATGAACGCACCATGCTCCTTGAGATTTGCAAAATATGGGAATAGAGGCTCATAAGTTCTTCCTTTAAGCTCGATTCCCTTCATCTTCTTAACGATCTTATAGCCCTTATTGTCCTTATAATACTTGCCGATTAGATTCTCAGCTAAATAGTATTTGTCGCCGCTCTCCTCATCTTCGATCAATACGTAATCAATATCTGGACCTACTGCTAAAGCAAGGTTTGATGGAAGAGTCCAAGGAGTTGTCGTCCATGCAAGGAAGTATGTGTTCTCCTCTCCGTCAGCCTTGAAGCGTACAGTTACAGCAGGATCGACTACATCCTGATAGCCTCCAAGGTTTACTTCCATGTTAGATAGCGGACACTCAAGTTTAGGAGAATAAGGAAGGATGTTAAACCCTTCATAGATGTAACCTTTCTCATACAGCGTTTTAAATACCCACCATACGCTCTCCATGAAATCAGGATCCATCGTCTTATAATCGTTATCGAAATCTACCCAGCGTCCCATGCGGGTTACGTACTCTCTCCATTCATTCGTATAAAGCTGGACTTTAGAACGGCATGTCTCGTTAAATTTATCAACGCCATAGTCCTGAATTGCCTGATGGCCATGAATGTTTAACTCCTTCTCTACTAGGCTCTCGATTGGAACTCCATGGCAATCCCATCCGAAACGACGGATAACCCTCTTTCCCTTCATCGTCTGATAGCGTGGGATGGCATCTTTTATAGTACCGGGAACAAGATGTCCAAAGTGAGGAAGACCTGTTGCAAACGGAGGTCCGTCATAGAATACATACTCATTGTCCTCAGGTCGCTCTTCGATTGATTTTTTGAAGATATCCCTATCCTTCCAAAACTTCAAAACGCCCTCTTCCATTTTTGGAAAATCGACTTTATTAGAAACTGAGTGGAACATTACGTGAAAACTCCTATCTCGCATATAGTGGACGCTCCCATTTCCGAATGTTCGGAAGCGGGGGCTTCAAGGATACTCCTTGGCTTTTACTGCTTATCTCGTTAAGGTGTTCTTTCAAGTCTACCTTTGGTAGAAAAGCCTTTCCAAGCCCCTTTATAGTATCGCAGGGGCCAATATATTTCAATCCTCATAAATAAGCTTTAATTTGCATGAAAAAAGAAGTATCATCTACAAACGGAAGAGTAAATGAAGAGATACCCGCTTAGCGATAAACTGAAAGAATTTGGCAGAGAGTTTACTAAAAACGGCTTCTCCCTATACCTCGTAGGGGGCTCTGTAAGAGATTTTCTTCTAAAGAAAGAAAACCACGATTTCGATTTCACTACGGATGCAGAGCCAGATGATGTGAAGAGGATATTCAGACGAACAATCGATACCGGAATAAAACACGGAACGGTGACTGTCCTCTTCAAAGGGGATATGTACGAGGTGACGACATTCAGAACTGAAGGGGAATACAAAGACAGCAGACACCCTGAGAGCGTATCTTTTGTAAAAAATTTAGACGAAGATCTAAAGAGAAGGGATTTCACAATAAACGCCCTAGCCGCCTCTATTGAAGACGGAAGAATCATAGACAATCATGAAGGACTGAAAGATCTGAAGAAAAAGAGGATAAGGGCAATAGGAGATCCAAAAGAAAGATTTAAAGAAGATGCGCTAAGAATGATGAGAGCATGCCGTTTTTCAGCAAAGCTATCTTTCGATATAGAGGAAGAAACACTTAATGCTATAAAGGATCTGCATGAGAACATAAGGGCAGTCTCTGCAGAAAGGATAAAAGAGGAACTCTTTGCGCTCATCCTCTCTTCCGATCCGATAAGAGGTCTTGAATATATGAGAATTACAGGCCTTATGGATGTGCTTCTTCCTGAACTTTCAGCTACATATGGCTTTTGCCAAGGCGGCATGCATAAACTGGATTTGTACCATCACCTGCTTGCAAGCCTCTATTATGCAAAAGAGAACGAACATAATCCATATGTGCGCCTTAGCGCCCTATTCCACGATATTGGCAAGATAAGCACCCGAGAAGAATCAGATGACAGGGAATACTCTTTTTACGGACACGAGGAAGTGGGAGCACGGCTTTACGAGGATATTGCAGATAGATTAAAAACGAGCAATGAAGAGAAATTCAGGGTGAGCCACCTTATAAGAAACCATATGTTTTCATATTCATCATCATGGAGCGATGCCGCAGTAAGAAGGTTTATAAAAAGAGTCGGAAAAGAAAATATAAACGATCTGATAGATTTAAGGGTGGATGATGCAGAAGCAATAAGCGGAAAAGTAAATAGCCAAGGACTTTTAGAACTGATGGATAGGATAAAAGACGAATATGAAAAGGAAAACGCCATTAGTTTGAAGGATCTGAAAATAAACGGAGATGACCTTATAAAAGAAAAAATTATTAAGCCATCGAAGAAGATGGGAGAGATATTAAACAGACTTTTAGATGAAGTTATCGAATATCCGGAAAGAAACGAAAGAGAGTATCTACTTGCTCGATCTAGAGAGCTAGTCCAAGAGATTTAAGCGCAATGTGGGCTGCGCTCTGCTCCGCACTTTTCTTATTCTTTCCAATAGCCGGGCCGTACTCCTTATCAAGTACGATAACAGAAACTTTAAATTCCTGGCTGTGGTCAGGTCCGCTCTGGCTTATAAGCTTATACTTAGGAAGTTCCTTCCTCTTTTTTTGAAGATACTCTTGAAGCTGCGTCTTGTAATCTTTGAAATCAAGACTACCCTTTAGGTAGCGATCGATCTGGTCTTTGATAAAAGACAGAGTATAGCGTCTTGCAGCATCTAGCCCCTGATCAAGATAGATTGCGGCAATAACGGCCTCCATAGCATCTGCAAGGACAGCCTTCTTTCTCTTTCCGCCCTGCAGCTCTTCGCCATGCCCCATCAGAAGATATTTATCGAAGTGCATCGAAACTGCAATTTCAGAGAGGCTCTCTTCGCTTACGACGCTAGCCTTGATCTTAGAAAAATCGCCTTCATTAAGGCTTTTAAAAGATGAGAATAGATATTCAGCCGTTATCATGCCAAGCACGCTATCTCCTAAGAACTCTAGTCGTTCGTTGTTATCTACGTCTCCTCTTTGTTCGTTAGAGTAGGATGTATGCGTGAATGCAAGATTCAAATATCTAATATCGTTGAATTTTAGTCCGTATTTCTCTTCAAAAGAGAAAAGCTCCCTTTCACGCTCTAACGTCATTTTGGGAGCTTTGATTACTTGAGCACTCAATTCAGCTCAATTCCTTTGCAAGGTAGCGTACAGCATCTCCAACAGTTTCAAATTCGTTGGCCATGTCATCGCTGATCGTGACACCGAGTTCCTCTTCAATTGCATAAACAAGTTCGTATGTGTCTAAGCTATCTGCGCCAAGATCCTTTCTGAAATTTGCATCCATTGTAATCTTTGCAGGATCAATTGAAAGCTTCTCTACTACGAGATCTTTAACTTTGGAAAATACTTCGTTCTCTGTCATGTTGTAAAACCCTCTCTAGATTATTCCTCATCCTTTACAACAACCTGACGTCCTGCGTAATATCCGCACTTTGGGCATACACGATGTGAAGGAATAAGGTTTCCACATGTCTGGCATTCGCTCAGATTTGGAGCGGAGAGCTTCATATTAGCTGCCTTTCTTGATGCAGCTTTTGCTTTTGATGTTTTATACTTAGGAGTTGCCATTTGTAAACCTCTTCTACATTATTTTTTCCGACATCTCACGATATTACCAAAAGTAAAATATCGCGTCAACGGTTTTTATGAAAAGATAGCCAATTAAGCCCCACTCTTTTCTGACACTCTTTGCCAAATGTGTTAGAATCTATTATACACTACTTTATGAAGTTATCAAGGCAAAAGCGGAAAATAGGCAAATATTTACACTTAAAACTAACTTTTAAGTACAAACAGCTCTTAAAACATAATACATCTCTGATGATCTGAAATTAGCTCTATTGCTTCACAACGTCTTTAAGTTCTGCCTTCGTCATCCTTATAAGATCTTCTAATTTGATTTTAATTTGCATTCCCCTTCTTCCCGCACTGACCATTATCTCATCAAACAGGATCGCACTCTCATCTATTACGGTATTAAAATTCTTTTTCATTCCTATTGGAGAGCATCCTCCATGGACATACCCCGTAAGAGGAAGAAGTTCTTTCTGTTTTATCATCTCGATGTCTTTTACATTAACAGCCTTAGCTGCCTTTTTAAGATCAAGTTCGTTCTCCACAGGGATGCAGAACACAAAATGTTCCCTGTTTTTCTCCGAATACGTTACAAGCGTCTTAAACACCTGTTCAGGATCTTCTCCAAGGGCATTTGCGACCTCTTTGCCGCTTACGTATTTTTCTGCATCATATTCAAATGTCTCATACTCTACTTTCGCCGCATCTAAAAGGCGCATTGCATTTGTCTTATCGTTTTTCACAAGTAAAACTATTACCACTTGGAAAAGATGCGATCAAGATGAATAATAGCAATATGGATTTAAAAAAGATAATCAGACAGGCATTTTTAATACCCGTCTATTTATATAAAGGGCTGATCAGTCCGTTTGCAGGTCCATCCTGCCGCTACATCCCCTCATGTTCTTCATATTTCGTAGAGGCAGTGCTGAAACACGGAGTGATAAAAGGCACGATACTAGGAGTATCAAGGCTTACAAGGTGTTCTGGCCGCTATTTAGGAGGCCCCGATCCTGTGCCTGAGAAATTCTCATTTAAAGAGATCAGGGACAATTATAAACGATATAGAAAAAGGAGGACTTAATCCTCCTCTCTCAAAATTGAGGACACGAAAGAGAAAAGCACCTTCATCGCATTTTCATTGTATCCTCCTTCAGGGATAATGATATCAGCAAACTCCTTTGTCGGCTCTATGAAACTGTAGTGGCCTGGCCTTACGACTTCCGTATACTGTTTGATGACGCTCTCCATAGTGCGTCCTCTTTCTTCTATATCCCTTTTCAATCTGCGGATGAATCTGATGTCGGCAGGAGTATCGACATAGATTTTCAAATCGAGAAGATTCCTGATTCTCTCGTCATACAGCACCATCAGGCCATCAAGGATTATAAGCTTCTTAGGCTTTAATGTTACCATCTCGCTTTTTCTTGAATGCGTTACGAAGTCATACTGAGGCATCTTTGTCTCCCTGCCCTCTTTGAGATCATTGAGGTTTTTAAGCATCAAATCCATGTCGAAGGCATCTGGATGGTCAAAGTTTACTGCCGTAATATTGTCGTTGCTTACCTCTGGCGCACTTTTGTAATAGTTGTCCTGCTCGATTAAAAGGCACTCAGGAGAAAGCGCCTCTATCCTTTTTACTACAGTGCTCTTTCCGCTTCCTGAGCCGCCTGTTATTCCAATTAGCTTAACACTCATACTATCTTCTCAAGCGCATAGCTCGTAGTACTCTTCCATGTAACGCCCGGAACCAAATAAGAGCCTAGGAAATCCTTGCGGTTTACAAAATTCGGATAGTACTCGCTCTCAAGACAAAAGCCCATGAATGGGCCGACAGGAATATTGTCGTATGCGCTGAAATCGCTAGATAGGAACTCTCCCGTATAAAGCTGCACGGAAGGCATAGTAGTTCTCATAGTAAGCCTTCTGTCGCCCGACTCAACAACAACCTTTCCTTCATCGTTTAAAATAAAGCAATGATCGTATGCGCCGTTCCTTCTCTCTCCGATCTCCTTAAAAGAAGTGAAATCGAAATCAGAGCCCTTACTCTCTTTAACATCTGTTGGAATGAGATCGTCTTTTACATCAACATAGGAGGATGAGTCGATCTTGATCTTATGTGATCTGATATCCCCGCCGCCGTTTAAATTAAAGTACGTGTGGTTTGTAATCGAGACAGGGCATTTCTTATCGCTTCTCACCTGATAGTCTATCGTAAGAATTCCGTCTTCTGTAAGAAAATAAGTGACAAGCACCTCATGGTTTCCTGGAAATCCCGCGCTTTCAGGGCTTAAAAGAGCAAGCGTTACGGAGTCATCAGAAGAGCCGACGATCTCGAAGTTCTCGTTTCCGTAGTTTCTCGATCCTGAGTGAAGATTATTTTCCCCATTGTTCTTCTCAAGAACATAATCGCATCCGTCCATACTGAAAGACGCACCCTCTATTCTGTTTGCAACAGGCCCTACGACCTGTCCCATATATGACGGGGCATTAACATATGCCTTCCAATCGTCAAACCCAAGGACAGCATTTTTCCCTTCCAAAGTGAACTTGTTAAGTATCGCGCCTTGGGTCAATATGGATGCGCTGTAATCCCCCTTTGTTATCGTAATACGATACCTCTTTCCATCCAGCTCTTCTTTTTTCACCATTACTCTTTCTCCTCCGTTTTTAATACTGCAAGGAATGCAGACTGTGGAATCTCAACGTTTCCTACCATCTTCATCCTCTTCTTTCCTTCCTTTTGTTTTTCAAGCAGCTTTCTCTTTCTTGAGATGTCTCCGCCATAACACTTTGCAGTTACGTCCTTTCTGTATGCGCTTATCGTCTCCCTTGCGATTATGCTTGATCCGATCGCAGCCTGAATTGGAATCTTAAACTGCTGACGTGGAATTTCATCCTTAAGTCTTTCGCAGACAATCCTTCCTCTCTGCTGTGCATTTCCTTTGAATACAAGCTGGGAAAGCGCATCTACAGGCTCGCCGTTTACAAGGATATCGAGACGGACTAGATCCGTCCTCTTATGGCCAATTACCTGATAATCGAAAGACGCATAACCACGAGAGACGCTCTTTAGCCTGTCATAGAACTCGAAAAGAACTTCGCTTAACGGCATGTCATACCTAAGCTCTACCCTTTTCTCATCTAAATAGTTCATGGCTGTTTGCACGCCTCTTTTTTCCATGCAAAGGGTTATGATCGCTCCTACGTACTGGCTTGGCGTTATAATGGAAGCCTCTATATATGGCTCTTCAGCGTAATCGACTTTCGTAGGATCGGGATATTCAAGAGGATTGTCGATCTCAACAGTCTCGCCGTTTTTCAAATGAACTATGTATCTAACCGACGGACTGGTAAAAACAATTGAGAGATCAAACTCCCTTTCAATCCTTTCCTGTATTACTTCCAAATGCAGCAATCCCAAAAAGCCGCATCTGAAACCAAAGCCCAAAGCGGCAGAACTGTCCTTCTCATACACAAGGGATGCATCGTTAAGCTTGAGACGCTCGATTGCATCGCAAAGTTCCTCATAGTCATTCGTATCTACAGGATAAATAGATGAGAATACCACAGGCTTTATCTCTTTAAAGCCTGGAAGAGGTTCGCTTGCGCCATTGTCCTTCTTGGTTACAGTGTCTCCGACTCTTATATCGCTGATGTTCTTAACACCTGCAATGAAATATCCAACGTCCCCTGCGCTAAGTTCGCTCTTTGGAGAAAGGGTAAGCTTGAAACATCCAACCTCTTCAACCTTATAAGTAGAGCCCGAGTGCATAAAAACTATTTCATCGCCTGCTTTAACGCTTCCTGAAAACAGTCTTGCATGTACTATTACGCCCCTATATGGATCATAATGGCTGTCGAAAATCAAAGCTTTTAAAGGATCTTCGCTCTTTCCCTCGGGAGCAGGAATAAGATTTACAATCGCTTCAAATAGATCGTCAACCCCTTCTCCTGTCTTTGCGCTTACCTTTACCGCCATATCAGGATCGAGTCCTAAATCATGATCTATCTGATGGAGACATGAATCTATATCGGCGCTAGGAAGATCTATCTTGTTGATTACAGGTATGATCTCAAGATCGTGCTCCATCGCAAGATAAAGGTTCGCAAGCGTCTGCGCCTCAACTCCTTGGCTCGCATCAATTAAAAGAAGCGCTCCTTCGCATGAAGAAATTGCACGGCTTACTTCGTATGTGAAGTCGACGTGTCCCGGAGTGTCTACCAAATTAAGTTCATATTCGTTTCCATCTTTTGCAGTATATGTAATCGTCACTGCCTGGCTTTTAATCGTAATGCCCCTTTCCCTCTCGATATCCATATTGTCGAGTATCTGGCTCTGCTGGGGGCCTCTGGAATTAACGAGCCTCGCCCGCTCGATAAAACGATCTGCGAGCGTGCTCTTTCCATGGTCGATGTGTGCAATAATACAGAAATTTCTCTTTCTTGATGTTTGCATATGCCTATTTTAATTCCGTAATGTGTTTTACTGGAGGAAAACCGAACATCTCTCTGATTTCGCTGTCATCGAGAGTCTCCTTCTTAACCAGTTCTTCTGTCAGCCTATCGAGCTGATCACGATGCTCTGTAAGAGTATTCATCGTGTAGTTCATACATTTCTTAAGAATCTTCTGAACCTCTTCATCGATTCGTCTTGCAGTCTCTTCAGAGTAGTCCTTATGCTGTGCGATCTCACGGCCAAGGAATATCGGCTCACTTCCATCTGATGACAGATTTATGAATCCAAGATCGCTCATGCCCCACTCTGTTACCATGCGTCTTGCAATCTCAGTCGCCTTCTGATTATCGTTGCTAGTGCCGGTCGTAGTAACTCCATATACGATCTTCTCTGCGGCATAGCCTCCCATGATCATCATAATAAGCTCTTCAAGCATCGTCTGATTTCTTGAGTATACGTCTTTCTCAGGAAGAGACATCGTAATGCCAAGAGCCCTTCCATGAGGTATTATGGTAACCTTATGCAAAGGATCTGCTGTCGGAAGGTAATAGTGCATCAAAGTATGTCCTGCCTCGTGGTATGCAGTTGCCCTCTTTTCATCTTCCGTCATGAACCTAGACTCTCTTGCAACTCCTAGAATGATCTTATCTCTTGCCTTTTCAAAGTCCTGCATAGATACTGTCATCCTGTTTTCCCTAGCTGCAAAGAGCGCCGCTTCGTTTACGAGATTCGCAAGATCAGCTCCGCTTGTTCCAGGGGTTGCACGTGCAATCCTGTCAAGAGAAACAGACGGATCAAGGTGAACCTTTCTAGTATGAATCCTCAGTACGTCAAGTCTTTCCTGAACATCTGGAAGCTCTACGACTACCTGCCTGTCAAAACGTCCTGGGCGAAGAAGCGCCGGATCTAATACGTCTGGGCGGTTTGTCGCGGCAATTACGATGATTCCAGGATCAGAAGAGAAGCCGTCCATCTCAACAAGCATCTGGTTAAGCGTCTGCTCCCTCTCATCGTGTCCGCCGCCAAGACCTGTGCCTCTAGCTCTTCCTACAGCGTCAAGCTCATCTATAAAGAGGATACAAGGGGCGTTCTTTCTTCCAGTTTCAAAGAGGTCTCTAACCCTCGCAGCTCCCATACCTACGAACATCTCGACGAAATCTGAACCTGAGGTGTGGAAGAAGTTTACGCCGGCCTCTCCGGCGACAGCTCTTGCCAAAAGGGTCTTACCAGTTCCCGGAGGGCCTACAAGAAGTACGCCTTTAGGAATTCTTGCGCCAATTTTCACAAAGCGCTCAGGGTGTTTAAGGAAGTCAACGACCTCTTCAAGCTCGTACTTAGCCTCTTTCTGCCCTGCAACGTCTGAGAATTTTACCACTTTGTCTTTTTTATCGAACTTCTGAGCGTGAGACTTTCCAAGAGAGCCCATCATTTTTGAACCGCCTTGCACTCCAGTCTGGCGGAAGATCATCATCATCATTGCAATGAAGATTATCCAAGGCAGAAGCTGTATTACGATATACCAGAACGGAAGAGGCGCAGTAGAGCCTATTACGTTTACGTTGTTATCAAGCAGTTTCTGCATCAGGGTCGGATCTGAATATGGAATCCTTGACTCCCCTGCCATTCCGTTTGTATATGTGAACTCTATGGAAACGTTATCGAGAATAGTCGCACTTGCTACATTTCCCGATTCAACAGCATTTATAAACTGACTGTAAGAGACGCTCGTGCTAGATCTTGCAACACTTGAGTCCGTAAAAATCATATAGACGAAAGACGCAATCAGAAGGATGAAGATGACTAATGCAACTTTGTTAGGCCTTCCCCCCTTGAACTTAGGGCCTCCTGAGCCTGAGTTATCTCCATCGCTGCCCCAGTAGCGATACTGGTCGTATGGATTTTTCCCCTTCTTTTTCTTATCTTCGTCCTTTCCCTCGGGCTTTTTGTCCTCCGGTGGCGTATTCGTATTGTTATTTTCGTTTTTTATCTCGTCGTCTTTTTTCTCAAAATCGTCCATCATTTTAATCCTTTCTATGAATATATAGGATTTTTATTTTGCAAACAATAGAGTTATAGAAAGCATTTCTCGTCCTCTAAGCTTACATATATTCCGTCTTTGTTAAGTAATCTTTTAGCTAGCCTGTCTTTAGCTCCGAAGATTCGGGCAAAGACCGCTATAATGCCATTTCTATCTTCAAGAATAAAGAAATATGGAACCTTGTATTCTTTTTCAAGTTCTTTTAACCTCTTTCTCCCCTCTTTGAGTTCTATTATATCCGTAGATCTTGATAAACGAAATACTACAGGATAAGAAAGACTTTTGAAATCTATTTTAAGTGTTTTTTCGTCCCGTTTTTCAGTATTTACCCTGTAAATCAAGTTTTGATAATCAAAAGAAGAGCTCCCGTCGAGAAGCAGGCTATCCCTTTTTCTAAAGACTTTCACATCGTCATCATTCGTTTTGAGGATAAAACGATCGCAGAAAAAGGATGTTGAATTGACTATGCTTCTATCGGCGTTCTTTATAATGCCGCGAGGAAGGCGGGATGAGTAGCCAAGCTCTCCGTTGATCTTATAAAAGACCTCCGCTCTTTTTAAGGGATTTGATGAAATATAATCTGATCGGCTGAAAGAAAAAGCTTCCCCTTCTGTTATTTTTACGTCCTCTCCTCTTTCATTTGCCTTCTGCATGTTAAGCGCGATAGACGAAAGCATATCTTTTTCTTTTTCGCTTAAAAGAGGAAGAATATTATGTCTTATGTAATTGCGTTTATATCTTACATCATCATTCGTGCTGTCAAACGAGTAGCTAAGATTCTCTTCTTTTAAATATCCGTTTATGACATCTTTCGAAACTGTTAAAAGAGGACGGAATATCCTACCGTTCTGCCGTCTTATCCCTTCCATCTTATAAATGGGAGAACCTGATAATATCCTCATTATGATAGTCTCTGCCTGATCGTCCTTATGATGGGCCGTCAGAACATAGTCAACGTCTAACGATAAAAGTTTTTCATACCTTAATTTTCTTGCTGCCGCCTCAAGCCCGATCCTCTCCTTTTGAGCAAGATCGGAGACAGATCCTTTTTCAAGCGTTATTATTTTAAGCGGTATGCCAAAGCGCATTGCATTCTCAGCATTAAGATCAAGCTCTTTTTCAAGCTCTTTTTCATCTCTTAGATTATGATTGACATAGACTGCGATGCTTCTCTCTTTTGGAAGAAGAGATAAAAGCGCAAGAGAATCAGATCCGCCTGAGAAGGCTAAAGCCAGGCGGCCTTCTGGAATTATAATGCTAGAGAGAATTTGCTCTTTGAACGACTGCAAGATAATCCTCTCCATTTAGAAGCGAATCTATCGCATCGGAAGCACGATCTAAAGCTGGATCTAAAACACTCATCTCATCCTCTGTAAATGAAGAGAGGACGTGATCGACTACCTCTACCCCCTCTTTAGGCCTTCCAATTCCCACATACACCCTTATAAAATCAGGGCCTATAGCTGAAATGATGCTTTTAAGTCCGTTGTGTCCTGCCGCAGATCCGCCTTTTTTTATCCTGATTTTTCCAAGAGGAAGATCCATATTGTCGACAATAACAATAATCTTCTCTTCATCCTTTACTAAAGAAGGAAATATGATGCCTGAATTATTCATGTATGTCAGCGGTTCTACCAAAGTAAGATCTTTAGAGACAGCCCATTTATATGAGTGAAGGCAGCGCTTACGGAGCCTTAGCCCTTTCTTCGCTGCCAACTTCTCTAAAGCCATGAAGCCGACATTATGCCTGCTTCTGCTATACTTTGGACCAGGATTTCCAAGTCCGAATACTATCACTTTACTTTGTCTCTGTTGCTGTAGTATCAGTTGCTGCTGCCTCTGTTGCATCAGCTTCTGCTGCTGGAGCTGCTTCTACCTTTACAGGCTTTACAGTTGCAACTGTAGCATCAAGAACGTCGTTGATTTTAACACCTTCGCTTAACTTGATATCTGCAAGCTTTAAGCTCTCGTTCATTCCAAGTGAAGATACGTCTAGAGTTAGCATCTCAGGTAGGTCTTTTGGAAGACACTCGATCTCTACTTCATGGATAACCTGATCAAGAACACCACCCTCTCTAACACCTGCAGGAGTTCCGATAAGTTCAATTCTTACGTGAGTTCTTACAGCCTGACCTCTTGTTACTTCATAGAAGTCAATGTGGTGGATTACGTTTCTAAGAAGATCTTCCTGATATGTCTTAACAAATACCTCATGAGTCTTCTCACCCTTTACATCAAGCGTAATAAGAGTTGACTCACCATATCCCCTTCTGTTGTTGTTGAAAGTGCGAGCATCTACAGAGATGTGTAGTGGTGCTTCCTTTCCGTAAACAACTGCTGGAATTCTTCCGCTTCTTAGAAGTCTTCTTGAACCTCTAGTACCGAAATCTGAAACTCTTAGTTCAGCTTCAAGTCTTTTTTCGCTCATTTTATTCTCCTTATACTCTCATTGGCTTTTCCAACTACCATGGAGTTATGATTTTAAACCTTGTAGATAATACATAAATACTCACAAATTGTAAATAAAAACTTGTCAAAAATTATTAACAATACAGCAAGATTCAATTAACAATATGAAATATAGAAATTTATTATTTTTCAATTACAATGTTATATGGACATCCTCAAATGACTTCTAAAAATATCATAAAAATTACTATAAGAATTCCGATAATTAGACGAAATTTGTCTCTTTTTTATCGATAATATTAACACATTAATTCTCTTAAAAAGAAATTGCCAGAGGATTCCTCTGGCTCTACGGCGGGGAGCATGCCCCTGTTCGGCTTAATGTCCGACCTATTCGTAATATAACATAAAATTCTAGATTAAACAGTATTTATTTTCTTTTTTGAAGTTATCATCATTATCTTTTAGAACTAGATAAAAAAATAACTCCTTGCTAATTTAGGAGTTACAAAAACAGGGAAGGCAGGACTCGAACCTACGATGCCGGCACCAAAAACCAGAGCCTTAACCACTTGGCGACTTCCCTACTAAATTTTGACCGCTATCATTTTATAGAAAGACGTAAAGATGATCAAGAGTTTATTTTCCTATGGTTTCATTGTACTTGCTGATAATCATATCTGTTAATTTATTTCTGAATTCCTGATTAACAGGATGAACAAAGTCCAAATAGTCCCCATCCTTACCACGTCTGCTCGGCATGGAAACAATGAATTTCCCATCGTTTTCCACTATCCTGATATTATGAATTGCAAGTTCATTATCCAAACTAATTGAAACATATGCTTTCAGACGTGAATTATCTATTAGCCTATCAATCCTTATTTCGGTTACTTCCATCTCTATCCCACAAAGAAAACTATATAAGTTTTGTATAGGTTCTATTTACATTAATATCAATTATATTGTCAATAAAACTCTTTTTTCCAAGGCCGAAATATGTAGAACCGCTTCCTGAGAGACTGAAGTAGTCATAATACTGGCAAATCTTTTCAAAATAAGGAGATCTTTTCACTACAAGTTCAAAATCATTGTCATATGAGCAACCATCATATATTTCTAACGCATCTGAAAGAGGGGCAAAACTTCTGACAGAATTGTCTAATTTGTAATAAGCGTCTTTTGTGTCCTGAGAAAAAGACGGAACAAAAAGATCGACGTCTCCTTTTAAAGAAGGGACCTCTTTTACAACCTCTCCTCGCCCCTTTACCCTTGCAGCGCTGAATCCTGTAATGAAGAATGGAAGATCAGATCCGATAGAAAGAGAAAGGTCTAAAAGCTCATCCATGCTTAAAGGATTGCAAAAGCGTTCATTCAAATATTTAAGTATTGAAGAACCATTCGAACTTCCACCTCCTAGTCCTGCTTTAGATGGAATATGTTTTTCAATATTTATTAAAAGAGTAAAGCTAATTCCCGTTTTTTTTGAAAAAGCCAATGCAGCCTTCTCCATTATATCCTTTCCGCGATCAAGATAGTCCTTGTTTCCATCTATTGAGATGACGGTCTCACTGCTATCTTTTAAATCCAAATAGATATCATCATGAAGATCGATTAAATGAAAGTACGAATCGATATTGTGAAATCCGTCTTCCCTTTTATCTAGCACCTTTAAACCTATATTTATCTTTGCATACGACCTGATTTTTTCCTGCATTGCCATATTGTAACATTAGCTATGTTCAAAACCAAGGTTTTTATATATCATAAAGCTTTGTGAAAGGACTAATAATAGATAAGGACGGTACATTATTTCACTACGGATATGTCTGGGGCAGCGTAGTTTCTGACGCTGTCGTCAGCGGACTATCAAAACTTGGGCTGAAAGGGGAAAAGTTAAATAAGACTGCCCATAAGTTTGAAATGTACTTCGGCGTAGACAGGGAAGGCAACAACTATAAAAACGGCATTCTCTTCCGTCCAGATCTCATTGTTCTTTCAATTGCAAAAATGGTAATTGCCTCTCTTGCTGCAGGATTAAATCCTTTCAAGGTAAAAGACATAGTATTCGTCGAGCTATCAGGAATCGGAGACAGGATTAAAAGCGAGATTGCAAACAAGGACTTCCCAGGGCTTAAAGAACTCTTCTTCTCTTTAAAAGAGAGGGGATATAAGATTGGAATCGTTACAAACGACAATGAAGCCACAACACGTCTCTTCCTCTCTTATATAGGAATTGAAGATTGCGTAGACTTCATTAGAGGGGACGGAAAAGGTGCGAAGAAAAAGCCGAATCCGGAAGCTTTCAATCAGTTCATAAAGGAATTCGGCCTAAAAAGAGAAGATGTCGCGGTAATCGGAGACAGCAAACAGGATATGGATTTCGCAAAAAGGGCAAAGGCAGGGTACAAAGTAGCCGTTCTTACCGGATCTGGAGATGAAAAGCTGTTAAACAAAATGGCAGATGCTGTCTATCCGACGATTTTAGACATCGTAAAAGATCCCGTATTATTCAGCAAATAGATCGCTTGAAAGGTATCTTTCCGCAGTATCGGGAAGAAGTGCTAAAACTGTCTTATCCTTATGTTCGTTTGCAATTTCTGCTGCAACGCATAATGCGGCGCCACTGCTGATTCCACAGAACAATCCTTCCTTTCTCATGACATACTTACTCGTATTAATTGCGTCAGAAGAGCTGCACAGCCTAACTTCGTCGATTATAGACCTGTCTAAAATGGATGGAACGAAGTTTGCCCCAATTCCCTGTATCTTATGAGGCGCTGCATATCCTTTAGAAAGAAGAGGGCTTTCTTTAGGTTCTACTGCAATGATCTTCACATCTTTCTTATTCTCTTTTAAATAGCGCCCTACTCCGCTAATCGTACCTCCAGTTCCAAATGCAGCTACAAAATAATCTATGTTTTCCAAATCCCTTAAAATTTCCGGGCCTGTTGTTTCATAGTGCGCCCTGATATTGTCTTCATTGTTAAACTGATCGGCTATAACGGAATTTGGATTCTCCCTGTTTATCCTCTCAGCCTCTTTTATCGCTCCAGCCATGCCCTCTTCTGCATCAGTTAACACGAGCTTTGCCCCAAAACCCTTGATAAGAGCTTTTCTCTCTTCACTCATGCTCTCTGGCATTACTATAGTACACTCAAGGTTCATAATGCTTGAAATAGCTGCAAGCGCAATTCCTGTATTTCCGCTGGTAGGCTCTATTATCATTGTACCTGTTTTTATCTTGCCTTTTTCCTTCATTCCCTTAATAAGGTAGTATGCAGTCCTGTCTTTGACAGATGAAAATGGATTGAAGTATTCAAGTTTCGCAAATAGATTGTTATTTAAAACAATACTGCCTACTCTAACAACAGGCGTGTTTCCTATCAAATTCAATACGTTTTTTTCTATCATAGTTGAATTTTACCAAAAATTAACCAATTTATATACCAGTAAAAATCGACTATATAGTTAATTACTCTTTATTGACACTTAATATTATTTTTGTCAGAATAGGCAACATGAAATATGCATGGGATGAAATTGACGAATTTAGAGGCACTTTAGTAAAAGGCCAATGGCCGACAGTACCTGAACTGTTTTTAATGAGCGAAAGCAAGTATGCAAACAATACGGCTTTCAGCGTATTTGAATTAGACAAGAAAAAGACTATTAGCTACAAAGAAGCTAAGGAATATATTTTTAATATTGCATCGTATCTCAGAGACAAAGGAATTAAGAAAGGGGATAAGGTTGCGCTTAACGGAAAGAACAGTCAGGAGTGGGCGCTCTCCTATTTCGGAATTCTCACAGCAGGAGCTGTAGTAGTTCCAATTGACAATCAGCTTAAAATCGAAAGAGTCATGATGTTAAGCGAATTTGCCGATGTAAAGTTCGTTATTGCAGACTTCGACGTTCTTGAGAAGATGAAGAACAGGGCAAACGACTGGTACGGCAAGCTTCTAGGATTTGGCTTGCTAAAAGGCAACAGTCCGGACTATGTGAAAGTAACTGCCATGAAGAGTGAAAACCCTCTTACAGACAGGGTTGAAGTAAATGACACGGACATTGCAGCGATTCTCTTTACATCAGGAACGACAGGAAACGAGAAAGGCGCTATGCTTACGCATGCAAACCTTGTTTCAAACGTCTATCAGGCCGCAAATGGAATGGGCGTTGACGAGCATGACGTATTGTATGCTCTTCTTCCGCTGCATCACTCTTACTGCTGTACGGCAGTTCTTCTTGAGACGATAAGACACGGTGCCGAGTGTCTCTTTGGCCACGGAATCGTAGTATCGAAGATGATTGCAGATATGAAGATGGGTAAAGTTACCGTATTCATGGGAATCCCACTGCTTTACAACAAGGTCATTGCAGGAATATTTGCTAAAGTAAAGCAGAAAGGAGCGTTTACATACGGCCTTATCAGAACACTGATGGCTATCAACGGTTTCTTTAAGACCAAATTCGGAAAGGCTCCATTAAGAGGATTCTTCAATAAGAAGATCCTCTCTCAGGTAGGACTTGACCACTCAAAGCTTTTAATCTGCGGCGCAGGCCCGTTAAGCCCTACAGTATTCAAGCAGTACCAGCAGATGGGTCTTGACTTCCTTCAGGGATATGGACTGACAGAGACAAGCCCTATCGTAACGCTTAATCCGCCAGAGCACTTCAAAGTCGATTCAATTGGAAGAATCCTTCCGTTCATCGATATGAAGATCGCAGACAAAGATAGCGAGGGCGTCGGCGAGATCAGGGTAAAGGGTCCAAACGTATGCCTTGGATATTACAAAGATGAAGAGAATACGAAAGAGCTCTTTGATAATGACGGATATTTAAGAACGGGAGACCTCGGATACGTCGATAATGAGAACTACGTATATCTAAAAGGAAGAAAGAAGAACATCATCGTAACAGAGGGTGGAAAGAACGTATTCCCAGAAGAGATAGAAGACATGTTCCAGCTTTATGCAGAAGTCGAACAAATCCTTATAAGAGGCTTCCAACAGAAGAAGGACGTTCCATGCGAATGCATAGAAGCGGTAATCTATCCTAGCAAGGAGTTCTACAAAGATAAGAATATGAGCCAAGAAGATATCAAGAAAGATATCGAGAGGATCATAAGCTTAGTAAATAAGGAGCTCGTCGGTTATAAAAAGATTGAAAAACTTACGATCGTCGATGAGCCAATGGAAATGACGACCACAAAGAAAATTAAAAGAGCTACAGTTAAGGCTTGACGGGAGGGGTTTTAGACCCCTCTTTTTATTAAATGAAAATAATATTACTATTTTAAACATGAAAACATTAATCAAAAACGCACTTGTCATCCCTATGAAAAACAATGGGGAATATTTTAGATCTGATATTCTGATAGAAGGCGGAAAGATAAGAAAAATAGAGAAAAACATCATAGATGCGGCAGATGATGTGATCGATGCTTCAACCATGATCGCCCTTCCCTCTTTTGTGGATGCTCATACGCACCTCTCTATGGTGCTGATGAGAAACTACAAAGATGATAAGAAGAACCTGCAGGACTGGCTCAGTGAAATATTTCCAATAGAAGACAAGCTCAATGAGAATGACATTCTCACATCATCACGCCTTGGAATTGCGGAGCTAATCAAAGGCGGATGCACGACGTTTGCCGACATGTACTTCTTTGCACAGGCAACTGCAAAGGCCGTAAAAGAAGCAGGAATTAACGCTTCAATCGGACTGACAATAGTCTCTGACGAAGAAAGCGCTGTAGATCGATATGAGAACAGATACCCGCTCATGACAAGAGAAGCTGACGGATACGACAGAATAGTTTTCACAGTAGCGCCTCATGCAATATATACGACGACAAAGGATGGGTATATAAAATGCCGTGAATATGCAGATAAAGAGAACTTAAAGCTGCATACTCATGTCAGTGAGACTATCAAGGAAGTTGAGGACTGCATCAAAGAAAACGGCACTACTCCACTAAAATATTTATCTGAGATAGGCGCATTGAAAGAAAATGGGACGTTCATCGCACATGGCGTACATCTGACGGACGAAGAGTTAGATATCTGCGAGGAAAAAGGGATATCGGTTGTTAACAATCCATCTAGCAATATGAAGCTCACATCAGGCGCCCTTGATACGGAAAAACTATTGAAGAAGAACATCAACGTCGCACTAGGAACAGACGGCGCTAGCAGCAACAATAATCTGAACATGTTGAAAGAGATCAATATAGCAGCGCTATCAGCATCGCTGAAAGCGGGTGTTCCGATAGATGCTTATGAAGTCTTAAAGATGGCGACAATAAACGGTGCTAAGGCATTAGGCTTGGATTACAGGATTGGAACGCTAGAGGAAGGAAAGGATGCAGATTTAATTCTTTTAAGCACTGCTAGCGTAAATATGAATCCTCTTAACAACGTTTTCTCATCTATTGTTTATTCATCGACAAGCGAAGATATAAAATATGTGTTCTCCTTCGGGAAGAAACTTCTTGATAACAGGAAGCTTACATATATAGACGAAAAAGAACTTATCAAAGATGTGAACGATTCATGGAACGACATCTTAGGAAGGTAGAAAATGTTTTTAATCGACAAGGACATAGAGAAAGAAACAATAAGCGACAAATGCGAGAAAAAGATCTTAAGCTCTTCAAAAGAACTTTCCATAAGCCACAGCTATTTTAAATCGGGAGGTCTTTTAAAAAGCCACAGCCATGAAAACGCCCAGATAACATATATAATCAAAGGGCGTTTCGAGTTCGTATTGGACGGAGACAGCAGAGTGCTATCAGCTGGGGATGCAGTCTTTATAGAACCTGGGGAAAGCCATTCGATATTCTGTCTTGAAGACGGAGAGATCATAGAGGCTTTCAATGCCGACATCTGGGAGATGCTATGAGAAGAGAAAGCTTTGAAACGCTGTATTTTGATGGAAAACAGCTGGTGATGCTTGACCAAAGAAAGCTTCCTAACGTAAGCGAATACGCTTACGCAGCAAATACCGCTGATATCTATAATGCGATAAAAGACATGATCGTTAGGGGTGCGCCGTTAATTGGATGCACGGCGGCATACGGCGTTTACTTCGCAGCAAAAGAAAGCAAGAACGAAGAAGAATTCTTAAGAAAATGCGATTATCTCATCTCAAGCCGCCCTACTGCTGTCAATTTAAAATGGGCAGTAGACAGAATGAAGAACGTTGCCATAAAAAGCAATCTGGATCTCAATGAGATTTTGAAAGAAGCAGAAAGAATAAAAAAAGAAGATATTGAAGCAAATCTCAACTTAAGCAAATACGGCGCATCTTTGATAAAAGAGAACTCAACAGTGCTTACACACTGCAATGCGGGAGCATTAGCAACTGCTGGATGGGGAACGGCTGTGGGGGTAATCAAGATGGCGTATAATCAAGGTAAAGTAAAAAAAGTCTATGCAGATGAGACAAGGCCGAGGCTTCAGGGCGCGCGTCTGACCTCTTATGAACTAATAGACTACGGCATTCCTGCAACGCTGATTCCGGACAGCGCCGCGGCAGTCCTTATAAGGGATAAAAAAATTGATGCAATAGTCGTCGGAGCAGACAGGATCGCGCTTAACGGAGATACTGCGAACAAAATCGGAACATTCGCCCTGTCAGTTATTGCAAAAGCGTACTCTGTCCCTCTTTATATTGCAGCGCCGCTCAGCACCATAGACTTCAATATTCAATCAGGAGATCTAATTCCTATTGAAGAAAGGGATAGGATGGAAGTTCTCGATCCTCAGGGCTGCGGAGATCTCATCGCACCAAAGAACATCGATGTATTCAATCCTTCGTTTGATATAACACCAAATGAAAATATCAGTGCGATAATAACAGAAAAAGGAATTATCTATCCTCCATTTATTGAAAACATTAAGAAATTAAAAGACAGAGATTGAAAAAACGCTGGCGCTCCCGTGATAAAAATATAACAGCCTCCCTTTTGGGAGGCTTATTCGTATCATTTCTTCTTCAAGTACTTGATGGAATCAAGAGATACGGCTGCGATAATAATAACGCCCTTGAAAACGAACTGAAGGTTCGTATCTATTCCTAAGAACGTCAAGCAGTATGTAAGGCCCGTAAAGATGATAACGCCTATTGCAGCGCCGCTGATCTTTCCGATACCGCCGTTAAACGATATGCCTCCTACTACGCAAGCAGCGATTGCGTCCATTTCGTATCCCTGACCGGTTCCTGCGGATGCGTTAGCTCTGAAAGCTTCCAAGAATGCGCCGCATCCATAGAAGATACCTGCCATGATAAACACGAACATAGTAACTTTAAATACGGAAATTCCTGATACAGCAGCCGCTTCGCTGTTTCCTCCTACTGCGTACATGTTCTTACCGAACGTCGTCTTGTTCCAGATAATCCATGCGACGATTACCGCAATAACTGCAGGAATGATAAGTTTCGGGAACGTAACGAACTCTCCGTTTATAACTCCAAGCTCCCATCTTCCGCCGATTAGGTTTCTAATTGAGGAATCAATTGATCCAACAGGCGTTCCTGTCGTTCCATAGAAAAGCGTTCCATAGATTATCAACTGGGTAGCCATTGTGGAAATGAACGGGTGCATCTTAAGCTTTGCGGCAAAGAAGCCAGAGAACGCGGAGAATAGAGAACATAGAAGCACAGATAAGCATAGCGCCATCAAAACTCTTACCAGCATCGGAAGCCCAGAGAAATCCCATGGTCCCATTCCAAAGAACGTAACGATGTTCATTCCAGGGTGCAGGATAAGTCCTGTTACAACAGATCCGAGTGCAACCATTCTTCCAACAGAAAGGTCGGTTCCTGCCAAAAGTATCAAGCCGGCTACGCCTAGAGCGTAGAACATTCTCGTAGAACTCTGCTCTAAGATTGTGAAGATGTTTGGAAGCGTTAACAAGTTACCGTTTCCTCTCAGCGGAGCTACGATTATACATACGATGAAGAAAATAAGAATTGCAATGTAAAGTCCGTTTGAGAGTAAGAACTGCTTGATATCGAAATTAAATACGAAGTTCTTGTATTTAAGTTTCATATTCTCAGCAAAGTTCGTCTTGCCGTTTCTTATTTCCCTGTTCTTCTGAATATGGTCTACATAAGCCTGGTTCTTAGCTGCCTTTGCTTTATCAAGCTCCCTCTTGTAGCGGCTCTTAGCGTCAAATAGCGCGCTCTTTAATTCATATGATGCGATATCGAGTTCGCTCTTAAGCTGCTGAGGATCCTTGATGCTCGAATTAAGCTTTGCCTTTCTATCTTCTGCATCGCTTTTTATCTGAGCGATTTCTTTTGTGTAATACTCCTTGGCCTTAGCCATTCTTCCGTTCTGATAATCGGTAACCTCTTTCTCGATCTTCTTAGCAGCAACGTTGACATAGCTTACAGCTTCCTTACTTAGAGATGCGATTTCGGCCTTGTTCTTCTCTTCAACAACTTTTGCCTTCTCTATCTCGCTCTCTAAGGCTCTGATTTTTTCGCTCTTTTCAGCATCTTCCATCAGCTTGTTCTTTTTAAGCGCTACGATTTCAAGCTTACAATCGGAGATTTTTGCCACGCCGTCTTTTCTCAGCTCTCTAAGACGGGACGTATATTCTTGTATTTTTCTATCTTCCTCGATAGACATGATAACCTTGCTATCTGCCATCTTGCCCTCCTACAGATATTTAGCAGAGAGTCTTAAAAGCTCTTCCTGATTGGTTTCTTTAGTATTTACTATTCCCGCTAGGCGGTGGTTGCTCATTACAGCAATCCTATTTGTTATTCCTAAGATCTCAGGCATTTCAGAGGATACTACGATAATCGTCTTCCCTTCTTTCGCCATCTGGATTATAAGCTGGTAAATCTCATACTTAGCACCTACGTCGATACCTCGAGTAGGCTCGTCCATTAAAAAGATCTCGGGGCTTCTTTCCATCCACTTTCCAATGATTACCTTCTGCTGGTTTCCTCCGGAGAGCGCTGAAATCAGCTGTTCTGGAGATACGCACTTGGTATTCATTATTGAAATCTCTCTTTGAGCAGCTTCTGTCATCATCTGATTCGATAGCAGTCTCGCTCTTTTATAGGATTCGAGGTTGGTGATTACGGTATTGAACTTGATAGTATCCTTGCCGAACATACCGTTAAGTTTTCTCTCTTCCGTAACGAGAGCAAAGGAGTAGTTCATCGCATCCTTACTGCTCTTGAAATGGAGTTTCTTATCCCCTACTATGATATTTCCGCTCGCTATAGTCCTTATGCCAAAAAGCGTTTCCAGCAGTTCGCTTCTTCCAGCTCCGACCAGGCCGTAAAGACCGAAAATCTCACCTTTTCTTACGCTGAACGTAATATCTTGAAGGACAGGATCGAATTTCGTATTAAGATGATCGATAAATAGATAATCCTCTCCCGGATTGTTGTCGACATCAGGGAATCTCTTATCAAGAGATCGTCCGACCATGGCCGAGATAAGCTCGTTCATGTTGGTCTCTTTAGTGCTCTTTTTAAAGATCATCTTACCGTCTCTTAAAACAGCAACATCATCGCATACTTCAAAAATCTCATCCATCTTATGCGAAATATATACGAATGAAACCCCCTGCTTTTTAAGATCGTTAACGATTGAGAAGAGCTTCTTTACCTCCCTCTCCGTTAATGAACTCGTAGGCTCATCCAATACGATAAGTTTCGCGTTGTAGCTGACTGCCTTAGCAATTTCAACCATCTGACGCTGAGAGACGCTCATCGTTCTCATAACCGTCTTCGGGTTTACGTTCATATTAAGCGATGCGAAGAGCTTATTGCTCTCTTTAAGCATTCTTGCCTCGTCAACCATGCCGAACCGTGTAGGATAACGGCCAAGGAAAAGGTTGTCCTGCACAGTGCGGTCAAGACATTGCTGCAATTCCTGATGCACCATGGCAACACCGTTTTCGAGGGCATCTTTAGGATCTTTAAAATCTATTGGCTTGCCAAAAAGAGAAATCTGTCCTTCGTCCTTTGCATAGATTCCGAAAAGGCATTTCATCATAGTACTCTTTCCGGCACCGTTTTCACCCATAAGGCCGCAGACAGTCCCCTCTTCGACGGTAAGATTGATGCCGTCGAGAACTTTATTCTTGGCAAAAGATTTTGAAAGATTCTTTATTTCAAGTACTGTCTTTCCACTCATTTTGTTCCCTTTTTTAAAAAAAGAAATTGTCTTAATACAAATAATGGCGGAAGGTTTCTCCCGCCACCATAGCTTTCCTCCAGGGGAAATTAGTATCTTAGTCTCTCTAAGTAGTCAGGACCGCTGTTAGTTCTAACCATGTTGATTGCGAATGCGTCATAGTTACCAACGTTGGTGAATCTGTCGAGACATGATCCTTCGTTCTGTCCGTCTCCCTGTACGATATTAAGTTCGATATTGAGAAGCGGAGCATAGTATCTTAGAGCTGGTACGTAAGATGATGATAGGAAGTTATCTGCGCTGTTGTAAACAGTTAAGAGAACTCTCTTCGTAGGTGCTGAAGACTGGGAAATTCCAGCATCTCTTGTTCCTTCTGTATACTGCTGCCAGTTAGAAGCGTTAACACCTGTATTCTGTGCGAGAAGCGCCTTTGTCTCTGGTACGTATACCATCTCAGCAGAGATCTTGTTTCCGTACTGGTCAGGTTCTGTGATTCCAACTGTGTAAACATCTTCGCCTGTTAGTCCGTCAAGAAGGTTTCTTAGAACCTGTAATGTTCCTGCAGCCTGTGCGTCTACGTTCTGAGATACTGTTCCTGTTAAAGTTCCTGCACCAATAGCCTCGATTGCGTCTGCGTTAGCATCATAACCGAAGATTGGAACGCCAGCTGGGTAGTTAGATGCCTGTAAGCATCCCATTGCCATACCGTCGTTGTTAGATACTACCATATCAATCTGGTTGCCGAATCTTGTTGCCCATCCGCTCATTGCGTCTGTTGCAGCGTTTGCGTTCCATGTTGATCCGTCAGTACCTGTCATAGCTCTACCTTCGAGCTCTACAACGCGCATTGTTGTTCCGCCAACATTTGCAGATCCTTCCTTAACATCGCCAGGATCTGTTGTGCCGTTCCATGTTCCGAGAGCCTTTCTGATACCCTCTGTTCTAGCTCTTGAGTCGTTGTGTCCAACATCTCCGATGCATAGAACATAACCGATGATTCCGTCTCCGTTGCGGTCGATAACTGCTGGATCTGCAGTTGCAAGGTAATCAACGATAAGCTGTCCCTGTACTGCTCCGCCGCCTGCTGCATCGAATCCAACGTAGAATGTGGAATCGTTCCAATTCATAGTCTCCATATCGATTTCGCCAGAAACTGGATCGGATGGCTGTCTGTTGTAGAATACTACTGGCTTGTCAGCATTACGTACTGGAGCTGCAGTAGCTGTTTCAGTCGTTGCTTCTGTCGTAGCTGTTTCGCTTGCACCACCAGCAAATGCGAAAGAGCACATCATGATCATAATCATCATGGCAACTAGGATCTTCTTCATTTGTTCCTCCTTTGATTTTATGGGGCATGCCCATACGTTTAAATTAGAACATTAGAGAAACCATAATGCAAGAAAAAGTTTTCAAAACCTTACTTTTTTTAATGTTTTTTCCACTTTTTTAAGAAAAAAAATAGACGGCCCATTATAGACCGTCTTAAACAAAACTTTAAACCAAAACGATTTTCGCATAACGTTTCTTGCCGCTCTTTAAAAGGAACGATCCGTCATCCTGAGCGTCTTCAATTTTAAAAGTCGCCTTCGGATCTGTGACCTTAACGCCGTTTACAAGCGCTCCTCCCTGGGTAACTATGCGCCTTGCCTCCCCGTTTGACGCAGTTATCCCTGAAAGAGTGAACATAGAAAGAACGCCCATTCCCTCTTCTGGCCAGTCTTCCTTTTTCACTTCCTTTGCAGGAACAGATGCGCTGTCGGCTCCGCCATAGAATAATGCTTTTGCAGCACTTCTTGCTTTTTCAGCCTCCTCTTCTCCATGGATTACCTTCGTAGCCTCATAAGCAAGCTTTTCCTTCGCATCGTTAATATTTCTAGCCGGATCGACCCATTCTTTAATCTCGTCAAGGCTCATGAACGTAAAGATCTTCATGAATTTCTCTACGTCAGCATCTGCAACGTTTCTCCAGTATTGGAAGAAATCATAAGGGCTGTAAAGCTCTGGATCGATAAATACGGCGCCTTTTTCGCTCTTGCCCATCTTCTTTCCATCGCTTCTCATAATCAGATTGAACGTCAGACCGAAGCATTCAGGACCTCCCATTCTGGAAATAAGGTCGATTCCAGCAACGATATTGCCCCACTGGTCTGCTCCTCCTATTTGAAGGCGGCATCCTGTCTTCTGATTGAGCATATAGAAATCATATGACTGCAGAAGCTGGTAGTTGAACTCAATGAAAGAAAGACCTCTCTCAAGGCGCTGTTTCACCCCTTCGAATGTCAACATCCTGTTTACAGAGAAGTACTTGCCAACATCGCGAAGGAACTGGATGTAATTCAAATCTACAAGCCAGTCAGCATTATTCATTATGATGGCCTTTCCTTTTCCGCTTTCAGGGCTATCTGAGAAATCGACAATCTTTGAAAGCTGCTTTTTAATTGCTTCCACATTACTGTTAATCTCTTCAAATGAGAGGATTTTCCTCATCTCCGTCTTTCCAGATGGATCCCCGATAAGCCCAGTTCCCCCTCCTACAAGGGCAATAGGATTGTGTCCTGCTTTCTGAAGATGATGCATTGCAAAGAAAGGTACAATATGACCTACATGAAGAGATCTTCCTGTAGGATCGACACCGCAGTAGAACGTGACCTTCTCCTTATCCATCAAGTCTGAAAGCTGGTCAAGCGCAGTGCAATCTTTTACAAATCCTCTTTCATATAGAACTTCTAGAGCCTTATTCACTTTGCTACCCTCTTGTAAGCCTTGTTCTGCTCTCTGATAAATTCTGTAATCTTATCGGCCGATATTCTCTCCTGCTTCATGCTGTCTCTGAATCTTATAGTTACAGTATGATCATCGAGAGTCTGGTAATCGACAGTAACGCAATATGGAGTTCCAATTTCATCCTGCCTTCTGTATCTTCTTCCAACCGCACCTGAATGATCATAGAATGTTTTGAAATCTTCTCTAAGAGAGTGTTCAAGGCGCTGTGCGTACTCTGCAAGTCCATCCTTCTTTACAAGAGGAAGAACAGCAACTTTTACAGGAGCGATCTCAGGATGGAAATGAAGAACGGTTCTTATATCCCCTTCCGACGTCTCTTCTTCGTCATATGCGTCGCTTAGCGCCATAAGGACATTTCTTGTAAGTCCTGCGGATGTCTCAACGACATAAGGAATATAGCGCTCGTTCGTCTCTGGATCTAGATATGTTAAATCCTTTCCGCTGAACTTCTGATGCTGTGTAAGATCATAATCCGTTCTTGAATGGACTCCCTCAAGCTCCTGCCATCCCATTGGGAATAAGAACTGAATGTCATATGCGTCCTTTGCATAGAATGCTAGTTCATCCGGTCCATGCTGGTGCCATCTCAGACTCTCTGGATTGATTCCCATCTTGTGGTAGAACTTCATTCTCTCCTCTCTCCAGTAAGGGAAGAACTCGTCCTCTGTTCCAGGGCGGCAGAAGAACTGCATCTCCATCTGCTCGAACTCGCAGGAGCGGAAGATGAAGTTCTTTGTAGTAATTTCATTTCTAAAGCTCTTGCCAACCTGTGCAATTCCGAACGGGATCTTAACTCTGCTGGACTGAAGAACATTCTTGAAATCCACATAAATTCCCTGAGCAGTCTCCGGCCTTAAATATACAATGGATGCATTGTCTGAATTTGCACCGATATGAGTCTGGAACATAAGATTGAAATTTCTTGGCTCAGTGAAGCTGTCCTTATTGCCGCATACTGGGCATGGCTTAGTTAAATCGATCTGGTCAGCTCTGAAACGGCTCTTGCAGCATTTGCAGTCAACCATCGGATCTGTAAAGTTAGAGACGTGGCCTGAGGCCTCCCATACGCGAGGATGCATCAGAATTGATGCGTCAAGACCTACGATGTTATCATGCATCTGAGTCATTTCTTTCCACCAGAAATCGCGGATGTTATTCTTTAACTCAACCCCCATTGGGCCGTAGTCATATGCTCCGTTAAGTCCTCCGTATATCTCGCTAGACTGGAATATGAAACCACGTCTTCTACATAGCGATACTATTTTATCCATTGTAACTTCTGCCATCTTAATTCTCCTTAAACAAATTTATAGCCCTTTCTAGCCTTCTCTCCGATTCTGGGATACCTAAAAGTCTTATTGAATCAAACAGAGGAAGTGATACCTGTGAGTTTGTAAGAGCGACTCTTATAGGCTGGAACACCCCGTTAACCTTAACTTCAAGGCGTTCAGCAAGACTCATAAGCTCTTCTTCAATCTTCTCTTCAGCCTTGTTCTCTCTAAGTCCGTCAAAAAGGATCTTTCCACCTTCTACTAACGCATCCTTAGTCTTAACAAGATCTGAACCTTTTGCAATATAAACATCCTTATCTGAAACAGGTTCGTCTTTAAACAAGAATTTTGAAAGCTCTACGATATCAGAGAGAACCTTCATTCTCTCTTTTGCAGGTGCCACCAATAGTCTTACCTTCTCCTCTTCCTCTTTTGTCGGAGGATCTGAGATAAATCCAGCTTTTACAAGATATGGCGTAAGCAGAGAAGCAATTCTATCATCACTTGCCATTCTTATATACTGGCTGTTAAACCAGTCGAGCTTCTTATAATCGAACTTTCCTGGATTCTTATGGATGTTCTCCATCTTGAAGCAGTGCTCAAGCTCTTCCTTTGACAAGAATTCCGTAGAACCGTCTAAAGACCAGCCAACAAGCGTTACGTAGTTGATAATAGCTTCAGGAAGATATCCTTTATCCCTAAACTCCCTTACAGCAGTCGAGCCATGCCTCTTTGAAAGTTTCTGTCCGTCCTTTCCCATAACCATAGGAAGATGGCAATATGTCGGAACTTCCCATCCGAATGCCTCATATAAAAGTACGTGAAGAGGGCCGGAAGGAATCCATTCCTGAGCTCTCATGATATGAGTTATTCCCATCAGATGGTCATCGATTACGTTTGCAAGATGATATGTCGGGAACCCATCGCTCTTTAAAAGAATCGGATCAGGAGAGATATCCTTATTCTTTCTTGTAATATCTCCCATTATGACGTCATGAAAAGTCGTCTTGCCTGTCGTTGGAACTTTCAGCCTTATAACAGGCTTAATCCCCTGCTTTTCAAGCTCAGCTCTTTCCTCATCTGTTAAATTAGCACAGTGCCTGTCATATCCCTGATACTCGCTCTTGCTTTTAACCTGCTCTTCTCTGAGCTTCTCAAGACGCTCTGGAGTGCAGTAACAATAATATGCCTTACCTTCTTTTACAAGCTTTTCGGCATATTCCTTATATATGTCAAAGCGTTCAGACTGGATATATGGGCCATAAGGACCGCCTACTACAGGTCCTTCATCCCATTTTATCCCAAGCCAGTCCAAAGTAGAATAGAGGTCTTCCAACGATTCGTCGCTATAGCGCTCCCTGTCCGTATCCTCTACGCGTAAAATGAACTTTCCGCCGCTAGATTTTGCAAAGAAATAATTGAATAGCGCAGTGCGTATTCCACCAATGTGCTGAAGCCCAGTTGGAGACGGGGCATAACGAACACGTACATCCATATACAAACTCCCAAAATATTAATAAAACCACGTGGAATGTGGCTTTGCTTATACTATGTTTTCTTTCTTTTTTTATCAAGGAGAATATTAGGATGTAACAATATTAATCCCCATTGGCGTACGAACGTCCAAGAACTCCCTGCTCTCTTTTAAAAGCTCCTGTTCTGCAGATCTGGTTTTATCATAAACAAGATAGTGCGTTCCGCCTTTTATCTTCTTTTTGTTTACGATATTCTTCAGTACGGTCGGAGAATAAGAACATAAAGCGTCCTGATCCCCATAGAGGATCTTATACCGCTCGTTGCCATCAAATAAAGGCTGAGCTTTTTTCATTGCGTCATATAGATCAAGCAACTGTGACGGATAGAGTTTCGACCAGTAGTTTTCTCCATAGTACTCATCGTCTTCAGGCGCTCCGTCATAGCTTAAATTGTATTCAGGATCGCTTTGCCATGGAACATCTAAAACAATGTTGTTCTTCCTTAGTTCTTTAAGCTGTCTTACATTCAACGGTTTTTTCATCTTAATCGCAGGGGCTGCCATAACGGCCCTTTTAATGCGTCCGTTGTCTGCTAGGGCTAAAAGATCGCATCCCATTGAATGCCCGAACGCATACACCTCGCTATATTTAAGACATAGCTCGTCTAAAGCGTTATCAACTACGCCAAGCCAATCAGAAAGCCCTGATGCCTTAAAGTCCTCGCCGCTTGTACCCATTCCTGGCAGGCGCGGAACATAAACGTCAAAAAAAGACGAATAAAGATATCTTGCAATCGACACCATCTCCCCTGGATAGCCTGCATAGCCATGAACAATGAGAACTGCACGGTAAAAATTATGAGTCAGGGAAAAACTTCTTGCGCTCTTTTTCTCTTCGCATCTGTCTATATAAAGTCCGTCATACCAAGATGAAGGAACACTGTATGTCACCAGGAGGCCTCCTCAAAAAGATTTAACAGATCTATTCTGCACCTAACGCCCGTCTTGCTGAAGATGTTCGCTATATGGTTGTTCACAGTATTTACGCTTATGTTTAAATTGGCGCCTATCTCTTTATTTGTAAGTCCCGTCTTTATGAGTTTTATAATTTCGAATTCACGTTCGGTTATATGGAACTTATCTATGACCTCTTTTGCAAGTTCGATCTTCTCGCTTATTATCTGTTCGCTGTTCTTGTCCTTCCTCTTATCCTGGTTGCCTATCGCAATAAACAGGAATACAAGCAGCATTATGAAATATAAAAGCGCAATCAAAGGAAGAGCTGTAGATGCGAATGCTTTAATCATCAGAGATAATAGCATTATAACCAATGATGCAGACGATACTGATATTATGGCAATCGATACAGCCTTAACTCCAAAACTTGAGCTTTTTGAGACATTCACTGCCATAACTGCAATCGTGTAGATGATCACGAGGCAGAAGCAAAGGTATTCGAATAACACAAACGAATCCGATATGACTATTGAAAATATATAAAAGATCGCGAAAGCCGCAGTAATTAATGAGAATATGACCTTCTCATAAACAGGCATCGGACGCGCAATAACCCAATTAATAAAAAGCGGTATGAATATTATCAGAAAACCGATATCGATATGGAATAAAATATCCCATACATAACGCAATATCATGATGGCAAGACTATTTTCAAACAGATAAGAAAACTGCACGATTGCATAACTGAAGACGACGCCAAGAAGCGTAGATGAAAAAACAACTAGAAATTTAGACCATTTTAAAGAGGCCCTTCGCCCCCAAACTATTGCGAGCGAAAGGTCCATCGATGATATTGAAATTGCAAGAATGCAGACTATTAAGGTAAGGACCTGCATTACTTGAAAGCCTTCTGGTTATGCGACATGTCCGCCTTACCGCATACAGTCTGTATGCATTCGTTGAACTCAGGCATCGTAGTTGCAGCAAGGCCCGTTTGCATCTTAGCAATGTCGTTGTAGTTTCTTGCGTTCAAATCCGCAGTCGCATGACGGCTAAAGAGCTGAAGATGTAAGTTAAGTCCGTTTGTAAGCAGGAATTCAGGGCTCATGTCAAAACCTTTGATTGCGCTCTTAACCCTGTTTCTAATCAGCTCTGGATTGCTTACGACAGCACCAAGAGGACCAAGATGAAGCGCAAACCAAATTTCAAAACATGGAGAGAAATAACAAAGATTTATTTTCTTCCTCTCTGCATATTCCTTCATCTCTTTCAGCGTTTCATTGTCGCATCCGACTTCGTCAAAACCAAATAAAGCCCAAACGTACTGGAACTTTCCTGCAAGCTTCTTCTTTCCTGTGATGTCTATGAGCTGTTTAAGGCTTAATTTCTCGCTTCCTGCCCACTCGACCGTCAAGTTCATGTAGCGGCAGTCCTTTCTCATCTGATTGAAATAGATGCTCTCAGCCTTAGTAGCTGTCACGAGGAGGATGGTGCCTTTGGCTTCTGTTATGTTCTTTTTTCTATTGGCCATAATTAGTTCTCCTCCTTTTCATTAGTCTTTTCTTCGTCATCTACAGGACTTCCATCATGAACGAAATAGAAATCGCTTGTAACAGGAAGAGCGCCGAACGCACCCTGCAAATAGCGGTTGTAATTACTTGTCCTACTCCTTCCCTTGAAGTCCGAAAGGCTGTAGAAGACCGTGCTTGACTCATTATCTTTCTGTGCGAACCAGATTGCATCCTTTCTTAGAAGTCCTTCTTTTAAAAGAGATGGATTGCAGTCTACTACGAGCATCTGGCTCTGCTTGTTACAAGATTCGAAGATCTCAACAAGATGGCATAGAACGTCCGGATGCAATAGCTGACCGAAATCATCGATTAAAAGAACCTTCTCGCTTACAAAGCTCGTAAAGAATGCGATTCCAATCGCAACAAGCCTTCTTAAAGACAGGCTCTCCATCAAGAACGAGTTTGAATAACCATCAACCTTCTTATCGTTTACGTAAACGTGCGTAAATACGACAGATCGGCTTCCGTCCTCTTTTACCCTGACACCTACGCGTCGGATATCCGTGATATCCAAAGCCCAGAGGTAGTTTACAAGCATATCTCCCCATCCTGGATGCTTAACAAGAGCATCAGCAACAAACTGCTCTGCCTGCGTTCCAACACCCATTGGAAGAATGTTCAAAGTGTTTTTGAACCAGTTATACATCTCGCTGCTTGTAGCGCCTCCTGAGAGGGCGCTCTCGCTTAAGAATGTCCTGCTCTGAGGAAGATGCTTTGCAGCCCTCTTCTTCTCTCCTCTGTAAAGTTTTCCAAAGCGATAGTCGTACCCTTCTTCACTCTCGCTCTTCTTTCTTTCAAACATAAGCTTCTTAGAGCCGTTTACGATATAGTATAGAGACTCTTCAAAAACCATCTCTCTATTTGCAGAAAGGGTATAGCGGCCAATTACAGTCGGGTTTTCATCATCCCCTTCCACTCCTTTTTTAAGCAGAACGTCAATGCTGATATTTGCAGGGGTAAGTTTATCAAGGCCGTATGCGAATACAGTTCCCGATAGGCTTGATGCAAGCGGATTTTCTATCTCTCTTTCAGATAGAACTATCCTCCTAAGCACCTCTAGGGCTCTCACGAACGAACTCTTTCCAGCTCCGTTCGGACCGATTACGGCACTTGTCTTAATCAGATTAATCTTCTCATTAACAGCGATAACTTTGGCAGGATCCAAACGATTATCTTTAACTGCTTCAAAGCTGATAGTCTGACTGGACTTGACCGATTTGAAGTTTTCAATAGTCATGCTCAGCAGCATTACACTACCTCCTTAAGATGACGGGCCATCTGGCTCATCTTGCTCATTATATCTCGATGGCTGGAGATCATCTCTGCCAAATCAATAACGTCACTATCCTTTCCATGGCAATCGGATGCAAGCATATCAACAAGACCAGCTTCCACATAGCTTTTAGCAACCCCTCCCTTTTTAAGGGCTTTGCCATTTACTTGGATTAGATACCCATTGTCTCTCATCTCGCTAATCAATGGACTAGAAGGGCTTAGCCATTTATAACGCTCAATATGCGCGATAATAGGCTTCAAAGGAGCAAGCGTCTTTAGCTTCTCCATAACAAAAGGAGGGGCATAGTCAGTTGGAAATTCAACTAAAGCATACTCTCCTATTATAGGAAGCCCTTTAACCACAGCCTCATCAAGTACGAAAATCTCGCTCGCAATGTGAAGCGTGAGGCCAAAATCTTTTGCTTCCTCAAGGGCCCTTTCAAATGCACCTCTTATAGATTTGACATCCGTTCTCACATAAGGATTATATAAATGCGGAGTAAAAACGATGCCGCTAAAGCCGCAGTTTTTATAAAGTGAAAAGTAATGTCTAATCTCGCTCCACTCGACAAAGCCGTCATCGATATGGGGCAATAGATGGCAATGAATATCAAAAAGATCCATATAAAGGTATTATAGCAAGAAAAATGGTAGAAAAAAGGTTTTTTTTAGGTTTTTAGGCCATCTTTTCTTGATAGTCTAAAAACAAATTTAATTATTAAAAAAATGAAGGAATATTTCACGATATTCCTTCAAAATTAACTTTTTAGATTTAGTTTCAGACTATCAAAAGAAAATAATCTTAATTTTTATATAATCAAATGTTCATAATAATTTCTTCTTCAGTCTCTACAACATCGACATTATTTAAAATCTCGTCCTTACTCTCTTTCTCTTTAATTATGACAACTGGGCCGTCAAAATCCTCAGAATGGTCTTTTAGCCAGATAACAAAAGAAGACAAATCCTTTTCTTTTGCTGCCTTGCTGAGGTTCTCAATAATGATTAAGTTAAAGCTTGACGTGCTGATCCATCTTTTTATCTGGCTTATACCGCCGTCAAGAGTATCTGCTTTCTTATATGTCACGTCATATATGTTATTTTCTCCAGAAAAAGATAGGATTGCACACTTTCTTTTCTCTAATATCTTTCTGATTTCATCACCTTTATACAAAAACATCTTCTTCATTTTTACCTCCTGACCGCATCATAGATGCTACTGGAATTATTTGATGGCTTCACACTTCCATTCCCTTTTATCTGTTTAACGCTCTCTTCATTGCTTCTGTCAATATTCTCAAGTGTTTTTATCAGTCTCTTGACATCTTCACTTGCCGTCTTGTCATAAACTGCATTAGCAACGTTGATAGCACCCTTGATGTCGCCGCTTGAAGCTAGAGTAAGAGCTGCGTTATATCCGGAAGGCACATGGCCAGAGTTATTGAAAACGCTGTAAAAAAGAGATGAAGCTTCTTTTATATTACCTTCCTTCACTAGTTCGTAAGCTCTATCTGCAGCCTTGTTCTCAGGCTTGTTATCCATCAGATCAATTCTCATTTTCGTCTCAAGCGGTATTAGCTGACGGGTAATCCTGCTTAGCGTAGTATCGACCATCGTTTTGAAAGACGAAAGAGGATAGTTTGGGAGGTATATCGGGGAAGAAAGTGTGAAGTGATCCTCGTCTTCAACTACAAACGATCTGGTTGCCACGATCTGTTCGCTTCTTGCATCAATTACCGTATAGCTTAATTTCAGAGAATATGAAGCATCATAGTAGAACACAACCCTCTCAGTCTCATGTTCCTTTCCTTTATCATCTGTATAAGTGTCCCTGTACTCTCTTGCATAGATGTACTCGTTGACGCTCATCATGTCTATCTTAGGAATTATTACGGCATCAACACCACGTTCTAAAAGATTGTCCCTTGTCGATAGCCCATATTTAGACAAATCTAGTATCGAGTCTGTCACCTCAGGTTCAAGGACCGTAAAATACCCAGATGCTTTAAGGCTTTCATATATGCGATCTGTCGCATAGGATGCAACCTCATCTTTCAATCCTACAGTGTATGTCGATCTGATATACGGATATCCAAATCGCGCTATATCCCAATACCCTCTTATATACCTGTCTGGAGTTATGAAACCAGAGTAAGGAACGGTTGAGGCAAGTGCGATATTCCTGTAATTTCCCATATCTATTTCGCTTGGAACCATATAAGATACAGAAACCGAAGTCTGGCAAGAAGTGAAAACAACCAATGCGAAAACAAACACAAATAATATTTTTTTCATAGCGATCCCCTGCTTATTACTTTTGTTATCCTCAATGCATGAAGAATAGCGTCTTTTGCACCATCCTTCTGATTCATATAGTAAAAAGGGAGGCCGAAAAACAGTCTCATCTGGCCATCGCCGAAATTATCAGAGAAAGTAAGAACGGCCCTGCATTTATCCTTGTCTATTTTTCTTATATCGTCTGAAAGCTCCAAATGCATATTGAGCTTCTCAGCAATTTTCATAACAGAATCATATGCGATATCGCTTCTTTTTTCTTTTATCAGCACAAACGGCTCTCCTTGATTGAAAAATGGATTGTTCGTAATGCTGTCAACGTTTATAAGCGTATCAATAAGGCTCTCCCTTGTGATTTCAAGAGATCTAGGATATGGGAATATCATGAGACCGTCTTCAGAAAGAACCAAAGGCATAAGGACGTTCGGAAGAGCCTCCATTACCAGTTTCGAATAGTATTTCTCATGATCTCCTAGCGTTAAATATGATACGCAGGATGAATTATCCATAATGTGCGTTGCAATTTCAAATCCGTTTTTCTCGCTTTTGTCCAAATTATAAAAAATAAATCTTTCTTTTCTATTTTTTGATTCAAGTAAATCATTAAAATTATCAACGAATGATGAAAAAGGGAGCGCAATGCCGGTCTTTTTCGCAATACTCCTCGCCTTCTCAAGAGAACCGATGTAAACTATCTCACCTTTATCCTCCTTCAAAAGGTTTAAAAGAGTATTCATCACTTCAAGTACGACGCCTTCTTCCTCCTTCAAGACTCTAAGAACCAGATATTCTTTCATAAGACTATAGTAACACAATCTTTGTTTTTCTCAATCAAATGACTATACTAAAATCATGGCTTTATATATAGATGATCTCATCGAAGACGAAAATGATGACGAAGAAATCGAAAACGGAAACTATTTCGTAGACCTAAAAGCGTTAGTTGATAATATGGATGATGTGGAAAACATACTCCCTGATGAGAGCGATGAAGAAGCCGATATCGGTCTTTAAAAGAAATTTTCGAATAAAAAATGTATAAATATGCAGTATCTGCATATTGAAGTCCACTCCTCTTTAAGTTATGATTTCCACAACACACTTAAAGGAGGCGAAGATGAAAAAACTTATTTCTCTTACCTTAATTGCTCTGCTAAGCTTTTGCCTGTTTGCACAAGGAGGAGCTGAAAGCAGCGGAGATCAGGATTCTTATTTAATCGGAGTTTCAAAACTTATGAGCCATGCGGCTCTTGATGCCGTTGAAGAGGGTATGCAGGACTATCTAGCGACTACTGATTTAAACGTACGCTTTGACTTTCAAAACGCAAATGGCGATATCTCTACAAGCGCAACCATCGCACAATTGTTTAAGGACGAAGGTGTTGATGTAGCAGTCGGAATCGCAACACCTACGGCACAGGCGCTTGCAAACATATTTACAGATGTTCCTATTGTATTTGCAGCAGTTACAGATCCAGTTGACGCAGGACTTGTCCCGACAGTCGAGCCAAATGATACGAACATATGCGGAGTTTCAGACCTCTCCCCTGTCGAAAGCCAGATCAAGCTTTTAATGGATGTTACAGGAGCAAAGACGATTGGAAACATCTATGCCTCTGGAGAAGCAAACGGAGTTGCATTAAGAAATATGGCTGAAGCTGCCGTTGAAAAGCTCGGAGGAACATTTGTAGATGCGGCAATTACGAATTCATCAGAAGTAATGATGGCTGCACAGTCAATCATCGACAGAGTTGATGCTATTTACATCGCAACAGACAATGCTGTAATTTCAGCGCTCGCTGCAGTGGATCAAGTATGTTCAACTGCTGGAAAACCGCTATTCTCATCAGATCCAAGCGGAGTTGAAGGTTTGGACTGCCTGATTGCCTGGGGCTTTGACTACTACTCTATAGGAGTTGAGACAGGAAAGGCAATCGAGAGGATTTTAAAGGGAGAAGAGGCAGGAAGCCTTGGAACGATCATGCTAACAGATCCAGCAGACTTCGAACTATGGTTCAATCTTGATACTGCGGAAAAGCTTGGGCTAGAGATTCCACAGCAATATCTTGATATGGCAGCCGTAATCATTCAAGACGGTGAACAAATTCTTCAATAACGATCATTTTACTCTTGATATAGGCCACCGAAATGTGGCCTATTATTTTTAAATGAGGTTTACTACATGATAGAAGGTATATTCGTAGAAGGCTTGATCTTCTCAATAATGGTGTTAGGAATCCTGATAAGCTACAGGATACTCGATCTTGCCGATCTAACATGCGACGGATCATACGCAACAGGCGCAGCCGTTGCAACAATGTGCATCGTAAATGGGCTTGGAATAACTGTCGGACTTACGCTTTCCTTTTTAGTAGGAATTTTATGCGGTATGGTAACGTCTTTAATCCATACGAAACTGAAAATTCCAGGACTCCTTGCATCTATTTTGACTATGACAATGCTCTACTCCATCAACTTAAGAATATTAGGCAACAGAGCGAACGTTCCTATTCAAAGAACCACAGAGACTCTTTATAGATTGTTTCCTGAGGCTTTTCCTTTTCTTTCCTCTGCAATAGCATCATTAACAGGCACTTTGATTTTCGTCCTCGTCATAAAAATTTTGATGGATTTATTCTTCAGAACAGATTTAGGACTTGCAATCGGCGCACTTGGAGGAAATGAACAGGTTGTAGTAAGCCAGGGGATGAGCCCTTCCCTTCTTAAATTAATTGGCCTTGGCGTTTCAAACGGCTTAATAGCACTCTCCGGCGGACTTCTTGCACAGTACCAGGGATTTGCTGATGCAAACCTTGGACAAGGCATGGCAGTCCAGGGTCTTGCGGCGATCATGCTTGGAGAATTCTTATTCTCGTCAAATAAGATCTCGCTGATAACGCTCAGAGCAATCTTCGGAGCGCTAATTTACAAGGCTCTGATGTTCTTCGGAAGAAGATACGGATATCTAATTGGCATCACACCGAATGATTTCAAGCTCTTAACAGGCGTTCTTGTCATAATATCACTTGCAATAGCAAAGACAAGAAATGCTGCAAGCTCCTCAAGCGCAAAGAAGAAAGCAATAATGAGGACACAGCAGAAGGAGAAGGAAAATGCTTAAGATAGAACATGTTACAAAGGTGTTTTTTCCTGGAACTGTAAATGAAAAGGTCGCCTTGGAGGATATAAACCTCACAGTAAATGAAGGGGATGTTCTTTGCGTCATAGGCTCTAACGGATCAGGAAAGTCGACGCTCTTCAATATGATTGCGGGCACATTCCCGGTCACAAGCGGAACAATTAAGCTGAAAGACAAGGATATAACGCACCAGATGGAGTATAAAAGGGCGTTTGAGATCGGAAGAATATTCCAAGATCCTACGAAAGGAACAAGCGGGAACATGTCCATACAGGACAATCTTATCTTGGCATATAAAAAAGGAATGCGAGGGCTGAGATTCTCACTCACGCCTGAAAAGAAGGATTTCTTTAGAGAGCTTCTCAAACCCATCCACCTTCAGGATAGGCTTGAAGATAACGTAGGACTCCTTTCAGGAGGACAGAGACAGGCTCTGACGCTATTAATGGTGACACTATCGCATCCTTCTCTTATTCTTTTAGACGAACATACGGCGGCACTAGATCCTATGAACGCAACAACCGTAATGGATCTTACAAAGGAGCATATTGAAAGGGATCATCTTACGGCAATGATGGTAACGCACAACATGCAGTTCGCAATAGATTACGGCAACCGGCTTATAATGATGGACGAAGGGCATATAATATTCGACATCAAAGGTGAAGACAAGAAGAAGCTGACAGTCCCTACCCTAATAGAGATGTTCAGAGATGTGAGAAAGAAAGAATACGCAACAGATGAAACTCTACTGACCACATAAAACAACTCAAAAAAGAACCTTCACCCATTTAGAGCAATTCTAGATGGGTGATTTTTTCAGAAAAAGAAATCCCCTCAGATACGACCTGAGGGGGAGAATCTATTTAAAGGGAATTATCTATCGAATCCGATATTAAACCTGATTGTAAAAGCATCAAGACCGTAATCTCCTGCCCTTTCTCCAAACTCCTGCCAGTAATATGCCATGTCAAGCTTAATAGCCCATAAGTCTATTCCAGCACCTACTGTCCAGTAACCGCTGTTGATGCCACCTCTGACATCTAAGAAACTAAGCAGCCTGACTTCGGCTCCAAGCCTTAGATGCTCGATGAACTCTCTTCCGTCTAATTCATCTGCGCTAAACAGCCCTACAACGTCTACTATATCTGCAGCAATTGTCGGCGAGAAGAATGCATTCTCCCACTTCCAGCCAAATCCGATATCTAGTCTTGGATCCATTTTGTATGTGAAGTCAGTTTCAAAAATAGATGTGAAAACATCGCCGAAATTCGTATCCTCATAGAGATTCGAAATTCCATCGAATGTATGCATCCTAACGCCTACCGAACTATTTAACAGATTACGGCCCACAGCACCGATGGAGAATCCGAAAGGAAGATTGAGATTAAGCCCGATGTTCAGAGGAACATAATATCCAATAGCAAGTGGCGTGCTGTCTAGAATAGCAGACATCGGATCATTTGCCTCAGAAGAGAACATGTCTAAAAACGTTTGCGCTCCGATTAACTCCGTATAGCCAATTATGCTTAATCCGCTTGCAAGTCCAACATCCAATGAAAGATTTGAAGTGAAATTAAAGCGGATTGCAATGTTTGCAAGGATATTCACATTAAGCTCATCGAACAACTGTGAATCAAGACCGCCTGATGCATAGCTGAATGTATGGAGCGTGTCTTTCACATGTACGCCGAGTGCAAATCCTCCACCGCCAAGAGTAATTCCAGCCTCTACCTCTGCAAGCTTTCCCCTTCCCGTCTTAATCGTAGAAAGGAAATCGCCAAGAGGCCCTGCGATATCTGCCATGTCTCCACTGTTGATTGAAGACATGATATCATCAAAAATACTGCTTCCATTCTCATTCTTCTTAACAAGATCGTATGGATGGTATAGCGTAACCTGTGCATAAGGAAGAGATATCAGCGTCTTTTTTGCAAGGAGGGCCGGGTTCATATAAAAGCTGTCGCTTCTTCCGCCTACTGCAATTCCAGCTCCTCCCATGCCAAGGCTTCTAGCACTCTTTGGATAAGAGCCATCAAGAAGTGCGGCATAGCCGTTATCAAGCGTTGGAGTTAATCCGTATTGATCCTCAGCAAAAACAAAAGAGCCTGTTAAAAGTAATATTGAAACAAGAATTAATAATATTTTTTTCATAGCGCCTTTTCCCCCTTTAGTTCTGATTTGAATTTAACCAGTCAAGCGCATCTTGCAACATGCCATTGATATCAAAATCTCCAATGCCATCTATGCTTACATAGCCAAGCATAAACTGGAGCGTCCTTATGCAAGAAACAGTAGATGCATTCCTTTCTTCGTTCTGAAGGAAGTCTTTAAATACAGCCTCAACCTCTGCGTTTTTGTTTTCACCAAATGCATCAGCAATCTTTAGAATTAATGCCTCATATTTCTCTGGAATAATAAACTTTATTACCTCATCTGAAGTCTCTCTTAGGAGCCATTCATTTTTATCTTCAAAATCAGTTAATACAGTCCAGATATCCTTAGGAAAATCTTCAGCATTCAATCCTAATCGTCCAAGCCAATTAGAACTGGTATCCGTTAATAATAATGTATAATATCGGTCAGCTTCAGATAAAACAGATGCAATTACATACTTCATCAGACCATCATATGTTGCAAATCTAGAAAAATTAGAAGACCTTAATTCATTACCTGATGAACTAGCAAGATTTGCATATGCCTCATAAGCACTCTTATGAAGGCTCAAAGTCGTCATTGAATAATCCGTATTACTGCCTAGCACTGTTTTAACAGATGCGTAAACGGACCTGATTGTCGCAGCGTAATCAGTCAAATCATAACTTTCTATTCTATCAATTACGCTGTTTGTACTCTGCCTTTCATTTAAAATCATGATAGAACGGGATGACGTATCTCCTTCATTCCTGCTCATAGAACCTGTAATGCTTGAAATAAGCTCTCCAAGATCTAATGAGAACTGGCTAGCAGAGCTAAGGGATGTCGTAATGGTTGCAAGCGTATTTGCCTCGCTAATTAAAACTGAAATGTTATCTGTATTAACTTCTCCTTCAGTGTTTACACATTTTGCAGCTTCTGTTGCAAAGTTTTCAATGAGCTGTAATGTAACAACATCTCCCTTTGAAACTTCACCATCGTTTGAAATATTAGTTAAGCTTTCGCTCAAGCTGTCAATCGCGTCTCTTACAGCATTCATTGCGGGATCATCTGAATCCGCAGGAATTGAACCACTAATAGTTTCAAGAACTGCATTCATAACAGTAGCAGTACCCTGAGCCGCAGTCTTTACAGGGCCTGTTACAGGCTGCTTCATCTCACTGACTAAAACATTTGTACTTTGCTCATTTCTAAGAGCCTTGTTAATACTGTCTACAGTATCCTTTTCAATTTGAGGCAAGAGGGATTCAACTTTACTTAAATTGCCACTAACAGTTATTTCTTTACCATCAAGTACAATTTTACTTTCTTCTTTATTTATTCTGTCGTCTTCATCTGCAGATTTAACTTGATCATCAGAAACAGTAGCTTTATTTGCCGCTTCCTGAGCGCCTTTTGTATCTGTTCCTGCAATGTTCTGACCCATTTTCCCCATGAAATCTATTGCGCCGTCACAGCTTGTAAATGCCAATAGCATGAATACCGTTAAAATCAACATTAATACTTTCTTCATTGATATACTCCCGGACTCAAAATTCCCTTTTATGTATAAACGAATATGCCTAATTGTAAATCAAAAAACAATCGCTATCCATTGAAATGTTAAAGAATTATTAGTTTATGCACAAGTTCTTTTTATAGCAAAAATTAAAAAACATATTGCAAATTCTATAGACTTCATCAGGAATTACGATCAATACTACTTTGGCACTGCTATATTCGGTAATAGGTGGTTGTTTAGCTTCATGTCATATTCGACATGGAGGCCTTGCCTCCAAATCTTAAGCAAAAGGAGGTTTACCTATGGATAATTACGAAGTCTTAAATGTTGTAATTAGTATTATAGGTTTGGTAATCTCAGCAATAGCTGTCGGAATTACCATAGGGAAAAACAATCGCCACTAAGTAAGCCCCTTGAGTGGCGATAGTCATTGATTATCAAATCTTGAAGCTGGCAGCCGTCTATCGGCAGTGCTTCTTCATATATTTATAATAGATCATACCCTTTTTGTCGTCAATAATTCGTAATTTATACTTATTCTTTAATACTACGAAATATAAAGCTGAAACAAGAATTTTTAGTACAACCATATAGACTTCATCAGGAATTACGATCAATACTACTTTGGCACTGCTAGTAAGCGGCAGGCGGTCAGCTTCCAGTCGTAAAACACTGGAGCCTGTATAGGCTTCATGGATTCTTAATCTATAAGGAGCTTATATGGTTTGGAATATTATCCTGAAACTTGTGGATCTGGCCTCTACGGTTCTCTCCCTTGCGACAGCGATTCTCCTGTTCATAAATAACCGCCCTGGCTCCGACAAGCATTAGGGCGGACGAAACATCTAAAAGCGTCCGTGCTTAATCGCGGACTCAGAAGCTAACTGTCTCTAGCAGTGCTTCCTTATATATTTATAATAGATCATACGATTTTTGACGTCAATATTTCTAATTTAATGCCTTTTTCTAATACGAAAAATTATACAAACAATTGATTTTGTGTATTTTTACTGTCAGAAAGAAAAGTTTTTTCTAACTAGTTAACAAAAATTTTACTTTGATGTAAGTATTAGGCTATGAGTCAAAAGATCGATAAAAGCAAGCTCTTATTTGACAACAAATACCTTGTTACGCTTATCATACCTCTTCTAATTGAAACGCTGCTAAACGTTACAATCGGAATGATGGATACAATCATGGTATCGTCTAACGGAGAGGCAGTAGTATCTGGAGTATCTCTTGTAGATAGCCTTGCAAACCTTTTCGTGTTTGTATTCAGCGCGTTTGCAACAGGAGGCGCAGTCGTATGTTCTCAATATCTTGGAAGAAAGGATAAGGAAAATGCGGCGTCCTCTGCAAAACAGCTTATCTACCTGTCTACGACATTTGCCATTGTTATAATGGTATTTCTTTTGATATTCAGAGAGAGTGTTGTGAAGTTCGTATTCGGTTCAATCGAAGAAGATGTTCACAATGCGGCAATCATGTACCTTCTCCCAATTGCAGTCTCTTTTCCGTTTCTTGCTGTCACGAACAGCTGCAATGCGATTTGTCGCAGTATGGGAAAAAGCAGCATAACGATGATGGTCGCCCTTGTCATGAACTTAATAAACGTAAGCGGAAACGCCATTATGATTTACGGCATGGGGCTAAGCAGCCTTGGAGCGGGAATAGCATCCCTTCTTTCAAGAATAGTCGCATCCATAATAATGATAAAAGTAATTACTGGAAAAAAGCAGATAATAAGAATTACGGGACTGATCAAGATAAGATTCCGGGCAGACATGCTTAAACGCATAATGCGCATTGCGCTTCCTTCGGGTATTGAAAACGGCATCTTCCACATTGGAAAGATCCTCGTAGCATCGACAATCGCAAGTTTCGGAACAGCATCAATTGCTGCAAATGCTGTATTTAACAGCCTTGGAACATTTGCAAATATTCCAGGAACGGCCATTGGAATGGCAAGCGTTACGGTTATCGGACAATGCTGTGGAGCTCGAGAAATAGAACAGGCGAAATATTATGCTAAAAAGCTTCTTGCCCTAACTTACGTTCTGATGGGCGTGACATGTGTCTTCATGTATATAACGACACCACCGCTTGCCGCCATGTACAATCTCTCAGATGAAGCAAACTGGATGGCAATAGAATATACAAGACTCGATTTGATTCAGACTATGCTGTTCTGGCCGCTTGCATTTACAATTCCAAACTTCTTAAGAGCTGCTGGAGATGTAAAGTATACAATGATCGTCTCAATCTGTTCGATGTGGCTTTTCAGAGTGCTTGGAGCGAACATTCTTGGCATAAATTTGGGAATGGGTCTTCTTGGAGTTTTCTGGGCTATGTTTATTGACTGGTATGTCAGAGGCGGTTTTTTCATATACAGATGGAAGAAAGGCGTTTGGACGGAAAAACGCGTAATATAAAAAATCAGGCGGTACGTTTTTCGTGCCGCCTTTAATTTTCTTTAGTTCTCTTCGATAATTCCTTCTGTCTTCTGCCAAAGCTTTTCAAGATTATAAAAATCTCTCAGCTCGCTGCTCATAAGATGAATTATGATGTCCCCGCAGTCGATTAATTCCCATCCGTCATCTCCAGGACTTTTTCTCCTGTTTGACACTTCCAGATTCAGTTCGTTTATAATGCTCCAAATCTGATGCACGACACCTTTTAAATGTCCTAATGACGTGACTGTTCCCACTACGAAACAGTCCGTCCAGGAACAATCCGGACTCAGATCCATTACAACGACGTCCTGAACCTTATGATCTTCTAAAAAACTTTTAATCTTCTCTGCCTTCTCTTCTATTTCTTTTCTCATAATTACCTCATCACCTGATCTATCCAGATCCTTATATGTTCTTTTATTCTATCATAGTCGGTCGTACTGCTTTCTTCTACATATGATAGACTCAACTCAATTACCTCTCTGGCTTTAGATATGTCTTTTACCATATTTAAATTATCAAACGGATAAGAGAGCTCATTAATAGTATTCATAAATTCCGTTTTTCTCAAGTCTTTAGAATATTTTTTAATGGCAGAGAGTACTGAGCTTTCCGAACTCTCATGCCTTAAGAGTTCCAAAAGCCCTTTTCTCTTGGCATAATCGTCATTATCAAGCATTACCGCATCTATTGAGAATATGTCGTTTATAACGTCTTCTTTACTCATGCCGCTTGCTTGAGAAAGGTAGCCAAGCGTGCTTTCGCTCACATCGACTTGTAAAAACGTGTCGCCATATGAAAAATATACGGCCGCCTCTTCATCGCTTAAAACCGCATATGAATGTTTCTCGCTGCATGATGCGATAATAAAAGATAAAAGAACGATGATGAGCGCCTTAATCTTCAAACCTTCCACCTCGCGTTAAAAATGAATAGAGTTCATTGGTGACTTCCGCATTTTCAATCCCTTTCTCTTTAAAATACGCATTCTGCTCTTCGATAATATACTTTACCATATCTTCAAGAGTTGGAAGCGAGAATATCTTCTCCCTATCTTCATCTGTCAAATGCTTTCTTCTTGGTTCGGCATAGTCCGCAATATAAACAGCAGCTCCAATCTTTCCCATTAAAATAGATCCAAGAGTGTGAAAGCGCACTGCAGTAACGCACACGGAAGGAGCCTCTTCTAAATCGTCAGCCATCTTCATAGCGGCATAAGGAGCGTGGATAAGCTTATCATTCTCCTCTTCTTCATTATAAATAAAAAAGCCTTTTGCCCTCAGTTCCTTTATTGCCTTATCGTGTTCTATATAACGGTATGCATCATGATAGAGAGCAGAGCGCAGCGTGTCTTTCTCATCAAGAGAGAACCTCTTTGCTAAAGAGAGCGCCACATCAGCAACAGAAAGCGTATGAAGATATCTTTTTTCCGGAAGCCGATTTCCAAGCCAAGCTTTAAGCTCTGTAAAGTCCTTTATCTTTGACATATTTTCTTACCCTAGCAGACAGATTTGAAAAGTCGCCGCCTCGTATCTCAGTACTTGACGATACGACCTTTTCATTGTTGAAAAAATGGATCTCAACACCTTCGACATGACGCAGCACGCCCCCTCTGTTAAAACAGAAGAACCTGACATGCCCTTTTAAATATTCAAAGTCATGCCAGAGTTCAAGGTTGGAAAGAAGATCATCTCCCATTATGAAATTCACTTTCCCCTCTTCAGCAAAATCGCTATAGAAAGCTTTGATGCTGTCGCTCGTATATGATATTCCGCCACGTTCTTTCTCTATCAAAGAAACAACGATGTCAATATTATCAGAAGGATACAAATCCCTGTAATCCATAATAGCAAGATTGATTAGATTCAGTCTTTCATCGAATCCTAGTGGATTGCTGTCCCTTTTGAAATTAGAAAGAAGGGCTGGAAGAAGAATGATCTTCTCAAGTCCTAAAAAAAGATATGCATCGTGTATCAGGCTTAAATGGCCTATATGAATTGGATTGAAAGATCCCCCTAAAAGGGCCGCACTATACTTCATCCCTGTACTCTGCATTATTATCAACTACGGTCGTAAAACCATCGCCTTTTTTAACTTCATCCCCTTTTGCTAAATCAAGAAATGCGATTTTTACGGGATCAAGAAGCTCGTCCATATAGATTGAAAGAGGAAGAACCGTCATATCCGAATATTTGCTCTTTATCTCGTTAAAACGATCGTTCGCATCATCCCCTTCGTCCATCTTCGTAACGATTATGATCGATCTCTTGTTTGCAATATCAGGGCTGAACTCATTGAGTTCGGCTTTAAGGATGTCAAAAGCGTCAAGATATCTTTCGTCGCTCACGTCGATTAAATACGCAAGCCCCTTAGTGCGCGATATGTGCTTTAAAAATTTTATTCCCATGCCGACTCCTTGGCTTGCCCCTTCCAATATGCCTGGAATATCTGCAAGAACGATATCAATATCGTCGTATCTCATAACGCCTAAGCATGGAATTTTAGTTGTAAAAGGGTACCCGGCAACCTTGCTGCGCGCATTTGTAAGCATATTTAAAAGGCTTGACTTTCCTGCATTTGGAAAACCTACGAACCCGATATCGGCAATAATTTGAAGTTCGACGCCAATACGCATTGAAACGCCTTTTTCACCGCTTTGAGCGTATTTAGGAGCCTGTCTTACGGCAGTTCTGAAGTGCCAGTTGCCTAGTCCGCCTTTTCCGCCCTTCAAAAAAACAAATCGGTCAAGTCCTGTAAGGTCTTTGATTAATTCGCCATTTTCTGCGTTTCTTATAACAGTTCCAGGGGGCACGGGGATTTCAATATCTGCCCCAGCTCTGCCAAAGCATCGGTCGCCCTGGCCAGGCCTTCCATTTTCAGCCTTGAAAGCTCTTGTCGCCTTCAAGTGTCCGAGCGTGCGTAAATTGCTCTTTACTACGAATACAACATCGCCCCCTTTTCCGCCGTCCCCGCCATCGGGACCGCCCTTGGGGACGAATTTTTCTCTATGAAAGGAGACGCAGCCTGCGCCTCCGTTTCCACTTGCTACATCGATATATGTCTCGTCCGAAAAACCGAACATATTACTCTGTAACTTTCTCTACGATATTGCAGTACTTTCTGTTTCTTCTCTCTGAGAACTGAACTGTTCCTGCAACTAATGCAAAGAGAGTGTAATCCTTTCCAAGACCGCAGTTTGCTCCCGGATGGATTTTTGTTCCTCTCTGTCTTACGATAACCTCTCCGGCATTAACCATCTGGCCGCCGAATCTCTTAACGCCTAAGCGCTGTGCGTTTGAATCTCTTCCGTTCTTAGAGGATCCGCCACCTTTCTTATGTGCCATTATACTCCTCCTTAACCCTGTACCTTGGAGAATGTAATCTCCTGATACTGCTCTCTATGTCCCTGGGTTCTTCTGTAACCCTTTCTTCTGTGGAACTTATAGACCTTAACCTTTTCGCCCTTCTTAACTGGTCCGACAGTTGCTTCAACTACAGCACCCTCTACGTAAGGAGTACCGAATTTAGCTGAATCGCCATCGACTACAGCAAGAACCTTGTCAGTAGAATAGGTGGAACCTTCTTCTAAGTGAAGAAGATCAACAAGAATTCTCTTGCCCTCTTCCGCCTTGTACTGCCTGCCTTTAATTTCAACTAATGCGTACATCTATTTTTCCTTATTTTTGATTTCCATAATCTTTTATCTTTTTTCTCCCCTTTATGAAAGTGCATTTTTAAAAATTATCTGCCAATTTCAAATTTTTGCTTGTTATTTTACCTAACGGTTGGTAGGCTAAGAATATGGAAATGAAAGAGAACATACTAGTAAAAAGCGCAGAACTCATAAGCAGAAGAGGGATTGAAAACTTCAGTCTGAAGTCTTTATCTGACAGTTTGGGCATAAATAAAGCCAGCCTTTACTACTATTATAGAAGCAAAGAAGAGATAATAAGCGCAATGCACGATTATTTTCATAAGCGCCTTAATAAAAGAAGTTATAAAATCGAACTGCAGGAAAATGCAGAGGACAATCTCATAAAACTAATAGGACACTGGCAGGAAATATTCCTCTCTGATGAGTTTTACGACTATTTAAGGGTTCTTTTAAGCCTTAGGCAAAATGATGATAGAAGCTATGAGTGCTGGCACAGCATATCTTTGACGATTTTAGGGCAAAGCGAGATAATCCTTGAAAAGATCACAAAAAAAGCAGAGCTTGCGGCTCCGCTTTTCGCTTGTCTTCTTGAATTAAATCTAGAAAAGACCTTGCTCGATGAGAACGACGACTCCTTAGAGGATCTTGCATCGTCGTTCATCTCCTTCTTACATTGACTTCAGGTATTCTACCCCAATAAGCTTGAAGCCGTTTTTAAGGCACTGCAGAACTAACGAGGAAAGAGCAAGACGCGTCTTTGCAATCTCTTTTGTCTCTGCATTTATTATCTGATAGTCATGGTAGTACGAACTGAATGTCTTGCTAATAGAGTACAGATGCTGTGCGATTACAGACGGATCGAAATCCTTAGCAGCCTTTTCAACAGCCTCAGGATACTCCGCAATAAGCTTTATAAGCTCTTTTTCCGCATCCTCTTTCAAAAGCGACGGATCTACGCACTCCTCTTTTAGTCCCGCCTCTTCCGCCTTCTTAAGAATTGAAGATATACGCGCTCCCATGTATTCAAGATATGGCCCTGTGTTTCCGTTAAAAGATATGCTCTTTTTAGGATCGAAGATCATATCGCGGCTTGGCGTTACCTGAAGAAGGTAGTAGTTAAGCGCCGATAGCGCGATGCTGTGCGCAGTCTTATCGACATCATCTACTAGAGCCTCCCTGCCCTTTTCTATAATTTCGCTCTTTGCAAGATTTTCAAGTTCGGCAAGAAGATCGTCTGCGTCCACTACAGTTCCTTCCCTGCTCTTCATCTTTCCCTCAGGAAGGTTTACCATGCCGTAGGAGAGATGGTGAAGCTCATCAGCCCATTTATAGCCGAGCTTCTTTAATATATAGAAAAGCACCTTGAAGTGGTATGCCTGCTCGCTTCCTACAACATATATTAAAGAGTCGAACGGATAGTCGTCATGGCGTCTGATAGCAGTTCCGATGTCCTGTGTTATATAGATAGTCGTTCCATCTTTTCTTAGAAGAACTTTAGTATCGAGCCCGATCTCGTCCAGATCTATTTTTACAGCCCCGTCCTCGGCCCTGTAGAATACCCCGTCTTCAAGACCTTTAAGCACTTCGCTTCTGCCGTACTTATAAGTCTCGCTCTCATAATAGATCTTGTCAAAAGAGATGCCCATGTTCTTATAGCTTTCGCCAATTCCGTCAAGCGTCCACTTATTCATGGTGTTCCAAAGATCTATTACGTCCTCTTTGCCGTCTTCCCACTCTTTGAGCATCTTCTGCGCCCTTAAATCTGGGTGGCTCGCCTTAAGCTCTTCTGCAAGCTCCGCATTTCCGCTCTCTTCTGCCTCGCTTATCTTTTTGTCCCACTCTTTTGCCCAAGTGGCGAACTTCACATAGTAGCGTCCGACAAAATGGTCTCCTTTCTCTCCTGTGCTTTCAGGCGTCTCAGAGCCGCCGAACTCACGGTATGCAAGCATGCTCTTACAGATATGAACGCCTCTGTTATTAATTAAGTTGACCTTAAGAACCTCGGCGCCGTTTGCTTTTAAAATATTTGAAATGGACTCTCCGATACTGTCGTTCCTCATATGTCCAAGATGAAGAGGCTTGTTAGTATTAGGACAAGAGAACTCAAGCATTATCTTTTTTCCGCCAAGGCTATCGTTTTTGCCGTAATCATCGCCAAGCGCCTTTACGCTGTCATAAAGGGGCTTAAAAGTATTTTCTATTGAAAGTTTTACATTAAAGTAGGCTCCGGCAAGAATTATCTCCCCCTCAGGATGGCCGTTTTCAAGCAAATAGGCCTTCACATCCTCTGCAATCTTCTGAGGCGCTTTCCTCAGACTTTTCGAATACGAGAAGAGAGGAAATGCGACATCTCCTAATTCGCTCTTCGGTGGCTCAGCCATAGCCAGAGGCGGGATATCATCTAAGGCAGATATTTTTTTCAGTGCATTCTCAATGCACTCTTTCCATTCTAGTTTTAATTTCGTAAGCATAAGTGCAATATAAATTAAAAGTGCTTCTCTCTTCAATAGTTATTCTTTATGCAGCGTCACTTCGGCAGAGCTTAAAGCCTCTCTCTTTCCATCTTCATATTCAACGATAAGACGTGCCCTGTCGTCTATATCCACCGCCTTCGCTTCAAATTTCCTTCCCATCTTGTTGACAGTCAGACTCTTTCCAAGCACGAAACAGCGTTTTCTATACTCGTCGAGATAGTCTTTCTTTTGAAATTCAATAACCTTTTCAACTGCATTCTTCAAAAGCTTGACCCTGTCGATTTCACGCCCTGCCTCAATTTTCAAACTCGTTATCGTTCCTTTTAGCTCGTCAGGGTAGTCAGAGAGATCTGTATTGACATTTATCCCAATTCCGATAATTGCGCCGCTAAGTCCTCCCAGCTCGAGATCAACTATGCCTTCCGTAAGTATTCCAACGAGCTTCTTTCCTCCCATATAGATATCGTTCACCCATTTGATTTGAACATCATGCCCACTCACCTCTTCAATTGCAAGAGCGCAAGCAAGAGCTGCGTTAGTGGTTATTAAATCACCATCTGCAAGCATATCTGAAGGCAGATACAGTGAGAAATAAAGCCCTCCGAGCGGAGATGAGAACGATCTTCCGAGCCGCCCCTTCCCCCCTTCCTGCATTGCTGTAACTACAAGAAAAGGATCTTTATGCGAAGCTGCAATCGCTTTTGCCTCGTTATTGCTGCTTCCTCGAAGGCTTTCATAAAAATACGTCTTTATTACCGAAGTCATTTCTGAAAGCACGACGTCTTTTTTAAAAAGATCGAAAGATGATAGCATATAGCCTTTCCTCTCTTTTACGATTATCGGGTACCCATCATCTTTTAAAGAATTAACGGCTTTGCTAATTGCCATTCTGCTAACACCAAGCTCAGAGGCAAGACTCTCCCCAGACACCAACTTGCCATTAAGCGCTAAAAGCTTATTCAAGACTTCCTTTTTCGTCATATGTAAATCTTAACAGAAAAGATGGTTGACAACTAGATTAATCTTTTGTAAACATATACAGAAATTGAGGTTTACATATGAGGAAATTAATAGTACCGCTTTTCACAGCCCTTTTAGCAGTCGGAGCTTATATTAGAATACCGCTGCCTCCCGTTCCAATCACGCTGCAGACCATGTTCGCAGCCATTATGGCGTTGACACTGACATGGAAGGAGAATCTTCTTTCGACCCTTCTTTGGATATTTTTAGGTCTTATCGGACTTCCGATTTTCACTTCTGGAGGTGGTATTGCGGCCCTTACAGGTCCTACTGCAGGCTACATCTGGACAATCCCCATAGCATTAACAATCTCATCCTTAATAAGGGGAGATAAAACCAGTAAAGCATTAGATATCATCCTGCTGGTTTTTATAAACCTTGTAATATATGCAGGAGGAACTTTTTACTTGTCGTACAGCAGGGAAATAAGTTTTCTCGCAGCTCTCTCTATTGGGGTTCTTCCGTTTCTAATCGGAGATGTCATCAAAATGGCAGTAGCGTTTTTAGTATCGCCGAAAATAAGGACAGAACTGGCAAAAATAAATGAAAATGAATAATAGTCTCCCTAAAATCCATATTAATTGATATCATCTAGACATGACATACAACTGCGAAAAATTTATTGACTCTTATATAGAGGCATTTAATAGAACAAGTAAGAAGGATGAAGAGAAGAGAGGCTTGGCTCTTCCTAAGATGGAAGACATCTCAACCCTTGAAGATGAACTTATGGCACTCTTTTTTCCTGGACTAAGCGGATCGGAGAGCAAAAGCAAACTCATTTCTGTCGTAACATATCATATGGAAAGCGTCACGAGACTGCTTTATGATTCTGTGCTTCTGGCTTTAAGCTATGAGGATAAAGGCAACACCCCGATTCGTTCTCTAGAAGACAAGGCGGAAGCAATAATCGATGATCTCGCATCCCATTTCAAGGACATAAGAAGGCTTTTGAAGCTAGATGCCGAAGCAGGGTTAAAAGGAGATCCTGCAGCAAGAAGCGTGCACGAAGTAATCCTTTCCTATCCTTCATTGGAAGCACTTACCGTACACCGCGTCGCACACCATCTATACACATTGAACGTCCCTCTTGTTCCAAGGATGATGAATGAAGTGATGCATAGAAGGACAGGAATAGACATACATCCGGGAGCAGAAATCGGAGAAAGTTTTTTCATTGACCATGGAACAGGAGTCGTAATCGGAGAGACCACGGTAATCGGAAACAACGTGAAACTCTACCAGGGAGTAACGCTTGGCGCGCTATCAATTCCTAAAAACGGTTGCGGCCTTCTCTTAAAGGGCGTAAAAAGGCATCCTACTATTAAAGATAACGTTACGATATACGCAAACGCCACAATACTTGGAGATGTGACGATCGGAGAAAACAGCACCATAGGATCTTCTGCATGGATAAAGGACGACATTCCGGCAAACTCAAGGGTAACGATTCCAGATCCTGAGATAAAAATAAAGCAAAGGCTCAAATAACCTCTGCCTTAAGCGGATTGATATCTCTAATCAAGCCTTTTACAAGACTTCCTTCTTTTAAAGGGCTTTTGGAATCTATTTCGAGTTTCAGATAGTTTCCGCTCGTTCCATAAACTTTCCCACCCTTCTCTTTCTCAACTATTATCTCTACAATCTTTCCAAGCTGTCTAGAGATATAGCGGCGAGAGAGTATCATGCTGAGCTTCCTAAGCACTTCGGCCCTCTCATCCCTCACCCTCTCTTCGACTCTATCTTTTGCGCCGTAAAGCGCCGTCTGTTCTCTTACCGAATACGGAAATACGTGAAGGGCTGCAAATTCATTTCTGGAAAGAAAATCATAAGTCATCTTAAAATCCTCATCGCTTTCACTCGGCAGTCCCGCTATGATATCGCAAGCTATGAAAGGATCGTCCTTAAGCTCCCTCAGCCTTTTAATTATATATTCGACGTGTTCGATACTGTACTTCCTGTTAACCCTTTTAAGCACCTTATTGCTCGCACTTTGAATCGGAAGATGGAAATGAGGGAAAATTCTTACATCTGAAAACGTATTCAGAAGCCTGTCATCGATGTGGTCGGCTTCTAAAGAAGAAAACCTTATTCTAATATCAGGGCCAAGAACTTTCAACAATTCCTCTGTAAGCTCTCCAAGCCCTCCGCCCTCATGATTGTACATAGTAAGGTTCACGCCTGTAAGCATTATCTCATGAAAGCCTTTCTCTTCAAGAGCCTTAGCTCTGTCAAGCACGTCTTTAACAGGAAGAGAGACGGACGCGCCTCGTGCTATGCTTGTTCTGCAATATGCGCACGAGTTGTCGCATCCATCCTGTATCTTTAAGTAAGCCCTGCTATGAAAAGAGAAAGAGGATGCGTCAAATATGAAAGGATCCGCAGTATTTGATTTAAAAGATGAAATAGCCTCATTTAAATCCATATATGATAAAAGCGCTGTCTTAAGATATTCTGCAAGCTTTAAAAGCCCCGCCTTTTCCTTAAGACCATATATGTGGATATTGTCTCCAAGAGCTTCAAGCTCGGATCTGTCAAGCTCCGCATAACAGCCAGTAACGATTACGGCTTTCGCGCTTTTATTAAATATTCTTATCATGCGCCTTGCCTTCTGTTCTGCCTTGCTTGTAACTGTGCAGGTATTCACAATAACAATATCTGCGCTCTCATCGCCTTTTTCAAATCCAGCCTTTACAAAAGAGTCCATTATCGCTTCGCTTTCGCACTGGTTCAAACGACAGCCAAGGGTATAAACATATGCTCTCACCTGTTGTCCTCCTCTTTTGCAAGACGGTTTAAGATCTTTTCAATTGCAACCTGGAGCGTCAGCCTCATTTCCTTGGCATATGGATTATAACGCTGGAGATCGTAAAAGAGCTGCAAAGGGTCGTTACAAGTCTGATCTACGATATTCATCAAACTTTTATAACCCGATGTTGCAATCTCCGTAGGCTTAAGCCCCATTTCATTCAAAACCCTTCCTACGAAGTGGGTAACTCCCTGGCTGTATGCAGCTTCTGCATCGTGGTCTCTTGCGCTCATTTCAAGCACTTTCAGCCCGATATGCTCAAAATATGATTTTATAAACTCGTAGCGTTCATCCTTCTTGCTTATCTCGCACATTACGAGAGGAAGTCCTTTTACGCCATTTCTTCCGCTGTCAGGTCCGAACATAGGGTGAGTTGCAATCTTATATATATGAGAAGGAAGGTATTCTTCCATCCATTTTGAAGGATACATCTTTACAGAACATGTATCCAAAACGACAGTGTTCCTTCCGATTTTCCCTGCAACTCTCTTCAAAACTTCTTCAAAAGCCGAAATAGAGACGCAGAAGAAAAGATAGTCGGCATTCAGAACCTCATCCTCACCGGCCTTTTCAACACCTTCAGGCAAAGTATGCTCATTTCTTGAATATGCTATAACCCTCTCCCCTCCGCTTTTTAAAACGGAAGAGAAGAACGAACCGAAACGCCCAAGTCCATATACACCTATTGTCATGAGAGCAATTAAACTATTTCAGCAAAAAGTTATCAAGAGATATCTAAAAATTTCCCTTTCACCTTTAAAAATAAGACAAACGGTAATATAATAAGATTATCATTTTTAAAACATTATTTCATTTTTAAGGAGAGAAAGATATGAGCCAGTTCAGCGATAAGATGAAAGCTCTTGCAAAACAAGCTGCAAAAACGTTGGTTCTTGCCGAAGGACTTGAAGAGAGGACCGTTAGAGCAGCTAGGATAATCATGGATGAAGGAATTGCTAAAGAGGTCATTCTAGTCGGAAAAGATGAGGAAGTAAGAAAGAACGCAGAATCTCTTGGAGTTTCTTTAGACGGAATTACTATTTCAGACCCGACGACAAGCCCGTTAAAAGCAGAGTTCGCCAAAGAGTACTACGAGCTCAGAAAGCATAAGGGAATGACAGAGGAACAAGCTAATGCCGATATTGTGAACATGCTTCGCTGGGGAGCTATGCTAGTTCACTTAGGATATGCCGATGCAATGGTTGCCGGAGCATTAAGCACGACAGCAGACGTTCTAAGGGCGGCATTCAACATCATCAAGTGCAAACCTGGAATCAAGAGCGCATCTTCCTGCTTTGTTATGGCAACGGATAAGAAGGAGTACGGCGCTGACGGATCGTTCATCTTTGCAGACTGTGCGACAATTCCAAATCCGACAAGCGAACAGCTTGCTGAAATCGCAGAAGCAAGTGCGGAAAGCTGCAGAACATTCCTCGAGACAGAACCTGTTGTGGCTCTTCTATCATATTCTACAAAGGGAAGCGCAAAGGGCGATTTAGTCGACAAGGTCGTGAAGGCTGCAGAACTAGTCAAGGCAAAATGCCCAGATCTTAAGGTAGACGGAGAACTTCAGGCAGATGCTGCAATGGTTGAAAAGGTTGCAAAACAGAAGGCGCCGGGATCAAATGTTGCAGGAAAGGCAAACGTATTAGTATTTCCTGATCTTCAGGCTGGAAACATCGGCTACAAGCTTGTTCAGCGCTTAGCTGGAGCAGAGGCTTACGGACCAATTCTCCAAGGCTTTGCAAAACCAATTTCAGATCTAAGCAGAGGATGCAGCGTTGACGACATCGTCGTAACGGCGTCAATTACGCTAGCACAGGCTTCAAAGCTCTGATTTAACTCTTAAGAGGCGGATGATATCTACTAGGCTTAGATTCTCCGCCCTTTCTTTTTCACTTAACCCAGCCTTCTTTAATAAAAGATCAATCTCAGAAGGGCTGTAAAGCGCTTTCAGATTGTTCTTTATAGTCTTTCTTCTCTGTGAAAAAAGTGCTCTAAGCAGGACAAAGAAAGACTCTCTTTCCCCATCTTCCACCTCTTTATTATCTTTTTTAGTCATTACCACTACGGCTGAATCCACATTAGGCTGAGGATAAAAAACGGTACGAGGAATTGTAAATGCGATTTTAATATCGTAATCAAGCTGACATAGGATTGAGAAAGAAGAATAGTCATCGCTCTTCTCTTTCGCCGCCATCCTCTGACAGACTTCCTTTTGTAGAGTGAACACCATTCTATCTGGAAGGAAGTTCTTCTCAATTATATTTGCAATAATTACAGATCCTACGTTATATGGAAGGTTTCCTACTATCAGATTTGGAATCTCTTTTTCAACAAACAGAGTCTTTAAAGCATCCCCTTCTATAAGAGTGAAATTCTCTTCATCCTTAAACGCCTCTTCTCTTAATATGCGGGCGAAGCCATGATCGATCTCAAAAGCCTTGAGTTTCGCACCTCGCTCTAACATCAGCGATGTGATCGCGCCAAGGCCAGGACCTATTTCAAAGACGCTCTTATTGCCTATATCTCCCATAAAAGAGACGATCTTCTCCCTGATGGGAAGAGAGAGAAGGAAGTTCTGTCCGAACTTCTTGCTCATTGCAAGCTCATTCTCATTTAATATGTTCTCTAAGTCTTTCGCTTTCTCGTAATTAATATTCCACACGATTTAAGCATATTAGTTATCCACTTTGATTGCAACAGAGAAAGAATAACGACAAGAGAGAGCAAGAGATAATAAGCCTTAGCAGTCTGCAAGATGGATATGCTGCTCAGGCTTAATGTTTTTAACAGGATGGAATACAGGAAAAAGAATATCTTTGGGAAAAATGGGAAGATGAGGTATATCAAAAGGCACCCCATGAAAACCGTAACGATGAAATTTACAATCGGCGAATAGATTATACCTTCAAGAGTGTAAGATTCGAAAAGATAAAACGAGTAAGGAATTGTAAAAGAGAGGCAGCAAAGTGAAGAGATTACTGCTGAGAATCTTACTCTAAACATCCTGTAAAGAAGGTTTTCAAACCTCTCCTGCAAAAGGATCATTGCGGAAAACGAAAGGTACGAGAAAACAGATCCTGCCCTGAGAAGACTCAAAGGGGATAATGCCTGATGAAGCAAGAATGTTAGAAAAAGCCTTTCATCCGCACTTGAGTCTTTAACAAACAGTGTAAGCAGACGGAAGATCAAAGCCCTCAGAAGGGATGGCCGGAATCCAGAGAGAAAAGTAAAGATGAAAAGAGGAATTATCGTAATCTTTTCTGCTTTTCTTCTCTCCATAAAAAGAGAAAGAAAAGATGAGAAGTATAAAGAGATAACGCTTAAATGCATACCAGAAAGGGCAAAGACATGGCTTACCCCCTTCTCTCTTGCAAGGGTGTTTATTTCATAATCGCCATCGTCGCTAAGCGCTAACAGAAGCATTAAAGATAGCGTCCTCTCATCTTCTGACAAATCTTTGAGCCGATCTCTTAATGTCTCTTCAGCCTTAAGTCTTAGATTTTTAAAAGGACTTTCGCTTTTAAGAGAAACGCTATCGGATAAGAAAAAGCCGTCTTCATTAAATGTTCCAAAAGCTTCAATATAATCTCCTTTTCTGATTAAGTTTCTTTTTCCATATATGTATGCATCCCCCTTTGAAGAAGAGTAAGCAGACCATCCGTCATAAGCATATTTAAGCGTTGCAGGAAAACCGTACATCCCCCTGCTCTTTACAGCTCCGTCTTCTAAAGCAACAGCTCCAATAACGCTTACATCCCCTATGCAGATAGAAGTTGAGAATGCTGTCTTATCGAGGACGGAAGAAAAAGATAAGATGATAGAAACAGTAATTAAAAAATATAAAATACCATTTTTTAAGAACAGAAAAACAAATGGGAAAAGCAGACTTAAAGGAGAGCCGACAAATGACGGAAAAAACAGCGCAACATAATAAAAAAGACAAAGAGTAAAAGAAACCATAAACCATCCTCTTTATCTTTAATGCAAAAAAGTCTCATTTTGTTAAAAATTAAATTGCGTATTATGTAATATTTAGCACTTTACAAGTATGCGTATTATGTAAGTTTCAATAATTTCTGATATTGCGTATTATGGCAAATCATTATATTATATATATATGATCTTCAAGCGAAAAATATATGATAAATTATTAGAATGGAAAGCAAGAGGCGGAGAAACAGCCCTCATGATAGAAGGTGCAAGGCGTGTAGGAAAATCTACGATTGCAGAGACTTTTGCCAAAAATGAATATAAATCATACATACTCATAGATTTTTCAAATGTCTCGAATGGTGTCAAAGATGCATTTAAAGAAAACCTTCACAACCTTAATGAATTCTTTCAGATAATCTCTGCTACTTATCTTACTCAACTTTATGAGAGAAATACTCTTTTTATTTTCGATGAAGTACAATTATTTCCCATCGCTAGACAAGCAATAAAGACATTAGTTAAGGACAGACGTTTTGATTACATAGAAACAGGAAGTCTTCTTAGCTTGAAGAAAAATGTGGATAACATACTGCTTCCATCTGAGGAAGAGTGTGTTTATATGTATCCTATGGATTTTGAAGAGTTTGCATTAGCATTGGGGAAAGAACAATTAATCAACTACATAAAAATTTGCTACGAAAACAAAACTGCTCTTAAAGACAATCTTCATAAGGATGCAATGCGACTCTTTAGAGAATATCTGATTGTAGGAGGGATGCCTCAGGTTGTCTCTGAGTATATCGAAAATGAGATTCATGATTTTACAAAAGCAGAAAGAGCCAAAAAGCTAATTTTAAATTTGTATAGAAACGACATTATGAAGATTGATGAACAATATAGATCCAGGGTAATGGCTATTTTTGATAATATCCCTGCTTTTTTAAGCAGGCATGAGAGAAGAATAATTTATTCAGAAATTCAACCAAACACTAAATTTGAAAACTACGAAGATACGTTCTTCTGGCTCAATAGCTCAATGACTGTTAATCTTGCATTCAACACTAGAGATCCGGAAATCGGCTTGTCTTTAAATGAAGATCGTACATTAGTAAAGTGTTATATGGGAGATACAGGACTTCTTCTCAGTCATACATTCTCCGATAACGACACTGTCGATCCGAATCTCTACAAAGAACTATATCTAGGGAAACTATCTGTAAACGAAGGAATGTTCTTTGAAAATGTAATTGCACAAACGCTCAGAGCATCAGGTCATAAACTATATTTCTATACGCATTATGATCAGAAGGCAAAAAGAAATGATATGGAAATTGATTTCGTTATTTCTAGAGGTGGAAAGATAAAAAATAAAATATATCCGATAGAAGTTAAAAGTTCGGATAATTATTCATACCCTTCCCTTTCTAAATTCAAAGAAAAATATAATAAAAGGATTGGAAATGCATACGTAATTCACACAAAGCAATATAGTGAAAAAGATGGAATAATATTTCTTCCATGCTATATGGCATTCCTGATCTAAAAGTTTTTGTCCTATTATTTAATTAGCCTCGGATTTCTCCGAGGCTATCTATTTTATAGTGCGTTCTTAAAATCAGCCACGATTTGAGGAAGTCTGTCCTCTAAGGCTTTTCTTCCATCAGCGCCTTCAGTAAGGAAGATATAGTATTTGATCTTCGGCTCTGTTCCTGATGGACGTACTACGAGTTTCTCACCGCTTTCAAACCTTATGATAATCACATCAGCCTTCGGGAAAGCAGTATTCTCTTTCAAAAGGTCCTCAACGCTTGAAATTGTTCTGCCGACTAAGGTGTCACCTTCTTTAAGGGCTCTGAAATCTGCCATGATCTTAGCCATCTTGGCCTTGCCTTCTGCTCCTTCATAATCCCTGCTGAATACGACCTCTGTAGAATATCCATAGGATGCGTATATCGCATCAAGACGCTGAATCAGGCTTATTCCCTTTGATGCGTAATAGCACATCATCTCTACAGCAGCTACCGCAGAAGATACGGCATCCTTGTCATGGACTTCATTGACGGTTAAGAATCCATAACTCTCTTCGCAGCCAAAGAGGAAATATCTATCAGAATTTGGATTCTGATCTATCTTCTCCATCTGCTCTGCAATGTATTTAAATCCTGTGAGAACGTCCTTGCATTCTCCTCCGTTCTTCTCCGCGATCTTCTTAACTAAATCTGTAGTTACAAGACTCTTTACAACGAGAGGCTTCTTACCGTTCTTTCCTCCCTGCTCATAGCTTGTTACTAGAAGATAGTCCGCAAGAAGCGTTGCAATCTGATTTCCAGTCAACAGTTGGTATTCGGTTTTCTCACTGTTTTTCGGAATCGCGATTCCAAGACGATCCGCATCAGGATCTGTTCCAAGAACGATATCGGCCTTAATGCTCTTAGCAAGATCTATTACTTTAGTCATGGCCTCAGCACTCTCTGGGTTTGGAAGCTTTACAGTAGGGAAGTTTCCATCAGGCTTTTCCTGCTCTTTAACAACTTCAACATCAACGCCTAGCTCTTTAAGCATAGTTCTTACAGGTATGTTTCCAGTGCCGTGGAGAGGTGTGTAAGCAACTTTAATGTCTGCTTTTTCAATTATCTCCGGACGCCTTAAAGAGGCCTTCACCATATCATAATATGCCCTATCGACATCATCTGGAACGGATGTCAAAATCCCCTTTGACCTTAATTCCTCTTCGCATCCGTCTTTAATGTCTTCTGCTTTTACCGCATTTGCAAGCTTTGCAATTTCAATATCATGAGGAGGAGTAACCTGCCCTCCGTCAGACCAATACACCTTGTAGCCGTTGTATTTGCTCGGATTGTGGCTTGCAGTCACTACGATTCCTGCTGTCGCTTTTAAGTATCTTACTGCAAAAGAGAGCATCGGAACTGGATGGAGGGTGTCATATAGATATGTTCTAACTCCGTTTTCCGCAAGGACAAGAGCTGCAGATTTTGCAAACTCGCTGCTGTAGTTTCTACTATCATATGCAATAACTGTAGAAGATGATTTTATATCCTTCAAATAGTTGGCAAGTCCCTGTGTGACTTTACGAACCATGAATGTGTTAATTCTATTCGTGCCGCCGCCAATTACACCGCGCATTCCTGCCGTGCCAAACGCAAGAGACGTATAAAAACGATCATAAAGATCTTCCCAGTCTTCATTCTTAATTGCGTTCTCAACCTCTGCCTTGAACGCCTCTGTCTTTTCGCTCTCAATATAGCTCTTCGCCTTCTCAAGAACCTCAGCTTTCTCTAGCTCACTTATTTGCATCTTTTCCTCCCTTTGAAAATCTTTTTTAAGTATACCCTTATCTTTATAATATTTCCAATCTTTATTTATATTGCGATGAGTTTTATCACTTTTAAGAAATCATTTTGAATATCTTGCGCCTTAGACTCTCAACGCTGTCTATGCTGTCGTAAATACCATGCATTTCTAAGATCTCTTTGCTTCTAAAGCCATAGTTCACGATTAAAGATGGCGATCCTACGTTAGAAGCAGTAGTTCTATCAACCTCGCTATCTCCTACAAACAGAGTAGATTCTGCATTAAAACCATAAGATGAAAGAAGAGAAGATACCATATGCTTATCTGTTTTAAGAGCGCGAGAAGCCTTCTTTCCTTCTACGAAAGAAAATTTAATGCCTCTGTAGAATTTATCTATTAATGCTTTCGCAACCTCATCGTCTTTGTTCGTCAGCACTCCAATCGGAATTTCCTTCTTATTAAGATCTCCAAGAAGTTCTTCCATCCCCTGATACTTAACCGTATTCTCAGTCGCATGGTTCTTATATCTTGTTCTTAAAAGGGTCAGCATTAGCGAAAACTCATTTTCGTCTACATAATTCTGACACTTATCGTCAAGCGCGGCCCTTAATGCGTTTGAAAAGCCGTTTCCGACATACCTTTTAACATCGTCTGTAGTAGCATTTTCAATATCGTAACAAGAGAGCACGTAGTTAATCGCACTCCTTATATCCTCTATGGTGTTGAGAATCGTTCCGTCCAAATCAAAGACTATAAGATTTATTTTTTCCATATCTGTTGCAATTATAGGAGTTATCAAATATTTTTGAAATCATGGAATACAAAGTAACAATTAAAAACGGCAAAGAAAAACAGCTTTTAAACCACCATCCTTGGGTTTTCTCAGGTGCAATTGAAAACATAACACCTGAATATGCTGAGGCTGGCTTTGCATCCGTCTACACAAGCGAAGGAAGATTCATCGCAAAAGGATATTACGATGAAAAAAGCCATATAATTCTTCATCTTCTCTCATGGAACGAAAAGGATGTGATGGGAGAAGAATTCATAAAGAAACTTTTTAAAGAGTCGATATTGAGGCGCTCTGAATTCTTTAGCGAGGCATCTACCACAAATGCGATCAGGCTGTGCCATAGCGAAGCGGACTTTATTCCAGGCTTAGTTGCCGATGCATATGCATCAAGAGTAAAACTTGTTATTTCAAGCCGCTTCGCCTACTCTTTCCTACAATCCTTTGTAGATGTTATTGAAGCCCTATTAAAGCCAAGCCTTATCATAGCGACAACCGATAAAGAATATGCTTCGGCAGAAGGATTAAGCGAGAAGATCAGATTCTTTAAAAGTGGCAAAGAAGTAAAACTGGATGAAGGGAAAATTGAGCCTGTAAGGATTCTAGAAGGTGGAATATATTATGAAATTCCAGCGCTGAGAGGTCAGAAATCGGGTTTTTATATCGATCAGAGAGAGAACAGAATTCTTTCAGAGCGGTATGCGAAAGACAAGGTATGTCTTGACGTCTGCTCATACACAGGAGGATTTACGCTACACCTTTTAAAAGCAGGAGCTAAAAAGGTGAAAGCTATAGATTCAAGCGAGAGCGCGCTTAGGCATCTTCTTTTCCAAGTGCATCTTAATGAAGAGAAAAAAACTATTAAGGAAGACTCCCGTGATAAGGTTGAAATACTATCGGGGGATGCGTTTGAGCTTATCAGAGCTGAAGAGAGGAACAAATACGATCTGATTATCCTAGATCCTCCTAAACTTGCAAAAACCAAGGGAAAGCTTGAAGATGCGCTAAGGGCCTATAAGGATTTAAACAGGGTCGCGATGGAGAAGATAAAAAACGGAGGAATCATATTCACTTTCTCATGTTCTGCCGCGCTAAAGCCTGAAGACTTTAAAAAGATGGTGAGCTGGAGCGCAAAGGATGCGAAAGTCGAAGCTCAGATTCTAAGAGTTCTAAGCCAGAGCGAAGATCATCCCATAAGAGCATCCTTTCCTGAAAGCGAATACTTAAAAGGTCTCGTAATCAGAATAATCAAGTGATTAGCTCATCTATCTTGCAATGCCTACAAAAGCATCGGCAGGGACAACTGTTGATGCATTTGTATTCAATGCAAATTTCTTCACTTCAGAAATCCTTTAAACTAAGCATTGTTGCAGCTGCTTCTATATATCCAGCCTCCTCATATTTTCAAATGCGGTAGCTGTTCATTTTGTTAATCCTTTTATAAAAAGAGGACTTGCAATATATTAAATTGTTTAAAAGCTTGCTAATTAAACATTAAATTTATCATTGTTTATAAATTCTCTCTTTTCTTTTTATAAGCCTTTTCTTAACATATCACTCATGATTTCATCATTGCTTTTAGTAGTAATTTACATTGCGTTCATATCGCTTGGACTTCCAGACAGCCTATTAGGGGCGTCATGGCCTATGATGCATACATCCATTGGTTTTGATACTTCTTCTTTAGGGTTTATCAGCCTTACGATTTCTCTTGGAACTGTTATTTCTTCATTGTCCTTTTCACGCCTCTCAAGAAAATTCAGGGTGGAACAGATAACGACCGTATCAGTAATAATGACGGCAGTCGCACTATATTTATTTGCATTCTGTTTAAATGGAATAACAGTGTTCCCTATCGCACTATTGCTTGGACTTGGAGCTGGAAGCGTGGATGCGGGACTGAACTATTACGTATCGATTCACTATAAGGCAAGGCATATGAGCTGGCTTCATGCGTTCTGGGGGCTTGGAACTACATTCGGCCCTACAGTACTCTCTATCTTCTTCTCTACAGGAAGAACCTGGAATGATGCATATTTATTAATGGCGATCGTGCAGACAATAATCGTCATTATGCTTTTAGCATCTTTTCCTCTTTGGAAAAGAAATGAGAAAAACAGCATCATAGAAGAGAAAAAAGAAGGCGAAAAAGAGTCCTATACAATTTCTGATACCATTAAGATGAAAGGGGCATGGGTCGCCCTCGTCTCTTTTTTCCTCTACTGCGCCATAGAGGCAACAATGTTAAACTGGAGCTCGTCTTTTTCAGTTTTTTCTAAAGGATTTAGCGAAAGCGATGGTGCAAGAATCGCATCATTTATATATTGGGGCATGACTGTCGGACGCTTTTTAACAGGATTAATCAATGAAAAGACCGGCGACCGCATTATGATCTCATCGGGAATTATAATAACGCTCTTTGGGGCAATCCTATTAATAATATCTGAAACATTTACTTTGACTGCCATATCTATTTTCTTAATTGGCATGGGCTTTGCTCCTGTATATCCTTCAATGATACACCAGACTTCAAGGCTATTTGGGGCAGAAGGCGCGAAAAGAATCATCGGTCTTGAAATGGCAACGGCTTATATAGGCTCAAGCTTTACACCGTTCGTATTCGGTCTGATTACGAGGATCACAGGAACAGGAATCCTGCCATACGTACTTATCATATTTGTTTCTTTAGAAGCTGTTGCCGCATTAATAAAAAGAAGAATTTTCTTTAAAGCTTAAAACCGATTTCAGCAGAAAGCCCTTTGAGCCTAAGAGAGTCTTTCTCGCTCTGCCTCTGATAAGGAGAAGAGAGATAATGATCTAAGACGTCCGCATCCTTTAATATTTCAGAAAGAGGATCGTGGACTCTTTTTTTATCGCTATGATGGCGAATGGATGTAACGATCGCATCTATTTCATCATCTTTAAAAATATTTAAAGATTTCAATATGCCAAAGGCAAGTCGCGAACCATGAAGCGCATGCTCCTTTCTGTCATGCGTAAATGCATATAAGTCGTGAAGACTGCCAGCGATATATGCAAGCTCGGCATTCTCCCCTCTTTTTTGAGCAAGCATAAAAGAAAAACGTGCGACGGAACTTAAATGGACATATGCTTCAGCCTTTTCAAATTCATCCGCCATTTCTTGCAAGATCGTATATGAAATATTTTCTACCGCATGAATTCTGTCCATGCTCATGATACTAACAAATTATATTGACTTTGTTAATCTGATTATCGTTCTCAATTACATAGGAAACCGTAATTTATTTTCTTAATAAAAATTTTTTAAGCTTTGCTTAAACTAGCCGTGTTAAATAAAAATGCGTGAAAGAAATTAAGAAAGCATTAGAAGCATTAAAAGGTACTTTAATAGAAGAAGATCTGTTAAGCATCGCGGCATTTTACGACGCATTGGATAAAGACCTAGAACGTTTCAAAGAAAAGGCGGGATTCTCCTGTCCTGATGGTTGCGGCAAATGCTGTTCAATCTTCGTTCCAGATATCACAAGGCTTGAGAGCATATGCATTGCTGCTTTTATTGCGTTTTCTGAAAACAAAGAGGAACTTATTCAAATGCTTGAAAATGCAAAAGGAAGGAAGACAGGAGCATGCCCTCTTTATCGCGATAACAATCCTTTCCACTGTTCTGCATATAGTGCGAGGCCATTAATATGCCGCCTTTTCGCATCTTCATGTTTTTTTAATAAGAACGGAGAAAAGAAATTCTCTCCATGCCATTTAGACAACTCATTTATCCCTGCAAAAAGGATTGATGAGGAATCTCCTGCAATGAGCTATTATGGAGAGAATCTGTTATCGCTATCGTCAAATAACGGAGAAACTGAATTTTTAGCAGATAGGGTTTTAAAAGACTTGGATCTGATTAACTTCTACCTATCATTAAGAAAGGCCGAATAAGGCCTTCCTTAGTAATTATTCTTTTTATCGTCCCTTGTTCTTGTCTCTCTGAACTCATCGTAGCCATATGGAACAGGGGCCTTTCTAACCCTCTTTTCCCTTGGGCGCTCATCACTATCGAATCTTCTTTTCGGGCGATCTTCTCCATCTTGAAAACGTCTTGGACGATCCGATCTGTCTTCGTACCTTCTAGGGCGGTCATCATAATCTCTTCTATCATCGTAACTTCTTCTCGGACGATCTTCGTTAAAGCGGCTCCTTCTTTCATCTCTGCCGTCAAACTTCCTATCATCTCTTCTTCTCTCTGAGTAGTTGTCACGATCATCGAATCTTCTGCTCTGTCTGTCGAACCAAGATTCATCGTATTTGCCATCCCTCGTTCTAAAGCCTTCCCCTCTTCTCTGATAGCTTCTATCCCTATCATCGAAATTTCTTCTTTCTCTGTTTTCTCTGCGGTCTTTAAAACTTCCTTTTTCTATCGAATAACCGCGTTCTCTAGAGCTAGAATAACCGTCTCTTCTCTCTTTTCGTTTAAAGTCGTCGTTCTTCCTCTGTTTTCTTTCTTTCTTCTCTACGCCTAAGCTCAAATGCTCTAGGCTCTCATCATCCTGAATTCTTCTCATTACTTCTCCCTTGAATTCTTTCACTTTCTCCAGTCTGAAAATACGAAGAGTACTCTTTTTCTTCGTAAAACCAAATGCTCTAAGTTCGTCTGTCATCTCGCTGACTTTGTAATATGGCTTAAGTTTTGCCTTTTCAGGTCCAAAGGAAGCAAGATTTTCAGAAAAAATTACAACTCCATTGTCTTTTAAAATCTTCGTAAAGCTATATAAATAAAATAGGTAGTCTTTTTTTAAGTCAAAATCCTCAGCCTTATGGGAATTAGAAAAAGACGGAGGATCGAAAATAATAAGATCCCATTTTTCATTCTTCTCTATTGCCTCTATTAAGAACTTGTAAGCATCGGATGCGATTATTGGATATTTAGACCTGTCTAAAAACCCATTGTTATCCATATTCTCCTCTGCCCACTGGCTATATACATTGGAAAGATCTACGCTAGTTACGCTCTCTGCACCGCCTGCGGCTGCGTATACGCTGAAAGAGCCTGTATAGGAAAAGAGGTTCAAAACCCTTAAGCCAAATGAAGACTCCTCAACAACCTTTCTCGTCTCAGCCTGGTCCAAGAAAAGCCCAGTATCTATATACTTTAATAATTCTGTCTTAAAGATGTGCCCGTTCTCCTTCACTTCGACGACAAGACTCTCTTCCTCTCTCTCGTGCTGTTCTCGCCCTTCTCTTTTCTTTCTCTCTTTATATATGATCTTGTCGTTTTCGATATAAACGTGGCGGTGTACGATATCTATGACTTCTTCTTTCTCTGCCTCTTCTAGAGGTGGGTTGCCATAATCAAGAATGCGCGCATACGCACCATATAGATCGACAGTCACGTCAAGGCCTTCTAATGATCTGTCGTATATCCTAGCTACAGTGCTGTCGCTTGCCCTCATCGCCCTTCTCGCTTCTAAGGCATTATGTTTCAATATCTTGGCAAAATCTTTTCTTAAAAATTCCTGCATACCCTTTTATCATAGCTTTTGTCATTTTCTTAGACAAGAATGTAAATTAACATTTTTTATTCTTTGCTGCAATTTCAATGTTTTACGTAACTTATGCCTAAATAATGAATTACAAAAGAAGAAGTGAAACAAGGTTCGACTTCTTTTTCTTAAATATCTATGTTAATATAGATTATCTTGAAAAAGGATAAGACAAGATGGAATTAGACGAACAGACGATGAACTTTTTAAAAGAAAGGGAAGAGAGGCTCGGCGCGAAAATCATACTTAGAACCTACGCCCTATTCTATCTATCTGGAAGCGGAGAAAAAAGAGAGTACGGAGTATTCATTTACAGCGATGGAAACACAATCGTATTTGAAGATTTTGATCGCCCGCCGACATTCCTTGGAATCGAGTTAAAGAGAAAGAACAAAGAAAAATACGTAAAGCTTGAAAGATCTTTTTTAATCTCGGACGTCGAATCTGCATGCATAGTATCAAGAACATCGGCAATCGACTCGGTAAGAAGAGGCGGAGAGGCAAAAGAGGCAGGGTCTTTTACAAAAGCATTCAGAAAGACGCTTTTAGAGATAAAACTGAAAGATGGAACAAAGTATTATTTTGAACTTATCAACTCAAAGGAATTCATAGATTTTATAAAGAAGGAAGGAAAAATATGAGCGCATTCAAAGCTTATGATATCAGAGGAATATACGGAAAAGATTTCGATAAGGAAACCTGCTATAAAGTCGGCTACTTTGTAGGAGAACTATTAAAAGCAGACCATATCCTTGTAGGAAGGGATGTAAGGCTCAGCAGTCCTGAAATCCATGAAAGTTTAATAAATGGCATACTAGACAGCGGAAGAGACGTATATGATCTAGGTCTCTGCACCACCCCTATGGTCTACTATGCAACCGTACATTTAGATGCGGATGCATCAATTCAGATTACCGCAAGCCACAATCCAAAAGAGTATAACGGACTGAAGATCTCTAAAAAAGGCGCATTACCTGTTGGAGGAGACTCAGGACTTAAAGAACTCGAAAAGATGTGTGCAGAAAAAGAGATCGTAAAAAAAGAAAGAGGAAAGGTATGCGACTACTCGAACGTAAAAGAAGATTATATTAAATATCTTTCTTCTTTTGTGCCTTCTCTTGAGACTCTTAACATCAGCATAGACTGCTCAAACGGCATGTCTTCCCTCCTGATTAAAGACGTATTAAAGGGAGGTTCAATCAAATACATCAACGATACTCTAGACGGATCTTTCCCAAACCATGAACCAAACCCTCTTGAAGAGAAGAACTGCGCACAGATAAAGGAAGAGACTCTTAAGAACAAAAGCGATGTCGGCATAATTTATGATGGAGATGCCGACAGGGTAATGTTCATAGACGAAAAAGGACGTTTCATCCAACCGGACTATATTACTGCTGTTCTCGGCTATTATTATAAGAGCTTAGGGCTAAGTGGCAGATCACTTGTAGATATCAGAACGAGCAGAAGCACGACAGAATACCTAAGCGAAATTGGTTTTGAGCCTACAATCTGGAAGGTTGGACATGCGTTTGCAAAAGTTAAAATCAGAGAAATTGATGCAGTCTTTGGGGGAGAGCTTGCAGGACACTACTACTTCAGAAGGGATTTCTTCAACTGCGACAGCGGAATACTTGCGTCCCTTTTAGTTCTCTCTGTTGTAAAGAAGCTTAAAGACGAAGGAAAAACATTATCTTCTTTAATTGAGAGCATCGTAAAATATAGCAACACAGGGGAAGTGAATTTCAAGCTTGAAAACAAGGATGCTGCCATCAATGCCCTCTTAGAGAAGTACAAAGGAGAGAACCCTGATAAAATACTTGACTTCGACGGCTACAGGCTTGAATACAAGAACTGGTGGTTCTCTGTAAGAAAGAGCAATACAGAACCTTATCTGAGAATAGTTTTGGAAGCAAAAGATAAAGAGCTTATGGATGAAAAGATGGCTGAAATTAACGCTATAATCAAACAATTCAATTAAATCTCTTTTTATTAGGGCTCAAAATGAATAGAATTTAAAAAAGGAGGAAAAGATATGAAAGTAATACTTTTTGGAGGGGCCGGATATATTGGAACGCATGTTGCGCTCGCTTTTTTAGAGCGTGGCGACGAAGTTGGAATTTACGACAACCTATCGACAGGACTTAGAAGCAATGTAAGTCCGAAGGCGAAGTTCTACGAAGGAGACATTTTAGACAGAGAGAGCGTTAGGAAGGCACTATCTGACGGCTATGACGTGGCAATACACCTTGCAGCATTCAAGGCAGCTGGAGAGTCGATGGTAAAGCCTGAAAAATATAGCGAGAACAACATCACAGGATCGTTAATCCTCATAACAGAGTGCTTAAGAGCCGGATGCAAGAACTTCATCCTCTCATCCTCTGCGGCAACATACGGAGAACCACAGTATCTCCCTATCGATGAAAAACATCCTACAAATCCTGAAAACTATTATGGATACACAAAGCTCGCAATAGAACAGAACCTTGAATGGTATTCCAAGTTGAAAGGACTTAATTATGCCGCACTTCGCTATTTCAATGCAGCGGGATATGACGTGGATGGCAAGATGACGGGACTTGAAAAGAACCCTGCAAACCTGATTCCAATCGTAATGGAAGCGGCATGCGGAATGAGGCCGAACGTTTTGATTTTTGGAAACGACTACCCTACTGACGATGGAACGGGCGTAAGGGATTACGTACACGTAACCGATTTGGCAGACGGACACGTAAAGGCAGCAGATTACATATTCACAAAGAATAAGAATCTAGTTGTGAACCTTGGATCAGAAAAAGGACTATCTGTTCTTCAAATCGTAGAAGCAGCAAGAAGGATAACCGGCAAGGAGATTCCTGCAATAATAAGCCCAAGACGCCCAGGAGATCCGGCAAAGCTCGTCGCAAGTTCATCCTATGCGAAAAAGGAACTAGGATGGAGCGCTAAATACAGCGATGTGGATACTATAATAAGTTCCACATGGCGTGTTTACGAAGAGAATATGAAGAAAAAGGGACACTAATTATGTAAGGCTGCCTTTTGGCAGTCTTATTTTTTTCTCTTTACATAAAAATCAACAAGCATAATTTAGCAATATGTAAAAATTGTCGCTTTTTCTTTTCATTGCTTGATTATCTTATGATCTTCAATATAATTAAGTCGGAGTGAAAATGAACGAAAAAAGAGATTTTGAATACATTATAAGAACCAAGAAGAAAGATTTCACAGCTGCAGATGAGATGTTTAATATCAAATACGCACGCCTTGCGAGATCTTTTCACCGTCAGATTCCAGGCTATAAGATGACTAGCCTCAAAAGCCTTCCTAACCTTGCACATATGATCGGCCTTGACGGAATCTACGTCAAAGACGAATCAAAACGCCTTGAGCTCAACTCTTTCAAGGTAATGGGAGGAAGTTTTGCAATAGCACGCTTCATACAGAAGAAGCTCGGACTAAAGGATGAAGAGCTAAGCTATGAGTATCTGACTTCCGACGAATGCAGAGAAAAGCTTAAAGATCTGACATTCGCATCCGCAACGGACGGGAACCACGGGCGCGGCATCGCATGGGCATCTATGAAGCTTGGATTAAAATGCGTAATTTATGTTCATAAGTACACATCGCAGGCAAGAATCGATGCCATTAGGAACCTTGGAGCTCGTGTTGAAGTCGTTGATGGAAATTACGATGATGCTGTAAGAAAGATCGCAGAGGATGCAGAACGCTATAACTGGCAGATTATCAGCGACACTTCATGGCCTGGATACGAAGAGATTCCTACATGGATCATGCAAGGCTACACCACTATCATGCTTGAGGCGCAAGAAGAGTTCGTGAGCCTCGGCATTCCAAAGCCAAGCCATATATTCGTACAGGCAGGAGTTGGCGCGCTTGCCGCAGCTACTATCGGTTTCTACGGTTCTTTATTTAAAAATGACCCGCCGAAGTTCATTGTTGTAGAACCTGACAAGGCCGCATGCATATATGAAACGGCAAAGGCGAACGATGGAAAGCTTCATAATATCACGGGAGATTTGGATACGATCATGGCAGGCCTTGCTTGCGGAGAGGCAAGCCCTATAGCATGGAGAGTGCTTGATTCTCTTGCCGACTGTTTCATGACTGTTCCAGACTATACTGCTGCGCGCGGTATGAGAATACTAGCAGTTCCTCTGAAAGGAGATCCTTTTGTGATTTCTGGCGAAAGCGGAGCAGCTCCGCTTGGCGCGCTCTACTCTATCATGACAGAAGAGGGATCCTTAGGTCTTAGAAAGACGCTTAACTTAAATGACAAGTCAAACGTCCTTGTAATAAACACAGAAGGAAACACGGATCCGACGCATTTCAGACAGATCATCTGGGATGGCCTAGATAGCGTTCCTAAAGATTATTTAACAAAGAGATGAGAGAAGGCTCCAGACAGGAGCCTTTTTAATTCAAGCTTTTTCCAAGTTCAGAAGCCTTTTCCATATATTCAGATGATTTAGTCATGCTTACAGTGCCGCAGCCAAGGCCTAAAATCTCCCCTACGCTTTGAAAATTCATATACCTATATAGCGTCTTATAATGAGAATCTATGTCCTTCATCGTCCAGTCATTGCTGTCCCAGGATGCGACTATTAAAGCAGTTTTCAACCTCTTTGATGAAAGACGCATAGTGAAATGCTTTATTGCTATCGATAAACATAGAAAGCAGTTATATAAGAAAGAGAAGCTGCAAGCAAATTCGTTAAAAATCTTTTCTTCTTCATCTTTTAAGATATTGCAAAACAATAAGATAACCTATAAGATAGCAGGCGATGAAAATTAAAATGACAGTAGAACTCAGCTCTCTTTTTGAGTCTGATAAGAGGGTTGGATGTTAAGTTAATAAATATTTCACTTTTGTTTTATCTAAAATTTTCCAACATTTATTTAACTAACAATTAAGGAGAACATAGTGGACAAAAAAAGCCATTTGAAGATAGCAAATGTCACTTTTGACTATCTATTTGCAAAAAAAGGATTATTAAAGCGCCTTGCATACCTATACGGATCCATAGAACCTGATATCAACGTAATGACATATCTAGCAGGACACGGAGATGAGAGAGTAAGGCCTTACATATTGAAAAAGCTTGCATCTCTTAGCGAAAAGATGAGCTGGGGTCTTTTAGAGTTCTATATTGCAGGACGGGCATCGCACTATATTGTAGATTCTTTCACATTTCCTCACACAAAGGCATTCAAAGGGAATATCAAAGAACATGTGAAATGGGAAAAGAAGCTTGCATCCGTGCTTCTAGAACGAGATACATTTCTGATAAGAAGCAAGATAGGAGATACCATAGACGAGATCAAAAAGGAGTATGAAAGTGAGAATGAGAGCATCGAAAACGACATCACCTACTCTCTTTCTGCTTTAATCATACTGCTTTCAAAGGCATACAGGGTAAGAGAATTCAGTCCGGCATTTCAGCTCAGCTGATTCTTTTTCCTCTTGAACAACATAACTGTAAATGATATAAAATCATAGGTTTGACAATAAAGCTTTACTTTAGTACTATATTGGCAGATTGTGAAAATTAACGTGGAGGACGATCATATATGGCAGGTAACGTTTCTAAGAACGCACACCGTGAAGGTGCAAAGGTTTTAACAAGCAGATGGGGCGGCACTATCAAGATGAAGAGTGTATTTGAAAATGGCAAGCTCCGCCATGTCGCATACTGCGAAAAGACTGGCAACACAGCTAGAAAGCCAAAGGATCTAATGTAATAGATCGAAAACTTAATAAGCCTGCATTTATTGCAGGTTTTTTTATTTCACTTTCTTTTATCACAAAATTAACATCAGCTTCGCAATAATTGTTAGGAAAAAGAATCTCTATGTGCTATGATATCTAAGAGATTTAATAACAAAATTTTTAGGAGGAATAACTGTGAAACGTTTTTCTAAAATTGTTTCCATTGCTCTAGCTTTAATGATCGCTATTGCTCTTGTAGGATGCAGCACTACGGAAGTTGTAGAATCAGTTCCTGCAATCGTAATGCCAGCAGCTCCTCAAGCAGCAGAAAATGCAGTACCAGCACCTGCCCCGGCACCTGCTCCTACACAGAGCGCACCTGTTTCTGAGGCAGCAGAAGAAGTAGCAGTCGCAGAAGAGCCTGCTCTTCCTTTTGGAGTTGAGCCAATTGTAAAGAATACGCAAGGCGATGACGTGTTCGATCTTTTCATCGTACACACAAATGACGTTCATGCACGCGTAAACGCAGGTGAGGACGGCTCTGTCGGTTATGCAAAACTTGCAACAATGATTAAGACGGCACGTTCAATCACAAACAACGTACTCGTTCTTGATGCAGGCGACGTAACACATGGAACAAATTTTGCAAACCTATTCAACGGAGAGACGATCGGAGAGCTGCTAGTTATGACAGGCTATGATGCAGTAGCTCCAGGAAACCATGATTTCAATTACGGAATAGAGAATCTTCTCACCCTTGCAGATGAGGCTTCTGCCGTATCGGATATCAAAGTTCTTTCTGCTAACATCACGAATGAAGACGGAGAACTTTTATTCCAGCCTTACCAGATCTATGATTTCAATGGCTTCAAGGTTTGTGTAATCGGTCTGACAACGCCAGACACAAAGACAAAGTCACACCCTAAGAACACTGTCGGAGTAGAATTTGACAATCCTGTAATTTACGAGAACGCACAGGCTGCGATCGATCTTGCACATGAAATAGCAGACTATGTAGTAGTTCTTGGCCATATCGGAACTGTCGCAGATGGAGATAGCGGACTTACAAGCACTATAATTTGTGAGAATATCGACGGAATCGACCTCTTTATCGACGGACACAGCCACAGCGTACTAAGCGGCGACAACTACGTAAACGGAACTCTAGTAGTATCTGCAGGACAGTATATGAACAACGTTGGCGTTGTTGACATCCTTGTTGAAAATGGAGAAGTTGCAAGCGAAAACGCATTCTTAATTCCAAGCGATGCCGTGCTAGATCCAGCTAACAGCGATCTTGCTAAGCAGTACGGAATCACAGAAGTTCCAGACGATCCGGAAGTCGCAGCATATATTGAAAGCGTAAACGCTGCAATTGAAGCACGCTTTAGCGAAGTAGTTGCAACAATTCCAGAGGATCTTGATGGAGAGAGAGAGCACGTAAGAACAGGAAAGACAAACCTTTCACAGATCGTATGCGATGCAATCACAGCAGAGACAGGCGCAGATTTCACTATCGTTAACGGAGGAGGAATCAGAGCAAGCCTTAGCGCTGGAGACGTAACGCTAGGAGAAGTTAATTCAGTTCTTCCATTTACAAATATCGTAACTGTATGCGAGATCACAGGAGATGAAGTATATCAGGCTCTAGAGCACGGATATTCAATGCTTCCTGAGACAAACGGAGCATTCTCTCAGACAGATTTGGATGTAACATATGATGCAGCACTCCCAGCAGGAGAGAGAATCCTAGACGTTAAGCTAAATGGAGAGAGCATCGATAGAGCAGCTACATATACAGTTGCAACAAACGACTTCATGGCAGCAGGCGGAGACGGATATACAATGTTCGGACGCATCACACAGGAAGGAAGAGTTCTAAACGAAGTATTTGCAGATTACCTTGCAGAGCTTTACCCGCCACAGAACTAAAGCCATGATTACCACTTAGCCGTCACTACATAGTGGCGGCTTTTTAATTGCGAACAACTACCCTAACCAATACGCATGTTCTTAACTTAAAAAGCTGCAATCACACGGTGGCTGAATTATTTCATTAATCCAATGCCCGAGACTACGTACTGTAGTGGGAACTTTTATCAGGAAATATTAAGTCTCTTTTTTATTACTAACATATTTTTCATTCAAGATTTTTGTTCTAATTAAATATGCTATGAAGAAATTCTAATCTTATTCATCAATTAATGATTTCTAAAACTAGAAAAATTATACGAGCTGGATAAATAAAAAAAGTGCAGTCAAGAAAAAAATTTTTTAAGATATTATAGATATGCAAAAAACACATAAAGGGAAAATTAAAGCTACTAATGTTATACTAAAACTCAATTGGTATATACGGATCACTATTTGCTGATGTTAAATAAGAAATTTCTTTATTTTCCTCTTCTTCATAAGGGAATAAATAATCTTCATATAATCCACCAGTAATATCATTTAATAATGATTTCATTTCATCATAAGCAATCCTCATTTCAGTACATTGCTTGTATAGGAAACGATTGCGTTCTTCTAGCAACGCTAGTATTTTCTTTGTTTTTATTTTTGGTATTATCATTTCGAAATTACGATTTTTAATATTTTCTATTTCCTTTTTTAGTTCTTCCTTTTCTCTGCTAATCGTTATCATTCGATTATCAAGCTCTCGTAATTGCATATCTTTTTCTTTTAAGCGTTGCTTGAAATTTTCAATCTGATTCTCATGTATAGCATCCATTTTAACTCGTTCTTCTTCCCTTATTTGAAGTCTTATCTTGTTTATTTCTTTTTCAAATTTGTTTTTTTCTTCCATAGCTTCTGCTATCTGGATTTTCATAGATTTTCTTAACTCAATGTTTTTCTCTTTTTCATTATTTAAATTGCTTACTGTTTCTCTATATCGACTATATAACTTCACATAATGCTTTACTTTTATATAGAAATGTCCCATTTCAAAATCTTCATAATCGTTTTCAAGACTATCTAATATTGAGCTTTCTATATTTTTCTCAGTTTTACCAATAAACTCTATCTGAACACTCTTTTTTAAGTTTTCTTGAATATAATACCCAAATGTATTTATCTTGTTTATTGCTCTTTTAAACCTGCTTGACAGTTCAATATATCTACCATATAGATCTACATAATCTTCCTCGCTTGGAAATGAATCCATTTTTTCATTTAATATTTTAAGCGTATACGAAATTTTATCTCTTTCGACTCTAATATCTTCATTAATACTGTATAAAGTCTGTTCTAATATTTTAATTTTTTGTTTCTTATCTTCTATAGACTCAAGATACTCTCTATTATCATCTTCTAAACATTCAATTGTAATTTCTAATTGTTCTATTTGCTCATTTTTATCGCTTATCGTCTTTTCATAATCATTTATGATTCTTTTTAACTGTTTGATTTCATCATTTTTAATTTCTATTGTTTCTCCGTAGTTCTCTCTGATTCTTTTTAACTGCTCAATTTCTGAATTATTATTTTCTATTATTTTTCCACAGTTTTCATTATCTCTTTCTAACAAATTAATCAGCTCATTCTTATTTTTTATTGTTTTTTCATAGCTATCATTATTATTTTTTAATTCATTAATTTGTTTATTAAGTATTTCAATTTCAACTAAAAATTTATTTTTTGTATCCTTAGCAATCTTAGAAACGTTGCTTAACTGTGTTTTATAATCTGAATTTTGTTCTGAAATTAATTTTATTTTTAAAATCATTATTATCATGATAATAATTATGATTAACATTAAACTCATATTTTATCCCTTCTTTTTTTTACTCATCTTATATAATAACCTATTCCATTAATGAACTACAGAAAAAGATCAGAACATATAAATATTGTAGAAGTTTTCTTTAAAAGAATACTCAAAAAAGTCAGATATATATTCAGAATAGATGATTCTCAAATATAAAATGAATTTAGCCTTATAAACTTAATCTTTGCGCACAAAAAATTTATCTTGAAAATAAAAAAGCACAACCTCTTTTATTTTGAAGTTGTGCTCGCTCCCCCGGAGGGATTTGAACCCCCGACAGGGTGGTTAACAGCCACCTGCTCTACCGACTGAGCTACAGGAGAATTTCTTTAACCTCCAAGATACTACATTAAAACTAGAGTATATGTCAACACTGTTTAAAAACTTTTTTTATTTTTCTCAGTTGGTTGAAAACAGCCTTATTGCTTCCTCATGAAGTGCCTTGGCATCCATTATTATAAAGCCTTCCTTCTTGGCACTTTCAATTGCTACTTTGCTATCTTCATAGACTATGCAATCTTCTACCTGAAGAGCCATAGATGCTGCAGCTTCTAAAAAGATTTTCGCAGTTCTCTTATCAGATCCTGTTTCTTTTGTAGTATGGATACTCTTGAAAAGTTCTAGGATGTTATTATTTTTTAAAGCAGAGATGGCAATCTCCCTGTCTAAATCCGTAGCAACAGATAGAAGTACGCCATCTCTTTTTAATTTTTCCAAGTATTCCCTTACATAAGGGAAAAGGGCAATGCTGTTCTTATAAGCTTCTTTTGCAAGATTGTTCCACTCAGACATTAAACCTTCAGGACTGTCATTAAGGCTGTAGCGTTTAATAGTATATTCTGCCGCCTCACGAAAACTCATGGAATTCACATTCTCAAGATACTCTTCTGTCAGGTCAAAGCCCCTTCTTCTTAAAAAGATTCTGTCGATATCAGTCCAGAGATTGTCGGAATCAAGAAGAGTCCCATCCAAGTCGAATATCGCCCCTTTTATCTTAGCCATAATTCTCTCAATTCTTTAGCTGATGCGCTGATGTCAGCTTGGCTTACTACTGCAGAAACGACAGCAATGCCGTCTATTCCTAGCCCTTTATAAAGAGGAATAGTGTTCTTATTTATCCCACCTATTATGACAATTGGAATAGAAACGGCAGCTCTAATTCTTTTAAGTTCTTCTATGCTTACATTTTCTGCGTCTGTCTTAGTCGAAGTAGGATTCATTGCCCCTATTCCAAGGTACGTCGCACCATCTTTTTCTGCCTTTACAGCCTCCTCCGCTGTGGATGCAGATATTCCTAAGATCATATCTGAAGGGATTATCTTTTTAGCAATAGATGCTGGAATATCGCTCTGTCCAAGATGTACGCCCTCTGCGTTAATTGAGAGTGCGATATCGAGCCTGTCGTTAATAATTAGCGGAACGTTATAAGATTTCGTAATCTCATGAACCCTTTTCGCCGTATTATAGAAATCAAGGGAACTGATATCTTTTTCCCTTAGCTGTATGATATCAGCACCTCCTGAGAGCGCCTTTTCAACGCTCTCTTCTACGGTTTTTGAACTCATTAGATGACGATCTGTGCAGACGTACAGGGTATAATTAACAGATTTCAATTTCTCCCCTCTCCTTTATCGTATCATCGCTCATTTTGCTAAGCTCATCAATAATTGCGACTCTTAACGATCCAGTGCCAAGCTCCTTTACCCTTTCGTATGCAAGGCATCCTGCAGCACCCATGGAAGCAAGAGCGTTCGCAGTCGCAAGGAATGGATCGTCAATTGAGGCTACAAATGATGCGATTATGCCAGAAAGCATGCATCCTGTTCCTGTTATCCTTTTCATTTCGCTAACTCCTGAGCGGATCTTAGCGACCTTTCCTTTATATGCAACGACATCCACCTTCCCTGTAATTGCAGAGACAACGCCAAGAGCCTCTGAAACTCTTTTTGCCACGACTTCCGGACTAATGTCGTTCTCATCAAGATTTGAATCTACTCCTTTCGTCCCCTTTAATCCGCTGTCTATATAACACATCTCAGATAGGTTTGATCTGATAACAGTGAATTTGACCTCTTTTAAAAGACGGTCGACGGTCTCATTTCTAAAGCTTGAGGCTCCAGCGCCTACGGGATCTAAAATAACAGGAATTCCAAGCTCGTTAGCTTTTCTTCCAGCCTTTACCATAGACTCGACCGTTCTTTCGTTTAGCGTTCCAATGTTGATGTTAAGCGCATTGCTTATTGAAACTATGTCCTCCACATCCTTTATCTCGTCGCTCATTATAGGTGATGCGCCAATAGCCAATATCGCATTTGCAACGTCATTTACCGTTACATAGTTTGTAATTGAATGAACGAGCGGACACTTAGATCTAACATAACTTATCATAATTCACCTCCTGCCATTTTCCAAAATGATAGTTCATGCTGACTTGCCTCTCTGAAAATCCTCTTAAGCTTTTCCTTATCCGGATAGTTCTCACAAGTTTTTGAACAGTAGTCCTCCCAGACTCTGCAAGACTCAGAATACGCAGGGTGCGTATAATCCCTCACAAGAGGACCGTAATAAGTATCAAGAACCTCTGGGTATCTTTCCTTTAGAGTTCTGAATACATATTCGTATCCGGTCATGCACGGCATTACGGCCATTAGTATCTCTTCAAGACTTCCATTAATCGCCGTGTTAATCAAAAACTCCGTGTAGTCCTTACATGCTTTTTTCTTTTCAATCTTCTCAACATCGTCATCAGTCAGCCCCGCATCCTTTAAATAATTAAGACGCGTCTCATTCTCGCTGTCCTCAACGAAGGAGAGTATCGAATAGAAGAACTGCATCTCTTTCAAACTTCTTGATTTAAACATTGCAGCGGCAAAAGATTTCATATAGTCTCTTAAATAGATGCTGTCCTGTACTATGTATGAGTAGAATTTCTCTTTGCTAAGCGTTCCCTCTCCCATCTCTTTTATAAAAAGAGTATCTGCTGCAGCCTTATAAAGATCTAAAGATGCAGTCGTAATTTCATCCATTAATTTCATAATTCCACCTTATTCCTATACATGAAGAAATGATCTGTAGGACCATTACCCTTGCCAAGTTCAAGCGCGTTCTCTATTGCGCCTGTCACATACTCTTTCGCTTTTCTTACAGACTCTTTAAGCGGATAATCCAGAGCAAGAAAGGAAGCAAGCGCGCTAGAGAGCGTACAGCCGGTGCCATGAGTGTTTTTAGTGTTAATCCTTACCCCGCTGTATACTGTAAATTCCTTTCCGTCAAAAAGAAGATCGTCTGCGTTATCAGTGCTGTGTCCGCCTTTTACAAGTACGGCCTTAGCTCCCATCTTGCATATTTCTATTGCCGCCTTTTTCATATCCTCAAGATTATTGATGCTCATATTTGCAATCTTCTCAGCCTCTGGAATGTTTGGCGTAAGCAAATCTGCAAGAGGGATTATCTCTTTTATAAGAGCGTCTATAGAGTCCTCCTTCATAAGAGGTGCGCCATTTTTAGCATACATAACAGGATCTATTACGACGTTGAGGGGCTTATATTCCCTGATCTTCTCAGCAACCGCTTTCATGCATTCAGGGCTTGAAAGCATGCCGATTTTAACCGCATCAGGAACAATATCCTCAAATACGGCATCGATTTGATCCTTAATAACACCTACAGATACATCTTGAATTGAGATTACGCGGCTTGTGTTTTCCGCAACGACAGACACGATTGCCGACATTGCGAACACTCCGAGTGCAGACATCGTCTTAAGGTCGGCCTGGATTCCAGCACCCCCTGAGCAGTCAGAGCCCGCGATACTTAAAGCTTTTTTCATCTTATCCTCCAATAATGCGGAGGATGGAAATGCTTCCCTACACTGGCCTTAACCAACAGGTTCCAAGGGTCAGGTTCTACCTTCTCAGCCAAATGGCTCCCCCGCATGCTTTAATCTTTATAGCATAGAGAGAGCAATAATGAAAGATTAAATTACAACAGGCCTGAAATCTTTTTAAGCCTTTTTAATGTCAAACGATTGAATATTGAGATAACGCGCCCTACGAATAAGACTGCCGCAACAGTTCCGATTCCAACCGAAACAAGACGGCCGAGGGCGGCATAACCAAGGATTACGGCAATGGAGATGTTAATTAAATCTATTATGTTCTTCATAAGTCCGACTTCCTTGTTAAAAAGATCTGAACATGATTGAACAAGTCCATCCCCGGGATTTGGAATAAGACGCATATCTAGGCTCATGGCAGCCCCTATTCCGGTAAATATAACAGCGATAATAAGAGCTATAAAGCGGAATGCAAAAGTAGAATATAATGAGCCCTCAAGCTCTGCAAGCATAGGAAGGGCGGATGAGAAAATGTTCATGACCCTTGTAAAAACAATGCTCAATGGAAGCTGCAAGATATCAAAAACAATAATCTTCTTCAAATCAAGGCCGCCTCTTGTCTTTGAAATGTATATGTGGATAACGATCTCAACGAGTATGAAGAACGAATAAAGAGCAAGAGTCGTATCTCCAATTTGGACGGATAAGATTTCAGATAGCGCATTAGAGACAGAGATTATCGCACTTACGCCAAGACCAGTCGTCGTATTAAGCGTTAAGCCAAAGGCAAGGAACAACAATCCGACAATATAAATCAAGAACCTGTAAACGTACTCTTTTTTCATCTTCATTAATCTAACAGAAGTGAACAAAAATTGTTAGCGCATTACCTTTATTAATTTATCTTTCTCTTCTACTACGCATCCTACTATGAAAGCCTCTTTCATTCGGCTTAAATAGATCTGAGCATCCTCTTTTTTCAGTGATAGAAGAAGTCCTCCTGAAGTTTGAGGATCAAATAGCACATCCTCTTCCTCCCTCTTGATATCAGGAGAAAACTCTACATCCGAGATTAGAAAATCCCTGTTGTTATAAGCACCTTCAGGAATAAAGCCAAATCTTGCAAGCTCCTCAGCTCCTTCTATTTTTTTTATGCCATCGTAGTTTATTATCACGCTCTTTTTAGAAGATGACGCCATCTCTTTCAAATGTCCAAGAAGGGAAAACCCCGTTACGTCGGTTGCAGCATGCACATTTAAATCTCTTGCATAATCTCTCGCTTTCTTATTTAAAGTCCTCATAGAGGCTATTGCATCAGAAATAGAATCTTTATCTGCCTCATCTACTTTTGCAGCAGTGTTAACAATGCCTACTCCAAGCTTTTTGGTTAAGACCAATACATCTCCAACTTTTAATCCGCTGTTAAACCATACGTCCTCTTTCTTACTAAAACCAGTAACAGATAAGCCGTACTTAGGCTCCCTGTCTGAAATCGTATGGCCTCCTGCTATTATCGCATTTGCCTCTTTTACCTTGCTGCTTCCACCTAGCAGAATCTCTTTCATAACATCAAGATCAAGACATGATGGGAAGCACATAAGATTCATTGCTAGTTTCGGTTCAGCACCCATCGCATAGATATCAGAGAGGGCGTTTGCTGCGGCAATCTCTCCAAAAGTGAATGGATCGTCCACCATCGGAGGAAAGAAGTCTACAGTCTCTATTATTACGCGGTCATCACCTATGTCGTAGACTAGGGCATCTTCCGAATGCTCAAACCCCTCAAGAAGCCTCTCATCAGAAAAGGTTGGAAGCTGCTTTAAAACGTTATTCAAGTCTTTCGGACTGAGTTTTGCTGCGCATCCTGATGTTTTTACTAAAGATGTAAGACGGACCATTTCTCTTCCTCCCTTATATATGCCTCTTCTTTTTTTACGCCCTTATGATTCAAATAATCAGAGAGAGTACATTTTAAAGCCGTTCCGCAAGATGAGGAGATAGCGCGTGGAACTGGTACAAGCTTTCCACTATCTATCTCTCTTTTTGCTTTTATAGCATCATAATGGGATAAGAATGTCAGAACTACCTCACGCCCTTGATCGTCCATGAGCCATTTTCATCCTTTATGCTTACCTTGCACCCAGATGCCTCTAGATAACGCGAAACATTCTCTTTGCTTGCTATGTTATCTACTGTTATTTCAATTCCGTCACTGCTCTCTTTTAAAGCTTTTTTCGCCTTGATAACAGGCTCCGGACAGCTTAGTCCGGTTGCATCTACCCTTTTCATTCGCTCCTCCTGTTTTTCACCGTTATAATTGATGCTACTGCGATTAAGAATAACAGGCCGACGATTACGGATACTTTTCCAACCGTTCCCGGCCCGTCAACTGCAGCGGCAGCGGCTCCTGCATTATGAGAGAACGCAGCGCCTAAAAGCATTCCGATAACGGCTACGGCACTATCGCTGTTCCCTTCCCCTGCAAGAATAAGCTGTCTAAGGGGACAGCCGCCAAGAAGTGTTGCTGAAAGACCGACAAGAGCCATAGAAAGAAAATTCCACAAATGCTTGTCATGCGCAATAGGCTGATTTGTAAAGCCTAGATTGAAGTTCCCTATGATTAAATTTCCAATTAATGCAGAGATGAAAATGAATACAAAGCCGAAAAGAAGCGTATAATCCCTGATTAAAATCACATCTCTAACCCCACCAGCCATACATAGCCTCGTCTTCTGAGCTAGAGCTCCAATAATTAAGGAGAATAATAGAGATAGGAATATAGGCGCCCTCATGCTTCCAGGCCCGCTTTCACTGAATTTTAAAAGAACAGGGAAGAATAAGAGAACGAAAAGCATTGCGATGTTTATAAAAGGAAATGCGGCTCCTTCTGCTCTGCTGCTTTTTCTCGCAGGACCAAAAGAAAATCCATTACTTAAGAAAAGAGTCCCAATTGCAACACCTACAACAAATCCGACAAGGGCTACAAGCGCGTTAAGATCTCCTGCGGCAAGACGAAGAACCATGCGAAGCGGACACCCAAGAAAAACAAGAGCTCCTACCATCATGAAAAAGCCGAAGATGAAACGTAGTATTACAGAGCTTCCAGAGCGAGGTTTAAATTCGCCAGATAAAAGACTCATGAAAAACGATCCGAGAACAAGAGCTATGATTTCCGGCCTCATATACTGAAGATTTGCGGCACTATGCAGCCCAAGAGATCCAGCAATATCTCTTATGAAACAGGCGATACAGAAACCCATGTTTCCTGGATTTCCGAAATGCATCAATAAAATAGCTGCCGCGCCGATTAAAATACCAACTAAAGCTAAGTTTCTTTTTTCTTTGTTAATCAGTTGCATACCAAAATGTTACCATTATATTTTTCCCTAATCAATGAAAATCAGTTATAATCTAGTTATGATTTACCTAGATAATGCAGCCACATCATTTCCCAAAGCGCCGCGCCTGGCCGAAGTGACTTATAATTATTTAAAAACAAATGCCAGAAACATAAGCAGAACCACAAGCAAAAAAGCATTAGAAGCTGAAGATGACATTTTCACGCTCAGAGAGAATATTGCAAAGCTTCTTGGAAAAAAAGAGAGCGATACCGTATTTTTAAACTCAGGGGCAACTGAGTCCATCAATACAGTATTGAGAGGTTTCTTGAAAAAAGGTGACCATGTGATAATATCGCCTGTAGAGCACAACGCCGTAATGAGGACTCTTACGGACATTGATGCCGAGTATTCCTTTCCAAGTGCAAATAAAGAAGGAAGAATAAAACTAGAAGAGATAAATAAGATAAAAAGAGAGAACACGAAGGCTATAGTCTTTTCTGCCACGTCCAATGTAACAGGTGCTGTCGTAGATATAAAAAAGCTTTCAGAAATTGCAAATGATCTAAGTCTTCCTCTGATAATCGATGCGGCAGAGGCACTTCCCTATTTAGATGTTGACTTTGATGAGAACAACATAAGTGCAATCTGCTTTTCAGGACATAAAGGACTTTTAGGCCCTCAAGGATCTGGAGGCTTTGCACTTAGAAAAGACTTTGCAAAAGCTTTACGGCCTCTAATAACAGGAGGAAGCGGAAGTTTTTCCAATGAGATAAAGCAGCCAGAGATCTTCCCTGATAAGTTCGAGTCCGGAACAAGGAATATTCCGGCTCTTATCGGGATGGCAGAAAGTGTAAAATATGTTTTAGAAAACCTTGATTGCATAAGAAAAGCTGTAAAAGACAACACATCCTATTTTCTTTCACGGCTTTTAAGCCTCGATAATATTACAGTCCACGGGCCAAAAGATGAGGAGAGAAGCAGTATAATTTCTATCAGTGCAAAAAGCATAGATAATGCTGAGCTTGCAGAAATACTTGTTGAAAAATACGAAATAGAGACGAGAGTCGGCCTGCATTGCGCTCCGTTTGCGCATAAAGCAATTGATACTTTTCCATATGGCACTATAAGATTCTCCGTAGGCTGTTTTACGAAAAAAGACGAGCTTGACTTTACAATAGATGCGCTGAAGAAGGAAGCAAGATGAGAAAATATTACGAAAAATTGAATTGTATTTTACATTCAGGGGCTGTAGCTAGAATTACGAACTTAAATAACGGATCTGAAGCTATTTTCAAAGATGGCGTATTATGTACAAAAACTGACGATTATGAAGAAAGTGAAAACTCAATAAAAGAAACGATAAGCTATCCGCCAACATTAGTGTTATTCGGCTTTGGACATATTGCAAAGGCGATATACAGCATAAGCGAGAATTTAAAGTTTCCCCTTTTCATATTCGACGATAGAAAGGAGATGCTTGATGCTTCATATGACAGGGCAACAATCGTAATAGATGATTACGATAAGATATTTAGCAGGACTTACAGCTTCATAAACCCTTACTTTCTAATATTCACACATGGCCATAAGGCAGATGAGAGCGCGCTTTACTATGTGCTTTCAAACTACGAAAGCGATTATGTCGGCATGATCGGCAGCAAAAGAAAAATAAAATTGACATATGACAATTTGATAAAAAAAGGAATAAAAGAGGAAACACTTGAAAATGTGAAGGCTCCAATAGGGCTAAGCATAAACGCAGAAGGCCCCGATGAAATCGCAATAGCAATCATTGCTGAAATCATAAAGACGTATAGGAAGGATAAGCGCCAGATTAAGGCGAACGAAACCGTAATAACGGCCCTAGGCACCCTAAAACCTCCTATGATACTAGCTAGAATCATATCAAAAGAAGGCTCGTCCCCTGCAAAGGTCGGCTCTGAAATGATAATAACAAAAGAGGCTGCAATATCTACAATAGGAGGAGGCGCTCTTGAGCTTGAAACGATAAAAAGAGCGCGTGCGATGCTTGAAAGCAATATAAAATATGCCATAGCTGACTTTAATTTAACAGAGGAAGGAGAGCTTAATATGGCGTGCGGAGGAAAGGAAAAAGTGATGTTAAAGATGATAATCTAAAGATTTCTATATTAGTTAGCATTAATAACAAACATCGGTCAATAAATAAAATTCTATCGATAAAAATTTATAAATATCTACAACAAAAAGAATTATTTTGTTTTATTGCTTTTATCATGTTACACTATACAAAAAGGAGGAGATGTATGATAGAAGCAATCTATGATACCAACGCAAAAGAATTTATTGAAAGCTGGCTGACAGCCGACATGCACGATCAGTACAAGGCATTTGAGGCCTTGGTGCCTGAAGGTTCAAAAATCCTTGATGGCGGATGCGGAAGCGGAAGAGACAGCCTCTATTTCCTACAGAAAGGCTATACTGTAGATGCATTTGATCCTTCGGATGAGATGATAAAGTACGCAAGCGAATTTACAGGCATCAAAATAAAGAAGATGAAATGGGAAGATCTTGATGCAAAAGAGGTTTATGACGGCATTTGGGCAAGCGCATCCCTTTACCATGTTAAAAGATCTGATATGGCGCCGACCTTCCATAAAATTGCAGAAGCTTTAAGGAGCAAAGGCATACTCTTTGCATCATTTAGAGATAAGAGCGAAGATTTCGTCGACAGTGAAGGAAGAGCTTTAACAAGCTTTACAAAAGAGACTCTCACGTCGTTCTTATCGACTCTCGGTCTTTTCGATATTGTCGCCCTGACAGAAAGAAAGGACTCAAGAAAGAATAAAAGCGATGAGATTTGGCTGTTTGCGATGCTCAGAAAGAGGCTCTAGATTAGTAGCAAAAGTATCGTTATGATAAGAGCAAGCACTATTGAGGCTATCATTGAACGTCTCTTTAGTCCTGCAATAAATGCAATTGCAATTCCCCCAAGACCTGCATACCACTGAGATGAAAAATCTGTAAGGGCAAGGGGGAATATTAATGAGCCAAGAGCCGCGGTAGGCAATAGATACATTGCTTTCTTTATCTTTTTAGGCATCTTATCTAAGGACGATATGAACTGAGGAATTATTCTTGCTGCCATCGTAACAAGGCAACAGAGCAAGATGAGAACAATCTTATTCATTGAAAACCTCCTCGTCGCTGTAGATGAAACATGCAAAGACTGTTGCGACTATCATGCTGATAATAAAGCTCAACCCCGTGGACATATTAAAAGCGAGAATGAACATGCTATTTAGTGCTGCCGATACGGCGACAACAGCAACAGCCTTGATATTTTTTGCAGTCTCAGTGCCGAAAAGGGATGAGAACATCGCATAGATTGTTATCACAGCGGCGCTTTGTATTATATGGGGAAGTATATTTCCAAGCAAAAAGCCTATGGCAGTACCGCTAACCCATCCGACATATGATGTGAGAGTTAACGATAGAACATAACTGTAGCTTACCTTCTCTCCTTTGAATGATGCGACAGCAAAAACTTCATCTACTGTTCCAGCTCCTACGAAAAAGCGTCCTATTATGCTCTTTCTGTTTTTAAGGCGCTGAGAAAGGCTTGCGCTCATGAAGATATAACGTGCGTTTATAAAGAATACGGAAAGCACTATCTCGAAAAGAAACGCTCCCCCATTATATAAATTCATCATCAAAAACTGACCAGATCCAGCATAGTTCGTGATACTCGTCAAAACACTCTCAACGAAGGTAAATCCGCTTGATCTTGTTAAGAATCCAAATGCAATCGCGGTTGTAAAATATCCTAAAAATATAGGGAATCCGTCATGAATTCCGCTTTTTATATCGTTCTTGTTCATCCCATGACAATATTATGTGAATTTTCACAGTTGAACAACTGCTAGACTAGTCTTTTTAGAGAATGTAGAATCTATTGCGTGAACATATTAAGCGCCCAGAATTTAGAAAAGACTGTTAAAGACGAGCCACTTTTTACAGACCTTACCTTCGGCCTTGAAAAAGGTGAGAAAATCGGAATAGTTGGAAAAAACGGAGCTGGAAAAAGCACCCTTTTAAAAGTATTAGCGAAAGAAATAGTAATGGATGAGGGAATTCTCAGCATCAAAAACGGGGCTGACGTAGCATATTTAGAGCAAAACGTTCCATTTTCCCAAGACGATACGATAGAGAGTTTCTTCTTTAAATCTAAAAGCACGAAAGTTCAAAAGCTTAAAGAGTATTACGACAGCCTAAAAAGCGGAAGCGGCGAGGCACAGAGCAAGCTCTATGAAGAAGTTGAGAAAGACGATCTTTTCTCTGTTGAAAGGAATTACTACGCCTTAATCGACCAGTATGACATCAAAAGGGATAAGGCTGCGCTGATGAAAGAGCTTTCAGGAGGGGAAGCGAAGAAAGTCCATCTTGCAAGAACTCTCGCATCTAAAAGCGATATAATACTGCTTGACGAGCCAACAAACCACTTAGATATAAAAACCATCGAAGAGATGGAAGAAGACTTAAAAGATCCTTCAATTAGCGCGATAATCGTTACGCATGACAGGGCGATACTAGACTCTGTCTGCACTACAATTCTTGAACTAGACAGATCGTCATCCTACAAACACCCCGGCTCTTACTCTTCCTATATTGAAAGAAAAGCAGAAAGGCTGAAAGAGGCCTTTAAACAGCAGGAGAGAATGAGAAGCGTATTAAGACGAGAGCTAAAATGGCTTAGCCGCGCTCCTAAAGCAAGGACAGGAAAGGACAAGGGAAGGATTGAAAGAGCGAAAGAGCTTGAAGAAGAGCAGAAGAAAGAGGTCTATGAGAAAAAGCTAAGGGAATTCACAAGTGAAAAAAGAAGGCTTGGAAAGAAGATTCTGGACTTAAAAGACGTAAGCAAGAGCTATGAAGAGAGAGTCATATTCTCGCCTTTTTCATTCATATTTGAAAAGAATATGAAAATCGCATTAGTCGGAGACAACGGATCTGGAAAGAGTACTTTCCTAGATGTAATTACAGAACACATCCCGCCATCTTCTGGCGTGATAGAAAAAGGACTTAACACCGTCTACGGCTATTACGATCAAAAATCAAGAGATCTGAATGAGAAGAAAAGCGTAATCGAATACATCAACGACATAGGAGAGACGATAGAACTCTCTGAGGATGAAGGTGTAAGCTCGGCAAGATTTCTTGAACTGTTCGGCTTTAACAAGAGCATGCACAACAGTCCTATTTACACCCTTTCAGGAGGAGAGAAAAGAAGGCTGTATTTAATATCGAGATTAGTTATGAATCCAAACTTTCTAATTCTTGACGAACCTACAAACGATCTCGATATAGACACTATGGAATCTCTTGAAGATTACATAACATCCTTCTCAGGACCTGTTCTAATATGTTCTCACGACAGAACCTTTTTAAATATTACAACCGATACCACTCTTGAGATAAAGAACGGAAAACTCACGTACTACCCTATTCCATTTTCTGACTACCATGAAAGAATGAAGGAAGAGGAAAAGGAAGGCAAGAAGGCAGAAGTCGAAGAAAGAAGAAATCAGGATGCACGAGTAAAAAAAGATGATAAAAAAAGAAAGCTCACATTTAAAGAGCAAAAGGAATATGAAGGCCTTCTTTTTGAAATAGACGAACTTGAGGCGAAAGTAAAAGAAATAGAAGACTCCTTCTCTTCATTAGATCCTAAAGACTTTGAAAGCCTTCCTCTAAGAGAAAAGGAGTATCATGAGAAGAAGGAAGAGCTCGATAAAAAGATCGAACGCTTTTTAGAACTCGACGAGTTTGCTAAATAGTCGTATTGTTATTCGACTCATCGATTAAGACGGCATCGCTAGTCTTAGTGCTGATATGCCGTCTTAAATACGGAGTAAGACCTAAGAAAGTCTTCTTGAACTCTTCTTCACTCTCTTTTAGTGCCGCCTGCCAAACAGGAGCAAAACCAGGACTGTTCATTGAAAGACGTTCAGCTGCCGTCTGATACACATCAAGGCGCTGCATCTCCTTTCTTCCAGGTTTCTGGCTCATAGTATTCAAGCTTATTCTTAAGTTCTCATTCTGCTTCTTAAGCTCGGCATTCTCCTCTTTGAGCTTGCTAAGCCCTTCGCTTTCAAGCTCCATCCTGTCTTGAAGCATCTTCTTATATTTTTCAACCTCTTCCTTTGCCCTCTTCTTCTCGCTTGCCCCCTTAGATAAAAGAGCAACAGAAACGACTAGACAAACGGCTAAGCCTACAATTAATCCTGTTAGAAAATCATTCATAATATAATTTTAATATAAACTTCGGCATAAGAGAATAAAAAAAGAATAAACATGATTATATGAATTAAAAACTATAAATATAACAATATTATTAATCCTATATTGGATTATTATTAATACTAATTATAAAAAATATCCATCCAGACCCGAAGATCTGGATGGACAATCAAGTTTTATTCTTTATGAAAATCAAGTCCAGCAACAGATAGCGTTTTACCATCTTCGCTAAAACAAGGATATGAGAGTATGTAATATGAATCGATTGAATCAGAAGAGGATGGGAATGTTATTTCGTTGGCATCTTTACTATATCCTCCTTCATAGATATAGATATCTTTTCTTCCATCATATAATGCTCCTCTATATGCCATCCATTCACCATCAAGAACAAATTCTCTTCTTAAAATCTCATTGTTCTGATCTTTTTCTATCCAATAGCCATCAATACTTCCCTTATCTCCTGATGCACGATAGAAAGAGGCGCCATTTATCGTTAACTCATCTTTCCCTTCATCATAAGAATATGTAAGAGATACGGGGTCGAAGAAAGAAAGTTTATTATCTTTTTTGAAATCGATAAGGATCATGTTTTTCTCATTGCTATAACGCGCTTTTCCTTCGTAAAATGTTTGACCACTTGCAGAAACTGAATATGTGCAATCAGAGCCAACGGTCAAAGTAAGATTATACTCTCCATTATTCATTGAGCCATACCATGTTCCAGAAAGAGCAGAAGAGGAAGTATCAGAAACATAGAATGTCTTTACATTAGGCTTTGATGGGAGAAATTCTGAGCTACTGCCACTAAGGTTGCCTTTGATCGCTCCTGCTTGCATATACTTTTTATTATACGTACTTACATTATTCTTATGGCCATCTGCGACTGTCCTATTTGGATTCCACTGATAGTCTTCTCCATAGTATACCTCTGATGTGGTATAATAAAGAGATCCATAATAAGATGCATCTAAATCATGAAGAGCAACATCTATCCCGTCCCCATCAAGAAAATAATCCGTTAGTACTGTATAAGGACCAAGATAAGGTGTACCATATCTCTCTTTTACAGAGTATTCTCGTCCTGCTATGAAGGGTCTTTCATTTTCTCCGATAGTTAACGGAATAGTGAATTCGCAAATTAAAGAGCCTGTAGTTGTTGGAGTGTATTTAATCGGGCTTGAATATGATCCTGATGCTAATGGTTCTTCACTTTCATAAGTCCTCAGCACATATGTAATATCTCCTATAGTAATTCCAGAAGGAAGTGAATCGTAAGTTAAAGAAAATTCAACCTCTTCATTAACTGCTATGCCATCTGAAGATTCAGGAGATACTTTGAACTCTGGCTTTCTGCATATCGTTCCAAGATCTGGAATTTCAATTGGGCCTGTTGAAATATCTACGCTTGAAATATCAGAAGTGACTATGAGAGTATCTACTATAAGTGAAGTATCAGAAACTTCTCCAAAATAGAATATTCCATTTACATCTAGTAAGAACGCTTCATCATTCAAGATAATGGAAGCAGAATTATCGCTATTTACATAACGATTTCCGTCCTTCTTAAGACTACCAATATTAAGATTAGCACCATCAATAGTTAGTTCTTCAGAATCACTACTCAACGTATATGATAATTCAGGCATGCCATATCCGTCTACAAAAATAAATAGATTATTGCCTGTTAATGCGTAATCGAAATTACTAGTATAATTATCTCCAATAGTTATCGTATTTTCATTGACTGTTATGTTATTTACTGCTGAAATCCACTCTCCTTCCATTTCTTTTGAGTCAACTGAATCTTCTAGAATTAAAGTAGCGACATTGCTTATCTTTTTGCCATCGACGTACATTGCTTTTATTTCGCTAATAGAAGAAGAAAGATTGAAAGAAGGACTAAATCTATGATCTGAATCTAAATTAGGCTCGCTTCCGTCAGTTGTATAATAAACAATGCCAGGAGCTGAAATGCTAAGCTCTATATTCTCTGAATTTGGACTTCCATCAGGAAGTGAAAATATAGGAACAGAAGAAGTTCTTTCATACGCATCTATTGTAGCTACTTTAGTATACGGCTTATATCCATCCTTTTCTACTTTTGCATAAACATAGTAGTATGTTTCAGAAGGCACAGAAATTGTAAAAGGTTCAGAATACTCAACATATTCACCAAACTCTTCAAATGAGTATGTTATTGTCGCACCCTCTTCTTCTGCAGTAATCGTTACTTTCGACTCGTTTAGTATAAAAGGCCTTGGAAAGCTTATTTCAGCTGAAGAGATGCTTGCTTGTTTAATAGTTATGGAAACTATCTTAGATTGTTCATACCCATCTCTAATTGCCATTGCTTTTACTTCTGTATTCTCTTTATTTATAGTGAGAGTAACAGATCCTATAGCGCTAGCAGATGAAGTAGTAGGATCGCTTCCATCTGTCGTATAATAAATGACATCAGACTCTCCTGCACTTATCGTAAGATTATTATCTAAGAAAGGAATAATTCCATCTTCTGTTGAAAATTTAGGAGCTGAAGTATTTAGAGAATACTCTGCTACTGCTATTTCAGAATTTATGCATCCTTCTATAATTGCAATTGCTTTGACTGTTGCAGGATTAGTAATAGTAAAAGGACCGCTATAGCTATTAGATGAACTTGTTGGATCTTCATCATTTAAAGTATAAAAGATCTGAGCACCATCTTCTGCTGTGATAGTGATTTCAATCTCACTTTCAAACATCTGGCTGTCAGGGCTTATCTGAGGAGTGTTTACCTTTTTCCTTGTATATGTAACTGTTACGATATCTGAATCATTCATTCCTTCTTTTGAAGTAAATGCTTTTATAGTAACAGTATTCCCTTCGACATCTGAAAGATCTATAACATTATTTTGCGCTTGAAGACTATCTTTGCTTGGTTCGCTTCCATCTGTTGTATAATATATAACATAGCCTTCTGCAACGTCCACGCTTACACTAACGCTAGAAAACGGAATTGCTCTTTTATTTTCATATTGAAAAGCAGGCGCTGGAAGCTGTCCTGAATAAGAATATGTCATCTCTACAATATCAGAAGCAAGATATCCAGAAAGAGTTGCATAAGCCTTTATCGTAATTTTGCTATCTAGAGTTGGCTTAAATGGCTCCTGATATTGTTTTCTTGTTTCAGATGTCACTGGGTCAGACCCATCAGTTGTATAATAAATACTTGCATTCTCACTACTTGTTATAGTAATAAGAGTATCCTCATCAATTACTTCGCTAGATGCGCTAATTACAGGGGCTGTTAATTTTTGCATCTCGGGGCTATCAGGGCATGATGTAAAGAATGTTAAAAGAAGGCATATAACCAGAAAAAAAGGAAAAAGAGTTTTCTTGTTAGCCATCTATACTACCTCCAATCTTTTTTAATTAGAATACCCCCACCCCAATAGAAATTGTCAAGAAAAATATTACCATCAGTAAAAATTTATTTACTAATAATATCTATGAAAAAAGCTGCCTGAATATGCGACCATGCCTTTCAAGCTGTTCTCTTAATATCTTATTTTCTAGCTACGAGCACTACGAAGTTTTATACATTTTTCAATTTTTCCGTAGTTATATTAATTCGCCAATGATGATATCAATAAAGTAATACGAAGAATCGGGAAATTTTCAGTTATTTCGGAGTGTATTATGGGTAAATAAATAGGGATACATATCTTCAACGGCTAGTGAAAAGGATAGGCAATGGCAGGGCAAAGATAATTACGGGAATAAGAAGGTGCGGTAAAAGTTATCTTCTGTTTACCTTATTCCGGAATTACCTTCTGTCCAATGGTGTTGATGAAGATCATATCATTGCTATTTCACTTGATGACGAGGAGAATGAACATCTCCTTGACAGGCATGCCCTTGGATTGGAAATACGCTCAAAAATCAAGGATGAAGAAACCTATTGTGTATTCCTTGATGAAATCCAAAATGTTGAAGGCTTTGAGATGGTTATAAATAGGCTTCTCCATAAGCCGAATGTTGATGTCTACGTTACCGGCAGCAATTCAAGATTTCTTTCTTCGGACATCATCACAGAGTTCAGGGGAAGAGGAGATGAAGTGAGAGTAAGACCTCTCTCTTTCAGCGAGATCAGGCCGCTTTACGATTCGGATGATGAGGCATGGGATGATTATTTCAACTATGGAGGGCTTCCTTCTATCTACGCAGAAGGAATGGATGATGAACAGAAGGTGTCCTTCCTTGAGTATGTTACTAGGACCATCTACATAAATGATATCATTGAACGCAATAAGCTGAAAGATGACAAAGGGATTAGCAATGTACTGGATCTCCTTTCATCTGCAATAGGAAGTCTGACAAATCCATTGAAGCTTGCCAACACATTCAAAAGCAAAGGGCAGCGTGGAATAACAGACAAGACAATTTCAAATTATTTGAGATTCCTTGAGGAAGCCTACATGATTGAGCGTGTACAGCGCTATAACATCAAGGGAAAGGATTACATTGAATCCCCATATAAATTTTATTTTTCGGATATCGGTGTCAGGAATTCCAGAATCGGCTTCAGACAGGTAGAGGAGACTCATATTATGGAGAACATCATCTACAATGAGCTTAAGGCCAGAGGGTTTCTTGTGGATGTTAGAATAGTAGAACACAGGGATAAGTCGGATGACGGAAAATACAGAAACAGGCAGTATGAAGTCGATTTTGTCGCAAACCTTGCCGGTAAGCGATACTACATACAATCCGCACTGACAATGCTTGATGATAGGAAGCTGGAGCAGGAACTCAGATCTCTTTCCCTGATCAGGGATTCATTCAAGAAGATATTGATTACAAGAGACCGGATCAAGCCAAGACGCACAGAAGACGGAATCCTGATAATCAGCCTTTTTGATTTCCTGTTGAATACCGATGCGATCAATCAATAAGCTGTCAGCAACAAAAGCAAAGATTGCCTTTGCTAAGGTAGCGTCCAGATTGTCCACATCCCATTGCTGTTCCATAATGCATCATCATCCAAGAGAATCTCTTCAATAGAAAATAATGTGACTTTGCCTGCCAGCGTCACTCTTCTGTCTCCCATGCGGCAGTATAGTGCCCTTCCGCGCTTTGAGGCATAAAATGCCACAAATTTTTTTCCATGTTGAGTTGTTCAGCAATGAAAGATATGACAATGGCAAAAGCCGCAAACTGGATCTTCTAAAACACCGCATTTTTTTGCAAAAGACGGGGAAACACAGCCTGTATCTTTTCCTCGTACAGTAATGCAGAGCAACAAGCCATCTAGTTCTTTTACCTTTTCTTGAGCAGGCGATGCGCTCAAAACGGTATCGACATCACCGAAAAGCACAAAGCAGATTGCGTGCCATGTAAGCATCTTCTGGCTTTACTCCGATTGCCTTCTTTGTCATTTGCGCTGTTACCGATACAAGACGTAGCGCATAAGAAGGAAAATCCATTAAAAAATATCATCCATCTTCTTTGCAATCAGTTTTCCGCTTTTTGTATTGAAACTGACATCATCAGATTTTATGGCATCAATGCATTCAGGATACAGATGGCAGTAGGACTCTCCCTAATTTATGAGTTATAAAAAAAGGTACATTTTAGGTACAAGTCATTAAAAAAGCACCTTCTCAATAAGGTGCTCAACTATAAGGCTTCATATAATGCCCAGAACGAGACTCGAACTCGTACGGCCAAAAGGCCAAAGGATTTTAAGTCCTTTGTGTCTACCATTCCACCACCTGGGCGATAAACCTTGAATATGATAGTAAGATTTCAAAAAAAAAGAAAGTAGAATTTTTGTTTTTTCTTATATTTTCACTAAATTATTGAATTAAAAGAAAAATATAAAAGGGGCATGCATCTACCTTTACATGCCCCAAGAAATATAAAACTGAAAATCAAAGTCCTATTTTATTCGCAATTTCTTTGACTTGTTCAGCTGTTGTCATAGTCCATCTTGCAATCTGCTCAACACTACATTCGCCAGACCTTAACATGCGTTCTATGGATATAGAGTACTTTAAGAAAGTAGTAAACCATGCAGTCTCATTACAGCATGGCCTACAAATCATAACTTCTTATATTACAAGCCAAGCTTTGTAGCAACTTCCCTTACTTTCTCTACTGAACTGTTGCTAACATAAGCAATCTGATTTTCAGAGAATTCACCAGACCTGAGCATACGCTCTATAGTAGCTGTATTCGCCTCAGAAATTCCTTTTGAAACACCTTTTTTAAATCCATCTTTCTGCATCAATGCCGCATAATCTACTGCCGTTCTCATATTCTCCTCCCTATTTTCTCCTTTAACCTTCTCCATGCTGTCTCTTATGGCACCCTCATTCATTTCTGTTACTTCTTTCGTATTGAAGTCGTGCGCAGCCCTTCCGTATTCGTCGTCTCCCCTGTATGTCAGGTTTACGAACACCAATGACTCTCCATAGCCCGACAGTTCCTTCCTTGTCTCCGTATCGCACATTCTGAAAGTATAGAAAGGTTTATCCTCTTTCATAATATCACGATTAAGAAGATAAATGACAATTACATCGGGCAAGTCTTCATATTTTCCTCCGTCCTTCAGGCTTGCAGTAGTGAGCCTACTCAAATAAAACCTCGCCCTATTCTTGCTTCTTCTTATGCTTTCCCTCGTGTATTGGGCCTCCGCCTCTGCTATTACGTTATCTTCTTCAGAAGACATCAATAGGTCGTACCTTACGTCCTTCTCCCTTCCTCTTCCGAATGATGGGAATTCTGTCCTCACCTTTGAAAAATCCAAATTCCTGTATTCTTTCGGCAGGTAATAAGAGCAGAGCATCCTCCTAAAGCCCTCGCTGCTCTCTGCCATGTAGCGCAGCGAGTTCCTGTTTAATGGAACCTCATTCTCGATTCCCTTTAAAAAGGCTTCTGCCCTTTTAACCGTCACATCTCCATCTACTATTCCATCATTATCAAGATAGATTACATCCTCTTGATACTCAGTAATAATGAAGACCCTAGTCTTTTCATAAAGTTTATTCTCCATATTATTTCTAATGCGAAAAAGATGATTCTTGTTTACTTTTTGGAAAAAACTGACATTTGACAGAAAAGATGAATTTAACCATTATCAGAAACAGATGAGGAGAGAACATGGTTAATAATTTTACAAGGGAAGGCGTATATGCAGGCGTTTAAATCACTTTTTAAATATTTTGGATCATATAAAAAGGATTTAATTATTGCATGCATTCTTTTAGTCGTAGAATGCTTTTTCGAGCTTATAATACCAAGCCTTATTGCAGATCTCATAGATCTTGGTGTTGCTAAGAACGATGTGCCTTTCATGCTTCAAAAAGGGGCTGAAATGGCGCTTTGTGCCGTCTTAGCTCTTTTTACAGGACTATTATATGCCCGTTTTGCAGCCCGTGCCGCATTTGGATGGGGTGCAAATATTAGAAAGGCAGAATATGAAAAACTGCAGGAGTTTTCTTTTTCAAATATCGATAAGTTTGAAACATCCTCATTAGTAACAAGGATGACAAGCGATGTAAGCGTAATACAGAATGCCGTAAATGGCGGACTCAGACCTTTAATGCGCTCTCCATTGATGTTTTCCCTCGGAATAATTTTCTCTTTTTCACTTAATACAGAACTTGCAATAATCTTCATAATACTTGCACCGCTTCTAGGAGTAATACTCTTTTCAATCGTCAGAAAAGTTGCCCCCATGTATTCATCTCTTCAGAAAACCGTCGATGAATTGAACTCAAGAGTCGAGGAGAACGTAAGAGCAATAAGGACTGTCAAGGCTTTTATAAGAGAAGAATATGAGGAAGAGAAGTTTGATGGAGTAAATGAAAGTCTAAAAGAAAAAGGAACATACACTAATAAGACTGCTTCATTAAACCAGCCTATATTCCAAAGCATTATGTATTTGTGCATAGTCCTATTAATGTTAATAGGAGGATTCATGATATTAAACGGAGAGATGCAGGTCGGAGTCCTTACAGGTTTTTTAAGCTATGTAATGCAGGTGCTTAACTCCATGATGATGCTCTCAAACGTATTTTTACTATTAACGAGATCTCTTGCTTCATGTAAAAGAATTAATGACGTGCTTAAAGAAGAGAGCAATCTGAAAGAAGTTGAAAATCCAGTAACAGAAGTAAAGAATGCGGATATCGAATTTAAAAACGTAAGCTTCAAATACTCTGAAAACGCAAAAGAATATACTCTGTCTAACATTAATCTGACTATTAAAGAAGGAGAAACTATAGGAATTCTCGGGTCAACAGGAAGCGGAAAGACAACTCTTGTGCAACTTATAGAAAGACTTTATGACGTAAGCGATGGAGAAGTTTTATTCGGCGGCATAAACGTTAAATCATATAGTTTAAAAACACTGAGAGATCAAATTGCGATAGTCCTTCAAAAGAATCTCCTGTTCTCAGGAACTATCAGGGAGAATTTAAGATGGGGCAAAAAAGATGCAAGCGATGATGAGATCTGGATGGCACTTGAGAAAGCAGGGGCAAAAGATTTTGTTCAAAGTTTTCCGAAGCAACTTGATACGGAGCTTGGGCAAGGAGGAGTCAACGTCTCGGGAGGACAGAAACAAAGACTCTGCATTGCAAGAGCCCTGTTAAAGAACCCTAAAGTCCTGATATTCGATGACTCTACAAGCGCAGTAGATACCGATACGGAAAAGAGGATCAGGACAGAATTAAAAAAACTTAATGGAATTACGAAAATTTATATTGCACAGCGTATTTCAACTGTAATTTCTGCAGACAAGATTATTGTAATAGACGATGGAAAGATAATATCGGAAGGTTCGCACGAAGATCTTATAGAATCCTCAGAAATATATAAGGAAATCTACACAAGCCAGTTAAAAGGAGGGGCGCTATAATGGCAAAAGCGATGAGTGATAAAAAGCCAAAGAACATGGCATATACGACAAAAAGGCTTCTCTCCTATATGGGACGGCATAAGTTCTCCCTACTGTCTGTCGGAGTTCTTGTTGCGATAAACGTAATATCGAACATTCTTGGCACTTACATGGTGCGCCCTGTAGTAAATACGTTAGCAGAAGGCTCTCTTGAAGGACTTATCAACGGCGTAATAACAACTGCGATAATTTATTTAATAGGCGTAATCGCATCACTTCTATATACGCGAATCATGTCGAAAGCGGCACAGGACGTCGTATATGATATAAGAAAAGACCTGTTTTGCCATATGCAAACACTTCCGCTAAGTTTTTTCGACAAAAGACAAAGCGGAGACATCATGAGCTATTACACGAACGATGTCGATACGATATCCGATGCACTAAACAACAGCTTTGCTGCCGTCATAAGAAACGGAATACAGATAGTAGGAACACTTTTAATGCTTCTGCTACTAAACTGGAGACTCTCTCTTATCGTATTTCTTTCATACTTCCTCATGTTCGCATATGTGAAAAGATCTGCACAAAAAAGCAAGAAATACTATTCTGCCATGCAAAAAAGCATTGCATCGCTTGATGGATATATCCAAGAAATGACCGCAGGAGCAAAAGTCGTAAAGGTATTCAATCATGAAAAAGAGAATCTTGAAGGCTTTGATTTAAGAAATATGCAGCTTCAAAAAGAGGGAACTGAGGCTCAGAGCTATGCCGCAACTATGATTCCTGCAGTCGTCAGCATATCTTTTCTTACTTATGCAGTCGTTGCCATTGTCGGTGGCTTCATGGTCATCAACGGCATAAGCGACATAGGTTCTCTTGCATCATATCTAGTATTCGTACGTCAGTCCGCAGCACCAATAAACCAGTTCACGCAGCAAAGCAACTTCCTTATCTCTTCGCTTGCAGGAGCAGAAAGACTTTTCGAGCTCATAGATAAGAAAAAGGAAGTAGATAAAGGGAAAGTAAAACTTGTAAAACTGGATGATAAAAAGTGGGCATGGAAAAAAGAAAGCGGAGAGCTCATTGAACTAAAAGGGGACGTAAGATTTAACAACGTCAGTTTCTCCTACGAAAAAGACCACCCTGTATTAAAAGATCTAAGCCTATATGCAAAGCCTGGACAGAAGATCGCATTCGTAGGATCTACAGGAGCTGGGAAAACAACCATCACAAACTTAATAAACCGCTTCTATGATGTCGACGAGGGCGAGATACTTTACGACGGAATAAATGTAAAGGATATATCTAAAAAAGATTTAAGGCATTCGCTTGCAATGGTTCTTCAGGATACTCACCTCTTTAGCGCAAGCATTATGGAGAACATAAGATATGGAAATCTTGATGCAACCGATGAAGAAGTAACAAAGGCGGCAAAAATTGCAAATGCAGACTCCTTCATACGCCGTCTTCCAAACGGATATGATACCCAGATAGTCTCAGATGGAGCAAATCTATCTAGCGGGCAGAGACAGCTGCTCGCAATTGCAAGGGCGGCCGTTGCAGATCCTCCTGTGTTAATTCTTGATGAAGCTACAAGCAATATCGATACAAGAACAGAAGATCTTATCGAGAAAGGAATGGATTCATTGATGGAGAACAGAACGGTTTTCGTAATCGCACACCGCCTTTCAACTGTAAGGAACGCAAATGCAATAATGGTTCTTGAAAATGGAAAGATCGTCGAAAGAGGCAACCACGATGATCTAATAAAGCAAAAAGGACGCTATTATAAGCTGTATAATGGAATGTTCACTTTAAGCTAAGGAGGAATTATGAGAAAAGACTTCAGCAATGTAAAAAAGAATCTAGAGAATCTTGGCTACTCTGTAAAAGAGTTTAATAGCTCAAACGACGCCCTGCTCTATCTAAATGCTGCAATAGATAATAAGAGCGTTGGATTCGGAGGCTCCGAAACTGTAATGCAAATGGGGCTTTTCGATGCGCTTGACAAACACAATACGACATACAGCCACAATCGGCTTAAAGACGGCGTTAGCCAGGACGAGACGAGAAGGCTCGCAGCCAATGCAGATATCTACATCTGTTCTGTAAACGGACTTTCAGAGAATGGAGAGATAATCAACATAGACGGCAGAGGAAACAGAGTATCAAGCGCAATATACGGACATGAAAAAATCTATTTCGTAATCGGCGAAAATAAACTAGAAAAGGATTTCGATAAAGCGCTTTATCGAGCACGAAACATTGCAGCGCCTAAAAACGCAAGACGCGTGAAAGCCAATACCCCATGCGCCGTAAAAATGGACAAATGCTATAATTGCAGCAGCCCCGATAGAATTTGCAGAGCACTCTCCGTCCTATGGGAAAAACCGACAGGAGCAAATATTGAAATCATCCTAATACATGAAGATTTAGGCTATTAACAATATGAAATATGCAATTTTTGCATGAATATGCAATATTTTTGCATAAACATTTCTTTAAGCATTGACACTGAGCCTTTTTTCCTTGATAGTTTTATCATAGGATTTTTATAGAGTAATCCTTTTACATGCTTTATCTTGGGAGGTACATATGAAAAAAACATTTGTTGCATTAGCTCTAATTGTGCTTTTATGCCTAACTCCTGTTTTTGCTCAGGGAGGAAGCGATGCAGGAACATCTGGAACCCTTAGATTCGGAACTGGAGGCGACCAGGGAACATATTACGGGTTCGGCAACGTGCTCGCACAGAGGATTTCAAGTGAAACAGACACATCGGTCGTTGCAGTAGTAAGCGCAGGAAGCCAGGACAATATTGAAATGATGGACATGAACAGCTATCAGCTTGGCTTTGTACAGACCGACGTTATGAGCTACGCATACAACGGAACCAACTTATTTGCAGAAACAGGTGCGATTTCAGACTTTTCAACAGTTGCAGCACTCTATATGGAGCAGGTTCAGATAGTAACGCTCGATCCTAATATCAAGACCGTTGCAGATTTAAGAGGAAAGAGGGTTTCAATCGGATCATCAGGATCTGGCGTTTACTATAACGCATTAGACATCCTTGGAGCATATGATATCACAGAAAACGATATCAAAGCGACTTATCAGAGTTTTGGAGACAGCGTAGATGCGCTTCAGGATGGAAAGATCGATGCGGCATTCGTAGTTGCAGGAGCACCGACGGTTGCTGTTTCCACGCTAGCAACAACACATAAGGTACGCTTAGTATCTATTGACGATGATCATATTAATCGCTTACTCTCTGAAAGCCCATATTACAGCCCATATACAATCAGCAAGGACGTTTACGGAACTGACGAAGATTGCCAGACTGTAGCTGTTGGCGCTGTAATAATTGCTAGGGACGACGTATCCGAAGATGCTGTATATGACGTCGTTTCCACAATCTTCAATGATAAGGAAGCAATTGCACAGAGCCATGATAAGGGAAGAGAACTTGACCTTGGCTTTGCAACATCCATTACGACCGTTCCATATCATGCAGGAGCTGCAAAATATTTTGAAGAACAGGGAATAACCGTTCCAACAAAATAAAGCGGCTTTAGAGAGAAAAGGGGCTGTTTTTCAACAGCCCTTTTATTTACATTTTTAGGAGACATCTATATTGAAAAAGAAAAAAGAAAAAGAAGAATTTATTCATGATGATTCAGTAGGGACAATGGCCGACGTCGAAGCGGTAATGAAGAAGTATGACAGAGAATCAAACATCAGAATCTGGGAAGGCATTCCCAAGAAGATCATACACTACATTATGGCGGCTTTCGCTATCTACTGCATTGTAGATGCCATCTTTCTCACCACTCTTCAGGAGGTACGTTACTCTGTTTTCATGGGTATGATAATCCTTCTAGGCTATCTAACATTCCCCGTGAAGAAAGGTTATGAAAGAGTAAACTATATGCCTTGGTACGATATTATCATAATGATAGTCGGTTCTGGCGCCTATTTCTTCTATGCGGCAAACGCAATGACGGTAATCAGACTCTCTGCGCGCATTATGGCAAATCCGATGTACATGGCAATAGGGCTTATAGGAATTCTTGCTCTTGTCGAGCTATGCAGAAGATGCGTAGGACTTCCAATACTCTGCGTAGCAGGAGTCCTTATAATCTACACTCTTGCAATAGGAATAGGTCCGACGCAGCTTATTAGGACTCTCTTTTATACGGCAAACGGAATCTTCTCCACTCCTGTCGGAGTATGTGTTAAATACATCGTCATCTTCATTATTTTCGGAGCGTTCTTAGAGCGCACAGGAGTTGCAGACTTCTTCATACGTTTTGCAAATGCAGCTGTAGGCCGCTTTACAGGAGGACCTGCAAAGGTTGCAGTAGTCGCTTCGGCATTAGAAGGCATGGCATCTGGCTCTAGCGTAGCAAATACCGTAGGTTCAGGCTCAATTACCATTCCTATGATGAAGAAGATGGGATACCGCCCAGAGTTTGCGGCAGCTGTAGAGGCGGCAGCATCCACTGGAGGACAAATAATGCCTCCAATAATGGGAGCTGCAGCATTCTTGATGGCTGAATTCACCGGCGTTCCTTACGGGCAGATTGCAGTAATGGCAATTCTTCCTGCCGTACTTTACTTCACTGGAATTTTCATTGCAGTCCACCTTGAAGCGAAAAAGATGGGGTTAAAGGGCATCCCAAAGGAAGATCTTCCAAAGCCAAAGGAACTATTGAAGGAGATCTATCTTCTTCTTCCTTTGATCGCACTTATCTACCTCGTAGGATCTAATACATATACGATGGCCTACTCCGCTACCCTCTCGATATTAGTAGCAATGGTTGTAGGAGTAATACATAAGATCATTCCTCACATCGGACTTAATAAGGAAGGAAAAGAGGAAGAAGACAAGGGAGAAAAACCAAGCCTATCGTTTTCTTGGATTATAGACGCATTTGAAAATGGTGCAAGAAGTTCAATTACAGTAGTAGTTGCTTGTGGAATAGCAGGAATCATTTCAGGCTGTATTACTGTTACAGGCCTTGCATCAATCCTGCTTGGAACGATCGTATCGCTATCGCACGGCTTTGTCATTATTGCCCTTATCCTTACGATGCTTTGCTGCATAGTTCTTGGAATGGGAGTTCCTACTACGGCAAACTACTGCATTATGGCAGGAGTATGCGCGCCGATACTTATTGCGCTGAACGTTGAGGCTGTTGCAGCCCACTTCTTCGTATTCTATTTTGGAATAGTTGCAGATATAACGCCTCCGGTTGCTCTAGCAGCCTATGCAGGATCCGCAATAGCGAAATCCGATCCTATGAATACGGGGCTTCAGGCGACAAAACTTGCAATTGCCGCATTTATCGTTCCATATGTGTTCGCACTCAATCCGGCAATGCTCTTTATAAACGTCCATAGCGTATTTGAAATAGTTCAGATCTGCATAACATCGCTTTGCGGCATATTCGGCATTGCCGCGGCACTAAATGGATATCTTGGAAGACATTTGAACGTAATTACAAGAATGATACTTGCACTAGCAGGATTATGCATGGTAATTCCAGGAACGATTACAGACCTAATAGGTCTTGTAACGCTCGTATTGATATTCGTATACGAATACGGGATGCAAAAGAAGCTGGAAGCTAAAACAAATTAAAAGGAGTCCTTAGGGACTTCTTTTTTTTGCAGTTTTTTTCTATAAATTCATTTATGAAAGAGGAAATCATAGTCAAAGGCGCTAAAGTTCATAACCTAAAAAACATCGATGTAAACATACCGTTAAACGAAGCAGTTGCGATCGCAGGAGTCTCAGGCTCAGGAAAATCATCTCTTGCTCTTGGCGTTCTTTATGCAGAAGGATCAAGAAGATATCTTGAGAGTCTTTCTACTTATACGAGACGTAGAATGAGCCATCAAGAGAGGTCGAAAGTTGACGACGTATTATATATCCCAGCCGCCCTAGCCCTCAGACAACGGCCTCAAGTACCAGGGATCAGATCTACATTCGGAACTCAAAGCGAACTTTTAAATTCTTTAAGACTTATGTTCTCCCGCCTTTCAAGCCATAAATGTCCTAACGGCCATAGCGTTAGCCCGTCTATTAACGTTGCAGCAGAAAAAGAACTAGTTTGCCCTATATGCGGAGAGAAGTTTTATGCGCCTTCTGCCGAAGATCTATCATTTAACAGCAGCGGAGCGTGTACTAAATGCGATGGAACAGGAATCGTAAGAACTGTTGATAAGTCAAAGCTAGTACCTGATGAGAATTTAACAATCGAAGAAGGTGCGGTTGCGCCATGGAACAGCCTGATGTGGTCCCTGATGGTAGATGTTGCCCGCGAAATGGGAGTTAGAACGAACGTCCCTTTTAAAGATTTAAGCGATGAAGAAAAAGATATCGTTTATAACGGACCTGCTGTAAAGAAACATATTATCTATAAGGCAAAAAGCTCAAACCAAGCAGCCGAACTTGATTTCACATATTTTAATGCAACATATACGGTTATAAATGCGCTAAGCAAAGTAAAAGATGAAAAAGGAATGAAGAGGGTTGAGAAATTCTTAAAAGAGGATTTATGCCCTGAGTGCAATGGATCGCGTCTTAGTGAAAAAGCACGTGAGCCTGAGATAATGGGAATTAATTTAGCCCAAGCCACTTCTATGACTCTGAAGGACTTGATTCCTTGGGTTAAGAAAGTTCCTGAAAGCCTTCCCAACGAGATGAAAGATATGGCAGAAAGCATCGTCGAGTCATTCTTAGACACTGCAAAAAGGTTAATGGATTTAGGCCTTAGCTACTTAAGCTTAGATAGAGCATCTTCCACCCTTTCTAATGGAGAGAGGCAAAGAGTACAGCTTGCCAGATCCGTCAGAAATAGAACCACAGGGGTTTTATACGTTCTCGACGAACCGTCAATCGGATTGCATCCAGCAAATTTAATAGGGCTTAAGAATGTAATTAATGATTTGATAAGCGATGGAAATTCAGTCGTCTTAGTAGATCACGACACAGAGATATTAAAGTGCGCATCCCACTTAATAGAAATGGGGCCAGGCTCAGGAAGGGACGGAGGATACGTAATTGCAAAAGGAAGCATAAGCGAAATCGAAAATAACGAGATATCTCAAATCGGACCGTATCTAAGCGGAAAAGTTAACCCAATAGTAAGGCAAAAAGCAAATAAAGGCGAACTTTTCAAGCATGGTGCAATTGAGATGGAAACCGATGTCATCCATACCTTGAAAAAGCTTGACGTCAGAATTCCAAAATCTAGATTCACAGTAGTTACAGGAGTCTCCGGCTCTGGAAAGACCACTCTCGTTTTAGAAAGTCTTGCCCCTGCACTAAGCGCATTGATAAAGGGAGAAAAGCTTCCAGCGCATGTAAAAAATATTAAAGCAGATGGCATAAAACATGTAAAACTTATAGATGCAAGCCCGATAGGAATAAACATCAGATCAACAGTTGCAACATATTCAGGCGTTCATGATGAGATGAGAAAACTTTTTGCATCTACAAAGGACGCAAAAGAGAAAGGTTATAAAGCTGGAGATTTTTCATATAACACCGGATCTCTTAGATGCCCGGAGTGCGATGGAACAGGCACTATTAGTTTAGACGTGCAATTTCTTGCTGATGTGAATATAGAATGTCCTTCATGTCATGGATCAAGATACAGCAAAGAGGCAAATGATATAAGATACGGAAACTATTCGATATCTGAATTAATGGAGATGGACACTCTAAGCGCAAAAGAGGCTTTAAAAACAAAAAAAAGCATTGTAGATAAACTTACTACCCTTGATAGCCTTGGCCTTGGGTATTTAACTCTCTCAGAAGAAACCCCTGCCCTATCGGGTGGAGAAGCGCAACGGTTAAAACTTTCAAGCGAGATGGGAAAGAGCCAAAGCGACTCCCTTTTCATATTCGACGAACCGACAATCGGCCTGCATCCTAAAGACGTTGAAAGTCTTATTGCAGTCTTTGACAGCCTCATTAAAAACGGTGCAACTCTTGTCGTAATTGAGCATGATCTTAATTTAATTAAAAATGCCGATTATATAATCGATATGGGACCTGGCGGAGGAAGGGACGGCGGAGAGATAGTCTTTAGCGGATTTGAAGAAGATATCAAAGAGTGCAAAGAAAGCGTTACGGCATTATATTTATAAGAAGACACAGTTTTCTTAGTTTTAATCCATCATCTTAAAGATGATCGTTCTAAGAAAAAAACGCGATACCTTTCATCAAAGTCTTTTCAACATCCTTAAGAGATAGCTAAAGTTCGATTTTTTAAAAACTTTTATTATTAATATGTAAAAATTTAGAGAAATTGTGTTAAAAATGTGAACTTCAATATTGAAACGGAACAAACCAAAGCAATAAATTCTCTTTTAGACCAGAAAACATAGGAGAAAGAAAAGAAAATGAATGGTATAACGATTATGATTATCTCCATAGTCGCACTTGTTGCAGGTTATATCTTCTACGGTCGCTATCTTGCCAAGAAATGGGGAGTAGATAACAATAGGAAGACTCCAGCTGTTGAAATAAATGATGGAATCGACTATGTACCTACCAAGAAGCAAGTCGTATTTGGACATCAATTTGCATCAATTGCAGGAGCAGGACCTATTAACGGCCCTATTCAGGCTGCCGTATTCGGTTGGATTCCAGTACTGCTTTGGTGTCTTATCGGAGGAATATTCTTTGGAGCCGTACAAGACTTCTCTTCAATGTTCGCTTCCGTAAGAAACAAAGGAAGAAGCATCGGCATCATTATCGAGAACTACGTAGGAAAGACGGGAAAGAGGTTGTTCTTGCTTTTCGTCTACTTCTTCTCGATTCTAGTCGTGGCTGCTTTTTCAGATATCGTAGCAAAGAGTTTTGGAATCGATCCGTCATTTACAGATCAGGTAAATTATGCAAACACGCAGGTTGCGTTTACTTCAACATTATTCATTGTCGCAGCAGTTGGATTTGGATTCTTCATCAAGTATAAGCAGCCAGGGACAGCAGCAAATACGACTATATCTATTATTTTATTAATTGCTTGTGTTGCTATCGGATGCTTATTTCCTGTTCTGAAATTCAGCGTAAACACATGGATGATCCTCGTATTCATCTATATTCTTATTGCATCGGTAACCCCTGTTTGGGCACTATTGCAGCCAAGGGACTACTTGAACAGCTACCTTTTAATCTTCATGATCGCAGCTGCTGTAATTGGAATTTTCGTAGACAATCCTCCAATGCAGCTTCCAGCTTTCACTGGATTCGTATCTAGCGCAGGATCGCTATTCCCTATTCTATTCGTAACTGTCGCATGCGGCGCGGTATCAGGATTCCATTCGCTCGTATCTTCAGAGACGGCATCAAAGCAGGTAGAGAAAGAGAGCGATATGCTTCCAATCAGCTATGGAGCAATGCTTGTCGAATCGCTTTTAGGTGTAATTGCCCTTATCGCAGTAGGTTCTGTTGCGGTTAACGGCGTTATTCCAGCTGGAACTCCTCAGGTAATATTTGCAAACGCAGTTTCAGGCTTCCTATCAAAACTTGGAATTCCTTCAGACATCTCATTTACACTGATTTCTCTCGCAGTCAGCGCATTTGCTCTCACTTCCCTTGACTCTGTTGCAAGAGTCGGAAGACTGAGTTTCCAGGAACTCTTCTTAGATCAGGAAGACGATGAGAAAGCACTTCCTAAGTGGAAAGAAATTCTTACAAACAGATGGGTTGCGACAATCATCGTTCTTGTACCGTCATTCGCACTTGCAAAAGTCGGCTATCAGGAGATTTGGGCGCTTTTCGGATCTGCAAACCAGCTTTTATCGGTTCTTGCCCTTGCTGCAGTCGCCGTATATCTGAAAAAAGTAAAGAAGAGCAACAAGATGATGTTCTTCCCGATGTTCTTCATGCTTGCTGTAACTGTCTGTGCTCTGATTCAGCTCATCTTTAACAACATAATGACATTCGGAGCAAGCGCTGCAGTCTCTGCATTCGGACAGGCAATGCAGATCATCCTTGCCGCAATCCTTGTAGCTCTTGCTATCGTAGTAGTTGTTGCTTGCTGCAAGAAACTTTTTGGAAGGGATGAAGAAGATAATAAAGCAAAAGCCAAAGCATAAAAAGCTTATTTAATCTTTTTTAGCAGTCAGGATTTACCTGGCTGCTTTTTTTCTTTTCTTTGAAAACTAATATGGTAGAATAATTTATTAAGGAGACCGATATTGCAAGAAAAAAAGGGAGTCTTAGTTGAAGTAAAAAATATTTCAAAGAGTTTCGGCTCGTTTTATGCTCTAAAAGATGTGAGTTTAAAGATTGAAAGAGGTGAATTCTTCTCACTTTTAGGCCCGTCAGGGTGTGGAAAGACGACACTACTGAGAATTATTGCAGGATTTGAGACTCCTGATGAAGGAAGCGTTACTTTCGATGAAAAGGACATACTAGGCCTTCCTCCTGAGAAAAGAAAATGCAATATGATCTTTCAAAACTATGCGCTCTTTCCTCATTTAAGCGCAAAAGACAACATAGCATTTCCTTTAAAGCTAAAAAAACTAAAAAAAGATGAAATTGAAGAAAAAGTTAGAAAGTACATATGCCTTGTAGAGCTTGAAGGACATGAGCACAAAAAGCCAGACCAGCTTTCAGGAGGGCAAAAACAGAGGGTTGCAATTGCACGTGCTCTATGCTGCGAGCCTTCCGTTCTTCTTTTAGACGAGCCGCTTTCGGCGCTAGATGCAAAGCTTAGACAGAATCTTCTAATCGAACTTGACGAGATACATGACAAGGTCGGGATCACATTCATCTATGTTACGCACGATCAAAGCGAAGCATTGTCCATATCAGACCATGTAGCTGTCTTCAATGAAGGAGAAATGCTTCAATACGGAACGCCATATGAGATCTATGAATCTCCAAAGACGAAATTCGTCGCATCTTTTATAGGAGAGACGAACATATTTAAAGCGACAGCAAAAGGCTCTGTATATGACAAAAGCCTCAATGAATGGATAATAACGCTTTTCATTGACGATCTAAAAGCAGATGTCAAAGTATCAGATCCGAAAAAGTGCGAAGCAGGCGAAAAGGTATATTTCACAATAAGGCCTGAAAAGATAAGGATAGACAGAGGAAAAAATGATCTCGGCGAGAACTCATTTACGGCAATTGTGGACGAACCCGTATATTCCGGCTATTTAAGTAAATTCTATTTAAAACTTGAAAACGGCGTAATTGTAAAAGTTTTCAAGGCACATACAACATATTTAGATGAAGGGCCTGAGATCGAATGGAAGGATGAAGTCTCTTTTTCATGGAGGGCGGAGGACGGCTATATAATCAGGGAGAACTGGAGTGAAGAATAGCAAAAGAAAGTTCGGCTTCATATATTCCCTGCCTATGGGAATATGGATCACTGTATTTTTTCTCATACCGCTCTTAATCATACTAGCGTATTCGTTTTTAGAAAAAGGGCTTTATGGCGGAGTTGAGTGGAATTTCACGCTCTCCTCTTATGCGCAGATATTCAATCCGAACTTTCTAATCGTCATTTGGAGAACTATCTGCATTAGCCTGCTTGCAACGTTTTTCTGCCTTCTTTTTGCCTTCCCCTCTGCATATGCAATAGCACGAAGCAAACATCAGACGCTCTTTCTCTTTCTAATAATCATTCCGTTCTGGACGAATAATCTCATAAGAATATACGCATGGATAAACCTATTATCCACAGAAGGGCTTATAAACAACCTGCTGATTAAAATTGGTCTGATAGATACCCCGCTTAGCATGATATACAATATGTTTTCTGTTGTTTTAGTCCTAGTTTACATGTATCTTCCATTTGCAATTCTTCCTCTATTTAGCGCAATTGACCGTTTTGACTTCACGCTGCTTGATGCGGCAAGAGATTTAGGATGCAAAAAAGCAAAAGCGATAGTTCTTGTAATGTTTCCTTCAATTAAAAGCGGATTCTTCACATCCTTAATCTTTACCTTCATTCCGATATTCGGCGCATACACAGTTCCGCTTCTTGTGGGAGGAATGGGGAGCACGATGGTTGGAAACATCATAGTCGACCAGGTGCAAAAGACTCGCAACTGGCCGCTTGCCTCTGCATTTTCTGTAATTCTGACGCTACTTTCCATGATAGCAGTAATGATGATGCTGAAAAATAATAAGAAGGAGGTAAAAAATGAAAGGCCGTAAGACAAATGTTTTCTCGTTTTCATTTCTATGCCTCTTTTTCACCATACTTTTTCTGTTTCTTCCGCTAATTGTGGTAGTAGCCTACTCTTTCAACTCTGGCCGCAGCATGGTCTGGCAGGGCTTTTCGCTATCATGGTACAAGGAGCTCTTCTTAAACAGCTCATCACTCTGGCATGCCTTTAAAAACAGCATCATCGTAGCTGTATCATCATCTTTAGCGGCAACGGTTCTTGCAACCTCTGCAGCCATCGGCATCAAATGGTACGACTTCAAAGGAAAACTCTATATAACGAGCCTTACATACATGCCCATGATACTTCCTGATGTAATTATCGGAATATCGATGCTCATCTTCTTTTCATCTGCTGCCATCAGGCTATCGCTTTTCACTATATTTGCATCTCATGTCACATTCAATCTTCCATTTGTATTTCTTTTAGTACTCTCTAGGCTTGATGAGTTCGACTACTCCACTATAGAAGCTGCAAGGGATTTAGGGGCAAGCGAGAGAGTTGCGATAGTAAAAGTCGTCCTTCCATCTATAACGCCTGCAATCATTTCAGGCTTTTTGATGTCCTTTACAATGAGCATAGAAGACTTTGTAATAACGTTCTTCGTTTCAGGGCCTGGAAGCGGCACGCTACCACTTTACGTCTACTCATCCATTAGATACGGAGTAAGCCCTGTTATAAACGCGCTTTCATTCATCATGATTCTTATTGCAATGTCAATCGCATTCATATTCAGAAAATTCTTAAAAACGATCGCAAGTTCTGCATAGGAGGTGCTATGAAAAAATTCTTACTTCTTCTCTCTTTAACTTTTATCCTGTTCTCTTCCTGTTCCAAGGATGATGGAAAAGATACTCTTCATATCTATAATTGGACTTATTATATGCCAGAAAGCATAGTTGCAAAGTTTGAAGAAGAGTACGAATGCGACATTGTAATAGATTATTTTTCATCAAACGAAGAGATGTTTGCAAAACTGCAGGCTGGAGGAGGAGACGGATACGACATCATATTCCCATCTGCAGACTACACGTCAATCATGATAAAGCTTGGCATGCTGAGCGAAATAGATCATGAGCAGATTCCAAATCTAAAGTACATTCCTTCCCTTGTAAAAGACAAAGCGCTATATGATCCGGCAATGAGATACTCCGTTCCATATTTCATGGGAGCTGCAGGCATTGCCGTAAATAAAACGCTTGTTCCTCCTGATTACGAGAGAAGCTGGAACATATTTGCAGACGAAAGAATGAAAGGTAAAATGACGCTGCTGGATGATATGAGGGAAGTCCTTGGAGATGCGCTAAAAACGCTTGGATACTCAAACAACACGATAAACGAAAAAGAACTAGAAGAAGCGGCTATCTTAGTCTCTTCAGCATGGAAGCCGAATATCGTAAAGTTCGATGCAGAAAGCTTTGCAAAGGCTTTCGCAAGGGGAGAGTTTGCCGTCGTACATTCATACTCGGACAATATTGTGGCAGAGCTAACAGACGAGCAGATGAAGAACGTCGACTTCTTCCTTCCGGAAAGCGGCGGATCTATGTATATAGACAACATGGTGATTTTAAAGGACTCTGATGAAAAAGAACTCGCGCACGCTTTTATAAACTTCGTACATGATCCTGAAAACTATGCAGTATTTTTAGATGAGTTCTCGCTTCCACCGACTACGAATACTGAAGCTATCAACTACATGAAGACTACCCCGTTATTCACAAGCGAGGATTTGAATAACTATGAAGTAATAATAGACGTAGGAGAATCACTTGATGCCTACAACAGGCTTTGGGAGCCCATAAGATATACAAATTAACAAAGGGGTGACAGCTTTAGATTTCTTACATGACATATGATAGAATGTTCTTATGATTGAAAAAGGAAATTTCGCCCTACACTATTATGACAAAGCAATAGATCTTTTAAAAAGGCTGGCAGTAATCCCTGCACCTTCTTTAAAAGAAGATAAAAGAGTTGATTTCATCATCTCCTACTTAAAGGCTGAAGGCATAAAAGACGCATACGTCGATGAAGCTAAGAACGTAATAATTCCATATAACGATGACGGCAAGAGAGATCTTGATGTGTTTGCAGCCCATACAGACGTCGTATTCAATACAGATGATTTTCTAAGGCTGGAAATCGATGGCGATACATTATACTGTCCTGGCTCTGGAGATGACAGCGCGCACGTTGTCGCTGTTGTTTTATACGCGCTCTACTTCCATAGGGAAAAAATAAATACGAGAAGAGGAATACTGTTCGTTTTAAATTCAGCTGAAGAAGGGCTTGGAAATTTGAAAGGTGTCAAAACGCTGTTTGCCCATTATAAAGAGAGGATAAAAAGTTTTACGAGTTTCGACGCATCCCTTGGTCAGGGAATTGTAACAGAGGCTGTCGGAAGCGAGCGCTATCTTATAAAGGTCAAGACCAAAGGAGGACACTCGTATAAAGACTTCGGAGAGGAAAGCGCGATAGCAGAGAGCGCAAAGGTCATAAGCGCCTTATATTCACAGAGAGTAAAAGACGCAACATACAATGTTGGAACGATAAAAGGCGGAACGAGCGTGAACAGCATTGCAGAGAGTGCAGAATTCACTTACGAGTACAGGTCGACGAAAAGCACTGAATTAAAGAAAATGCGATCTGTTTTCTTTAGCACGATAGAAAGTTTTTCCAATGAAAAAGTAAAAATAGACGTTGAAAAGATCGGAGTGCGCCCATGCGGAGAAAAAACGGACATAAGAGAACTGAGATCTAAGGCTGAAAGCGCATTAAAAAGATACAATTACAGCACTGAGGAAGCGTCCTCTTCTACCGACTGCAACTGGCCGCTCTCTCTTAAAACTCCATCGATCTGCTTCGGCCTTGCAGAGATACATAACTCCCACACTTTAGAGGAACACATATCTCTTTCAAGCTATAAAAAAGGTCTTGATATCGGATATGACTACATTATTAGCCTCACGACCTCTTTTCATTAATCTTTTTTTGGTTTAATAGTTCTTCTTATGAGTTCCATAAGCAAAAAAGACGATGAATTTAGAAAAGAAGTAAAAGAAGGGAACCTATGGCGCGTAATATTTAAAGTCTGCCTTCCCCTTGCTTTATATTCATACCTTACGCAGCTGTTTAACGTATTAGATACGATAATGGCTAGCGGAATATCGTCATCGGCAGTCTCTACAGTCGTGTATATGGTGCAGCTTCAGCACATAGTCCTTGCACTTGGGACAGGACTAGCCGTAGGATCTGCAATACTAATTTCACATGCATATGGAAAAGGAGATAGCGAAGAGATAAAAAGCATAAACTCAACAAGCTTATCCATCGCCATGCTATTATCACTTGTGATTGCCGCTATAATCCCATTTACTGCAAGCATTCTAAGAGCTGCAAGAACTCCTGAAATATTCATACAAGAAGGAACGCTGTATTTTTCAATAACCCTTATCGGAATCATCATACAGTTTTACAATACGATCTACATATCAAATGAGAGATGCAGAGGAAGAAGCAGGAAGATACTTTTCATAAACCTCTCTGCAGTAGCAGTAAAACTTGCGCTCACCGCCCTATTCGTATACGTTCTAAAACTCGATATCGTATCAATAGCGCTGGCAAGCCTCATAAGCTATCTGTTTATCTTCGCTTTCGCCATCTCTTCTTTTAAGAGGAAAGACGATCCTTTTGCATTCTCCATTCGCTACATAAAAGGATTTGGCCTCATGAAAAAGATTCTAAAGCTCTCTTTTCCGTCAATGGTTGAAAAGATTGCGTTCTCATATGGCAAGGCAAGCGTAAACAACATGGCGGCAAACTACGGATCAGATATCGTAGGAGCTGCGGGGATATCAAATAACATGTCGGGTCTATTGACAGGTATTCAGACAGGCTTTCAAGACGGAGGAGTATCAATTCAGGGACAGCTTTATGGAAGCGGAGATCTGGAACGCACAATAAAAGCATATCGCCATATGCAACTTGTAATTGCACTTATAGGACTTGTGGGCTTTTTCATAATGAACATTCTAAAGAGTCCTATTGCATACCTTTTTTCGATATCTAGGACAGGATACGATGAGAATTTCCATCAGATCATATGCGAAATATTCACATACGAGCTTCTTGGCTGCCTGCTTCTTTCTTTTGCATATGCTAGCTTCAGCATACTATTAGCACTTGGCAGGACAAAGACCGTACTCTTTATAAATTTTGCACGCGTATTCATATTCCGTCTTCCTGTCATTTACTTTTTCCAGACCTTTACAAACTTAAGCTATATAGCTGTAGGTTACACTATGGCTATCAGCAACTCCTCTATTGGCATACTTGCATTCATTCTTGCAGAACTATCAATTAAGAGCGAAAAGAAGGCTTTTTATAAAAAAGTTTAAAAATTTTTAAACAACTATTTATTTATATGTGAAAGAATAATTGAAACAATAGGAAAATGGTGAATAAATTTTTTTTAAAACCCCCTTGATATTGTTTTTAAAATCGTGTAAGTTTACACACGGTCTTAAAGACATGCCGCTTTAGCTCAGTTGGTAGAGCAAAGGACTGAAAATCCTTGTGTGCCTGGTTCGATTCCTGGAGGCGGCACTCAGAACTCCTTGCATATGCAAGGAGTTCTTTGTTTATATTTACAATTCGAGCATTTGGTTGAAGACATCAGTAGATTTTTTTATTGCAAAATTTATACATATAGATTAATATGTAATCAAGGGTTTGCAATGAAATTTGAATGGGATGAAGAAAAGAACAATGCAAACATAAAGAAGCATAAGATAAGCTTTGAGAAGGCAATTCAGGTTTTTCTCGATCCAATGCATCTGGAGATTCCTGATCCTTACGAAGCTGAGGATCGTTGGAATGCAATAGGATTTGCTGGTTCCATACTATTCGTTGTATATACAGAAAGAGAAGAAGATACAATCAGAATCATTTCAGCTAGAAAAGCTGAAAAGGAGGAAATCAATGGCTATAAAAACGGTTACTTTGGAAGAAGCTAGAAAATTACCTCCCATGAGCGCGGAGGAAATAAGGGAGCTCGAGAATCATATCGATACAGATTTCTCAGATTGTCCACCTCTCTCTGCAGAACAGCTTAAGAATGCAAGACGAGGATATGAAGTACATCCTGAGTGGTATAAGCCAACCAAAAGCAAGATTACGATCATGATCGATAACGATGTGCTTGCCGCTCTCAAAGCAGAAGGTAAAGGCTATCAGACAAGGATCAACTCAATCCTAAGAAAAGAAGTTATGGGAGCGTGAAAGAGCTACAAGCTTTAGGCAATCATAAGGCACACATTGGAATATCTTTGTGGCCTTGGTTTGATTCCTGGATGTGGCAACTAAGGGGCTGTTAAGAAAGTCTAGGCTTTTGAAGCAGCCCTGCTTTTTGTCTTTTTGTAGGAGTGAGAATCCTTAGCAGTTTCGTTTGCCGACTTATTCCTTTTCTTATTAGCTCTATTGGCAAGTCTTTTAGATGAAGGCT
>CASENB010000003.1 GCA_949289305.1 uncultured Spirochaetales bacterium
AAGATTCGCATATAGGAAAAAGAAGGAGCTGATCTATCATGGCAAGGCGGCTGTGGCAGTAGCCAACCATATGCTCAGGATAGGCCTGGCGCTCCTCCATCACCATGACATCTACTGCACCGCAAAGGAGGATGGCTGCGCCAAACTCAAGGGCGAAGCTCGCTGGATACAAATTAAGCGCCCTTTCCACTTACCTACCACAGTAACAAAGAGCGTTTACATATTAAGATCTTTTAAAAACCTTGTACTCCAAGGTTCATCCCTTCATGCACTTTTGTCAATCGTTTTGACCTGGAATTGCTTCTTTCTCTTTCCTTCTTGACTTACGGGCTCAAATAAAAATCCCCAGAATCTCTCTGGGGATCAAGAAATTTTATATTTCTTACTTCTTTAGAGCTGCCTCTAATGTATCGAGCATCTGAGAAAGTTCTTTTGGAAGGTGCTTACCGAACTTCGGATAGTGGTTAGTCCTGATATCCTCAACTTCTCTCAGCCAGCCTTCTTTATCAACAGTAAGAATTGTCTTCATTGCTTCTTCTGTTACTCCCTCTGGGCGATCAATAGCATCAACTGTAGGCATGATACCGATCTCTGTATCTACTGTCTTTGCTGTTCCATCGCAGCACTCGAAGATCCATTTTAGAACACGGCTGTTGTCACCGTATCCTGGCCAGATGAAGTGACCGTTCTCGTCCTTTCTGAACCAGTTTACATAGAAGATCTTTGGAAGTACGTCCTGGCTTGGTGCAGCCTTGCCTACGTCAATCCAGTGCTGGAAGTAGTCACCCATGTTGTATCCGCAGAATGGAAGCATAGCAAATGGGTCTCTTCTGATTGTTCCAGCCTTAACGTCGAGAGTAGCTGCTGTAACCTCAGATCCAACGATTGAACCAAGGAATACGCCGTGGTTCCAGTTGCGAGCCATGTGTACTAGAGGAATTGTTGAAGGTCTTCTTCCTCCAAATAGGATAGCAGAGATTGGAACTCCTGCAGGATCTTCCCACTCTGGTGCGATGCATGGGCACTGTGAAGCTGGAGCTGTAAAGCGTGAATTTGGATGTGCAGCTGGTGCCTGCTCCTTATTTCCCTTGTCCTGTACCCACTCATTTCCGTGCCAGTCGATAAGCTTTCCAGGTGCATCATATCCGATTCCTTCCCACCAGATGTCCTTATCTTCTGTAAGTGCAACGTTTGTGAAGATTGTGTTCTTGCTTGCAGCCATCAAAGCATTATAGTTGCTGCTTGCGCTTGTTCCAGGAGCAACTCCGAAGAATCCTGCTTCTGGGTTAATAGCATAGAGTCTTCCATCCTTTCCTGGCTTCATCCATGCGATATCGTCTCCGATAGTCTCTACCTTCCATCCTGGAATTGTAGGAATAAGCATAGCGAGGTTAGTCTTACCGCAAGCTGATGGGAATGCTCCTGTTACATACTTGCTTCTTCCCTCTGGGTTTGTAATCTTCAAAATGAGCATGTGCTCTGCAAGCCATCCCTCGTCGCGTGCTAGTACGCTAGCAATACGTAGAGCAAGGCACTTCTTTCCAAGCAATGCGTTTCCACCGTATCCTGAACCATATGACCAGATCTCTCTTGTCTCTGGGAACTGGCTGATGTACTTATGCTCCATTGGTGCGCATGGCCACTGTCCGTTGTCGCTCTCGCCCTTTGCAAGCGGCTTACCAACAGAGTGTAGACATGGTACGAAGTATCCGTCTTCTCCAAGAAGATCAAGAACTTTAACGCCAACTCTTGTCATGATCATCATATTGCAAACAACGTATGCGCTGTCTGTGATCTCAACGCCAATCTTTGAAATTGGAGATCCAAGAGGACCCATTGAGAATGGGATGACATACATTGTGCGGCCATGCATACAACCCTTATAGAGTTCTGTCATTGTAGCCTTTAGTTCTTTTGGATCGATCCAGTTGTTTGTAGGACCTGCATCCTCCTCTTTTTCAGCGGCAATGAATGTTCTCTTCTCTACACGTGCTACGTCACTAGGATCTGAGCGGAAAAGTACGCATCCTGGCTTCTTCTCTTCGTTAAGACGGGTAGCCAACCCTGAATTAACACATCCTTCGATGAGCTCATCATACTGAGCCTTCGATCCGTCTGCGATTACAACATCATCTGGTTCGCAGAGTGCTTTAATCTCTTCAATCCAGCTGACGAGTTTAGCATGTTTAAGATCATTTACTGTCATCAGAATTCTCCTTATAAAAATCTGGATCTTTCCAGAAAAATTTCTCTCTCTAAGAGTACTCAAATACCCTCTCTTTTGCAATACGATATTTTATTATCTATATATTCAATTAATGTAGATTTCCATGAGTTCTGCTATAGCATGTAACATACAAATCTGGAGGAACGTCCTTAGGAACATCTAAAAGGACATCTGCAATACCCTTAAGCCTTTCCCTTACGCTCTTTTTACTCTTCGTCTTATCGCTCTCAATCTCTGCTACCAAGTCTTTTACAATATCCTGCGCATTCAAAAGCTCCTCAGTAACGACTTTGAATCTTCCTGCAAGATCTTTGAACATTTTGAGTGCATACTCGGGATGTTTCGCTATGAATTCTTGGTAGTGGCTTTCATCAATCTCAACTAAAACGGAATCCGCAAGCGCTACTGCAGTTGCATTTCTCGCTTCCCCTTCTAAAAGTCCCATCTCGCCAAGGCTTGAACCTTTCTCGCTGAGCACGATCAAGGCAAACTGATCTTTCGTCCCGTAATTAAGATATAGCCCGATTGCTCCGCTGAGGAGAAGAAACATAGTGCTGCATTCTTCGCCCTGCTTATATAGAACATGCCCTTTTTCCAAGTTTATTACTTTATTACCTGCGTCATATTCCATTTGCCACCTCCAATTCTTTATATTTTAGCATAATTATATTCTCTTTGCCTCCATTTTGGTACAATTAAACCATGATCGAGCTATCACTACCGTCAGGATGTTTAGAAAATGCCGTATATTCGTTTCTCGGAGGTGCGGATTCCGTATACTTCGGCCTTAAAGATTTCTCAGCAAGAAAAGGGGCTGCAAACTTCAGCATAAGCGACTTTAAAAAGATCAGACGCTATGCGAAAGAACATAACAAGAAGATATACATTACGATAAACACCCTTATAAAAGACAGTGAATTAGAGAAAGTATTCGACACGTTAAAAGAGATTGAGAAATACGGATGCGACGGAATAATCGTCCAGGACTATGGCGTCATGAGGATGCTGAGAAACTATTTTCCGTCCCTTAGCCTTCATGCGTCCACACAAGCTGCAATACATACTGACTACGGCGTAAAAGCCATGAAAATGATAGGATGCAAGCGCGCAGTACTATCAAGAGAATTAAGTATAGACGAGATAAAAGAAATCAGAGAGAAGAACAAAGACATTGAATTGAAAGTATTTATCCATGGCGCAATGTGTTATGGCTTCTCAGGACTCTGCATGGCTTCTTTTTATAAAACGGGAAGAAGTGCAAACAGAGGCGAGTGCGCTCAGATGTGCAGGACATGGTTCACCATAGGCGGAGAAAAAATATTTCCTTTCAGTATGAAGGATATGGATGCCGGAGAAAAGATAAAGGCCTTAAAAGAGATGAACATAGACAGTGTAAAAGTAGAAGGAAGGATGAAAGGAAATGAGTACGACTACTATACGGCACTCTATTACAGGGCGTTAATAGACGGCAATACCCCTGATGACAGAATTTTTTATACATTCCATAGAGAGAGCTCTGACGGTTATTTAAGCTATAAGGGCCCTGGCCACAATAAATTGATAACAGAGGACTACACATCACACAAGGGAAAAGAAATTGGCAGTGTGACTGGACAGAACGGAAAGAAAGTTAAAGTAAGCCTGACTGAAGAGATAAAAGACAGGGACGGCCTTATGTTCCTCTTAAAAGACGGTCCATATAAATTCTCTGCAAAAGTTCTTAGCAGAAATGAAATAATACTCCCTGACGACATTCAAATCGGATATGGAATGCCTATTTACAAAATAAGCGACTCGTCTATGAACTTAAAGAAAATCAATACAGAGGCAATGAAAGAGGAAAGAGAGAGAATTGATGCTGTTATCAAAATAGATGATGAGAAGATATCAATTAATGATAAAAGCTACCCTATAAGTACTCAGAAGGCTGAAAAAGATCAGAAAGATAACGTCATAAGAGCTCTTGAACAAAGCCAAAGCGATAAAGAATTAAAAGTCATAAGCTATGAAAACAATAAGAATCTGTTTGTAAAACTAAGTGAAATAAAAGAGGCAAGAAGAGCATATCTTGAAAGTTTTGAGGCAAAAGATGAAAAGACATACAAAGCAGTAAACGAAAAGCAAAGCGGAATAGCCTTGCCTGACAGGAAACTCATTGAAGGAGAGATCTATCCATGGAATGAGGACGGCATCTTGATAGACGGCGTTACATACATAACTCTTTGCCCGATTACATTTGATGAAGAGAAGAAGTACAGAAAACTGGAAGAAAGACTGAAAGAGATAGACACCCCTGTTATGATAGGCCTTAATAACGCCGCAGATCTATACTACGCCTCAAAACATCCAGAAAATTCATACTTTATTGACGTTTACTTAAACACTACGAACGCAGAAGCCACTGCCCTCTTTAAAGACATACTAAAAGACAGCTTAAAAGGAATCTATGCATCTGTTGAAGTAAAAGATGGAAATCTTTCTTGGCCGGTAACGCCAACGCTTACAAAAGATTACACTCTGCCCTACTTCATATCCAGATCATGCTTCAGACACGACAGCTTAAAAAAGGAATGCACTTCCTGCAATAAAAAACACAAGTATGAAATAGAGCAGAACGGAAAATTGTATGATGTACTTGTCGATAACTGTATGACCGTAGTAAAAGAAAAAAGTGCATTTTGAAGTTATCGCAATGCACTTTTACAATTTATATCAAATCAAACTTCTGTACGAACGCCTCGGCATTCTGAATTGATCCGCCTGCGGCTCCTTTTACAATATTATTTACAAGGAGGCAGAAACCAATCTTGCCGTTTTTCTTTTTAAGTCTTCCTGTGTAGACTACCATTCCTTTCGGGTTCCCCCAGAAAGCATATTTTGGCTGAGGGAATGTAGGCTCAGCAGAGTACTCAATCGGCTGCGCAGGAGTGGATGGAAGATCAGATACTGTCTTAAAGTTCTTCCAGTCGTTTATTATATCTTCCTCGCTTGGATCTTCTTCAGTCTCAAGCCAAACTGTCTCAAGATGTCCGAACATGACAGGAACCCTTACTGTATACGCATATACTTCAGGATCGATAGAAAGGATCTTTTTAACCTCTTTTTCAATCTTCTCCTCTTCTCCCTTTATGAAAGGGATACAGTTGTCTGTGATATCGAAAGAAGAAAGCCCTGGGTATCCTGCGCCAGACACGCTCTGATAGCTGTTGATCGTTATAGTCTTGATTCCATACTTCTTTAAAGGTGCTAAAGCCATAGCAAGACCTGTAGTTACGCAGTTTGCATTTGTAACGCAGAATCCAGTCTGAGGATAGCCCTGCTTTCTAATAAGCTCTAGCTGCTCTAAGTTGGTATCAGGGATAAGAATTGGAACGTTTGCATCGTATCTCATTGCAGCAGCATTTGAAAATACGTAAAACCCATTCGCTCTTAGCTGAGGTTCTGCCTCAGATGCTACAGCTGCAGGAAGAGCGGAAAATACTATCTTTACTCCTGCTTCCTTCATCTGAGCATAATTGAATTCCCTGACATCCATGTCCTTGATGCTCTCAGGCATCTCAAATGGCATGACCCAATGTACTGTTGCAGCATACTTCTGGCCTACCCTTGCAGCCGATGCTGTAACATAACTTAACTCAAACCATGGGTGCTCAGAAAGCATCCACATGAAAACCTGGCCAACTGCCCCTGTAGCGCCAATAACAGCGACTTTGATTTTCTCTTTTTCCATTCCTTTTCTATTCCTATAAATAAATAAGTAAGGCAAGATTAATGCTTTTACCCCTGATGGTCAATCACTTGAGAAAGTTTTGTTATAAAAATTACACATTGTTAATATTATAACAAGCCCTTTCTTCTTGATATTTCTTATAAAATAAGGTATTTTACTTTTGTTAATTTCATTAGGGGCTGTAGCTCACCTGGCTAGAGCGATTGAATGGCATTCAATAGGTAGTCGGTTCGATCCCGATCAGCTCCATAAATAACTCCTTGCTGTGCAAGGAGTTATTTTTTTACCCATCTGCCGCGTGGAACTAAACCCTTCAGAAGGGGCCTTCCCATTGCTTCAAACAGGGACTCAAACAGCATTCCGATATCCCTTTCCGGATATCGGAACAAATCCTCCAGATCGACCTCCGTCTCCACGAATTCAAGGAAATCTGAGACGAGAATGTTCTTTCCGGCTGCGTATTCTGCAACATCCGCTTCATGAAGGCCATGATAGTCTTTGAGGAAATCAATGCCGACCTCTTCAATGGCCCTGTTCCACATGCCCTTGTACCAGCTGATGGAAAGCTCAACAGCACAACCCCTGTTCACATTGTAAGACAGTGTCCTCTCCTCATGCCCCAGAAGCAGCCAGAGTGGATCCAGGCCCAAAATTGTCAGAGTCAACCGAAAAGGTAACCAAGTAGTCAATTAAAAAGGGAACGAAAAATATATAAAACATAAAGCTAATAAAATTACGTCGATCAATATTTTCTGGAAAGTTCTATTTTGAATTTAAAACAGGTAACTGCGGTTAATCATTTTTCCAAACAGTTCAATACTATATTAAGAGCTTGCTTAAGGTAAGACATAATATGTTAATGGTAAGCAAGTTTTCTAATGATGCAATGCAACACAATCCTCCTAGTATCGTGGAGTTATGTTTTTATGCCCAGTTTTAAAGCCTTTACGCGACTACAATTATGTACATATGTATAAGTGCTTAATAGATCCATGTTATTTAATTCTATAAATTTCTTCAAAAATTTGATTCAGATAAAATAAAAGAAACACAGGACAGAAATAGATAATTATTCAAGCCATACCGCAACGGAACATCTAAAATTACAGGACTAAACTAATTTCAGCTTAACATGTACTTTTATCTTGTTTATTTAGCACTAGAAAGTAAATTAATTTTTATTCCTTTATTAATTGTCTTTTTCATGTCATTTCTTTTTGACTCATTTTCGTTACTTTATTTTTTGACTATTTCAGTACTTTTTAGGCTGACTCTAACAGCAGCCGATGATTCTTGTCATCTGCCCTCTCTGTTCGTCTGTCGGATAGAGTCTGTAGCGGTACGTCTTTTGCATACTTATAAAGTAGCTTAAAACTTGGAATCAATGCCGAAAAACTTGAAAAATATTTCAAAAATTCCGTATTCAGCCCATATGCAAGCATGATTGATTATCTGCGGAAGGTTTTATATTATTCTCGTTTTGTATGAAAACGTTTATTAAGAAAGAGAGTGTATTTTGTATTTCACTTCTAGCTGCAATTATCAGCGCATTTTTCAATCCTCCTACAAAGGAGTATTTTCAGTTCCCTGATTATAGGACTCTTGGCCTGCTTTTCTCTTTAATGGGGATATCCGGCGGTCTTAAAAGGGCTGGCATATTCACATATGTCGCAAACCTATTGGAGAAAAAAGCGAAATCAAGCCTTTCTCTTTCTTTCATACTAACATCATTAGTCTTTTTCATTTCAATGTTTTTCACAAATGACGTGGCCCTTCTAATGTTAATTCCTTTTACTATTATGATTGTTGAGAGTGAAAAGCTTGATGAAAGCTATTTAATAAAACTGATTGTAATGGAGACTGTTGCCGCAAATCTCGGATCTATGGCAACTCCTGTAGGCAATCCGCAAAACATCTTCATCTGTTCTTACTTTTCACTTTCTGCTTCTGCCTTTTTTAGAATTATAATACCGTATTGCATTATTTCTGCACTGCTAATTGCCGCTTGCTGTTTCATCTTCTTCAAGAAGAACAAAGATCTTGAAAAGAATCAAAAAGAGGAAGCCAAACTTAACAAAACTCAAAGTGTTGTTTATCTTGGATTCCTCATCCTTGCCCTTTTAGCTGTTTTTAACATTATCAATTGGATTCATCTCTTTCTTCTGACTCTTGCTTATCTAATTATTTTTGATAGAAAGACACTTTGTTCAATTGATTACATCCTTTTACTGACGTTCATATGTTTTTTCATCTTCAGTTCGAACGTAAAAAGCATTGATGCTATAAATGCTCTGCTTACAAAAGGAATGGAAACACATCCCCTAGCGCTATCAGTACTGGTTTCCCAGATAATAAGCAATGTGCCGGCGGCAATCCTTCTTTCGCCATTTTCACAATCAGCCTCCCCTGTTTTGGTTGGAACAGACATAGGGGGACTTGGAACCCCGATAGCATCTCTTGCATCTCTGATTTCGCTTAAAATCTATTTCAAAAGGAAAGAGGCAAAGAAAAGCAAGTACATCGTTTTTTTCTTAGCAGTCAATTTCACCCTTCTGATAATGCTCTGCCTAACAACAATTTTATTTTCTTAACAACAACGATCACATTATGATTTGAGTCAGAAACGTATTATTTTCCTGAATCATACGAAGCATCCCATCGTATTTATTTACGATGTTGCGAACGTTTCTTAATCCTAATCCCGACCCCTTATTTGAAATAGGTATTCCATCGCTATCGAAAGCAATATCTTCAGATAGCGAATTTCTCATTTCTATCTTCATGCGCCCGTTTTCATTAATAATATTTAAGTCTATGAATCCATTCTTCTCCATACTTGAGGCTTCTATGGCATTGTCTAAAATATTTCCAAGAAGCGTTACTAAATCTATCTCTTTTATATCAATTTCTGCCGGAACATCCACCTTTGCCCTAAATGCGATGGATATCGCATCCGCCCTTCTCTTTGCGATCCTGATTAAAGCATCTATTGCAATATTATCCGACCATTTCTGATAGTCTTCACTGATGCTTATCTCATAATCACCCAGATAGTTTTTAGCCTCTTCAAATTTTCCTTCATTAATAAGTTCTAGCAGCATCCTGTTATGATGGCGTACATCATGACGCATCGCCTTTGCTCTCTGAACAAAAATCTTTTCAGTTTCAAGCTCGCTTTCTAACCACATTTGACGAAGCTTCATGTCGCTTAACTCTTCATCCGCTCTCATAAGGCTTACCATCCTGAAAATCACAGAATATGCCGCACTTATCGTTAAGAACAATAGGAAAAGACATACATAGTAAGAAGCGCTACTTATGAAAACATTAATTATGCTGAAAAGAGAAACGACTAAAAACGAAATAAAAGAAAATAGGGCCATGGAATTCCATCCGTTCTCAATTCCAGAAGTGGCAATTCTTATTTTATTTCTTAATCCAGCTAGAAGCGCTGCAATATAAAAAAGGGAAATGACAGTTCGTATTAAAAGCATCATTTCTGCACTTCCATCAAAGAATTTAAATGAAATCCATCCGGATAAGCTCACGACAAACATAAAATATGTTGTATAAGTCGATATTATGAAAAAGTTTTTAGAAACAGGGCCTTTAAAAAGGAAGCAATATATGAAGACATAACAAACTACATAGATTGCATAAAGGATTGAAATAGAGATTATCGACCACCCTAACCAAGACATAATCAAAATGCCTATTATTAGACAGCAAAAAGCAATCAACGACTCAATAATTGCAGTTTTTTTCTTATCTCGTTTAATTTCACCCATTAAAAAAAGAGTAACGCAATGAGTAAAGACGACAGAAATAACCCTTAACAACAATAGTGTGCTCACCTACCATCCCCTTTAAAATGATAATCAAATACTATGTCTCTTATTCTCCTGAAATCTCCGCGCTTGATTAGAACGCAGTCGCCGTTCGAGAGCGTGATCTTGCCAGCTTGTATCCTCTTTACATATTCGATATTTATGATATAACCCCTGTATGGCATGATAAACCTATCGCTATCTAAAACAGACATGAAGTTCTGAAGCGTAGTCTGAGTCTCTTCATATATAGCACTTTTCGTATGAACAATTCTTTTATGCCCTACGCTTTCAATATATATGATATCGTCTTTTGATATGCTTTCGACAAAGCCTCCTGCTAAATGAAGCACAACAGGCTCTCCTCTGGAAGAATTCATTGTTTTCAATGCCCTGTCAAGAGCGTTGAACATGGCCTCCCTTCCTATTGGTTTGATGATGTAATGTACTGCACCAAGAGAAAAAGCATCGACAGCATAATCAGGACTATTTGTTAAAAAGATAATTGCAGCATCATCTCTCTTTTTCCGATATTCTATTGCAACATCAATGCCTGATGCATCTCCCATCATGATATCCAACAATATGATATCGAAAGAAACGTTATAAGAAAGAAAAAGGTTCGGATCTGTGAACGAAGAGATGGATGCTACAGATTGCGTAAAATACAATCTGCATAGCTCTTCAATCTTTTTCATATCATTTATATCATCGTCACAAATACCGACTCTAATCATATTCCTTTCCTTCTTGCCTATCATAACTTATGAATCAATTATAATTGACTCTATCGGAATGAAAGCGACATAAATTGGGATGAAAAAGAATCCTTTTATAATAAAAATGTAGTAAAATCATTCATAATTGATCTACCACAGCCTGCCTATTCAAACTCAGGGGATGAGAATGAGCAGGCATTTGCCCTTTTAAAACGGCCTCGTTTCATTTTAAAATGTATTTAGGGAGATAAAAATGATAGACAGAACGAGAATGCCGCTTTTAGGCTTTGGACTTATGAGACTTCCTCAAAAAGACGGAAAGATAAACACAGAAGAAGTGAAAGAAATGGTAGACAGCTACATGAAAGCAGGATTCAACTATTTTGATACTGCCTATGTTTACCATGATGGGGAATCAGAGAAGATTGTCAAAGAGGTTCTAACTTCAAGATACGAAAGATCATCGTTTTATCTTGCAACTAAAATGCCGGGTTGGATGTTGAATGAAAAAGAAGATCTCGACAGAATCTTCAACGAACAGCTTGAAAGAACTGGCGCTGGATATTTCGACTTCTATCTTCTTCACAGCGTCGAAGAAGGTCTTAGAATAAACAACTACAATAAGTTTGATGCATTCTCATGGGCTCTAGAGAAAAAGAAGGAAGGAAAGATAAAACACTTCGGATTTTCGTTCCATGGTTCAAGCGATCTTCTTGTAGATGTTCTTGATAAGCACAAAGAAATCGAGTTCGTACAAATACAGCTCAACTATACGGATTGGAACAACCAGTTAGTGCAGTCTGGCAAGCTTTACGAAATATTGACAGAAAGAAATATTCCAATAATAGTAATGGAGCCGGTAAAGGGGGGAACGCTTGCGAATCTGCCAAAAGAGGCTGAAAAAATCTTAAAAGATGAAAATGAAAATGCATCTTCAGCTTCTTGGGCTCTAAGATTCGTAGCATCCTTAGACGGCGTAATGACGATATTAAGCGGAATGTCTTCAAAAGAACAGATGGAAGACAACATAAATACTATGAAGAATTTCAAACCTTTAAGCGAAAGAGAAAAAGAAGCAATTAAAAAGGTTGTAAAGATTCTACAAGATAAAGAGCTTATTGGTTGCACTTCATGCCGCTACTGTACTGCAGGATGTCCTAAAGGCATCAGCATTCCAGATATTTTCAGGGCAGTAAACATGGCCCGTCTTTATGAAAGAGACAACCGCCCCCGCCTATTCTACGTCTCTCTCACGTCAAGAAGTTCCGCAAAGGCCTCTGAATGTATTGAGTGCAGGCAGTGTGAAGACGCATGTCCGCAGCATCTTAATATCACAGATCTTTTAAAAGAGGCTGTAGATAAGTTTGAAAATCAAAAACAGGCATGACCACTCTTTCTAAACAACGTAAGCTGCTTTAAAAGGCAGCTTGCTGTTTAGTGAAAATTATAAAACGAAGGTGGAAAGTTTTTCTTTTTAGATTTAAGATCTCGCATATGAAAAAGAGCAATGAGATCGATATGACGACAGGGCCTCTGATTTCAAAGATCCTTGTCTTCAGCATTCCTTTAATGATTTCGGGTATTCTGCAACTTCTGTTCAACGCTGCGGATATCATAGTTGTAGGACAGTTCGTAGGACCTCAGGCTATGGCAGCTGTCGGATCTACGGGAAGTCTGAACAATCTTATAGTCAACATATTTCTGGGGCTGTCAATTGGATCAAGCGTCCTTATGGCCAGATATTACGGCGCACACAATAAAGAGGGCATAAAAGATCTCGTACACACGTCAATACTGCTATCAACAGTTTCAGGCTTGGTTCTTGTAGCATTTGGTTCGATATTGGCTCGTCCACTGCTAATCGTAATGGGGTCGCCAGATGATGTAATAGACCAATCAGTTCTATATATGAGGATAGTATTTCTTGGAATGCCTGCCCTTTTGACCTATGATTTCGGAGCTGGCATATTAAGGGCGATAGGAGATACGAAAAGACCTCTTTTATACCTCTTCATTTCGGGAATTATCAATGTTTGTCTCAACTTGTTTTTCGTCATAGTCTTTGGTCTTGGCGTTGCTGGAGTCGCAATAGCAACCGTAACGTCTCAATATATATCAGCATTCCTTGTTGTACTTAACATGATCAGGACCGAGTCTGTATATAAGTTGAATATAAGAGAGCTCCGAATAAAGAAATACCAATTATTGCAAATAATCAGGATAGGACTTCCTGCTGGAATACAAGGTGCTTTATTCAATATATCGAACGTATTGATACAGTCATCTGTAAACTCTTTCGGATCTATTGCAATGGCAGGTAATGCAGCAGCACAGAACATCGAAGGCTTCGTATATACTGCGATGAATTCCATATATCAGGCATCAACGAACTTTACAAGCCAGAATGTTGGAGCGCATAAAAAAGAAAGGATTACCCCGATTCTTCTTTCCTGCATACTTCTCGTAAGCATAATTGGGATCACGCTAGGCTCTATTGCTCTCTTCTTCTCCAATGACTTTCTTCACATATACTCAACAGACGAAGAGGTCATTAAATATGGCCTTCAAAGAATGTCTATAATATGTTCTACCTATTTCCTATGCGGCCTTATGGATACTGCATGCGGATCAATTAGAGGTATGGGATACTCAATAGCACCAACACTTGTATCGCTTACAGGTGCCTGCGGCCTGAGAATCCTTTGGATTTTCACGGTATTCCAATTAAACAGGACGCTATTTACACTCTATCTATCGTATCCGGTATCATGGGCAATAACATTTATAGCGCATATAATCTGCTACAGCTATTTCTTTAAGAAATGGAAGGCAAAAGAACCTGCCTAATTGTTTTGCTTTTAAGTCTCCATAGGAGAAAACGATGTATTTATCTTTCTCCTTTGAGGCCAAAAGAAACTATTCAGAATATTGATTTTCTAGATCTTCTATTGAAGATTTCAGCTTATCTAAAAGCCACAAAGGCTCTATTAGCTTAACTTCATTTCCCATATAACGAAGCCATCTGATAAGTTCAAACTCCCCAGATGTGACTATTTTCAGCGTTATATCTCCATTCTTATCAGCTTTAGAGAATGTTACCCTCTCTTCTGGCCAATCCTTATCTTTTATCCTTTCGATAGAGTCCTGCTTTACTTTAATGACGGCTTCAAACTGATCTGTTTGGACTAGTCCGAAAGGGTCTGTCAGCGTCCATGCCAAATCGAGAGAAGTCTTTCTTTCAAACTTATCTTTTGTCACTTCTAAAGACATTATTCTTTCTACTGCGAGTTTTGAGGTGTAATCATACTTTTCAGTCTCTACAATCGTGTAGATTCCACCCATATAAGAAAAAACAATCAAAGGCATTATCTTATATGTCTTTGCACATCCGTTTACCGCTTTGTATGTTACTATGCATACATTCTTATTTGCACTTGCATCACAGAGTTTGCTTATGATATCCATCTTGTTCTGTTCGCTCTTTTTTGGCATATCAGAGAAAGAATAGATCTTTCTTACAGTTTTTTTCTGGGCAATCACTCTACTATCATCATCTTCCGAGGAAGTAGAAATATGCCCGGCAAAAGAAAGCAACACCTGCATTTTATCATGTAGTTTTTCAATGTCTTTTCTAAGAGTCGGAACTGTTGCTTCAGTATTTGAAAAGATATATTCAATCAGCATCTTTTCGTTCTTATCAAACAGAAAGTCATCCTTTAAATACGGAAGCGCATCAAAGACGTTTCGTCCTACAAACTCATTCGACATATCGAAGAAATAATAGTTCTTCTTCCCTTTCACAAGATATGTTACAGGAAGCCCCATTTCTTCAAGAATTCTAAGATACCTGAAAACAGTCGCTCTTGATATATTAAGACCTTTTTGAAGTTCTTCATTTGAAACTCCTCCAGGCTTTTGGAGATAACGTACTAAGGAGTATAGCTTAACATTCACTAATCTCTCTCCTCCCATGATTATACGCAACCTCCAATGCCTTCTTAGGACTTACAAGCAAATTGTATAATCGTGGTGTCTCATTTACTGAGACTGTTGTTTTCTCTTATTTTATACTTTTTTTGATTACCCTAAAACAAAAAAAGCATAAGGGCGAATTTTCCTACTTACTTTCAATTTGTTTTACTTCTTTTATCTGTAATTTTGCATTTATAGGGTTATCAAGATATTTTCTGTTTGCAATTGATGTGAATGTTTCGCTAATCTTATTCAGACTTTCAACTACATCATCTGTCAAAAAAGCTTTGCCAATATCAAAATTTACAACAGGAAGATAATGAAGAGGATTTTCTCTTACGCTCTTTATTGTCGAATTAAAGTATTCAAAAGTAAAGGATCTAATCGAATCGATAGCTCTGATTTTTTCTATCATAGCATTAATAGAATTAACGTTCTCTGTTATGCCCTTTGAATTTTTTCTCATGCATTTTACTATCTCTTCACACTCGCTTTTTATCTTTTTATACTTTTCCATCGTGTCGAGAATAGCTACTCCTATAGCCAAAATCCCTGTAGCTACCCCTACTGCTTTTCTTGCAGTGCTTGATGAAAAAAGACTTCCAATGCTAAGACCTCCGGTAACAATTGCAGACACCGTTTTAAATGAATTTAAATTGCTTATAGCTTCAAAGTATGCTTTAGTGTTATATGCTACAGGAACTTTAAAAGATGAAAGATGTTCGATCTCTATTTCTCCTATATTAAGTTCTCCTGCATTGCTAAAAACTATGAAATTATTAATTTCTTTTATCATGATTTCTGTAGCAGTTATTTCATCCTGAAATGTCTGATTCAGTTTTTTTGATACTTGATCTAATTTATCTATCTCTTTTAAAACCACTTCATGATAGGAAACAACGCAGTTTCCATCTTCTTCAGAAATGTGCGAAGCACTCGCAATAGATGCAGCCGAAGCTATCGCATCTTTAACATTTGACAACGTTTTGTCTGTTTCTCTTTTTGCACTCTCTAAAATTTCTTTAACATTTTTTACTTTATCGTTAGCATTTTCAAAATTATTGAATATCGTATCTACATACTGATTTCTTCTTACTGAAATCGTCCTTTTTGGCCATAATATATTTCTGTTTTTCTTTAAAAAATCTACAGTTACTACCGCACTTGCCATATTAAACTTCCTCTACGTCAGAATCATTGAGAATATGTTCTTTAAAATTCTTCTTTTTATTTTGATTAGCTTTTGAAGACCTTGTTTTAGCAATAATTTCTGAAGATCTATCTAAAGAGTCCATCATACGAAATACAACATCCTTATCGGGAGTTTTTCCTTCACAAAATACTGCATCTTTAACAATATCAAACTGATCTTGTGTCCTTGTGATTTCTTGATGAAGCTGTTCATTCTTGATATTTTCTGTAATGAAATCATTGTGTAATTTTACAAGATTCTCTTGATGCTTAGTAGCAACCCTAGTTTCTGCCCATTGTGCTATGCTGGTTATTAAAGATGTTGTTGCTATTGCAGATGTGATATTTGTAGCCATATTTGCGATCGCTGCCGCATTCTTCTCTTCTTCTGTCATTAATAAATCTTTTTTACCCATTTGCATTAACCTTTTGATAAACCATATATCGAATACTGCTATTAGCAAGATATTCGTTCTCATAAGTCTTCTTTAAGACTTCATCCAAAGCCACATCATTCACATAACTATCTGTATTAAATATGAACATATGATATATGAGTAGAGCATCAAAAATCTTATTGATGTTTTCTTGCATCTCTTGAGTCTTATCCTCATCTGCTAAGATGGAAAATCCATATAAGAGATTGAGAATCTTATCGACATCCCAATTATCAACCCGTGCAAAAAGAAGACCTTTAATATCGCTTTCTGTTAATAGTCCTTCCTCGTTTTCTTTTTCAATTACGATAGATTTTAATTCTTCTAACGATGACAAAACTTTATCAGAAATAATTGTACTAGATATATTTTTCCTTTTTTCATTTGTTTTCTCTAAAAGTGTATCAATCGTTCCAATGTCTTTTTTTATTGATTCCTTATCGGAAAAATAGTATGGAGATATGCACTGTGCTTGTTGAACGATTGCTACAATATCATGTAGGCTATATTGTAGTTCCCCTATCAGAGAATTAGCCATAATTCGTGCCTCTTCAGCTTCTTTTAAATCTACATTTTTTAATATCTCGCTATTAAAAATATAATTACAATTTTTTATAATCTGATTCAATGATGAATTAATATCGCATAAGAAAGGATTAAGTTCTTTTACATCATTCATAAATTGCTTGAATATATCTGATGCATATTTTTTTAAAAACTTACAGCTAACACAATCTGCAAAGGGCAAATCATATGTAGAAGAATATTCCATTTTAAAAAACAATGGACATTTTTGTTTTTTCACATCAAGTTTCTTTGGCCTATTGCAAGGAACAACATTAAGATTTTTATATCGAACCATAGATGCATAATTACTTATGTCTACTACAGCAGACCCCGAAGGAAGAAAAGATAATAATGAAATGATATCATCTTCCAAAACAAGATCCATAGAGTTCATCCTGCTATACTCAAACTCTATTCTCTCTTTCTCTTTTTTCTTATCGTTTATCTTGATAACTATCAAAGAAATAATAAAAATGATAAATATTATCAGCAACAAAGAAACAAAAGCCATCAGAACTCCTAGAGATAAGCGAATTCATGTCCAGTGAATTGCCTATAAACTAATTTTATGACTTACAAGTCTCAAAGTCTGATACAGTTATTGCTTATTATTCTATCCTCTCCTAGACCTGCTATTTCCACCCGATCCAATAAAAAGAAACACAATCCAAGAAAGAATTGTAAATATCGGACAAATATATCCTATTATGGCTAATACAATACATAGTCCAATGGTCGCAAGTGTAGAAAACTCGAACACTAAAGAAATTAAGACACCTAGAAAAACTGCAAAAATAGCACTAATAATCTTTTTTGCCATAACGCCTCCATACTTTTACTTTAAAAGGCGTTAATCTCATTTACTGAGACTGTTGTTTTCTCTTATTTTATACTTTCAAGCGAGGGTAAGATTAAGAATTTATCGCAATATTTAAATTTAGGAATAATTTAAGTTAAAATAGCGACATGTTCAAAAAGAAAATCAAAAGAATCATTCCTGAAGGCGCCAAAGCAGCAATAAAGAAAAGCATATGCACAGGGGAAGAGACTTTCGGTTATATACAAAATGGCAAGTTTATATCGCTAGAATTATGCATTAACAGAGATGATGTTTTTTCTTCTTATGGAATAAAGAAAGAAGATGTAGTTGAGATTTACTAAAAAGAAACTCCCTCGCAAGGAGGGAGTGTAAATCAAGTTCTGATTTCTCTGTTAAACGGCTTTCCAAGAGATGCAGGGCTCGTAGTCTGATTTCTTGAAGTGAACGCTAGCACAACGATTACTACGACATACGGAAGCATTACGAAGAACTCATATGGAATATTTATTCCAAGTCCCTGAACGTTATACTGTATAGTCTGCGTAAACGAGAATAGAAGTGCGCCAAGCATTATCCTTACAGGTTTCCAGTGTCCAAAATATACCAAGGCTACCGCAATAAAACCGCGGCCGGCAATCAGATCGTCTGAGAACATCTTTATCTGACATACGGATAAATACGCTCCTGCTAGTCCTGCCAAGGCACCTCCAAGAGCAAGCGCTTCATATCTCGTCCTATTTACATTGATTCCCATACTGTCTGCAGCCCTTGGGTGAGTTCCAACAGCCCTGACCTTTAATCCCCAGCTTGTCTTCATAAGAATATACCAAGCAACAGGGACAAATAGGAATGCAAGATATACCACGATATTATGGTTAAAGAATATCCTGCCGATTACAGGGATTTTAGATAACAGTGGTATCGGATTTGAAGAGAGTCCTGGAATTGACTGCGTTCCTCCAACGAAATGCCTGAAAAGCGTTCCAGCTACACCTACGCCAAACATCTGAAGACCAATACCGGCAATTCCTTGAGGGGCTCTGAACGTAACAACGATTACGCCGAAGAACAGCCCAAGAAGAGCTCCGACAATAGCAGCAAGAAACAAGCCAAGATAGTTCCATCCGGCACCTACAGATCCTCCGTGTCCCACTATAAAAGGAACAAGCATTCCAACGAAGGCTCCCATGCTCATTATTCCTTCACAGCCAAGATTGAATACGCCGCTTCTCTGGTTGAACATCTCCCCAATGGAAGCAAGAAGAAGTGCTACAGAAAATGGAACAGTCATTGCCAATATGTTTACGATAATACTCATTCTTAAGCCTCCTTCTTCTTAAATTTCTCGCAGTACAGATGCCATATCTTATCTTCCAGATATGTATTTTGCAGCACCATCTGCGCAGTTACTATTACTATGATAATCAACCCCTGCATAACATCTACGATATTTGCAGGAACTCCTACGGCACGAGGAGTCAATGTAGATCCGTAAATTAGCAAGGCAAAAAAGAACGATGCAGGAATAATTCCAAATGGATGAAGCATTCCAAAGAGTGCGACAACAACAGCAGAGAAGCCGTAGTTGTTCGTGATGCCCTCTATCGCCCTTCTGTGAACCGCAGCAATCTCTATTCCACCTGCAAGTCCTGCAAACGCACCTGAGATTACCATTGCAAGAGTTATGTAAGAAGGAACGTTAATTCCGCCATAACGTGCCGCTCTTCTCTCGGCTCCGCTAGCTCTCATCTTATAGCCGAAACTGGTCTTCCACAAGAAAAGATATACAAGTATTGCAAGGGCCAATGCGATGAATATCCCATAGTGAAGCCTTCCTGTAATTCTTCCAATTTCTATATTCGTCGTAAGCCTTGCAGACTGAGGAGTTCCAGCACCCGAGAGAGCCTCAGAGGGATCAAGCATAGGAACTCTTAAACAGAATGAATAGAACTGTGCCGCTATATAGTTCAGCATTACAGTGGAAAGGAGTTCAGATACTTGCAATTTCGCTTTTAGAATTCCAGGGATAAAGCCCCATAATCCTCCGGCAACAACACCTGATAAAAGCGCAAAAGGAAGAAGTATTGGCTTCGGAAGATCAGGAAGGGCCAATGCGACAGCTGTGAAACCTAAAATTCCCATAGCCATCTGCCCCTCTGCTCCGATATTTACAATTCCTGATCTATAAGCAACAGCAACACCTAATGCTATGATGCAAAGCGGAACTGCCCTAACGAACACCTCTGTAATATGGCCTACCCTCGTCAGCGGCGTAATTACGATCGTATAAAACGTCTTAAAAACATCTGCTCCAAGGATTAGAAGGATTACAGATGATAGAAGGAGGGTAATTATTATCGCAAGTACAATTACAGAGACCTTATATGCAATTTTAAAGTTTCTTGTCATTACTCTTCCTCCTTAAGTCCGGCCATCAATATTCCAAGGTTCTTCTTATTAGCCTCGCCATGCTTCAAAACCTTTTGAATCTGGCCTTTATATATTACGGCGATCCTGTCCGACAGATTCATTATCTCATCTAGTTCTTCGCTTATTAACAGAATTCCAATTCCTTCCCTTCTCTTTTTTAGAAGTTCCTGATGTATGAACTCTATCGCACCCATATCAAGACCTCGTGTAGGGTAGACTGCGATTAAGAACTTCGGAGCCCTTGTAATTTCACGGGCAAGGATTACTTTCTGTATGTTTCCACCCGATAGGGAACCGGCAGCGGTGCTGGTACCTGGGGCTCTGATATCAAAACGATCTTTCAATACGTCCGCATTATCATTAATCTCTTTCTTCTTTAAGAAACGATGGCGAGAGAACTTCTCATGATCGCTGTCTTTTAAAATGAAGTTCTCCTTTATCTGGAAAGAAGGTACGATTCCTTCTATATTCCTCTCTTCAGGGATATACCCCATACCCTTGCTAATTACATAATTAGGACTCTTGTTTGCAATCTCATCACCAAAGAATGTTATGCTTCCTCCATCAATTGCCCTTAATCCGTTAATAGCCTCAGCAAGCTCCCTCTGACCATTTCCAGATACTCCGGCAAGTCCTACAATCTCACCTTGCCTTACATCGAGACTCAGACCGTTAAGAGCTAAATTTCCTCTGTCTGACTTAACATAAATATCTTTTACAGAGAGTGCGATCTCGCCATGAAGATCCTCTTCCTTATTCTCGGGAAGGATGATCTCGTGACCCGTCATCAGCGCTGCAATTTCAGAAGGAGAGTAATCTTCGGTATCGCCTGAGAACACAACCTTTCCATGCCTTAAAATTACGACCTTGTCGCTTAACGCCTTAACTTCATTTAGCTTATGAGAGATGAAAATAATCGATAGCTCTTTTTTCATCTTCTTTAAAAGTTCAATCAGCTCATCAGTCTCCTGAGGTGTTAGCGCGCTCGTAGGCTCATCCAAAATTAGAAATCTTGCACCAAGGCACAACGTCTTAACAAGTTCTACCCTCTGCTGCTCTCCAACAGACAGCTGCCAGATATATGCATCAGGGTTTACTGCAAGACCATATCTCTTACTGATCTCTTCAACCCTGTCTCTTACCATCTTTAAATCGATTTTAAAAGGCTTCCACGCTTTCTTATAACCCAATGCGACATTCTCTGTTACTGTCATGTTAGGAACAAGCATATACTGCTGGTGGACCATCCCAAGCCCTGCTTTAAATGCATCTTCAGGACCTTTGAACCTTACTTCTTCACCGTTTATGAATATCTTTCCCTCATCCTGTTGGTAAATTCCCATCAAAATATTCATAAGCGTAGTCTTTCCAGCACCATTTTCGCCAACTAAGGCCAATATCTCGCCTTCGTTTACGCTCAGGCTTATATCATCGGATGCTAAAACGCCAGGAAAGCGTTTTGTAATATGCTCCATGCTTAATGATTTTATTTTATCGTCCATCTCTTTTCCAAAAAAAGGGCATCAGACTAAAAATAGCGATGCCCTGCAAAATCAAACAATCATTTAGATCTGTACGTCCGCCCAGTTGGATAGAACGCCAGCTGAAGCTGTAAATGTCGCAATCGCTTCATCTACCTTAGCTCTGATTTCGTCTGTTACAACGCTTGATAGCGCTTCGTTGTAATCGAATACGAAACCGTCGTTATTGAAGTTCATTGGTATGCATACGCCTCCAGTAACCCCTTCATCGAGGCTCTCGATGATTCCAATGACAACTGCTGTGTAATTATAAGCAGAAGCAGCAACGCACTTTGCTTGTCCTTCTGGAGTATCAAGCTGTGCTAAATCCTGTCCTAGCCATAGAACGTTATCATACTCTGCGCATGCTCTGAGAGCTCCGATTGCCTGCTGTGAAGATCCTGTAAGAACATCAGCTCCTGCAAGGATCTGAGTTGTTGCCAGCTCGCCTGATCTTACATAATCGGAGAAGCTTCCTGTATATGCCACGTTTACAGTTGCATCTGGATTAACAGCTTCAACGCCAAGGATGAATCCTCTGTTGTATCTTGCAGCGTCACCGCTGTCGACAGGGCCGACAAGTCCGATATTGTTTGTCTTTGTAAGAAGGCCTGCGATAATTCCTGACAAATATCCTGTTTCTTCAGACTCCGGCATGTAAGTAAATACGTTATCTCCGATGATATCGGAAGAAGTTCCGAATGCGAAAGATACATCAGGGAATTCCTGAGAAAGATCGGAAACCATGTTCCTGTACTGCGATCCGTGTGCGATAATGAGATCGAAACCATCTGCGATGTACTGCCTTGCAATAGACTCTGCATCTACAGTCGTCATTCTTTCGGAATACTCATAATGAATCTTTCCAGGAAGAGCTTCCATAGCCCCCTGAATGCCTTCATGCATCGCCTGACACCAGCCCCTGTCATCAATTGTGTTTTCAATGATAAGAGCGACCTTGTACTCCCCATCAGCACTTGCAGACTCTGTTTCAGCAGATCCCTGAGCAAAAATCATAGTGCATGAAAGAAGGAGAACTAGAAGAGCAAGAATTGTTTTCTTCATAACTTATTGCAAGGAAGGCATTCTTCCTCGCTTCCTCCATATTAGTCTAAAAGCCCCTATAGGCCTAACTATATTATGAAGAATTAGTAAACTCTATGTCAAAGAAATATTTACTATAAACTATATGAAAATAAAGTTTCCTCATTTGCAATAGAGAATGCAGGTTAAGAGAAAAGTAAGGATGCGTTTACTATTTCCAAGGAAAAGGGAATGCGCAACCTGCATAAAAAAATGCCGGTAAGAAATATGGAGCGCAGGTATTTGTGTTAAAATTATAATTCTCTGGCCCGTCATCGAGGAGGGAATAGAAATGAAAAAAGAAAAGACACATATGACTTCTTCAAGGGCAACATGTTCTCCATTTCAAAAGATGTCGATGAATATGACTGTTCCATCAAGCTGAGGATCAGGAACGACTGGATATGGAAGGACTTCATATTCAGGAAGACTGATCTGGCTTGCCTTGAGAAGAAGGGCCTGAGGCTAGAAGAGGCAATGAGCCCTGTCCTAAAGAAGAAGGGGAAGCGGTTTGCATTATGCTTCTCGTTCAAGACAGGCTCACAGCTGGCTGAAACAAAGAAAAGAATACTCTCATGCGACATAGGAATAAACAACGCTGCAGTCATGTCGGTTATGGAAGAGGACGGTACTGTCATAGCGAGAAGGTTCACCTCCTTCCCTGTAGAAGAAGACCGTTTCAACTCCATCCTGCATGAGATCAGGAAAGCGCATTCCTCATCATTTTGCAGGACGCATCGGCTTGACAGGTATGCCGGCAACTACAATGAGGCGCTGTCAATCAGGACATCTGCTGCAATAGTGAAAATGGCTGAGGAATTTCATTGCGATGCCATCGTGATGGAGAACCTCAGGAAACAGAAAGGAAAGAAGTATGGATCAAAAGCCATGCGTCTTGCATTATGGAGGAAAATGGATATCGCAGAGAGGGTGGAACGGCTTGCACATGCAAAGGGGATAAGGTTCTCCACCGTATGCGCATGCAACACATCACGCCTCGCCTATGATGGTTCAGGACCTGTTGTCAGGAATCCCGACAACCATAGTCTATGCACTTTCTCCACAGGCAAGAAATACAATTGCGATCTGTCCGCTTCGTATAATATTGGAGCGAGGTATTTTGCCAGAGAGATCTGGAAATCGTTGCCTAAGAAGGCAGCGTCCACGCTAAAGGCTAAAGTTCCTGAGCTGTGGTACGGAGCACATTGCACACTGTCTACCTTAATAGATCTCTATGCGGTAAAAGAAGGACTTCCTGAGCTGAGTTCGGATTGTTTGGTAGAAGTGCATTCCCTGCCTCCTAAAGAGGCAACTGGGGTTACCCAGCTAGAGGGAAGCTCCATCTATAACTGCAAGGTTTAGATGGAGAGGCTTCACTCATCGCAGTAGGGGCTAAAAGGGCTAAATCAATTCCATTAATAAACCATGCAGGCGGATTTTGAGCGCTCATTACCTCTTGCCTCGGCTTACTCTTATGCGCTGTTCCTTTTTGATCTGAATAACCGAATGAGATAACAAGATAGAGTTTTTCACCTTTATTGACTTTATAAGCGTTCTTTACCTTCTTAAACGTCAGTGCAACCCAGCAGGAAGAGAGGCCGATCTCTGTTAAATGCAGTACGATTTTCTCCCCGTAATATCCAACGTCAACATCTCTGTCCTTTCCTGCTACTAGGGCAATGTAATTTTTAACTCCGCTGAACTTTCCGTAGTGCGCCATAAAAGAAGAAAACGCCTCTTTTTCTTCCAATACAAGCTGGAAATTAAAGTTTCCTTCTTTATTTATATTATTTATAAAGGCCTTTAAATCGTTTAATTTATCGTCCTCTATCTTCTTATCGTTATAAGATCTTACAGAATGTCTTTGCTTTATCGCATCTTTTTCATTCATATTTTACTCTCCACTCCTTTTAGGCGCCATATCAAGAGCTTCTTTCATGTTCTTTGCCAAGCGATAAAGGCTTTCGATCATATTCTTATCAGGATCAAGGTAGTAATAGACCGCCCTGCCCTCTTTCCTTGTTTTAACTACAGATGCTTCTTTTAATATTCTTAAATGACTAAGCGTTGCCTGACGCGATAGTGCGATATCGTCAGCGATGTCTTGGGCCTTAGAACCAAAGCAACCGTGTTCAATTATTGATATGACAATCTTAAGCCTCATCTCGTCTCCTATTGCAGACAAAAGAAGACGGGATGACTTTATGTCATTTAAAAGATCGATGCTCAGCATGAAATAATAATAACAATAAATTTCGACTTAGAGCAAAGCTGAAAGAAAATCAAGAAGAATAAAAAGCCAATAAGCTTTATAAAGCAAAAAACATACAAAGAGATGAGTTATATCGGTCTCTTAATGAGGCTGTTGTCTTTTCTCCATAATGTGTTATAAGGAAGGTATGATTTCCAACGATATTCCAATCGGCCTATTTCTAAATGGAGAAAGTCCATCCTCTGTATTCACATCTACTGTAGCATAATATGCATCTCCATTATACAAAGGTGTACTTCTAATAGTGTTATCAAGCTCTTTAAAGAAGAATCCCAGCCTTTTACCTTACCGTTCAAGCTATAACGTACATAAACCCATGAAAGCCTATTATTTTTGTCAAAGAAAAAGATCTGAGGGTTAACGTCAGGAACATCATGCCAAGATGCAATCTTAAGTCCCTCTTCTTGAATGACATTATTCTTAATAACTGAAATGGCAAAATCATAAAGCTCCCATTCTGACATCCTCCTATCTTCTTCATTTGCAACTTTTAACGGATCAATCTTGATAAGTTTTCTGCTTTTTTCATACGATGCAGCATCAAACAGATTCCAAGCACTATATTGCTCTTCCGTATTCCAGACGGGGAATATGCAAGGTTCAAGATCGTTTTCCCTTGCTAAGGAAATCATTCTGGCAACCACTCTATTATCGTGTGGAAGTATTATAGAATCTTTATATGTTGCCAGTGGGATAACGACAAAAATCTTGTTTTTCCATGCAAATATAAGATCTGAAAAAGATGGCATCGTCATCTCAGCTTTGATCCAACGGAAACTATCTTCCATTTCTTTCCCCGCATATTTATTAAAGAACTTTTGAAGATACATTGCCGCTGCTTTAAACAACTCTTGTTCGGATCTATCAATTGGCATATTACCGTCTCTTATCACATACATCTAACACCCCCAATTCCTTCAAATGAATCTACTCCTCATTCAATAATGCCAATAGTCTTCAGCTAAATCTATCAGCTTTATGACATTCTTAACAAAACGATCGAGCGCCAATACTTCTCCGCTTTCATCGATTTCAGCATATGTTCTTATTGAGAGAGAGAAGATATCGCCTAACGTAAGTCTTGAATCCTCTGAAGCAACCATGAAGAACATTATAAAATCTAAAATGTCTTTCATCTGGCTATCATCAAGATATTTCCTAATATCAGATGGATTCATCTCATATATTTCAGAACCAAAAAGCGATTCTAAAACATCAGAAGGTATAACAGAAAGCATGATTTCCACAGAGTAATCAGAAATATTTTCCATATCGGTAATGCTGCTTAAATACGCATCAGCCGAATCTGAATCATATGAAAACATTACCCTGAATTGCCCTTTTTCAAGAGTAGTATCCGAATCAACTATAAGTTCAACTAAATACGGCGTTTTAAATAGTACTGTAAGGTCTACTCTTCCATCGATACTCTTGCTCTCGCTAACGCCACAAGCGCTATAAAGCAAATTAACGCCATCGTAAATAACGGAAAAAGATATTGCGCCATCTTCTATGTGCTCATAATCCCATATGACATCTATCGTACCGGAAGAATCTAACAGCCTCAAATCCTCAACAGCAGTATAGATCATTGAGAAATCCAAAACTGCATCAGCGATTTTTATAGGATTTGAAGATACGAGATCCTGAAATTCAAACGTAGAGTCCTTTACGATAAAAGGCAGTGCGACAAGGCTTGAGTCATATGGAGGATCTGTCAAATCAATACTTTCAAAATCCGCATGGTAAAGTGCAAGAGGAATCAAAGATGACGTAACAACCGCAGGTTCTGATGCAAATGCACAGAAAACAAAAGAAACAATTAAAATTGATGTAAGTAATATTTTCTTCATGTTTCATAGCATAGCATGGAAAATAGGTTATAAGAATTTTTATTTTGTTATTATAATAACATCAAGTTTTTATCTTAACTTATTGACATTATTTTTAATTTGCACTTTAATACTCACCATAAAGCTTAGGAGGCACAAAAATGAGAGTAAAAAGACTTATTTCAATTATAATGGTTCTAATATGCGCAACTGCTATCGCTTTTGCAGGCGGCAGCCAGGAAAGCAGCGAAACATCAGCTTCTGGACGCCCTGTTTTAAGAGTTGCGATGGAATGCGGTTACGCTCCATATAACTGGACACAGCCGACAGATGCAAACGGCGCTGTTCCTATCAAAGATTCCCCAGAGTATGCATATGGCTATGACGTCATGATGGCAAAGCTTATCGCAGAGCAGATCGGATACGATCTGGAGATCGTCCGCCTCGACTGGGACTCTCTTGTTCCAGCAGTGCAATCAGGGACTGTAGACTGTGCGATAGCAGGACAGTCAATCACTTCCGATCGCCTTCAGATGGTCGACTTCACAAGCCCGTACTACTACGCTTCAATCGTGTGTCTTACAAATAAGGACAGCCAGTATGCAAGCGCTCAGGGCGTTCAGGATTTAAGAGGTGCAACATGCACAAGCCAGCTGGCTACAGTTTGGTACGACGTATGTCTTCCACAGATTCCAGATGCAAACATTCTTCCTGCACAGGAAAGCGCACCTGCAATGCTTGTAGCACTTAACAGCGGAAGATGCGATATTGTATGCACGGACATGCCAACTGCACAGGCAGCTCTTACCGTTTATCCTAACCTTACGCTCTTAGACTTCTCTGACAGCGATGACAATTTCGAAGTAAGCGAAGAGGAGATCAACATCGGAATTTCCGTAAGAAAGGGAAATGCAGAGCTTTTAAATGCTATTAACGGAGTTCTTGAGACTCTTACTGTTGATGATTTTAATAGGATGATGGACGAGGCAATCAGCGTACAGCCTCTAAATCAGTAATTGAGTAGATTATGACAATTGCAGAAATGAATTTCTTTCAGAGGATGCTCTACATCCTCGAACGTTACAGCGGCTCCCTGCTTAGGGGAGCTGCAACTACGATGGCCATTGCGATTATCTGCACGGCATTGGGTTGTATTATAGGTTTTGCAGTAGGTCTTATTCAGACTATCGAACCTCATAAGAAAGACAACATGTTTAAAAAAGGTGTTTTAAAAGTTGTTAAGGTCATTTTAAACATCTATGTGGAGGTATTCAGAGGAACACCGATGATGCTTCAAGCTGCATTCATTTACTATGGAGCAAGTTCCCTTTTCAATATCAATCTCGGAATGTGGAGTGCAGCTATCATAATCGTATCTATAAACACGGGCGCTTATATGGCAGAGACTGTAAGAGGCGGAATTCTCTCTGTAGATCCTGGCCAAAAAGAGGGAGCGAGGGCTATAGGGCTAACACAGAGCCAGTCTATGATGCTCGTTATCCTTCCACAGGCGCTTAGGAACGTTATGCCTCAAATTGGAAACAACCTTATTATCAATATTAAAGATACCTGCGTACTTTCAATCATCGGCACAGTAGAACTCTTCTTCACATTCAGAAGCATATCGGGTGCGCTATACACGTACTTTGAAGCTGCAACAGTAACGATGATCATCTACTTCGTCCTAACATTCACCTGTTCAAGAATTTTAAGATGGATTGAAGAGAAAATGGATGGCCCTTCGAACTTCGATCTTGCAACCACGGACAGTCTTGCATTTACAAGCGGACTAACGAAGTACGATCCTAAAAAAGGAGGGACCTACTAATGGAAGAGATTCTAAAAATAGAACATCTTGTAAAAGACTTTGGAACTAACAAGGTCCTTAAAGATATCGACTTCTCCGTTTACAAAGGGGATGTCATAAGCATCATAGGATCATCAGGAAGCGGAAAGAGTACTCTTCTAAGATGTATAAACATGCTTGAAGAGGCGACAGGCGGAATCATCAAGTACCATGACAAGAACATCTTAAAAGGCGAGGTAAATGAGGATGCTTACAGAACAAGAGTCGGAATGGTATTCCAGTCTTTCAATCTTTTCAACAACATGAGCGTCCTTAAGAACTGTACTCTTGGGCAGATTCATGCCTTAAAGAGGGGCAAGAAAGAAGCTGAAGAGAAGGCTCTTATGTACCTTCAAAAGGTTGGAATGAGCCAATATATAAATGCAAAGCCAAGACAGCTCTCAGGAGGACAGAAGCAGAGGGTTGCAATCGCAAGAGCGCTCTGCATGGATCCTGAAGTCCTTTTATTCGATGAGCCGACAAGCGCTCTGGATCCGGAGATGGTCGCAGAGGTATTGGAAGTTATGAGCTCTCTTGCAAAAAGCGGCATGACAATGCTCGTAGTAACACACGAGATGGCATTTGCACGTGACGTATCAAGCAGGGTAATTTTCATGTCAGACGGAAAGATTGAGGAAGAAGGCTCTCCTAAAGATATATTCTATAATCCTCAAAGCGAAAGAACTAAAGAGTTCCTAGCCCGATTCAGAGAGGGTTGACTTAGGCGCTTCGGCGCCTTTTTTAATGCCTCTGCCCTTCTCTGATACTATGAATTTTCCTCTATCCCGCATGCACATAACCCCCATAAGACTTTAGAGTATGGCATAAGTAATGAATTAAATTATCATATTCAGAAAGACTCGTAAATGAATTAAACGATGTCGAATACCATATGATAGAAGGAGCTGGCCATGGCTTTCATGGAGAAGATTTCAATATAGCGCTTTCATATATCATTCCATTTTTAAACAGCCATTTAGACTAAAAACAGTACTGGAACAACATTCAAAAACACAATAGAGTGAAAGCATGAATGTAGTTCTGGTAAATGACAGATCCGATGATTTAATAACATCATTAGTAAACGTATGGGAAAGATCGGTAAGAGAGACTCACCTGTTCCTAACTGAAAAAGAAATACTAAGGATAAAAGAATACGTGCCATCTGCAATAAAAGAAGTAAAAACTCTTTTAATAGCAAGAGACGATAATAATTTGCCAGTTGCGTTCATGGGTCTTAAAGATGACAGACTTGAAATGCTCTTCCTAGATCCGTCTGTAAGGGGAAAAGGACTAGGAAGAAAGTTATTAACAATCGCAATCGATGAAAACAAGATAAAAAGACTTACAGTGAACGAACAGAACCCTGAGGCCATAGGTTTTTACAAACATATGGGCTTTAAGACCTACAAAAGGGAAGAACATGACGAAGAAGGCAATGCCTACCCCATTCTGTATATGACTCTTTGATCTCCTATTTTCTTCTCAGAAGATGAATTCCTATGCACAAAATGCCTAAAGAAAGCATCGTTACAGCATCTTTCATTTCAATCTTATTCATAATTGAAAGGATTAATACAGCTGCTCCCATTGCCGTTGCAACAGCTTTCAACGCAACATCTAAAATCTTCTTATCATCATCTCTTTTTTCTGAAAAACCCATAAGTTCTTCAACGCTTATGTCTAACGCTTCTGCAAGACGTGGATAAGACGCCACATCAGGATAAGACAGTCCCCTCTCCCATTTAGATACGGCCTTGTCTGTAACTCCCATGATTGAGGCAAGCTCAACCTGCGTCATTCCTTTATCTTTCCTGTGTTTTGCTATAATTTCTGCTAGATTTCTTTCATCCATGCCACTAAGTTTAGAAAAACGGCATTCTCTACACAAGCTAATATCAGTTTAGTTTCTCTACTTTTGGTTTAGACAGCATATTTACTAAAAAACAGGATTGTTTTCAAGCGTCAGATCCTCTAACAGCTCTTCGTTCACCCTATTGATCTCTTCAAGATCTTCTGCGCTTCCAGACCAGTCAACAAGTTCTTCATTGTCAATTTCAAAAGTAGATGTATATGGCACTACGACGTACTTAGGCTTTCCCCCTTTAAGAATCACAGCAACGCTATCTTTGTCGACTGCATCAAAAACCTTTCTGTAATTATTGTCAACTTCGGAAAAATTGAATACATCTTTTAAACCAACTTTCATAAATTATCTCTCCTGACGCTTAGTCTTTTCCTTCCTGGTCTCTTTAAGAGGAAGCTTGTTTTTTATCTCCTCGTCTATTGCAAAAGAGATAAGATTCCTTACGTCCTTGATAATCTTATCAGCAGAACTTGAAGCATCGAAGAAAAAGACACAGTAATCGCAGTCAAATACGCTAGCGAGCTTCGATATCGTTTCAGCCGACGGGAATTTAGATCCGGTCTCTAAAAGGGATATGAAATTCTTGGAAAGCCCTAATGCTTCGCTAAGCTCTTCCTGACTCATATGGTTGTCACATCTTATCCGCCTTATGTTCTCTCCTACGATTCTCTGTAAGGCTTCTTTGTTCTTTCCTTTTTCCATCTTACTAAAAGTATGATTTCAAATAAAAGAATAACCAAGAAACTAAAAGGGTTATCAACTAAAGATTATCATACTATTAGTTATATAAGAAAGAAAAATTAATGGGCTCGCAAACAGCAAGCCCATATAATTTAGAATTCGCTCATCATGGACATGTCATCTGTGACGACCTCATTTGCTTCTTCTGAGGTATCTACAGTGACTGCCTGGCTTTCGAAGTGTGCCAGCCATGTCTCCATGGGCGCATTCGGATCTGCGACAAGAACTGGAAGATAGAGAATCATCATGTTCTCATCAATAGGAAGCTTGATCCTCTTTTCAAAAGTATATTCAGTTCCGTCATCACCTATAAACACGACATTCAGTGTATGGCTTTGCCCAGTAACAATTGCCTGATCGCGCATCCTAGAATAAAGCTCTATCGCAGGTCCGCCGTCCACACTAACGCTGACTTCTTCCAGAGCTCTGACATCGCCAACCTTGTTATTATCCAGAAGGATCGTGTGCTGTTTTCCAATAAAGAACATCCAGACACCAAGGAGGATGACAAGGATCAATGCAGCAATGCGGATATAAAATGATCTTGTAATTTTGAACTTCATCACTCTGCCTCCTCAAGTGCCTTTCTGGCTTCTCTTCTTGTCCTGATTTCATAAAGAACAAGAGCAAGGGTAATGACTCCATAGCTGACGAATACCCTGAAATATTCACCAAGCTGTGCTTCTCCGATAAGATTCCTTCCAACAGTCGGTGCTATCGTGAACATAGTATGGAACAGTATGATTCCGATAAATACGTTCTTGATGCTGGCCTTGTCAACACTTGCACCACCAACAAGAAGTGCTGCAATTGAGAACATACCGATCTGGGAGTGGGAGTTATAGGTATTGAGAGTTCCGATGTTCTGCAGGTAGATGATCATGCCGAATCCGGCAAATACTGTTGAAAGTATGATTGAAAGAACCCTTGTCTTCTCAACTTTTATACCTGCCTGGCGAGCAACTTCCATATCCTGCCCTACAGCCCTCATGTCCTGTCCTAGCTTCGTTTTTCTGAACCATACGATAACAAAACAGAAAACCACGACAAGAAGCAATGTGGCAACAGGGACGCTTGCTCCGAAGATATTGAATGGAATCAGGTTATCAAGGCTCTTTCTCATGCTCTCAAGGTTTACAGTGTTTCTGATACCGTAGCCACGTGGGAGAACAAGAGCTGAAGAGGAAATAGGAATGATTGATCCCATGAAATAAAGCACAAACAGCTGATAGACACCGTTCATGAAGAAACCGATGATATAGCTTGTAACCATCTCCCTGCCCTTCGCATTATTTAATATAGTTCCGCAGAGCCATCCAAGAAGAATGGAAATAGGAGTGGATATAATGGCAGCAAGAACCATTCCAGGAATTCCAACAACATTCCAGTCAGATACGAATATAAGTCCGATCTGTCCAGCCATTGCACCAAGTGTCATACCGAAGTTCAATCCCATTCCGGCCATGACTGGGATAAGAAGGGAAAGAACAAGGAAGGAGTTTCTTCCAAGCCTGGAGAGGATCTCATTGAGAAGATATGATCCTGAATATCCTGAAAGAGGAATTCCAACAATACAGATACAGATGAATAGGATAGGAACAAGGTTGTTTATAACAAGCTCTTTCACAGAAATATTTTTCTTAGTCAGATTATTACTCATCTTGTTACCTCCTGCTTTCTTGTTAGAGCGTAGAGGATCATGCCGTTGGAAACAATGATTCTGATAACCTCTGAAACATCCATCTGAATAAGTCCATTCATGACGCTTGGCGTCATTGTCAGGATGCCTTGGAAAAGCAGTGTTCCAATAACAACGTTTGCAATCGATGCCTTGTTTACGCTTGCTCCGCCAAGCAGAACAGCACTTACTGCAGGAAGGGCCATGTTGAACGGTCCCATGTAAAGCTGTATGAATCCGAAAGACTGTTCATATACGATGATTCCAACAGCACCTAGCCATGTGGAAAGCACGACAGAAAGGATTCTCATCCTGTCAACGCTTACACCGCTTGCTGTAGCGAATATCGGGTTGGAACCTACAGCCGTCATAGCAGTTCCTGTCTTTGTCCTTAAAAACAGCCAGATCAGGAGAGAAAGGAATGCAAAGAACAGAATAGTCCCTGTAGGAATTGCAAGATGGCCGATCTCTATTCTTAAGAAGTTATCAAGAACCCCAAGGTATGCCTTTTCTACTGAAATAGTGGTTCTGAGACCTGTTCCTGCATATCCCCAGACCATGTCTGATGACTTATAAGGAAGAAGAAGCCACATGATGCACATGAAGGCAACGGAAGAGAATCCTACATATGTAGCGATCATCATCTCTCCGCCCTTTACCTTGTTCAGAAGCACACCATACCCTGCACCGAGGATCAATGCAAATGGAGTAGCGAAAACAATAGCCATCAAGAAACTCGGGAATCCTGTGAACCCGAACTCAATAGTCATTGTCGCACCAAGCAGTCCTGATATGATTCCAAGAGGAAGGCCAAAGTTAAGGCCACATCCTGAATGGACCATTGGAACCATTGCAAGAACAAGAACGGCGTTCATTCCGAATCTTGTAAGCATATCTGATATTCCAGATGCAATATTCACTTTCGCAAATGGAGCGATAACAAATAAAAGCACAAGGAAAATTGTGATTATAAGCCTAGGCAGACCGAATGATTTGACGATCTGCACAGCCTTTTCCTTCAAAGCTACAGCATCCATCATTTAGCCTCCTTAATATCACCAAGCATGAGAACACCGAATTCCTCACTTGGCCGTGTAGCATCAAGCGTGCCTGCGATCTTTCCGTCATGCACGATAGCTATCCTGTCACAGATGCTTCGAAGCTCTTCAAGCTCACTTGAGATCATTACGATTGTCGTACCGTTCTCTTCGTTGTATTTCTTAAGGGCTTCAAGCACCAGAGCCTTTGCACCAACGTCTATACCACGTGTAGGTTCTGAAACAAAAAGCAGTTTCGGCTTAAGTGCAAATGCCTTTGCAAGACATATCTTCTGCTGGTTACCGCCAGAGAGCTGACGTGCCCTCTGCTTTGAGGATGTGCACTTGATCTGAAGCAGATCAATATACTCTTCTGTAACTTTCCTTATTGCCTCGTTATCACGGAATTTTATAGGCCCAACCTTCTTCAGGAAGCTGTCGTTAACCTGCATTGCGCCAAAAGAGACATTCCATTCAAGTGACTCATCAAGAAGAAGTCCTACTCCACGCCTGTCTTCAGATACAAATGCAATACCTGAAGAGAGAGGATTGGAAGGAGCATTAAGCTTTATGTCTTTTCCATCAAAATTTACAGAACCAAGTGCATAGTAAAGTCCCATGATTCCATTAGGAATGCCTATCTTGCCCTGTCCGGCAAGACCGCCAAGTCCGAATATCTCACCTTTCCTTACCTCAAAGGAGACATCCTTAACCATCTCACCAGGCATATCAACACGTAAATTGGAGACCTTAAGAACAGTTTCACTGCTTACATGGCTTCTGTCCCTAACAACTCTTTCCTGTTTTACAGAACGTCCGACCATCCATGATGCAATCTTCTGCACATCTGCCTCACTCTTATCGACATGCTTGATGATAAGGCCATCCCTCATCACCATGATTGAATCACAGACATCGATAATCTCCTGAAGGCGGTGCGAGATAAAGATAATTGCAATTCCGGCATTTGAAAGCATCTTCATTGCCTTTAACAGTGCAATTGCCTCATGCTCGGAAAGAACCGCAGTAGGTTCATCAAGTACAAGGAGCCTGATGCCTTTTGCATCTGCACTTCTCTCGTCATCTTCCTTGCTGAGCTCCCTAGCGATCTCCGTAAACTGCTTATATCCTACAGGAAGCGTTGAAATTACTTTATTTGCGTCGAGTTCAACTCCAAGGCGTTCGATAGCCATAAGAGCTCTTCTCTGCATTTCTTTCCTATCTACTGTATTGAGCCTTTTTCCGAAAAGCTCACTCATAACACTGTATTTCTCAGGTTCTCGGTTTAAAAGAATGTTTTCAGAAACTGTAAAATCCGGGATAAGGGAGAATTCCTGATGAACCATTCCGATTCCTTCCTTTATAGCATCTTCAGAAGATCGGAACTCGACTTTCTTGCCGTCTATAAGAATCTCTCCGCCATAACCACCAGTGTCCCTAATCTCATCCATTCCGAAAAGAATCTTCATCAACGTGCTCTTACCTGCACCGTTTTCTCCAACGAGACCAAGGATCTCGCCTGGATATAATTTGAAATTGATGTCATTAAGGACTTTGTTACCTGAGAATTCCTTACTGATTCCCTTCATCTCAAGAAGGGGTGTAGAAGAATATTCCATCGTTTTATCACCTTAATTGGAAACAAAATGCAAGGGGAGGTTTTCCTCCCCTTGTATAATTCAGCTATAAGATAGCTTACTTAACTGTATAAGCCCACTCAGGAACTTCAACATCTGTAACGTGCATGTAACCTCTGCCCATTACATATGTATCCTGGTAAACAAGGAAGTAGTTCCTAAGTCCAACACCTGTATCAGCATTTACATAGTTAGCTCCGTTCCAAGATGCTCCTGGTGAATACTTTGCAAATGCCTTCATGATGTCTGCCCTGTTGAGAAGCTCGCTCTCTCCTCTGATAACGTTGATAGCATGCTGGCCAAGACCTGCAGATACTGTGTAACCGTAGCTGTATGCCCAAGTTCCGAATCTGCCTGCACCACCGCGCTCTACAACTGTATCCTCAACTCTCTTAAGAATTGCTGGGAAGTCTCCTGCTACATCAGCAAGGTCAATTCCAAGAGCTCCAGGATAGCCCATCAATGGAGAAGGAAGGTCAGCTTCGATGAAGTAACCTGCTCCAAGGTTGATCAGCTGGCGGAGAAGTGGTTCTGTATGAGCATCGTTAGTACAGAAGAATGCTGTATTTGGTCCATACTGCTCAATCCATGCTGGAGCCTGCTCGAGGATGTACTGCTGAGCACCTGCAATTCCTACGTCACTTGTTGGATCTGGTGCAGAAACAGATACGAATGTCATGCCAAGCTCTTCACAAGTTCTTCTCATGATAGCGAGGCGGCGGCTCATTGTCTCCATTGAGAGGTGGCGTGGGAATGAGATATGTACGAATGTATCACATCCGAGCTCATGAGCTGTATGAATGATCAGGTATCCGCGGGATACGAAGTCATTGTTACTTACAAGGTCTGCTGCAGAAGCGATTACTGCTGGATCCTCGTGAGCCTCACCTGCGAGACAGATGATATCTGGCCTTACTTCCTTGATCCTTCTGAAAGCCTCTGTTGTTCCAGGAACAGCCTGGTTAACGATAACTGCCTTCATAAGAGGATCATCTGCAAGTCCTGCGATAACACTGATAGTTGTCTCCTGCTCTTCCATGAAGTTATCAGGATATGTGAGATGCTGAATCATACCACCGTCTGCAACTGAGCCGTACTCTGCGATCAGAGCCTCAGCGCCGCGTAGATCATCTTCGCTCTGGCTAACTGTTCCTGTTACGATTCCGATGTGGAAATTCTCAGGAACTGTTGTTTCTGCAGGAGCAGAAGCTGTGCTTTCGCTTGTAGTTGCTGCCGGTGTTGTTGCTGTGGCTGTTACTGTAGTTGTAGTTTCTGATGCACCACCTGCGAATGCAAATGTAGCCGTCAGAAGAACCATGAGCAATACCAATACCTTTTTCATAGAATTCCTCCAAAATAAAATCAGATAACCTATATTATCGGAGTTTGGAAATAGGGTCTACTATTAAGAAACATTCATTTGCATAAAAATGCACAAAATATACCGCATTTTTGATAATGATGTCTCTCAATTCCATCTCAAAGCTCAAAATATTTAGCTTTCATATAAATCTTTTATAATTTTCTTGTAGAATTGTACCCCGTTTTCTAAGCATGAAATGCTTATGTTTTCATCAATTCCGTGAATGCTCTTATATTGCTGCTCGTTTATCTCAAGAGGAGCGAATCGTATTACGTTCTCTGAAATAGCTGAATAGTGACGGCCATCAGTTCCCCCCGTCATTGCATATGGAGTTGTTACGACATCAGGGAAAACCTCATTGATTTTGGCCTCTACGAATTTGAATATCTTCCCATTATGGTCTACAACAGGACACGCATAGTTCTTCATTATCGTTTCAACCTCGATGTCATACTTAGATGCAATTTCTCTCAATTTCTGCTCTGTGTAATCAGCATCTTCATGAGAGATTACACGGCTGTTTCCTGTAACATACGCATACTCAGGAAGAACATTAAGCCCATTTGAACCATGCGCTGTAGTAAAGGCAAGCGTTGTTTTTATCATTGCAGTCGCAAGCGTGTTTATCTTAGGAAGAACCTTATTTAATATAGGACTTAGAGGCCTTGCATGCCTTAAGACAAAACCCATTAATCCGTCCATGCGAGAACCAAGACGGGAAAACATCTCTACTGTCGTTTCATTCATCTTAGCTTTGAATGGATCGTGCTTTTCTATCTCCGTCATGAACTCTCCAAGACGGACCAAAGGGGTGTTTTTTCCAGGAGCAGATGCATGTCCTCCCCTTCCTCTTGCCACAAAACGGAAATTGCACGTACCCTTTTCAAGGGTCCCCATCATGGCAAAACGCCCTTTTGCGCCTTTTAATGGCTCGCTTTTTATCATGCCGCCCTCATCTAATACCAAAAGCGGCCTGACATCTCTTTCTTTTAAATACTCTACGGCCTTTAAAGCGCCATCTCCTGATATCTCTTCAGAACTTGAAGATGAAATATAGACGTCCATCTTAGGCTTATAGTTCTCTTCTAGAAGTCTTTCAACCGCTTCAAAAATAGCAGCAAGGGATCCTTTCGTATCAACAGTTCCACGTCCCCATACAGAACCATCTGCGATATCGCCGGAAAACGGTTCATGCTTCCACTCTCCAGTTGCCTCTACGACATCCTGATGGCTCATAAGAACTAAGGGCCTTAATGAAGAATCAAGGCCAGGCCACCTTAGAAGCATAGCGCCTGAAAAACTATGAAATTCAAGCGTTTGGAAAGTCAGAGGGAACAGCTCTTTAAGCTTGCTTTGAAATCTTTCAAATTTTTCTGCGTTATCCTTTCCGATCTCACTGATCGTCTCTACCTTTATCATTTCAGATAGTTTTTCTTCTATTTTCATTATTTCACCACCTATTTAAGTATGTTTTTCTTCCAAAGGATATAAGAAAGTGCTATGGCTAATCCGCCGCAGGCTATTATCATGAAAGAAGTCTGCCCCATAAGAGATGGCACTAAAGCACAGATAAGAACCATGAAAGAAAGAGGAAGAACTGTAATTTTCAAGCTCTTTCTAAAGTACTGATAGCCAAGTGCTCCAAAGAGTGCTGGAAGCACATTGTCAAACGCAGGAGAAAGAGTCGGGTTCTCTAAAATCGGAGTAAGAGGAATTAAAAGAAGAACGCCAATAAAAATTACTAGCATCGTAACGAGGGATGATGTTGCGACCGAGAGTGTCGATATTATCTCATTTTCATTGCTTCCGACCTCAGTTTTAGCAATCTCACGTGCATTTGCGGCACAAGGAAGCTTCAAGTTCGTTATGTTTCCGGTAATGAAAGTCAAATAGCTTGCGCCAGGCCCCAACAGAGGAACATATATAAGATACTCTACGATACAAGACGGGACATAAACGATTAGAACAGGCCAGATTGCTGAGAAAAAAGCAGGCCAGTTAATTTCAGCATTTAGAACAAGAGAAAACAAAAAAGGGGCAATAAGAAGCAAGATGACTCCGATACTAAGCCCGATTCTTCCAAGACGATGGATAGAGTTTGTATATTCTTCGTAATTGAATTTTTCCATACTTTTCCCCTTATAACGCAGAGACAATGACAGCTCCTGTCATGCCAAGAAGCATTGAAATGGCAAGAGAGAAGTTCTCAAATGCCTTATGCTTTTTTGAAAGCAACTCAAAAAGCGCCATGAATAGCGCAGATACAAGCACTGTGATAAAAGGAACAAGATCTTTATTTACGATTGCACCGGCAATATAAGACCCTACGAAAGTCGAACATAGCCCGATCATCATCGCAACCATCGCCCATGATGCATAAGATGCACCTTTCTTCTCTCCAGAACTTTTAATACTTAACTTTGACGAGTACTTCTTCATTGTAAAAATTGAAAGAAGACATCCCCATATGATACCGACAGTCATTACAAGCAAGATTGTAGAAAGTGCATCCGTATTTAAATTATTAAGGCTTAATCCCATACTGCTTGCGGCAATTTCAGCAACTGTCGCCTCATACTGCAAGTTGCCTACGACAGAAAGACGAAGCCAAGATGCAGGAATTCCAAGAGATCCTGAGAGTGCAATAACCCCCAAAAGTATTGAGACTGAAGGAAGGACTGTAAAAGTCGCACTGCTTGTAATCGCCCTTTTCAAAACTTTCTTGTCCATTCCTATTTTAAGCCCCGCCCTATAACTCTTAACGATGAATACGATGCATAAAAAAGAGATGAAGAGTAAAATTCCGCCTACTATCAAATATAGAGACAATGAGTTTACTTTTTCTAAATAACCCATGAGCCCTCCTTTGCAAAGTGTATATCATTTTTCAAGACAAATAGAAATACCACAGAAAAGTTGAGAGCAAGCAAATTCTTCTTGGCTATCGGCAAATCTTTATCTTTCTTTTTCCCCTTTTGCCCTGTACAATAATAAAAAGCAGAGGAGGTAAAATGAAAAAGATCCTATTTGTCACTAGTGAATGCGTCCCTTTTGTAAAAACAGGAGGACTAGCTGATGTATGTGGAAGTCTGCCGAAAGCTTTCGATAAGAAAGATTATGATATCAGGGTAATCCTTCCTAACTACCATGCCATAAAAGAAGAGTACAGGAACCAAATGGAGACTGTGTATTATTTCCAAATGGATAACAGAATCTACGTTGGAATAAAAACCTTAACATTAGATGGCATACAGTACTATTTCGTAGATAACGAGATGTATTTTTCTGGACTTGTCCCCTATTACGATATGTTCCAGGATCTTGAGAGATTCGCATATTTTGACAAGGCAGTACTCTCTGCCCTTCCTCTTATAGGATTCAGACCGGATATCATACACTGTCATGACTGGCAGAGCGCACTTGTCCCAGTCTATTTGAATACGGTATTCCAAGGCGATCCGTTCTTCCGCGGAATAAGAACGATATTCACAATCCACAACATAAGATTCCAAGGAACATGGGATGTAGGCCATATACAGTGGGTTTCAGGCCTTCCGTGGGAGTGCTTCGAGCTGGGAAAGCTCGTATCACCATATCAAGATACAAGCATTCCTAAAAACAGCTGGAACTGCTCAATGATGAGAGGTGCTTTAGTATACTCTGATTATGTTACTACTGTATCTAATTCATATGCCGAGGAGATAAAGACTCCTAACTTCTCTGACGGCCTAGATGATATCATCAGATGGAGAGGCGACAGGGTCTGGGGAATTGTAAACGGAATAGATTACGAGGAGTGGAATCCTGCAAAGGACAAGAAGATCTATAAGAATTATACGATCAGAAGCGTTAAGAACGGAAAGAAAGAGAATAAGAAGAACCTTCAGAAAGAGCTTAACCTTCCAGAGAATCCAGACATCCTGACTCTTGGAATAATATCGAGGCTTACAGATCAAAAAGGTCTTGATCTTATAAACATCATAATGGATGAGCTCTGCACAAGAGAGATTAACCTTGTAGTGCTTGGAACAGGAGCAGAGAATTATGAGAATATGTTCCGCTACTTCCAAAGCAAATATCCTAACAAGGTTGCGGCAAGAATCATGTACAACGATGAACTTGCACATAAGATCTATGCAGGATGCGATGCTCTTCTCGTTCCTTCCGCATTCGAGCCGTGCGGACTTACGCAGCTTATATCCCTACGCTACGGAACCGTTCCTATCGTTCATGCGGTAGGAGGACTTAGAGACACAGTAGAACCGTATAACGAATACGAAGAGACAGGAACTGGCTTTGCATTTAACGAATACACCGCATGGGGCTTAATGGATAGGATAAATCATGCATCCTGGCTCTATTACGACAGACCAGAGAGCTGGGCTAAACTCGTAAAACGGGGCATGGAGAAAGATTGGTCTTGGAAGAACAGTTCCAAGATCTATGAAGATCTCTACAGCAGAATGTAATCTAATCACCCTTCAAGTTGGAAAAACAATTTGAAGGGTTTTCTATTGTAAATATTTTGATCTACTCTCCTATGGGAGTATATGGTATGCACAAAGCGAATACACATTACGCCTTACGAATTTATTGTAATGCCGAAATATTAGAAAAAGCTAATTAATGGAGTGTAATTCGTTTTGCAGACATTTACTCTTATATATGGGAAGAAGAATGATGATCTAAAATGCCATACTTATCTCTAATTTTTGATATAACAGAATCCATATCAATATACTTTTCCTGCTTGAAAGATTCTTCAGCTTCTATAACTTTTACTCTGACATCGTTAATCCATAATGTTTTCTCATAAGTCTCTATATTCATATCACAACCATTGCACCATAACCATTCTTAGTTCTAAAAACAGGCACAGAAGTTTCCTCTCAAAATATTTAAGGATTTCTTTGATAGGGACTTCCTGTGACATCACATCCTTCTAGCTATAAATTATACCATAAAGTAGTTACTTGAGTTCTTTCTCCATCTGATTCAGCTCTCTGAATACGATATGTCTCATCGTAAGATATGAGGCAAGACCCCCTACTACATTGCTTATCGGTTCTGCAATAAGAACGCCGTTTATACCGAAAATGTAAGGAAGGATTATCGTAAGAGGAACGACTATAAATACCTTTCTAAAGAGGGAGAAGAATATTGCAGGCTTTGCCTTTCCAAGGGCGACAAAAGTATTTTGACCTGTCATTTGGAAAGACATGAATATAAAGCCGAAGAAGTATATGCGAAGAGCAGGAACGGCAGCATTAATAAGCTCTTCTTCACTTGTAAAAAGAAGTGAAAGCTGTCTTGGAAATATTACTACGATAAGCCATACAACAGATGAGATAATAAGAGTAGCAAAGAGTGCGAAATTGCTTGCCTTCTTAACCCTTTTTGCATCGCGTGCCCCATAGTTATAACTCATAACAGGGCTTGATCCGCTCGATAGCCCATTGATCGGAGTAGAGAAGATCTCTCTTACGGAATTTAAAATAGTCATTACCCCGACATATAAATCCCCGCCCCAGATGAGAGCGCATTTATTGCATACGAGTTGAACAAGAGAGTTTGTCGCCCCCATTACAAAACCGCTCGTGCCAAGGCCTATAATCTTAAAGCACCTCTTCTTTTCAAGTCGCTGTCCTTTAAATGTGATTTTAACAACGGCATTCTTGCTTCTTAAAAAGAAGAAAGCAAAAAGGGCTGAACATGTCTGAGAGAACATCGTTGCAATCGCAGCCCCTTTTACTCCGAGGTTAAAAATAAATATTAAAACAGGATCTAATATGATATTTAAAACCGCACCTATAAGAACCGTAAACATTCCGATTGTTGCAAAGCCTTGGCTGTTAATAAAGGCGTTAAGGGTAAGAGTTACGAGAACAGGAACCGAGCCAAGCGCATAAATTAAAAGATAATCTCTTGCATAAGGATATGTAACACTGCTAGCTCCAAATAAAAAGAGTATTGGACGGATGAAAATTACGACTATTAAAGTTAATACCGCTCCTGTAATTACAGCAAGCATTAAAGACGTATATAATACGCTCTTTGCTTCATCCTCTTTTCTCTCGCCTTGTGCGATGGCACAAAGAGGAGCCCCTCCGTTAAAACCATATAGACGAGCAAATGCGCTTATTAAAGATATAATCGGGAAACATATTCCTAGCCCCGTCAACGCTTGGCTTCCGACGTTTTCTATGTGTCCGATATAAATCCTGTCAACCATGCTATAAAGCAGGTTCACAAGCTCCGCTATTATCATGGGAACTGATACTTGCAATATTGAAAAAGCAACACTTCCTTTAGAAAAATCCGTATGCTTGATATTCATCCCTTTCCTCTTGGAAATTTAGAGTATTCCTATTTTCACTCTCTTTCAAGAGATGTTTTTTAACGTTAAAATCTTGTCTATGGAACAGGAAAAACAAGATAATAAAAACTCAAAAGAACCACAAAACACAGTATCACAAAGCTCTGCATACGATCCAGATGACGGCATCACATACGAATGGGCGGGAAGAGCAGAAGGAATGAGTTTCGATGATTAGATCATATTGATCTCAATGCTTTTAAACGTTCCAACCTTCTCTATTATCGCAATACCGTCATTCGCACTCATTCCTTTTGGGAAAAGAAGTATGCACGAAAAGATCAGATCGCCATTCTCATCTTTTCTGATCTCAGCACCTCTTAAAGTAAAGTCCTTGCTAATAAAATACTCTCTAATTTCTCTTGTTGATATTTCACTTTTTGTTAAGTTTATTATTGCCCTGCTAGATACGAGCATTACACTCTTTAATTTTAAATGATGAAGCAGAAGCTGTATTATAATAATAAGGGCTGTTGTAGTTATCCCGATAAAATACATGCCAGCTCCGAGTGCGATACCGATTCCAACGGTCGCCCAAAGGCCGGCTGCAGTAGTAAGGCCTATCGTATTTTCTTTTCTCACATAAATAACGCCCGCACCTAAAAATCCTATTGCGGTTACAACTCCAGCTGCGATTCTTGATGCATCTACAGACAATCCGCTTTCAAGCACATCATAAAATCCGTATTTGCTGACGATCATCATAAGAGCTGAAGAAATTGCAACGATTATATGCGTTCTTATTCCAGCATTCTTAAGCCTTTTTTCTCTTTCAAACCCTATTGCAAAACCGCACATGGCACTAAGTATGATTCTAAATAGATAATCCAAATTCACGTCCATCAGCTCTCTCCTTATTTAAAGGGATATCATAAGGCATGTTTTTACCAAAAGAAAGAAAAAGTTGTAAAAAAAATGGAGGCCGCTAGACCTCCATCCGGGATAACATAGGCAAATATGTTTGCTTTCGCGTCACTATTTAGCTAGATAATAACGCAATAATATTGGAACATTGCTTAAATATTGTTAAAGAATTGTTTTTAACAATCTCTATTTAAAATATTCATAAATTCTTCACCTGTAATTGTCTCCTTCTCAAGAAGATAGGAGGCAAGGCTGTGAAGCTTCTCTTCGTTCTCCTCTATTATCTTATAAGCCTTCTTATGTGCATTCTTCACAATTTCAAAGACCTTTTCATCTATTTTAGAGGCAGTTTCAGCAGAACAGGCTAAAGATGTGTCACCTCCAAGGTACTGGTTCGTCTGAGTCTCCAAGGCTACCATATCGAAATCATCACTCATTCCGTATCTAGTAACGAGAGCTCTTGCAAGCTTAGTAGCCTGTTCTATGTCGTTGCTCGCACCTGTCGTCATATTCTCCTTACCGAATACGAACTCCTCTGCAGCACGTCCTCCAGTCAAAGTCGCGATCTTGTTAAGTATCTCAACCTTGCTCATCAAGAGCTTTTCACCCTCATCAACCTGCATTGTATATCCAAGGGCACCTGAGGTTCTTGGAACTATCGTAATCTTTGTTACAGGCGCGCTGTTGTTCTGTTTTGCAGCAACCAGCGCATGCCCTATCTCATGATAAGAGACGATCTTCTTATCTTTTTCACTTACCACGGCGCTCTTTCTTTCAGCTCCAGCAATAACAGTTTCGACACTGTCCTCAAGATCTCTTTGGCTTACGCTCTGCCTTCCGCTTCTAACGGCAAGCAGTGCTGCTTCATTGATGATATTTGCAAGCTCTGCACCGCTTGCTCCTGCTGTAGATCTCGCAATTATGTCCCAATCGATTTCTCCATCGATTTTAACATCTTTTGCATGAACAAGAAGAATTGCCTTTCTTCCTTGCAAATCAGGAAGTTCTACAGGAACCCTTCTGTCGAATCTTCCAGGCCTTAAAAGCGCAGGATCAAGGGATTCCGGGCGATTTGTCGCAGCTAGAAGAACAACGCCTTTTTTAGCATCAAAACCATCCATCTCCGCAAGAAGCTGGTTAAGAGTCTGCTCTCTTTCATCGTTTGAGTTAAAACCTGAAGCGTCTCTTTTCTTTCCGATTGCATCAATTTCATCTATGAATACGATACAGGGCGCTTTCTCGTTAGCCTGTTTAAAGAGATCCCTTACTTTTGCAGCTCCCATGCCAACGAACATCTCAACGAATTCAGATCCTGAGATAGAGAAGAATGGAACGCCAGCCTCTCCCGCTACGGCCTTTGCAAGCAGCGTCTTACCCGTTCCTGGAGGTCCGACAAGTAACACGCCTTTTGGAAGCTTTGCCCCAATTTCTGCATATTTTTCAGGATTATGCAGAAATCCTACGACCTCTTTAAGGCTCTCTTTCGCTTCGTCCTGACCGGCAACATCCGTAAAACGCACTCCGGTTGAAGCATCTTCGACGTAAACCTTTGCGCCGGATTTTCCAAACTGCATCGCATTCCCAAATGCGCCGCCAATTCCATCTGCCCCTGTCATTCTTTTCATCATAAAGCGGGAAAGAAGATTTCCAATTACAATGAATATCAGTATCGGGAAGACCCAATTAGTCAAGAATTCCATTATAGGATTTGCCTGTGTCGGGATAGACGCACTGAATGTGATATCAGGGTTAGATCTTAGCTGCTCTAAAAGACGCTCGCCATCTCCTGGCCAGACTCCGGTTACATATACGTTTCTTATGCCGTCAACTTCTGCAATGAAAGCATATTGGCTGTTCGCCTCGTCATATGCAACCTGCAGAACTTCCCCGTTATCAATCATATTCAAAAACTCGTTATAACCGACTTCAATAATGCTGCGCCTGTTCATGCTTGGGAATAACACGGCATTTAATATCAACAATACGATAAGTGCAATTATATAGTAGTAAATCAAAGATTTTTTAGGTTGCTTCTTATCATCTTTCTCAGGCTCTTTTATCTCTTGCATAAGCCCTCCTACCTACTTAATGTACTTTGTTAGAGTTTTTAGGGCAAGAAAAACTGAATGTAGATTTAAAGAAGGTCAAAAGATAAAAATACCCAGGGGCTTACCCCTGGGCAAATGTTTTTATTAAGCGTTAGCTCTCTTTCTCTCGCCTCTTCTCTTAAATACCTTCTGTATTTCTACGATTGGGATAATCATGATTGCAAGAATCAAAGCGATTGCAAATTCATACAAAGAGATATGCTGGAAACTGAAAGCATCACGTAAGAAAGGAACGTAAAGAACAAGTACTGTCGCAACGAACGATCCGATTAGAGACCAGTAGAGATACTTGTTGTGCCCTTTCAAGTGGAATATGCTCTTATCTAAGCTTCTCATGTTGAATGAGTGGAAGATCTCAATCATTGAAAGCGTCAAGAATGCCATCGTCATACCATCTTCGGATTCTGCAATCTGGAAAGCACCGTTTTGAATATACTCTCCGATAAAGAAAGAAAGCAGAGTCAAAGCGGCTGTAACAACACCTTGGAATACGCAATCAAATCCCATACCGCCAGCAAATACGCCTTCGCTCTTCTTTCTTGGAGGACGACGCATGATATCCTCTTCCCCGTTTTCCATTCCAAGAGCAATAGCAGGGAAACAGTCTGTAATGAGGTTAATCCATAACAGGTGTGCAGGACGCAAGATAGTGAATCCCATGAGAGATGAGAAGAATATTGAGAGAACTTCTGCGAAGTTTGATGCAAGAAGGAACTGAATCGCCTTTCTGATGTTGTCATAGATTCTCCTTCCCTCTGCAACAGCGGCAACGATGGTTGCGAAGTTATCATCAGCAAGAACCATGTCGGCTACGTTCTTCGTAACGTCGGTTCCTGTAATTCCCATTCCGACTCCGATATCAGCATTCTTAATGGAAGGAGCATCATTTACGCCGTCTCCTGTCATAGCAACGACCTTGCCCTGCTTCTTCCATGCCTGTACGATTCTTACCTTATGCTCAGGCTGAACACGTGCATATACCCCGTAGTTACCAATCGTCTTATCAAGCTCTTCATCGCTGATCTTATCGAGTTCGCTACCTGTAATAGCCTGTTTTGCATCGCTTATAATGCCAAGTTCCTTAGCAATTGCAATCGCAGTATCCTTATGGTCTCCTGTAATCATTACAGGGCGAATGCCTGCACTGCGGCACTCATCAATTGCAGCCTTGACCTCAGGACGAACAGGATCGATCATTCCAGCAAGACCTATGAATGTAAGCTCACATTCAAGATCCTCAGCTTTAAAGGAAGAAGGTTTTTCACTGTACTTTCTGTAAGATCCGGCAAGAACTCTTAATGCCTTATCTGCAAAAGCCTTATTAGAAGAGAGGATCTCAGCTCTGTCTGCATCTGTTAACTCTCTTTCAACACCGTCTTTATAAATCTTCGTACATTTCTTTAAGAGTTCATCCGGTGCGCCTTTCGTATATTGAATAAAAGAATCTCCATCCACATGGACAGTACTCATCAGCTTTCTTGAAGAATCAAAAGGTGCTTCACCTACTCTCCTAGAACTTCCTTCTTCTGCGTCATTCTTGTTAAAACCAAGCTTATATGCCCAGTTGACAAGAGCACATTCAGTAGGCTCTCCTACTGCATTATTAGTTTCATCAAGTTTGGCATCGGAGCAAAGCGCCATTGCTTTTGCTAAAAGCATCTCGTCGCTGCTTGCACTCTCAACTACCGTCATTTTGTTCTGAGTGAGTGTTCCTGTCTTATCAGAACATATAACCTCTGTACATCCTAGAGTCTCTACTGCAGTAAGCTTTCTGATGATAGCCTTGTTCTTACTCATCTTCGTAACTCCAATTGAGAGTACGATAGTAACAACAGCAGCAAGACCTTCAGGAATTGCGGCAACAGCAAGGGAGATTGCAACCATGAAAGTATCAAGGATTCCAGAGAAAGTAACAGTACTTGTTATAGCGCTTCTTATGATGTCTATTGCAAAAATTACCGCACAGATTCCAAGAACGAGGTATGTAAGGATCTTTGATAGCTGGTTGAGCTTTATCTGAAGAGGAGTCTCTTCCTTTTCAGCAGTCTCCAAAGCAGATGCGATCTTACCCATTTCTGTATTCATTCCAGTATCGCATACGCAAACTTTCGCTCTTCCATATACGACAGTAGAGCCCATGTAAACCATGTTCTTTCTGTCCCCAAGCGGAACTTCGTTTACACCCGTAATTTCTTCATCCTGTTTTTCAGAAGGGACCGACTCGCCTGTTAATGCAGCCTCTTCAACTTTTAAAGAAGCATGTTCTATAATCCTAGCATCAGCTGGAACGCTGTCTCCTGCCTCCAAGAGTACGATATCGCCTTTAACGATCTCTTCAGATGGGATTGTCTTCTGATACCCATCCCTCATTACCTTTGACTGAGCTGCCGCTATCTCTTGCAAAGCTTCAATTGCAGCTTCCGCTTTCGCCTCCTGTACAACGCCAAGGATTGCGTTAATTAAAACAACAATCAAAATGATAATTGCGTCAGCCCATTCAGGTTCACCGTTTAAATAAGATGTTCCGACTGATAGAACTGCGGCAACCATCAATATGATGAGCATTGGCTCGCTCAGCTCATGCAAGAACTTTTTCCAAAGGGGTTCCTTCTTCCCTTCTTTTAATTTGTTAGGGCCATCCTGTTGAAGCCTTTTTTGCGCTTCATCATGACTTAGTCCTTTCTTCTCATCCGTCTTATATTCGTTTAAAACGGATGAGACTTTTTCAAGATACGGTTTCAACGTCATCCTCCTAAGTTTAGTATCTATCGCAACTAAGTATATAAAAGGAGGAAGAAGGCAACAACGGATAACAGACAAATTTGAGACAAAAAATTTAATTTGTCTGAAATTATTTTGACCTTAAGCAAAATTCTTAACAGCCTTTTTCGCTAAAGACGGAAAATTTGTAATGATTCCATCCACTTTAAGGCGTAACATTGCCTCAATATCGGCCTCATCGTTTACAGTCCACGTGTTGACAGCAACAGAAGAGGCATGCATGTCTTTTATAGTATCTGCGTCGAGAGTCTTATAATAAGGATGGAAAAATCTTATATTGCATCTCTTGAACAGCTTTCCCATCTGATAGAGCTTCGGTTCGATCAATAGCGCAACGGGAATTTCTGGCGCAATCTCTTTTACTCTTACTATGCTCAGCCAGTTGAAAGAAGAAAATATTATATTCTTTTCAAGGCCGTAGTCATAAACCATACGGCATGCCCTCTCCTCTATTCCATCGTAATACACAGGCGCAGTCTTAAGTTCTATATTGGTAACTATCTTCTTATCTTTTATGTAGTCGAAATATTCTTCGAGAGAAGGAATGGGCGTAAAACCGAATTCATTATTCTTTACAAGTCCCGCATTCACTTTTTCAAGCTCCGCTCGCTCATAATCGAAAATGAAACCTTCAAGGCCTGTCGTCCTCTTCATGGCCTCATCATGCTGAATCATGATCTCCCTGTCTTTTGAAAAGTGGATGTCAAGCTCGATTCCGTCTGTCTTTTCCTCTACTGCCTTGGAAAAGGCAAGCATAGTATTCTCCGGATAAACTCCAGAAAACCCTCTATGTGCGTAAATTTTAGTCATAAAGTACCCCCTGATTGCTTTATGAGTAATTATAGCATACATGATAACGGCTTAAACATAAACGAAAATCATTATTCAAAAGCTTTAATTGACGATATGAACACTATAGTGGCTGAAAGTGCATTATGAAGTCTGTCGTTTTACAAAATTATAAAGATCTTTTTATTTGACTTATTCGCCTTTATTTCAGATATTTTAAGTATGAAAAACGGAAGAAACGGTCTGGATACGCTATCTTTTGTCTCTATAGTCGTATCTATTGTTCTATTTGTACTTGCAAGCGTAATAGAGACTGAATACTATGCTATCCTCCCTTTTGTTATCGGAGCTCTTATTCTTGCTTATGCGATTTTTAGAATACTAAGCACCAATACGGCAAGACGACAATATGAGGAAGAGAGGTTCACTTCTTTTTTCAAACGCGATCCATATAAGAGATTCAAATGTCCTAAATGCAAAACGTTATGTCGTGTTCCAAAAGGAAGGGGAAAGATAAAAATACACTGTCCGAAATGCGGTGCTGAATTTATAAAGAGGACTTAATATGTTCGGCTATATTACACCAACCAAAAGTAATTTGACTAAGAGCGATATTGAAAAATACAAGGCGTATTACTGCGGACTATGCCATGTGTTGAAAGAGAAGTACGGAAAAGACGGCACAAACAATTTAAGCTATGATATGACGTTTCTCACACTCTTACTGACAGACCTCTATAACGCCGATATAAAAGGTGGCTTTGAAAGATGTATTGCAAAGCCTCTGAAAGAACATAAATACATAATAAGCACATATTCCGAATATGCAGCCGACATGCAAATGATGTTAAGCTATTACTCTGAGCTTGATAAGCAGAAAGACAAGGATGAAGATGCCGACAGTAAAAAACTTAAAGTGCTATCTGCCTATATCGCAGATATAGATAAGAAGTACCCACGTCAGGCTAAGTGCCTAAAAGATGGTCTAATGAGTTTGTCTGAAGCGGAAAAAAACGGCGAAGAGGATGCAGGAAAGATGGCATATATTTTCGGTCTTGCAGTCTCTGAGGTATTCAATCCCATAGAAAACGACTTTTTTTCTCCTACGCTTTTGAATCTTGGAAGATCTCTTGGAAGCTTCATATACCTGATGGATGCCTTTCTTGACAGGAAGAAGGATGAGAAAAAAGGCGCTTACAATCCGCTTCTAAAGCTCGATGGAGAAGTGATAGAAAGCTTAATGATGAATGCCGCAACAGACGCAAGCACGTCGTTCGAGGCATTGGCGCTGGACGACAATCTTGCCATTTTGAGAAACATCATCTATTCTGGCATTTGGAAGAATTACGATAAGGAAAAGAACGATGAGAGATGATCCATACGAGATCCTTGGCTTAAAACCGGGATGCACGGATGATGAGATAAAGAAAGCCTATAAGGAGATGGCGAAAAAATACCATCCCGACCTTCATGGAAACAGTGCTGAAGCCGCAGAAATGATGAAGAAGGTCAATGAGGCATATGACATACTCATAAACCATAAGAACACGTCATCCTACTCCTCTTCATCGTCATCCCACTCTTCTTACAGCAACCAAAATGGCTATTACAATCAAAGAGGGCCATTCGAGTGGTATTACAGCAATGGCGGATTCGGTTTTGATGAAAATGATTTTGCTCGCCGCTATGGCATGGGTCCGTCTCTTGAAAGAGCAAGAGCCTTATACAACATGAGGGAGTTCGGACGCTGTCTACAGGAACTGAACAGGATTAGCGAAAGAGACAGAACAGCAGAATGGTATTTTATCTCTGCGATGGCTAAGAGAAGCACGGGAAACAATGCCTCTGCAATGAATGATATCAATAAGGCATGCGACATGGATCCTTCAAACAGCGAATACAGAAGATACAGAGATTATTTCAATCAGAGGAATCAGGAATACCAGAGCAGAAGGACTTTCTACGGTCCTACGAACAGTTTTCTAGACTGCTGCCTGTCACTTTTCTTCCTCCGATTCTGCTGCTGTATAATTTAGTCCGAAGAATTTTAAGAACGATAGCGACTGCGGAGCACTTACCTTGACAACCTTTGTCAGCAACTGCGGAACCTCATCAAGGCGTAGCGGGATTTTTTCAAGAACTGCATCGTAATATATGTTGAATACCCCGCTAAGCCAGAAATCAAGAAGAGAGATGAATTCACGACGAGTTTCACTCGTAGTGAAATACGACTTGGCAATCTCGCTGTTTAGAAAATAACGGAATATCCTTTCCTTATTGTCAAAAAGATATTCCTGCACTCTCGTATATCGAAAGAGCTTCTTGTAGTATGCGATATCGGAGATAAGAAATTGAGAGACCCTTACAAAAACAGGACTTGGATCCAGCATTATATCTTCAGGCTTATATGATTCTATAGTTCTCGTCAACTCTGAGAACATATCCTCCTGTATTTTAGAAAGTACTTCATAAGGACTATGGAAATGGGCATAGAAAGTGCCTCTGTTTATATTAGCCTCGCGGACTATGTCTGTTACCGTAATGTTTTCAAGATTCTTTTTCTCAAGCAGCGACAATAACGTTCTTTTTATTATAGCCTGGCTTCTTAAAGCACTTCTGTAGACTCCCCTTTTTCTCTCTTCTTCCATCATCCTATCCTGTTAAGCGCATAAAATATCGCTTTTTTTATTCCGTCCTTCTCTATGTCGTCAGTAACAAAGTCAGCCTTCTCTAAAAGCTCATTACTACTTGAATTTCCCATTGCAATCCCGATTGACGCATATTCAATCATTTCAACGTCATTAGCTCCGTCCCCGATAGCTACGCTCTCTTCTCTCTTTGCACCGAAATAAGAGAGCACTTTTTCTATCCCTGTGGCTTTCGTAACGTCCTTCAGCACAAGTTCAGCCATTAAATTCTCAGGAAGTCCTACAGTGTTGTTTACGATTGTAAACTCATCATCAAGCTCGTCTTTTACTTTTAGAACGCCATAACCATCCTCACGGCATAAAAAGAGCAGTTTTTTGACATCCTCATTTTCAGGAACGTTTTCATCAAGTACAAGTCCATGCAACTCAACAGTGCGTCCGATATGTCGAAGCATCTCATCTTGGAAGGCAAGACCAGTCTCCTTGCTTAAATATGTTGCATTATCGGTCTGTGTAAGTACATAAAACCCTTTTTCCTTCAAGAAAGCAAAAAGCTTATTAAACTTATTTCTCTCAATATGAGCGCTGTATATTACCTTATCGTCTATTATGATCGTGGCGCCTGCAGAACAGATATAACCATCAAATGCGATATTATCGAATTTCGGGAGTTCCGCTATGCTCCTGCCTGTTGCTATGAAACATTTAGAACCAAGAGCCTGTGCAGCCTTGATGGCGTACTCGGCACTCTTAGGCATTGGACGACCAAAAGGGAGAAGCGTTCCATCGACGTCAAAAAAGAAATATGCCATCAAACCAACTCCGCAACAATTTTATATCCAGCTTTCACCAAAGCATCTTTAATCTCTTTAACATGACTATGATCCCTTGTCTCAAGAGTTAGACGCAGCGTACATGAATTTAGGTCGGTATCGCTTCCGGCCTTCTCATGGTAAACGCCCACAACGTTAGCCCCAAGTCGTGCGACGATGGCAGATATCTCAGCAAGCTGTCCTGGCTTATCCTGAAGAGCAAGAGTGAAGTCGGTATAGCGTCCCTCTCTTAACAAAGCCCTGTTTATCACCCTTGATAAAATAGTAACGTCTATGTTTCCTCCCGATACAAGACATACCGTCTTTTTTCCTTTTATGTCCACTTTATTGAACATTGCTGCTGCAACTGCGACAGCCCCTGCCCCTTCAGCAACCAGTTTCTGAGCCTCCATCAAATTTAAAATTGCACATGCAACCTCATCGTCCGTTACAGTCACAATTCCATCCACATATTTCTTCACATACTCAAACGTAAGGTTTCCAGGACATTTGACAGCAATGCCATCTGAAACGGTCGAAACGCTTTTAAGCGCTTCAATCTTATCATTTAAGATTGAATTCAGCATGCTCGGAGCACCTGCGGCCTGAACTCCATAGACCTTAACAGAAGGTCGTAGCATCTTAAGAACAAATGCCACTCCTGCAATAAGTCCGCCTCCTCCTACAGGAACAATAACGACATCGACATCTGAAAGCTGATTCAATATCTCAAGGCCAAGCGTCCCCTGACCGGCAATCACATCCTCGTCATCAAACGGATGTATCATGGTCTTTCCCGTCTCTTTGCATATTTCAAGCGCCCTTAGATACGCATCATCGTAAACCCCTTTTACAAGTTCAACTTTCGCTCCAAGACTTCTTGTAGCCTCAACTTTTGAAATAGGAGCACCCTCTGGGATGCAGATAATTGCATCTATATTCTGTCTTGAAGCGGCCAGCGCAACCCCCTGAGCATGGTTTCCGGCACTGCATGCGACAACGCCTTTCCTCTTCTGTTCTTCCGTCAGACGGCTCATCTTATAATATGCGCCTCTAACCTTAAAAGATCCCGTAATCTGAAGATTTTCTGTCTTTAAATATACTTCGTTATCAGGGAACATCTTCGGCGCCCTGATTAAATCTGTGCAACGCGCAACCTGTTTTAAAGTAAAGGCTGCCTGGTAAACGGTATCTAATGTAAGCATTTCTAAGCCTCCAACATGGATTTTCATGATAAATCTATTTAGAAAAATCTGGAAGTCTTTTAGACATAAAAAGGCTTTTTGTCATGTCCCTTGATTAATCATTTGCTTTTTGTCATAGAATAATGTATTTTCAGATCGATAAAGGAAAAAAGTTATGAAGAAATTATTTACATCCGAATCAGTTACAATGGGACATCCAGATAAGGTTTGTGACCAGATCGCAGATGCCATTCTAGATTCGTTATTGGAAAAAGACCCTACATCCCGTGTGGCATGTGAAGTTATGGCAGAGCCTGGGAAAGTTCATATCATGGGCGAAATCACAAGCAATGCACAAGTGGATTATAAAGCCATTGCCAGAAAAGTCATCCGTGACATCGGATACACAAAAGACGAATATGGCTTCACAGATAAATGCGAAATAGAGGAATCTGTACACAAGCAGAGTCCTGACATCTCAATGGGCGTCGATTCATCTTACGATGAAGAGGGAGAAAGCGGCGCAGGCGATCAGGGAATAATGTTTGGCTATGCAATCGATGAAAGCGAAAGCCTAATGCCGCTTGCACTCGTTCTATCAAGAAAATTGACAGACGCATTAAGCAAGAAGAGAGAAAGCGGTGAAATCCCATATCTTAGACCGGATGGAAAGAGCCAGGTAACGCTTGAATATGATGGAAGGGAAGTAAAAAGAATAGAAGCCGTAGTCATCTCTGCCCAGCATGACGATACCGTATCTCTTGAAGATTTAAGAAAGGATATCAAGGAGAAAGTAATACTCCCTACCCTTCCTAAGAATTTAATAGATGAGAATACGAAGTTCTACATCAATCCAACAGGACGCTTCGTCTATGGAGGACCTGCAGCAGACACAGGACTTACAGGAAGAAAACTGATCGTAGACACATATGGAAGCAAGGCTCACCATGGCGGTGGCGCATTCAGTGGCAAAGATCCATCGAAAGTAGACAGAAGCGCTGCATATGCACTTAGAAATATTGCAAAATCGATCGTAAAGAGCGGAATCGCAAGAGAAGCAGAACTCCAGATATCATATGCAATCGGAGTTGCTAAACCACTCTCTCTTGAACTCGACACTTTTTCTAGCAGCAAAGTAAGCGAAGACAAAATTCTAGAATGCGTTGAAAAACACTACGATCTACGTCCAAGTGCGATTATAAAACGCTTTGATCTCAGAAAGCCACAGTATCTGAATACTGCTAAATACGGTCACTTTGGAATTGAGGACTATCCTTGGGAAAAAGTGGATGAAGATTTCATAAAAGATTTACAGAAATTAATCTAAAATATTTTTTATTGCTCCCCCTTTTCTTGTGTTTTATCATAAAAAGGGGGATGACATGGAAGTTTCAATTTTCTTCATTGCAGAATTTAAATACTCAAGTTCTCCTCTTAACAACGAGAACGACTATATAAATGCTATAGAGAACGTAAAAGAAACCACATATTTTGAAAATACTGAAATTGAAAACAAATACTTATTTTCATATTTATCAGATAGTTTAAAAAATTCAACTTTCAAGCTTAAAAGCGAAATAAAAGACACTCTTTCATATAACGGGAAAGATGATGTAGTGAAAGTAAAGAAAGGCTCTTTTTTCTTTGTACAAGACCATAGAAATAAGATTGAATGCACAGAATGTGCCATAAATGACATCATTTTAATCATAAAAGAAAATCAAATAGGACTTGTTTCCTTTGAAATTACGATAAAACTAAATGAAGATGATAAATCATTAGAAACACTTTCAAACATAATATATGTCTTAAAAAGAAGATTTTGCCATGGAACTATAAAGGAAGGATTTTCAAAACGCCTTGAATGGATAATAAAAAACGAAGGCGCTTCAGTTTTAAACGAAATAAAAAGCAATAAGATAAAGTCAAATCTACTTATTACTAATAATATTGAATATTCAGATCCTAATAGCCCCTCTTATAAGGAAAAAATAGAAAGTATCATAGCATCTAAGGAGATACAAAAAATAAAAGCTTCTTCAAATTCATCAGCTTTTGTCTATAGATGCGAAGATAGAAAGGAAAACATTGTAAACTTAGATCTATACATGCGTATTATTTTAAAATGCGTTGGCGATGATGAAATAAAAACAGAACCCTTCTTTTATTTGAAAAACGAAGAGGAATCTTCATTTTACGTCTATAGTACAATCAAACTTGAAAATACGATTGAAGATGAAAGATTACAGAGAATGAGAACGTCTCTCGCATACTCTTCTCCTAAGCAATATCTCTTTAAAGAGAAAGCAATGCTGCTTAATATTTATGAAAATGTATTATGGAGTTTTTCTCAAACATCATGCGCTGTCATAATAACAAAAAGAGAAAACGATGAGTCTAATGAATTCATACAAAAACAAATGCAGCCACGCCTTAAGACATCATATTTATATTTAGTTCTTCTTTCTCGCTATCAATTTGCATCTTCTGTTATGATGCTTGAATTTAAAAGATATCAAAACAAGATTGCAACCAAAAAGATACTTTCGGCATTAAATTCATGGCAAGCAAGCAGCGTTTATAAAGTAGTGTCTCAAAATGTTCAATACCAAGAGATATATACAGCATTATTTACGTCCATGAAGACGGAAGAAATTATAAATGATGCAAAAGAAAGCATAGCTGTATTTTCAAGTGAAGAAGAAAACAAAAGAGAAGATAAACTGTCAAAAATAAGTCTTGTGATAACTATAATGACCGTATGTTCCATTTTAGTGGACGGTAAGGATTTCATAATAGATCTGATGGGGCGTTTCGGCCTTCCACTTAGCAGTGAATCCATTGCCGTATATATATTCACAATCATAGTTGCAATCATATTCATAATATGCGCACTCTCATTCTTTACTAACAAAGGTGAAAGAGTAACGCAAAGAATAAAAGAGAAAATCATACTCTCGAAAATAAAGAACAAAAGAAAAAGGAAATTAGGCAAATGATGGAACCTTGGACAAAAAACTTAGCAGAAGATAATGAGCTTTGGATACAAAAAGATCTTTTAGAAACACTTCCAAATGAAATTTCATACCAGTACGATTTTATATATGAGACTGCAAAAAACGGAGAAGAATTTGGAATCTTTTTCGCATTAAAAGATTTCTTTGAAATTCTTATACGCTTTGACACCCTCTTATCACTTCTTTATCTTAAAGCAAGAAAGAAAAGTGACGAACCTATTGAAATTGAAAAGCTTTTTATAAAGGATCCTATAACTTTGGGATCATGGCTTAGTATCGCAAGTAGAATTAAAAATGAAATAGACGAAGAAACTCTTAATAAGAACTTGAAAACCACAATCGATTTCTTTAATAAACACAATGTCGTTTCATGGCGTAACGATTGCATCGGACATGGACCATTAGGAGCACTGAAGAGAGAAGAAAATAAAGAAAAAGTCAGGCTCTTTTTACTAGCTATAAAACATGAATTACTCTTAAAAAAGCTTGAACTATATGGAAAAATAAAAGTCGAAGATAAAGGTCCATCTTATTATTGTACAATTTCATCATTCACTTTTTCTTTAGATCCATATATCACAAAAAGCTACAACGGCGCCTATTTCTTTGATACTTACTATGCATCAAGAAACAACATCAGAGATATCAACTACCCTACATCAGATATCCGCATAAAAAAAGCGCCCTACTTTAAAGATGCTTATATAAGTTTCTTTAATACAGTAACAGAAAAGAATATAAAAGGCATTGTAAGTGAAGAATATAATGCATTATTAAATGATTTGAACGACAGCGATAAAGGATTTTTAAAGCCTGACCATCTTGTCTCGAAAATAGAATATTGGCTAACAAAATATAGTGGCGGCGTATTCCTATTAAGTCTTGAAAGAGGCATGGGAAAATCAACATTCTCTTACAGAATGGATGGAAAAAACAAGGGATGCATAAAACTAAAAGAACCTAACATCCTCTCTAGAACATACTTCATATCACGAGAGAGCACATTAGGAGTAAAAGATTTTTCAAAAGAGCTTGAGAGCATCCTCTTTAGAGAGTCATATCATAGCCAAGTTGCAATAACAAGCTTTGAAGCCTTATGCATGAAAGAAGAAAATCCTGCAAAAGCTCTTCTCAATTATCTTTCATCTTATAAAGAAGCGTTTGAAAAAGAGAATAAGATACTTCTTTTTATAGACGGAGTAGACGAAATAAGATTTAAAAACAGTATCATACTCGATATCCTAAAAAACATAAAAGAAACAATTGATGGAATCTACATCGTATTCACGTCTAGAAATGCAAAAACGGAAGACTTTTTGCAAGATACTAAAGATGTCTTAGAATCTGTACCTTTTACAGATACATACTCTCTTGAGTCAAAATCGGAAGATAATGTTTCTTTCTTAAAAAACTATCTTTCAGATTTAAAAAACATCAGTGATGAAGATAAAGAAAAGCTAATAAGCCTATCAGAGTCCAAGATCCTATATTTAAGCTTTTACAAGAGTCTTTTAAAAGATTATAAGATTGGCATTGAAAAGATTTATGACAGTACTGATTCTGTAAAAATTTATTTAGAGAACATCATATGCACATTCCCTATTAATTATAGAAAATATGTTAAAAAGACCCTCTTTTACCTTTCCTTATGTACAGGTTGTGATACGTTAGATATTGAAGAACTTGCATATCTTGTATTAAAAAACGAAGACATTGCATTAATGCTTTCAATTATGAACTCTATTAAGCCGCTACTAAAAATATCTAGAGAAGAAGGCGTATCTCGTTATAGCTTTGTAAACGAAGATATTTCAATAGCCGTAAAGAATTTTTTAGACGACGCTCTCCATATATTTATAGAAGAATACAGAAAAAGAGAGGGGATTCTTGATGATAAAGGACTTCTTTCATATGAAATGTTTATACTTTATGCAAGATCGATAAGCTCCATGTCTTTCCTCTCTTCCCTTTTTGAAGAAATTTCTCATCTTACTAGAGAGTATCCTAGAAACAATTGCAATCTTCTCAGAATTATGAACATCTCTAATATCTCATCTTGTTGTACGTTCTTAGAAAACGTCGAAAAAGCAATAATAGCAAATATGGAGATAGATATTAATTTAAAGCTAAATAGACACATAGAAACAAAAGACAAAATAGTTAATGAAATAGAATTCCTAAAAAACAGCAAACTTAATAATACAGAAGATTATCTTTTCATGTACTATGAAGCACTTAGCAGTATTTTCTTATCCTTAGGAGAGTACGAAAATTGCATAAAGTTTTCAAAAGAAGCACTTTCTCTTTCCTGCAATACGTATGAAGAAAGAAAACACCGCATACTAATTAACATGAAAAAAGCTTACGAACTCTCTTACGACTTTGGAGGCGAATATGAAGTTGAGCAGCAAATGGAAAAGCTGGACATGAATGATGAGACATATAAACTATTTCAAAAGGGAAAGTATTACAGTAACTACAGTAAAAAAGAAAGCAAAGAAATTATAAAACATTATGGAAGGCTATTGAATAAGGGTGACTATAACAATGCTTTTTATGCTTTAAAAACGCTAAGCTTCTATTATCTGAACAGAAGAAACAAAAAGAAAGCAAAAGAGATTGTCAATGAGTATCTAGAAACATTTAAAGAAGATGAAGATAACATAATCCTCTCACTATTAGTTAAAGAAGCTAAATTCAGACTATCCTTAATCTCATCTTACGATCTTGAAAAAATAAGAAAGCACTTGGAAACAAACAAAAGCTACAATACCATATTCGATACGATCAATTTAGCTTTTTGTCTTATTCCAATAAAATATGAGAAAAAAGCAAAAGAAACGTCAGATTTGTTTTACTCTTTCATAAAAAAGATAAATTCACCAGATTTGAAAGAAAATTTATACGTGCAAGTTCTTTCTAAAAAAACAAGATTCATTAATGATAAAAAAGAAGCAGAATACATAAAGAAAGCACTGTTAAACATTTTAATGACAACAAAGAATGAAAGTAACATTACACAATCCTCTCTAGGAATAACCCTTCTTTGGCAAAAAGGTTTAATAAATAATAAAGATTATATAGCTTGGGCAAAAGGGCAGGATAATTTTCTTATACTGCAATCAACAAAATTTCAAACTTTCCCTCTTTCGATCATCTCTAAACTATCATATTATTTTCAGATAGGAAAAATCAAAATATGGGAAAGAATGAATAATTTTTAAAATGTAAATCCTAGATGAAGAGCTACGTTATGGCTGAAGAGTCCTTGGTCGAAATTCTCTGCAAAGTAGTACTTGCAATAATAAGAAAGCCCTATATGGAATAGAGGTCCGAAATACCTGTCTAGGCTTGCACCTAAATCCACATATGGGGAGAATGAGAAATCTCCTGCATTAAACAATGGAGGAACTAAAGAATTGTCAAAAGAGAGTCCTCCACCAAGGGCAAGGGTAAGATCAACAGAATCTGCTACTATAAAACTGAATACAAGGTTCACATCCCCATAATATGAGAGCGCAAGATTATCGCCACTAAATAGATTTACAACATTACCGTCAACTGGAACGTAACTAGCTCCTCCCTTCACCCTAACTCCAAAGCCAAACCAATATGTCGGGGATGCAATGTTCTTAAAATCAAGCACAAGGCCAGTATAAGGAATTACTTTCAGGCTGTTATCATAAAAGATATCGGCACCAACATCGATATCAAAAGCAAATTCAAACTGTCTGTTTCTTCTTTCATCCGTTATTCCGACGATACTAGGCGTTGTCGTTCCATCGGCTATCAGAGGAATAGTGCTAGATGGAATATCTTCATCTAGTAATGATTCTTCTTGAGGCTCACTGCCTTCTAATGCCTCTACACTCTCTTGAGAAACTACGTCGTCTGAAGTTACCTCTTTTACAGGCGCCACATACTCTGCCATTCCAGACGGACTCCAAGTATTTCCGTTTAAAGAAAGCTGGACATATAGAACATCTCCATCTTTTGCATCGTCAATAGTAACAGTATTGACATCAGGATTAACATAAGTCCATCCGTCTTCGCTCTCGCTATTTAACTGATAGCGGTAAGCATATATATGTCTGTATGGACTTGAGAACGTCCAAGTCGCGCAAAAAACAGAAAAAGAAACAAACAGTACTGTTAAAAAGGCAAAAATCCTTCGCATTACTCCTCCTTAGATTCCTTCTTCTCATCATCTTTCCATGTGAGAATAAAGCGTCTTACAAAAGATCCTTTCGATTTTCCGATCAAAAAGAAAAATCCTAATATAGAATATGTTATCGATCCTAAAAAGGTTACAGCAAGATCTTTTATCGTATCATACAACCCGATATCTAAATATCCGCCGAGTCCTAAGCTCTTCCCATTCACAGAAACATCGCTAATATTGCAAAGATGCACAACAGTATTATGGTTGGTAGGATCTAATGCAACCGAATGAATCGAGGTCAGAATCGTATCTTTCTGCATATCAGTAAGGAAGAAATAATCCATTGCGAACTCAAAGAACTCCCAAAGAGAACCTATGGTCATGGAAAAACAGAAAGAGAAAAAGCATACGAAAAATGGAGAGAGGTTCAATTTCTTTGAACTTCTGTTCATCAAATCGATTATGGAAAATCCTACGGCGGCCGTTAAGAATCCGGTGAGGGTATGAAGTGCCGTATCCCATCCTTTAAACCTCGTATAATACGAACTGATTTCTCCAAGAATCTCTGCAGAAAATACCATTATTAGTACTATGATTTCTAGCGTATTAGGTATGTCTATCTTAAATTGATGCTCTATAATGGAAGGTGCAGCCAATAAAATAAGCGTCAATACACATAAGAAGACATTATAATATTCCCCATTGAAGAACTGTAAAACCATTACGGCAATTACAATCGCACGTAGAAGGAAATAGACAGTCACTAAGACAGGCTCTTTTTTCGCTTTTTCTCTGAGTCGCTCTTTTTTAAGATCCCTTTTCTCTTTTTCATCATTCTTTTTCTTATTCATTCATTTATCACCTTAACTGCCTTGTTATCTAATGTTGTATAGTGACCACGTAATTGTAGCATAATAGAGAAAAAATTTTATTTAAAAAGCAAGATTTTTTGCAATAAGTCATTGTTGCCTAGTTTTGCCTATATCTAACCTTCAGGATGAGAGTTGCCACTACTCTAGAAAAAATATAAGTTTTAGACTAAAAGAAGATTAGTTATTTTTTCAGGAGGAAACATGTCGGATACTGTAAAAAAGTATATTAAATTCATATCAGAAAACAAAAGCGAAAGGGAATGCGTACAAACATTCATTAAAGAGGCAGAGAAAAAAGGATACTCCCCTATAGAGGATCATGAGATCCTAAGCCCGGGGGACAGAGTTTATATCACAGTTTACGGAAAGGCAATCGCTCTATTCGAGATCGGCACAGAGCCGTTAGAAGAAGGGCTTAATATCCTTTGCGCACATATAGATTCGCCAAGACTCGATTTAAAGATGAAACCGCTTTACGAGAAGAACGGCATAGTCTATTTGAACACGCACTACTACGGGGGCATAAAGAAATACCAATGGGTAACCCTTCCTCTTGCAATACATGGCGTCGTGGCTAAAAAGAACGGAGAAGTTGTCAATGTCGTAATGGGAGAAGATGACGACGACTACACATTCGCAATTTCTGATATCCTTCCACATATCGCACAGGAACAGATGAAGAAGAGCGCAAGCGAATTCATCCCAGGAGAAAACCTCGATGTAATCGTAGGCCTTAACAGAGAGGACAAGAAAGGGGAAGGAAAAAACGAAGTTCTGAAAGTGCTCAAAGAGAAATATGGAATCGATGAAGATGATTTCTTATCTGCAGAGCTTGAAGTAGTACCGGCAGGAAAAGCGAAGTACCTAGGCCTTAGAAAAGATATGATCATCGGATATGGTCAGGATGACAGGGTATGCGCCTATACAAGTTTCCTTGCGGCTCTCGAACACAACAAGGCAAAGAGAACCTGCTGCTGTCTTCTTGTTGACAAAGAAGAGATAGGATCTGTTGGAGCAACTGGAATGGACAGTCTCCTTCTTGAGAACGCGTTATCAGAATTAGCTCTCCGCCTAGCTTCCTCAACAGAAATCAAGATAAGACGAGCATTGAAGAACTCCTATATGCTTTCAAGCGATGTAAACAGCGCATTAGATCCTCTTAACATGGATTTATATGACGAAGACAACTCTTCATCGCTTGGAGGAGGAATCGTATTCAACAAATACACAGGTTCAAGAGGAAAGAGCGGAGCTAGCGACGCAAATGCAGAATACATTGCAAAACTTAGAAGAACCATGGATGACAATAAGGTAAAATTCCAGATGGCAGACATGGCGAAAGTAGATGTAGGAGGCGGAGGAACGATCGCTAAATATGCGGCATGGTACGGCATGAACGTAATAGATTCAGGCGTTGCGGTACTGAGCATGCACTCCCCGTTTGAAATCACATCGACCTATGACGTCGAGATGGCTAAAAAATGCTATACGGCGTTTTTGGATATTGAATGACAGTAATAGCCTGCAAAACGCAGGCTATTAATCTTTCTCAATACTTTTACCAAGCAGCAGCCCAAGACCTTCCCGCACAAAAGGATAATACCGTTCTCTATTATTTGCGCTGAAATAACAGTACCATGTGTCATCGCTTTCAAGGTATTTTAAATCGCAAGAGGTTATGGCCCTGCTTGAAAAACCGCTCTCAGCTTGCGTGTGCATGACCTTTACAGTATCGAACTTGTAGCCGTCTTCACTCTTTAAAAGCAGCATGAGCGATCTTGATTTGTCATTTTCCTTGTCATAAACATAAGAACACTCAACGGCACAGAGCGCATCAGAGCATACGAAAAGCCTGACAGCTCCTGCAGCAAGACTCCTGTATTTCCCATCAGGCTCTATTTCTAGGACAGCCTTATTCCTCAGCTTATACGGCCCTTCTATGAACTTCGACTCTGCCGCCATAAAACGCACAGCAGTCTTTTGCCCGCTATCGAACATCTTCGCCTCTCCTGAACCGAAAAATAGGATATAACGTCCCATCCATTCGACAACTTGGGGCCTTGAAATCCTGCAAGGCCCCATTCTATAAGAAGAAAGAGAGACGTCTCTAGAATCAAGTACAGGAGCATCAGGAGACCATTTAAAAAGATCTTCTGATTTTGAAAAGTAAATGAGACTATAGTTTTTTGAAACACCATCGCTCTTTTTATTGAAGTTATGACGTTCAAAGAACATATAATAAACGTTTCCGACTTTAGTTATATAAGGAAAATGAGCCCTTAAAAAGAGAGGCCTGCCAGTCTCTTTCCAATCCAATCCGCTATCGGAGGTGTAATGGTGAATGCCTAAATACGTATGGCAGAACATATGATACTTTCCATCTACAGTTTCAGATGGAAAGAGTACGCATGGATCGCTTAGACGTGGAAGATACCATTTACTCTTTGCTATCTCATCTTCCCTAAAAGAGTACCATGAAGTGTTAACAAGAGCAGAGGAAGGGATATAACGCATTATTCCCTCCTATCCCTCCTGTTCTTTTTAGGCGTGAATAAAGGATCAAGCTTGTCTTCCAAGTTGAACTTGACCGTAGCCCATTTTACAAGCTTCGTATAGATTAAGAACGACAGTATTATCGCAACAAGAAAAACAATGAATACCGCCATTGAAAAAAGTCCTGCGTTCTCTTCTGAAAACGGGATGAATGAAACAAGTACGATTCCTGCAACAACAAATGCAAACAGCAATGCGATGTTGACGACCGTAGCAACAGCCATGAATATTAATGAGTTAGTTTTTTTGTTCATATTTCTTTTTTTATTCCTCTATAGAACATCGATATTAACAGAAGGATTGCAGAGATCACAACAGAAGCATCTGCAATATTATACGTGGGAAAACGTTCCATTCCAAAAAGACCATAATTATTTGTGCTTATGAAATCCACAACGCTCATTGATCTGAATATCCTGTCTATAAGATTGCCAATTCCTCCTCCAACAAAGCCAGCAAGCATATATTTTTCAAAAGTAGAAAATTCTTTCTCATCCTTTACAATATAATACGAGATTGCCGCAATGAGAATTAAAGGCAAGACTATAAAGAGAACTATCTTAATAGGGAGAGCAAAGCTCTCTCCAAGAGAGAACGCTACAGCATTATTTCTTACGTGCACAATACGAAGAAAGTCATTGAACAATGAGAACTTAATGGTATTCTCCGGAATATAACGTACAACAAGAGCCTTGGTCACCTGATCTATGATTATGATAACAAAAGACAGGATAAAAGGTTTTAATTTCTTTATCATAGCCCTGTAGGAGCATCGATAAAGAATGTTTCAATACCAAGCTCCTTCTCCGTATAGCGCATTACAGCCTGAACTCCAAAGACTTCGCTCTTGTAGTGCCCGCCTGCTATCATAGTCATATTGCTCTCTTTCACCAGAGAATAATCTGAGTGTTCAGCCTCCCCTGTAATATAACAGTCAACGCACTCTTTTATCGCATCCTTCACATCGCTTGATGCGCCTCCGCTTATGATTGCGACACTCTCAATCATATCCTTTCCGAAGTTGATTATCCTTAGCCCTTCATCTTCTGAAAAACCAAGAATACGTGCAATTTCATTGGCTGTCATCGCAAAAGGGAGCCTGCCTTTAAAGCCTACGTTCTTTCCTCTCCACTCTCCAAAAGGATCGTAACTATTAAGGCCAAGGCGCAGGGCCATCTGTGCATTATTCCCATATATAGGGTGAGCATCAAGGGGGATATGGCATGCAAAAAGCCCCATATCGGAATCAAGAGCCTTCTTGACCCTATGATAGTGCATTCCGCTAATTGCTATAGGACTGCCCCAGAAAAGTCCATGATGGACAAAAAGAAGATCTGCTCCATTATCTGCAGCCTGACAGATCGTATCCATGGATGCGTCTACAGCAAAAGCGACCTTTTTTATATCCTTATTGCTCATTGAAATCTGAAGTCCGTTCAGTGAGATATCATCATAGCTTTCGATATCCAGCAGATTTGTATAATGTTTAATAAGTTCGTCTCGATTCATACTGAAATTATAATGCGTTGACAGATAATAATCTACAAAATACATTATTGCTATGATCAAAGAAATTAAAGCGGATGATCTCTCTCTTGAGTTTGAGGATCTAGATTATTCGGCAATAGAGGAAAAAGACGAAATCGTTGGACAGGAAAGAGCTCTTGAAGCTCTTCGCCTTGGTTTTAAAATAGAGAGGAACGGCTACAACATATACGTATCAGGGGATGAATCCACAGCAAGAATGAGTGCTGTAAAAAGAGAGGTAAGTAAAATAGAATCTGATGTCTCGCATCTGTTTGATGCGGCATATGCATATAACGTAAAAGATCCGAAATGCCCTATTTCACTTATTTTTAAAATGGGAGACGCGATAAACTTTCAAAATGATCTTTATGATATAAAAGATGGCAAAATAAGCATAGAAGAGATTAAAAACAAATATAAAGATGCAAAAATAGACCATTTTTTAGACAGTCTTCCACCTTTTAAAGATAAAGAAAGCGCATACAAAATAAACATTGTTTTAAACAGAAAAGACGCAAAAAGAAGACCTCTCGTAATAGAGTCCCACCCATCTCATGACTCTCTGTTCGGTTTCAGAGACAAAGATGAAAAAGATGCTCATCTATCATATCACATAGGATCTTATCAGATGGCATCTGGAGGTTTTCTAGTACTGAATGCAGAAGAGCTTCTTTTAGAACCAGGCCTTTGGACAAAGCTTAAACGCTATTTGAATATGAGCGAAGAGGCTCTTACGTCTTCCGCAGTACAAGGGGAGCTTATCGACACGATAAGGCCCTACCCTATAAGCAGAAGGACAAAAGTCATTCTAATCGGAAGCGACGACACTTATGATGAGCTATCAGAAAAGGACGAACAGTTTCTGCGCCTTTTCAAAATCTCAGCAGAGTTCGACTACCAGATGGAAAGGAATATAAAAAACATTGAGGGAACAGTCTCCTATCTGAAAAGAAACGCAAAAGGCCTTTTAAAGCTGACCAACGCTGCATATCAGGAAATACTTAGATACTCATCATGGTATAGCGAGAATAAGAAGATGCTCACAACACAGCTATCCCTTTTAGGCGACTTGGAAAAGGAGGCGGACATAAGGGCGCGAGAGAGAGGAAAGAACGTAATAGACGGGGATGACGTAAAAGACGCGATAACAAATAGAAATTCGCTATCCGGTCTTACAGAAGACAGGATAAACAGGGAGATAAAAGACGGGGACATGCTGATAACACTTAATGGAAAACTCGTCGGACAGGTAAACGGACTTGCTGTCATCGACAGAGGGCTTGCATCCTTTGGAACCCCTACCGTAATCAGTGCAACAGCCGCCCCAGGAAACGAAGGGATAGTAAACATCGAGCATGAGGCTGGGCTATCGGGAGGCATACACGACAAAGGACTATTAATTCTCGAAGGCTATCTGCGCCATCGATATGCAAAAAATTTTCCATTATCTTTATATGCTGGAATCTGTTTTGAACAAAGCTACGGCGAAGTGGACGGCGACTCTGCGAGTTCAGCAGAACTTCTTGCTCTGTTATCTGCTATAGGAGAGATACCTTTAAGACAGGATATAGCAGTAACGGGATCTGTAAATCAGATGGGATTAATACAGCCGGTTGGGGCAATCAATGAGAAGATCGAAGGTTTTTATAATGCCTGCAAAACGATAGGATTTACCAAATTCCAAGGCGTTATTATTCCAAGACAGAACGAAATGAGCCTTATTCTCCCATACGAAATAGAGGGAAAAATAAAGGAAGGAGTCTTCCATATCTACTCGGTTGAGACAATAGACGAGGCAATGAGCATATTATCTGAGAGAGAAAGCGGTGAGAGAATGACTAAAGGACAGTTCCCTCTTACAAGCGTAAACAGGGCAATTGAGGACGGGCTTAAACGCCTTTACTCTTCTTCGCAGAAGAATTAGCCCAAGCAGAGAGTAGTATTGACGTAGCGGACGCTACGTTGATACTCCCTTTTGCGCCATACATATTTATTGAAACCACCCCCAGGCTATCTCTTGCCACTTTAAGGGCATCATTACTTACACCCTCTTCTTCGTTTCCTATCACGCAGATCCCTCTATCGGGAAACTGAAACTCCTCTATAGGGCATCCTCCGACCTCAAGTGCAAAAACAGGAAGATCTAGATCGACATCCTCTAGTTCCGCATACTCATATCCAATGGCATCCACACAGCCTTTGCTGCTTTTCAATGAGCGAGGATGCCTTACATCTGCAGAACCGGGGCGTAAAAATATCTTCTTTACGCCAAAGGCCTCAGACGACCTGAATATAGATCCTGTATTAAACGGACTACGGATGCTGTCTAAATAGAGGTAATGGTCAAATACTTTGCGTTTAGAAAAATCAATATTTCCATTTTCATCAAAATCATCCCAGTCGGCAACGCTCTCGCCTAGAATGCTCAGACTCAGATAGTAGATATCGTCATAACGCCCTTTTGAGTAGTAGTACTCGGCTTTTTTCTTATCTTCATCGCTAATGAGGCTAAGAAAGTATGAAAAGATATCATCAAGTTCATCACAAGAAGATCCCATCTTCACAAGATGGAAAACCTCTCCGCATTTTCTAATCTGCACCCTCTCTTTAAGCGTCTTGATCTTCTTCAGTCTTATCATCTTGATTCCAGAAAAACAGTATTGCGAACTCCCCTTTTATGCTGCTTTTACCCTCTAAAATAGAGATTATATCATCTATAGATCCTTTTTTTATCTCCTCAAACTGCTTAGTCATCTCACGCCCCATTACAGCAGAGATACTAGGATCTATCTCTTTAACCTCTTTTAGACTCTTAAGCACCCTGAACGGAGACTCATATATGATAAAAGGCTCCCTTCTAGAAATCAGCTCCTCTAGCCTCTTCTTCCTCCTTCCGCTTTTTGGGGAGAGAAAACCTTCAAAAGTATATGTACGCCCAACAGAGCCTGAAGCGCTAATAAGGGTTACAAACGCAGACGGCCCAGGGATTGGGATAACGTTATGATCTGAATTATTTCTTATATAATCTGCCAAAACCGCCCCAGGATCGCTTATTCCCGGAGTGCCGGCATCAGAGCAGTATGCAATGTCGTTTCCTTCGTCAAGGAGCGTCAGTATTCCCTTACTGCTCTCTTTTTCATTATGTGCGTGTGTGGCTATCAGCCTCTTTTTTATCTCATAGTGGCTTAGCATCAGCGAAGTGTGCCTCGTGTCCTCACATGCAATAACATTAACATCTTTTAAAACCCTTAAGGCTCTGAGCGTTATATCTTCTAAATTTCCTATCGGCGTTGCAACTATATAGAGATTAGACATATTAGTAGTCTATCGTTATTTAAAAGGTTTAAAAAGACCAAAGAAGTGGTAAAAACCACCAATAATCAGGTTTAAAAGACTAAAAACAGCGCAAAAAGATCACTTGGCATGGCATTTGCAAAACAAGTGTCAAGGAGAAACAAAATGAACGCATTAAAAAGAATTGTAGACATCATTAATTCAAACATCAACTCTGCATTAGATAAGGCAGAAGATCCTGAGAAGATGATAGATCTATCAATAAGGGAGACAGAGGAAGCAATCATAAAGATGAAAGCAGACTTAAGAGATAAGATATCAGAGAGAAACAGGGCTGAAGAGTATTTAAAAAATATGGAAGATAAAGTCTCTTCATGGCAGAAAAGAGCTTCTCTTGCAGTGCAAAGAAATCTTGAAGACTTAGCAAGGGAGGCCTTGATAGAAAAGCGAAGCGCAGAAGAAAAAAAAGAGATTGCAAAAGAGAATGTGGCCGCCCTTAACGACCTTATAAAGGTGACAAAAGAGAACATAGAGGAAGCAAGCGAGAAACTAAAAGAGATGAAAGCAACATCTTCTACACTAAAAGCAAGAGCGAAACTTGCTAAAGATAGGATGGAAGTAAACAAAAGATTCAACTCTTATTCAAATCAATCGTATGCAAAGCGCCTTGAAGAGTTAAAAGCGAAGATTGAAAGATGGGAGACAGAGGCACAATTGTCACAAAACGACATTAAGAGAGAAAAAGAGACCGTCTCATTTGAAGACTTAGAGCGCGAAAGCGAGATTGAAAAAGAATTAGAAGAGTTAAAAAGGAACGTGAACAATGTTAAGGAAAACTGAATACCCTCTTCTATTCGGAGTCGTAGGAGGAATTGCTAACACACTAGGAGTGGGAGTTACATTTCTAAGAATCGTCATATTCTGCCTATTTCTTTTCACAGGATTCTTCCCTGTTGGCCTGATATACCTTCTTCTTGCACTGCTAATGCCAAGATAAGAAACAATAATCGTATGGGTCTAGCGCCCATACGAAAGGCGCTGCCTATTCTTCTTTATCTTAGAATGGTAGAAATAATTCACAATCAGCGGAGGGGAATCAAAGGGGTGTTCTATGCTATCGTCATTGATAATATAGGGCAAACCAATACTACTGGCATATGCTCTAATATCTTCCTCCGCATCCTTCCAATAACTTAAGTCCCCTTTGTTATAAATTAGATCGTAAAGCGGAAATAAATCTGGATATTCATCTTTTATAAAATTTAGAATATCGGCTTTAAAGGTTCCTCTTAGATTCAGATTTTCAAGCCAGATATAATTGCAAAAGTTTTTAACACGCTCTATTATCGCTTTTGCATCGGTAATGCCAGGAAATATCGGAGAAATGAAACAAGTAGTCGCGATTCCCTCCTTGTGAAATATTTCCATAGCAGAAAGCCTATCTTCAATTGAGGAAGCCCTGTCCATAGAACATCTGAAATTCTCATCGAGCGTATTAACAGACCAAGCAACTCTCACGCTTCTAAATGATTTTAGCAGATCCAAATCTCTTAAAATCAGATTACTCTTTGTCGAAATACTTAGTTTGACATTACATTTACGAAGATCTTCTAAAAGCGCCCTAGTCCTCCGATATTCTGCTTCCTCAGGCAAATATGGATCTGTTACAGAACCAATGAAAATCTCTTTGCCGTCAAGCTTATTAAGATTTTTAATTTCTGGCCAATATTTTACATCTAAGAAAGTTCCCCAATTCTCTTCGTGCCCTGTGAATCTCTTCATAAACGATGCATAACAGTACCTGCAGCCATGAGTACATCCTACATACGGATTTGCAGAATAATCACAAACAGGAAGATTGGATTTGGTAAGCACGTTTTTTACATTAAGCTCTTTAATAACAATCACAACACTCTCCTGCATTTAAAATAACACAACAATCTATATCACAAACAACAAAAAATATAAATATAAAATTAAATATTTTATTCCTAATTCAGATTGATATTAATTTATATTAAATATTAATAGCTTCATTTTCCCTTTTCAATCCTCTTAGAAAATATTTGGTGTTTCACTGAAAAATAAAAGAAAATTAATAATCTAATACGAGAAATATTACAGGTAGTTTTTTTCTAATAATGTATTCAAGATAAAACCTGAATATAAGAGAGAAACTTATCCTGCATAAAGCTACATTCCCATTTCATACTCATAAATACGACAAAAACAGAAGAATCTACGCTTATTTAAGCAAATTATTTTATTATAAAGATATATTTTCTAATGAAAAATTTTTCTTTATAATTTTATCCTATCTTTATATTTTCTGTATATGCCTCTGAACTGGTCATACGTCAAATTCATTAGAGTCGCAGCAATCCTTTGATTCCCGCCACTTTCTTCTAAAGCCCTTTTTATAAAAGATATTTCAAGATCTTCTTGCGCCATAGAGAAATCTTTTAATTCATATCTAAATTCTTTAGGTTTTTCCATCTCCATTGAAACATCATTCTTTTCTTCTTCATATGGATTTTTAAACGGATCAAAATCAACATCTTTTATTTCAGTACCTTCTGTTCTGTATACAGCACGTTCTATTACATTTTTAAGTTCTCTGACGTTGCCTGGCCATGCATAAGAATTAAGCTTTTTCTTGACCTCTTCAGAGAAAGTAATATCTCCATCCTTCTTGCATTCAAATGCCATTTTGGATGCAAAAAACTCTGCTAAAAGCATTATGTCCCCATTCCTCTTTCTGAGCGGAGGAAGGAATAGCACTTCAAATGACAGCCTATCAAGAAGATCTTCTTTGAAAAGCCCTTTCTCGCAAAGTTCCTTTAAATTTGCGTTTGTCGCTCCTAAAATTCGCACGTCTATCTCATGGGTATTTGAAGACCCGACTCTTTCAAAAGTTCCGTATTCAACAGCTCTAAGAATCTTTTCCTGCACTTGCATTGGAATTAGGCCTATCTCATCTAAGAACAACGTACCGCCATCAGCCTCTTCAAATCTTCCTTTCCTTGCCTGAACAGCCCCTGTAAACGCACCTTTCTCATAACCAAAGAGTTCTGACTCTATAAGGCTTGACGGAAGGGATGCGCAGTTTACAGCCACAAGGGGAGCTTTCCATCTGTCTGATAGAAAATGGATTCGCCTTGCGCTTATCTCCTTTCCTGTTCCCCTTTCTCCTACGATTAAAACAGGTCTGTTTATTTTAGCAACCCTGCTGAGTTTTGTTTGAAAGTCTAGATAACTTTCAGATTCTCCAATACCGGTAAAACTTTGATCATGCAAATTCATATCTAGATTCTACCTCGTTGTAATCTATAAAACTATAACCAATTGGTCTAAAACACTAAAAATGGTAGTAATTACCATGTTTTATTTTATGCTATATTTGACTTTTTTATTTATATCCATGCACCTTAAGAAGTTACAAAAATAAGAATTCTTGGCATAATTATTGCGTAATAGCTTTGAGGTGAATTATGGGAATTTTTTCTAGGTTTATGGATATAGTTAATGCGAATATCAATGCAATCTTAGACAAGGCTGAAGATCCAGAGAAAATGCTTCGTCTTATGGTGCAGGAAATGGAAGACACCCTTATAGAGCTGAAAAGCAACTGCGCATCATTGATGGCAGAAGGCATAAGAAAAGAAAAAAAGCTTGAAGAAGAGAAGAAAGCCTATCAAAGATGGGAAAACAGGGCAATGCTTGCCATAAGCAAAGGAAGGGAAGACTTGGCAAGAGAAGCACTTGTTGAAAAAAAGAATACCGAGTCTGAGATAGTAAAGATAATGGAAGAACTGAAAGACAACATGGCGGCTGTCGAAGAAGCAAAAACTGAAATAAACACCCTCGAAAAGAAACTAAAAGAAACTAATGGAAAACTCAGGACTCTGAAAGAAAAAAAAGAAAGAGCAGAAATGGAAAGAAAAGCAAATGAAGCCATGAAGAAAAAGACGCAAAATCATTTCGATGCAATGGAAGAGAAGATAGACAGGATGACCAGCTGGAATGAACTAAACAAAGAAGAAAAAACTGCAGAAGAGAAATTCAGGGCTTTTGAGAACAGTGATGAAATTGATAAAGAGTTGGAAGAACTTAAAAAGAAAATAGGAAAGTGAGCATGCAACAGGTAATCGGAATAGTAGCAGTGGTGTTTACTTTTGTGACTATCGTAAGCATAGCTGGGATAATCAGTGAGACAAAACTTAAGAAAATGAAAATCGAGGCCGCACTAAGGAAGGCCGAGATGGAACACGGATATGCTCCTGGAACCTACTCAAGATCATTTTATTCAAAAAAGGATAAGGACTTCGAGGCGGATTTAAATGAATGGGAGAAAAAAAGAGAGATCTCTCGCGAAGAGCTTGAAAAAGGGATAAGGGATCTTGAAAAGAGGATTGAGAACATTGACCTCATAATGAAAGAGAAAAAAGAAGGAAGGAAAAATGACTAAAAGATGGACGAGATCACCACGGGCTAAGGTGTTTGGAGTAGTTGCAGGTTTTGCAGAATGGAGGGATCTGCCAGTACAAGAAACAAGATTAATAGTTTTTCTAATAATGATTTTCACTTCGGTATTTCCTGGCATCATCATATATCTTCTTCTAGCATTGATCCTGCCTATGCAAACTCCAGATGACGTCATATCATCATATGAGCCAAGGTCGTTTTCCCAAAGGCACAGCAGAAATAAAGCTGATGTTGAAGATGCTGTATTCGAAGAAAAAAATACTGATGATCTAAAGAAAGAATATGAAGAGTTGAAAAGAAAAGTGGAAGAGATGGAGAGCGAGATGTTCGATAAAGAGAAAGACTGGGATGAGCGTTTTAATTCTAGCGGTAAATAATGATAAAATATATTGTTATAACCACTAACTAAATATAAAATCACGTTAAAGTCCACTTTAACTAATTGTTTTATTTATATAATTTTACAAGTTTTTCTAGAAAGATCTCGCTCTTTAGATTATTATTAGCACATGTATTCACCCAGACTAGAGACTTTTATTCGAGTTGCAGAAACAGGAAGCTTTAACAAGGCCGCAGAAATAGGCTACATAACTTCTACGGCCGTAATAAAGCAGATGAATCTATTAGAAGATGATATCGGAGTTCCTCTTTTTATCAGGACACACAGAGGCCTCAAGCTTACAAAGGCGGGAGAATCGCTTTATAAAGATGTGAAATATATAATACAGTACTCAAAAGATTCAATAGAAAGGGCAAAGCGAGCCGAACGAGAAGAAGAGAACGTAGTCAGAATAGGGACATCTCCTTTAACGCCTCCAGAGGCGCTTTTATCCCTATGGCCGAAAATCCATGAAAGTTTCCCTTCTTTAAAATTCCGCCTAATTCCATTTGAAAACACGCCAGAAAATGCAGTAGAAATTCTTGCGAATCTTGGTAAAAACATAGATGTCGTATTTGGCGTATTCGATGATACGATGCTAAATCTAAGAAAATGCCAGGGGCTTATAGTAGATTATATGCCACTAGGGGTTGCACTGTCTGTAAAACATCCGCTTGCACTAAAAGACAAATTAGAACCCGAAGATCTTATAGGAGAAAACCTTTATATCATGCACAGGGGCTGGAGCAGCTACGTAGACAGCCTCAGAGATTACATACTCCTCAAGTATCCGGAGATACGCCTCAAAGATTTCGACTTCTATAATGTCGACATCTTTAACAGAACAAGCGAAAGCATGGATGCTTTAATCGCCACAGGACTATGGAAATCAATACACCCTCTATTGAAAGTCATAGAAGTAGATTGGGATTTCAAAATTCCTTACGGCATACTATATTCTACAGAACCAAGCGACATGATTAAAAACCTAATTGATACTCTAAAGACAATAAATCCTGAAGCAAAGAACTATTAAAAAAGGAGGGCATCGTTTGTTATTAGAAGAAAAGAGTTATGCCCCCCTAAAAAGACAGGAAAAGAGCTAATAAGATCTAAAGGATGGTCTGTGGTGATCCTGCCTTTTGAAAAGAGAATAATACTTAGAAAAAATATCGGGTAGTCTTAGTTTTTCATATAGGTAAAACCTAAAGTTATAACTGCATGAAAAAGTAAGACTTCAAAGCATAAATTGCATTCTCTATACTTCAAAGTGATGAAAAAGAGAGCAATGCTAATGCTACTGACACTATTTACCTTAACCATGCCGCTTATGGCAGAGAATCAGTTGTTTTCACCAAACGACAGCATATTAAGCATCATAAACGATCCGTCATTCTCTCCTTTCGGACGTTTTATATTTCCAACGAACAGACGGCACATAGACTCTTCTTGGACAATAGAAGATACAGACCGCCTTCTGCCATACCATAGCAATATAAAAGTTGAAACAACTATAGACGTACTGAACTATTTAAAAGAGGAATCAGAGAAGAGAACAGTTTTCTATGATATCTACACGGAAGAGGAAAAGGCGGTAGATCCAAGCAAAAGGGATACGGGATTATTCTTCTTCAAGGGAAATGATGGTTCGCCATTTGCGATAATATCTGCTGGCGGCGGATTTTCATATGTAGGATCAATTCACGAAAGTTTTCCGCATGCCATTCATATTGCAAGAAAAGGTTATAACGCATTTGCAATTCAATATAGAACTGATGCAGAAGATGCGATGGAAGACCTTGCAAGAGCGATATCTTTCGTATTTGATAATGCAGGAATTCTCGGAGTATCTACAGATTGTTATTCTCTATGGGGAGGATCTGCAGGAGCTAGAATGGCAGCATACCTTGGCTCCTATGGCAGTGCGGCATTTTATGGTGATGATTGTCCGAGAGCAGGAGCTGTGATAATGCAATATACAGGACACTCTGATTATACGGCATACGATCCTGCAACATTCGCAATCTGCGGAGATAACGATTACATAGCCTCATGGCGCATTATGAAAAACAGGACAAACAATCTTAAACGTTATGGAATCGATGCAGAGTTTCATCTTGCAAAAGGACTGTCGCATGGATTTGGGCTTGGAATCGGGACACATGCCGAAGGTTGGATAGACGATGCAATAGACTTCTGGCAAAGACAGATAGATAAGAAGGAAAAATGAAAAAGATATTAATAATTAAGGCAAGTCCGAGAAAGGACGGGAATTCAGATCTTCTTTCAAAGGAGTTTGAAAGAGGCGCGCTTGATGCTGGACACAGCGTAAAAAGCGTATACTTAAAAGATAAGAATATTAAAAACTGCATGGCATGCTACGGATGCAGGAAAGAAGGACTATGCGTTATTAAAGACGATGCAAAAGAGATATTAGACGATATGCTTTCTAGCGACGTAATCGTTTTAGCAACCCCTGTATATTTCTACTCAATGGCTGGTTCTTTAAAGACGCTTATAGATCGGACTCTTCCTGTTTATACGAAGCTTATAAACAAAGAATTCTATTTCATAATTACAGCAGCTGCAGAAAAAGAAATGTTAAAGAGAACCGAAGATGCCCTTCTTGGATTTACAGATTGTCTGCCTGATGCAAAAGTCGTCGATGTGATTTTCGGAGACAACGTTTACTTAAAAGGTGAAGTAAAAGAAACAGATGCTTATAAAAAGGCATACGAAGACGGAAGGAGGGTATAATGGAAAAAAGAAGAATCGGAAACACTCAAGTTTCAGCACTTGGCCTTGGCTGCATGGGCTTTTCCCATGCTTATGGCGCACCGATGGAAGAAAACGAGGCGATAAAAAGAATTAGAAATGCCTACGATCTTGGCTATACATATTTCGATACAGCAGAGGTCTATAAAGGGGAATATGAAGACGGATGCATATCTTACAACGAGGAGATTGTGGCAAAAGCGCTAAAAGATGTAAGAAACAACGTATTCATTTCTACAAAATTCGGTGTTCATATTAACGAAGACAGATCGCTAAAGACGGACTCAAGCAAGAAAAAGATAATTGAATCTTTAAATTCATCTTTAAAAAGGCTGAATACAGATCATATAGATCTATATTACCAGCACAGAACAGACCCAAAAGTTGAACCTGAGGAAGTTGCTTCTTTAATGGCCGATCTTATAAAAGAAGGTAAAATTCTGTCTTGGGGGATATCGGAAGTAAGCGAAGAGTATTTAAGGCGTGCAGATAAAGTCTGCCATGTATCAGCTATTCAAAACAGATATTCAATGATGGCAAGGGACTGTGAAAAACTTTTTCCAACCCTTGAAGAACTGGATATCGCACTTGTAGCGTTCTCCCCACTTGCAAATGGATTTCTTACAGAAGCCACGAAAGGTTCTTTTAAAAACGGCGACAGCCTTGATTACAGAAATTTTCTACCACAGTTCAGCGAAGAAGGTTATGAAAGAGGAAAGGAACTTTTAGATCTCGTAAGGAAAATTAGCTTAGAAAAGAACATGACCATTGCACAGCTCAGCCTAGCATGGATGCTATCTAAAAAACCTTATATCATCCCTATCCCAGGTACGAGAAAGGTTGAGAGAATGCAGAAAAATGCAAAAGCCGCAGAAGTAAGGCTGAATGATGATGAGATAAAAATGCTTGATGATGCTCTCTCTAAAATGTCTCTGCTTGTATTCTCAGGTAGTAAGACAAATTAATTCATACACACACCACCCACTTTGATCTGCCAGAGATGGCAGATCTCTTTTTTGTTAATTCTTCTTTAAATAACAGTTTCTCATCTTCCATAGAGGAGAATAATAATGTACAAATTTTTCAGGATGAGAGAAAATGAAAAAACTAATATTTATTCTTTTTATAGCCCTAATGACATTTTCATTAGCTGCTGTAGATTTGGAAAATGCAATGGACGCAATCGAATACGGAATTGAAAACCAAGAAAAGGCCTTCATTACAGGAAAGACAGACTATGTAATTGAAGGTATGATGGTCAATGAGACTACAGATGTTTATAACAATCTTGAGCTTGTAAGCTATCATATTGAGGATGATGGAGAATCTGTACTTCTTAGAGGAACTCTTGGAGAAGAATGGGTTACAAACGTAAATAAGGTAATCTCAACTTATACAAAAGAGGATGGAAGTCCACTTACAGTAGAAGATTTTACCAACAATAAGGGAACCTTTATCAAAATTAAGACAATTGCAGAACCAGATACGAATTTTGCACTTTTTGTTCCCAAAGATACAGTATTAAGAGTTGAAATAGCCTGGGGCGATATTCTTTATACGAATGCATCAGAAACAGATCACGGAGATGGAGACTACTTAGTCTGCAACAACGTAAACGGACAGCCTGATATCAGCGATGTATGGGTTGTAAACGGAGCTGTATTTAAAACAACATACGATCTGACAAATGAGAGCAAATAGCTAATTAGCTAACTGCGCAAAAGCCATGCAGACCCAAATTTGCATGGCTCTTTTTTTTTAATTTGTAGGCCTAATTTCGTTTCAATTTCTCTTACTTTTTCTAGAGAACTGTTGCTAACATAAGCAATTTGGCTTTCTGAGAATTCGCCAGACCTTAACATACGTTCTATGGTAGTAGTCTTCTCTTTTGTCGCACCTTTCGATTGTCCATATTCAACGCCTTTTACAAACTCTTCTTTTTGTATTGAAGCTATAAAGTCTACTGCTATTCTCATGTTCTGCTACCTTTTGTATTCTTTTTATTTTATTTCTACTAATATATAAAATTTAATGTCAATAAATGACAGAAATTGTCATATGATCATCATGATAAATTTAATTTAGAAAATATAGGGGAAGATGAAAATTATGGCTTATTTAACTTTTAATGATGTTCTAGTGAAGGCAGGAATTACAAACCTTAATAGAGTATTACTTATCAGACATTCCTTAAATCATGCAAACTTTGCTAAATGTTATTCTGATTCTCAAAACCGTGATTTATTTATTAAAACATATACAGCATGTCAAAGTATTCAATACAAAGGGAAATATGACTACGGGGCAGTTTTTAATTTTCCTCTAAAGGATATCTATCATTTAATCCTAATATCGACATAACCAAATAAAACTAAAAAATGGCTCGCTTCTAATTTACATTAGTTTCATAGCCCAGCCTTCAGGTATTCCAAGATGAACAAGTTCAATAAAACTACTGTACTCCTGAATAAGCAATGAAAGCTGTGGCATGAATTGATATCTCCATATTCTAGATTCTCCTACCATGTGTTTTAACATAAGCAATTGAGGGTATAATGTTCTTGGAAAGTCAATCTTCTCTTCTTTAAAAAGCAAAGGAATTGATGTGAAATTCCAGTAATATAGTCTGGAATAATGAGCACATCGATTTCTGAGATCAGTAAGACACCTTAACCAGCTTTCCATTTTACAATCGGATATACACCCTAAGATTTTCGCAATAGCTTTCTTATCCTCTCGAAGAAGATCTGAATAAAAATATGACAGCATTCCAAGTGAAAAAAATTCAATAATAACCCAGAAAGGATAATGACCATCATATTTAGCTTCATGATGAGCTACAATCTTTGATGATTTATTTTCTCTTATGCATCTTTCGAGATGGCTCTTAAAAACCTCGTGATTATGTCGATTAGAAAAATTTCTATCATCCAAATATCCTTCTACTCCATATTTACTGGAAAAATAATAAGAAATCTTTGCTCTTAAATTAATTTCAATGTTTTCTATTACAGGGAAAATTATTGAGCGAAGTTTAGAATCAAATTCATATATTTTTTTGATCCTACTAAATGGAATCCCATCATAATGTCCTTTAAAAGGAAGAAGGAAAGCAGACAAACGATAATAGTTGACACTCTCAAGAAACGAAAGACTATTATCTTCGTCAATTATGATCCCTTTAATTTTCAATGCTTCAAGTTGCTGCTCATATGTGAAAAAAGGTTTTAGCTTCAAAAAAAAATGTCTCCCTCTGGGCCACATCACATAAGTGAGAGGTGCGGGGAGTCCTGTCATCTATTATAGTAACAAATTTTGAAACGAAGTCAATTATTCTTTTCAAAATAGTATTCTCCTCGTACATCATTCTTACTGCCGTCGCCATTAATAAATATTCGTATACTACTATACGTATTCTTCCAAAAATATCAGAAGAGCGTATCTACTGCCTTTTTCTTCTCCAATTTAGAAGACTTTCGTATGAAAATTTCCTTTCATATTATTAATGCAAAAAGACGCATTTTGTTTAATTTTTGAAAAAAACACCCCTAACCTTTTTCATCAAAAAGCCAGAAAGCACCTATAGAAAGAAAGGTAAAAAACATTTAGATTTTACTTATGCTTTTTGAAAATGCAGGACTTGTTTTAGAAGGTGGAGCAATGAGAGGCCTGTTCAGCATGGGCATTCTCGATTACTTTTTAGAAAAAGATATAATAATAAAGAACGTCGTAGGGATATCTGCAGGCGCTGGTTTTGGCTGCAATTATAAATCAGGGCAGAAAGAGAGAGCCCTTAGATACTCCAAACGTTTTGCAAAAGATAAAAACTATGCCTCGCTTTATTCTCTTTTAACCACTGGCGACTTATATAACGTAAACATGCTTTATAACCTCATCCCATATAAGCTTGATCCGTTTGATAGCGTTTCATATAAAAACAGCCCGATAGATTTCTATGTTGGAGCAACAAATATTGAAAGCGGAAAATGCGAATTCCATAAATGCGAAAATGGGGATGAGGATGATATCAAATGGTTCAGGGCCTCCGCTTCAATGCCCCTTGTATCTAGAATAGTTGAAATTAACGGTAAAAAATACCTTGACGGCGGTATTGCTGATTCTATTCCGATATCATTTATGGCTAGCCTTGTAAAAGGAAAAATAATAGTAATTCTCACACAGCCTGAAGGCTTTATAAAAGAAAAGAATAAAGCTATCTCTCTTATTAAGAAAAAATACAGCGCCTATCCAAAACTTGTCGAGGCAATGGAAAGACGCCATATCATGTATAACGAGGAAGTAAAGCTTACAGAAAAACTTGAAAAGGAAAATCGTGTTCTCATACTACGACCTAAAGAGAGTTTGAATTTGAAACCTGTGGTACACGATCCTATAAAGCTCGACGAGGCATACAAAAAGGGAAGAGATGTGGCAATAGAGCGCTTTGATGAAATCGTTAAATTTCTAAGTCAATGAAACTATGATTCATCTATAGAAACACATGACGATTGCGACCATTATAAGGTACAATCGGGTGAGCCAAAATCATACATAAGCACTACTATCTCTGTTTCTTTCTAATTCATCATCGTCCGTAGGCTATAGATATAAAAAACAACAATAAAAGACTTATAACTTCTAGTTCTTAGTTGCTGAAAAAGTAAGACTTCTAAGCTCTTTTATCATCTCTTATATTTAAGCTAGGAGGAAAGAGATGAAAGTTTTGTTAGTAAATTCAAGCCCACATAAGAACGGATGTACGGATCGCGCTCTTACAGAGTGTGCGAAAACGTTAAATGAAAATGGAATAGAGACAGACTTCTTTTATATCGGGACGAAGGCCCTTTACAGTTGCATAGCATGCAAAAAATGCAGAGAAACTGGATTTTGCGCCCTTAGCGACAGAGTAAATGATTTTCTTAATATTGCAGGGGATTATGATGGATTCCTTTTCGGATCTCCTGTCCATTTTGGAGGAGCTACGGGCGCTTTAACATCGTTTCTAACCCGTGCGTTCTATGCAGATTTAAACGGAGGCAAGAGAAGGTTTTTACATAAACCTGTATCTGCAGTAATATCTGCACGCCGTGCCGGAAGCGTTGCAACATTCGATCAGATAAATAGATTCTTCACCCTCATGCAAATGCCAATAATAACGTCTCGTTACTGGCCGATCGTATACGGGGCTACTGCTGAAGATGTGGAAAAAGATGCTGAAGGCCTTGAGACGATGAGAATCCTTGCTGAGAACATGGCCTACGCATTAAAGGCAATAGAAGCAGCTAAAAAAGAGAACATAAAAGAGCCTCTTGGAGAGACTAGTGTATATACAAATTTCATTAGGTAAGGAGGAGAAATTCATGCAAGATTTTATTTACTCTTATGATACAAAAGTATTCAGCGGAAAAGGATCTGTGGAGAAGAACCTAAAGGATGCAATCTCTGTTCTAGGAGATAAAATCCTATTAACGTACGGAGGAGCTTCCGCAGTAAAAACAGGTTCCCTTGACAGAGTTTCAAGCATTCTAAAAAACGCAGGAAAAGAAATCGTACTGTTTTCAGGCATAATGCCTAATCCGACATGGAACAAAGTAAAAGAGGGTGCGCTACTCGCTAAAAAAGAAAACGTCAACGGAATTTTGGCTCTCGGCGGAGGCTCTGTTATCGATGCATCAAAGATAATCGCGCTTCAAGCGGTAACGGATGAAGACATATGGGATCTTGAGATCAATAAAAAAAGCGCATCAAAGGCTAAAGCGCTTCCTCTTGGTGCAATAGTCACAGCCACAGGTACTGGAAGCGAGATGAACGGCGGTGCGGTAATTACAAACGAAGATGTAAACTTAAAAAGCGGATTATTCGCTGCCGCTCCACGCTTTGCATTCCTTGATTATGAGTATTATAAGACAGTTCCAAGGAGACAGGTTCTCTCCGGCGCATTCGATACTCTTTCTCATGCGGTGGAGACATATTTCGGCTCCTCTAGCCTTCTAAACCCTTCTGACGACATTGCCCTCTCCGTTATGAAAAATACAGTGAAAAACATAAGGGTTATAATTGATGATTACTTAGACGAAGAGGCAAGATCCAATCTTGCTTGGGATTCGGCAATGGCTGAAAATGGAATTCTGAAAATCGGAAGGAAGACAGACTTCCAGGTTCATATGATGGAGCATCAGCTTGGAGCCTACACAGATTGCAACCACGGAGAAGGTCTGGCTGTCCTTCAGCCAATCTATATGCGTCATGTATATAAAAACGTGCTTAATAAGAGTGCGCGTTTTGCTCGCACAGTGTTCGATATTGTAGAAAAGGACGATGAGAAAGCTGCTATTCTTGGCATAGAAAGCCTTGAAAAACTTATAAGCGACATGAGCCTGCCAAGAAGACTTTGGGATTTGAAAATGAAAGATGATCAGGAAAAACTTTTAACGAATGAAAATCTGAAGAGAATCGCAGAAAGTACTGTAATCATCAAAACTGGTGCGAAAGAACTAAGCAAAGAAGAAATTCTTGAAATCTTCAAAGAGGCGCTATGATGAAAAGAATACTTGTCGCACTTTTAATTTTCATTGTTGCAATTTCTGCAGCTTTTTCCGCAGTCGTAGAGTCAGGGCCAGGAATAGCCACAGTAGAAATAACATCAGGTTTAGTACAGGGATATATAAGAGATGATGTTTATACTTTCCACGGCATTCCTTATGCAGTTGCAAACGAGAGATTTAAACCATCTGTTCCTGTCCAGCACTGGGACGGAGTATACCTAGCAAACACATTCGGACCAATTTCAATGCAGAGTGTCACAGCAGGAGGAACAGGGTCGTCTTGGGAAGAGCCGTTCAGAGTCTATGCCATGAGCAAAAGCCCTCTAAATCTAAACGTCTGGACAAAAGGCATCAATGATGGAACAAAAAACCTATAATGGTATGGCTTCATGGAGGCGGTTTCTCTACAGGATCTGCAGTTGAACAAGCAACATATGACGGTGCATCCCTTGCAAGAGAGGGAGATGTAGTCGTAATTTCTGTAAACCACAGGCTGAACGTGCTGGGATATTTAGATCTATCAGCTTATGGAGATGAATACAAATACTCAGGTAATATCGGAATCTTAGATTTAATCGACGCTTTGAAATGGATTCATAAGAATGCCGAAGTCTTCGGCGGCGATCCTGATAACATCACACTCTTTGGCGAAAGCGGAGGCGGTGCTAAGATCCTTGCCCTGATGGAAAGCCCATATGCAAACGGGCTATTTAAAAGAGGAATAGTTGAAAGCGGCGCAACTGAGATGATGGGAGTCCGTTTCATGGATAAAGAGTGGTCATCAAGAGTCACGGAACTCACAATGCAGTATCTAGTCCTCGATAATGTAGAAGATCTGCAAAATATCCCCTACTCAGATCTTGCAGCAGCCTCAGACAAGGCGCTCATTGAAGTTGCAAATGAGTTTGAAATTCCTGCAGCACTTGGCGGTGGGTACGGCCTTTCATGGGAGCCGGTAGTAGATGGAGATCTAATCCCCTCAGATCCTGTAACAGAGGATGGTTTTGCAAAAGGCGCTGAGGATTACGGCCTTTTAATAGGATCTAATCTCACTGAATGGTCTGCGATATCATTAGTGTCAAATCCTGCACTCGGACAGTTCAACACACCTCAGACATGGTCCGAAGAAGAGACCGAGGAAAGGCTACAAGAGGCGTATGGAGAGCATGCGGACGAAATTGCAGAGGAATTTCTAAAAGCATATCCAAATAAAACGAGAGCAGATGCCGTATACATCGATTTTGATACTATTAGAATTCCAATGCTGAAGATCATGAACGCAAAAGCAAAGAATTCAAATGAGAACGTTTATGCATACGTATTCTCATGGACTTCATCTCTTATGAATGGAGTGTTCTCATCATACCATACATCTGAAATCCCATTCGTATTCAGCAACATAGAAAAAGCAGATACGACGATCGGCGGCGGAGATGATGCAGCAGCACTTGAAAAGAGAATGAGCCAGGCCTGGATAAATTATGCAAGAACTGGAAATCCAGGATGGGAACCATACACGATAGACGGCGGAGCTACAAAGATTTTCGACAGCGAAGACAGAGTCGTTTACCACCATGATCAAAGATTAATTGAACTACTACTTGAAGCAAAGGAGAGCGTATGAAAAAAACTATTTTACTATTACTTGTTTTATTAACATCAACCTTGTTATTCGCATCTACTGCAGTAGTATATTTCTCTGCAACAGGAAACACTGAAAGAGTTGCAAACGTAATCGCAGAACATGAAAATGCTGATATTTACGAAATTGTTCCAAGTATTCCATATTCTTCTGCTGATCTTAACTGGAGAAATGATGAAAGCAGGGTAAATCAGGAACATAACGATCCGTCATTCAGACCTGCAATTGAAGCTATTCCTTCTCTTGAAAGCTATGACACGATCTTCCTCGGCTATCCTTTATGGTGGCAGCAGGCACCGCATGCCGTATACACATTCGTAGAGAATACCGATCTAAGCGGTAAAACTATAATTCCATTTGCAACATCTCAAGCTTCCCCACTTGGGAACAGCGCAGAGAACCTTGAGAGTGCAAGTGACAGCGATGCCACATGGCTGGAAGGAATCCGCTTTAGAGAAAGAGCAAGCGATAATGATGTTATTTCTTGGCTTGAAAGTCTAAATATTTAAGTTCATCCATTACCCATTTATTAAGGCACGTAAGGCTCTTTAGTTTTACGTGCCTTTTTTAATATCTTCATTGTGTATACTTATAGAAAAGGAGCTTCTAAATGGAATATAAGATTATCAGCCTACCCTCTTTCTACTTCGCAGGGGTCTCCAAAAGAGTAAAGATGCAGTTTGAAGGTGTTAATGAAGATATTGCCAAATTAGAAAGGGAGATCACAACAGAACAAAGAGAAGAAATGCATCGACTTTTAGATCTGCCTCCTCATGAAATAGTAAACATCTCATACGACTCAGATACTTCATTCATGAAAGAAGAAGGTTATTTAACCCATATGATAGGAGTACTAACCACTCATGATGATATAAAGCCAATATTAGAGAAAAAACAGTTTGAAGAATCACTCTGGGCCGTATTCCCAGATAACGGCAAATACCCAGAATCAATGCAGAACAACATGGCAAAAATCTACTCAGAGTGGTTTCCATCATCCTCTTACATGCTCAAAACGCCCCTATCTTTTCTTTTTGCACGATGTACTGAAGACGGAAACGCATACAGCGAGGTATGGATGCCAGTTATAAAGAAGAATTAATAACCTTTACGGAGAATCTTTAAGTATTCTCAGTAAAATAATTATTGAAATTACTGAGAATATCCTTACTGGTAAAAAATCAGCAGTAATTATGCTAAACTACTAAAAGAGGAGAACATTATGTTAGAAGTTGGAAAAGAAGCACCAGACTTTACATTACAAGACCAAGATGGAAATGAAAGAAAATTAAGCGATTATAGAGGACGCAGGGTAATCCTTTATTTCTACCCTAAAGACAACACCCCTGGATGTACTAAAGAGGCCTGTTCATTAAGAGACAACAAACCAGTTTTTGATAATCTTGATGCGGTAATTATCGGAGTAAGCAAGGACAGTACGGCATCACACCAGAAGTTTATTGCAAATCAGAATCTGAACTTCACCCTCCTTTCAGATCCGGAACATAAGGTTATGGAGATGTACGGCGCATGGGGAGAGAAGAACATGTACGGAAAGATCACGATGGGCACGATCAGATGCACATACATAATCGATAAAAACGGAATAATTGAAAAGGTATATAAGAAAGTAAATACTGCAACGCACGGCGAGGATGTAAGAAAGTATTTAGAAGGCTAATATGCCTTTTGGCTATGCTTTTGACTTACATTAAAGTATTGGACACAAAAACCAAGGACTCCTAGACTATCATTGCTAGGAGTCTTTTTCATGGAATACAGAAAACTTGGAAATTCAGATTTATATGTGTCAAAAGTATGCCTTGGCTGTATGGGATTCGGCGACAGCAAAAATGGACAACACTCATGGACGCTAGACGAAACACACTCAAGAGAAATAATAAAGAAAGCGCTAGAGGAAGGAATAAACTTCTTCGATACTGCAATAGGATACCAAAGCGGAACTAGCGAGCAGTATCTAGGACGCGCATTAAAAGATTTTGCCAAAAGAGATGATGTAATTATTGCAACAAAATTCTTACCAAGAACAAATGAAGAAGTAGAAAAAAACGTAAGCGCATATGATCATATCTCCTCCATGATAAACACAAGCCTTAGGAACTTAGGCCAAGACTATGTAGATCTTTACATCTATCATATGTGGGACTATCAGACACCAATCTTAGATATCTTAACGGCGCTGGATAAAATCATAAAAGAAGGAAAAGTAAGATACATAGGACTTGCAAATGCTTATGCATATCAAGTAGCAAAAGCAAACGCTCTTGCAGATAAATATGGACTTACAAAATTTGTTTCAGTTCAAAACCACTACAACCTCATATTCAGAGAAGAAGAAAGGGAGATGGTACGTCTATGCCATGAGGACAATATTGCAATGACTCCTTATAGCGCACTTGCATCAGGACGGCTCTCAAGAAGACCTGGAGAAAGTTCAAAAAGATCTGTTGAAGACACCTACGCAATGGGCAAGTACGATAAAGCAAAAGAACTCGATGAAGAGATTATAAAAAGAGTAATCGAAATTGCGGAGAAAAGAGGCGTAAGCATGAGCGAAGTCTCTCTTTCATGGCTTATGGAAAAAACGACATCCCCTATCGCAGGTACAACAAAAATAAGTCACGTAGAAACTGCGGCAAAGGCTACAGAATTAAAACTAACAGATGAAGAGATGAAATACCTAGAAGAGCCGTATGTCCCACATCATCTTGTCGGGGTCATGGCAGATAACACACCAGAAAAAGTCAAAGAGAAACACGTATGGGGAACTGGCAGCCAAAAGGTAGAGAAATAAGATCAATTTTTGCCAAAAAGTTCTTTCCTCATAAAAAACGTTCCTATCAGCATGACGGAAAAACAGATTATCCATGAGGCAGGCTCTGCTATGCATACTGCTTTATAACCAAAGGAAGGAACGATAAAAACAGCAAAAATAGCCTTAGTAATAAGTTCCAATGCACTTGTGATTAGTGGAAGAAGTGGCCTGCCAATTCCTTGATGTGCGTTTCTCAGTATTACGAGAACCGCCATCGGAGGAATTAAAGGAATGCTTACATGAAGATAAAGGGATGCGTTATTAATTACGTCCACGTTATTAGAACCAGTGATTAAAGCAATCGTAGGACGGACCAAAGTAAAAAGAAAGACAAGGGCGAAAACCCACCATATGAGATAAAGGGCAATTGCAGAAGCAACCCCACTCTTTATCCTCTCTTTCTTTCCCGATCCGTAGTTTTGGCTCGTAAATGTTGCAATGGCAGATCCAAGGGCAACGCCAGGGGTAAAGATAAACTCCGCAATACGTCTTGATGCGACTTGAGCTGCGATATAGATCTCGCCAAGAGCGTTTATGCTGCTTTGAAGAATTACTGAGCCAAGGTTATATAGAGCACTCATAAATGCCATGCCAAGACCTTGCACAGTCATTCTTCTAACATAACCTTTTTCCACAACAAAATCTTTTTTTCTAAGTTTTAACCACTTGTAATATCGAAGTATGTAAAATAGTCCGATAAAGGAAGCGATCGCTTGAGCTAGTACAGTTGCAAGAGCAGCCCCTTTCACACCTAAGTTTAACGGCCCCATGAAAGCGATATCCAAAAAAATATTTAAAATCGTAGAGAAAAATAATAGAAGAAGCGGAGTAAAACTGTTTCCAAGGGCTTGAAGCATGCTCGACTCAAAATTATATGCCATTGTAAAAGGAATTCCTGAAAGAATCACAGTTAAATACGAAAGCGATCCCTCCCTAATTGAAAGCGGAACCTGCATAAGGCTTAATATCGGAGATCTTAAAAGGAGAAAAAAGACTGTAATTAGAACCGCAAATACAGAAGATAGAACTATCATCCAAGAGAGGGCCTTCTTCATTTCCTTTTCATCGTTAGATCCGAAAGAACGGCTTAAGCTCAATGCAAATCCATTATTAAGACCGAAAGCAAAATTAATGATTAGGCCGTAAAGAGCGCTCGTTGCCCCTATTTCAGAAAGAGCAGTCTCCCCTATTATGTGCCCTGCTAATGCAGTATCTGCCGCATTATAAAACTGCTGAAGCACATTAGCTAAAAACAAAGGAAGGGCAAACCTTATCAAAAGACTCATAGGATGCCCATTAGACATATTAAGAACCCTGCTCTCTTCTTTTCTCATAGCAGTATAGGATTATATGAAAATTTAAGAAATTGAATAATATACATATTCGCGTATTATTGCGTTTCCACAATATATTCAATAATTTAATTGCGTATTACGCAATATTCAGCAATAAATTACGCAATTAAAATTTGATTACGCAATATTTCCGTAATTATTACGCAATACACGCAATCCTTACTTCTTATTGACCAAAGAAAATAAATCATACATAGTTTATCTTATAAACGGAGAAGGATGGGAATGTGTTATAAATTGCTCTCTGGCTGTATTAACACTGTCACTCTTTTACTTAATCGTTTGAAAAGCAGACATATAAAAAGCAAGCTATTTGCTCTTACGCTTGCTCTATTACTCTCTGTCAGCTGTTCAAACAACATAATAGTAGAAGATAGTGCAACTGTAGAGATACTAATTGCAACAGAAAGGATACTTAGTCCTATTAACTCCTATGCAGTATCCCTTGCAAATACAGAAACTGATGAAAAGTACGAAAATATATTTAAAACGGGATCTGAAATAATAATAAATGACGTAAAAGAAGGTTCTTACTGTTTATCTGTAGAAGCACAAGATGAAAAAGAAAATATAATATCAGCATCTGTTGATGAAGTAATAAACGTACAAGCAAAGAGAGAAAATAAATATACATGCTTCATTAAAAGCAATGATTTCATTGAGTTTGATATCTCTTGGGAAGAAAATCTTTTCAAAAGTTTCGATGAACTAGGCTTTTTAATCGTAGATGAAAAAGAGAAAAAGCCTTTAAATGAAAATGCAAAAATAAAATGGATAGATAACCTAAGAAAGGAAGAATTTAAATACGTAGAAAAATACCCCGAAACAGAAGAAGAAACAGAAATATCGCTTCAAATCTATGCAAAAGATGATAGTAGCGACATCCTTATTGCTACAACATCCCCTCTCTCTTTTAATGCAAATGATAGTATCGAAGTAAAAGAAGATTATATTCGTCCTAATTTAAATAACATCAAAAGCGCATCCATAAATCTTGATGCCTCAGATCCTAAAACGACTATGAACGTCACATGGCAAGACGTTCCACTTTTACAATCGTCCTATCCTGTTTTAATAACAATAAGTTTAATTGATGAAGAAACAAACGAAATCATAGATACAAGAACTGTTAAACAAGATTCAAAAGAAAATAAAGATTCAATTACATTTGAAAACTTAGACAACAGTAAAACATACTCAATTTCATTTAAAACGGAAAACAAAGATGGTTCAACTTCTGATGATGTCCTAATAAAAGGTGTAACGACGGAAAAAGATGTAAGTGAGATAGCATTTGCTGAAGGTTTTTCCACATCATACACAACAAAAGACGAGATAGAGCTTGAATATGTGGTTACGAATACAACCGCAAAAGAAGAAGATTTTATAATTACTTCCGACAATGCAGTTATAAAAGACCACATAATAACTTTCCCAAGCTTTGGAGACTATACGATCACAATAAAGAGTAATGATAATCCTGAAGTGACAAACAGCACCACGGTCACAGTAAACCTTACCCCTGTGGAATCATTCTCTTATGAAAACAACGACGACGGAAGCATCCTCTTAAACTGGAATGAAGTAAAGAGCGCATCTTCCTATAAGATAAAGAAAACAACAATAAGAGGTGAGAATGCAGATGAGGAGATTATCGTCTCCAATGCCACAGAATACGTCGATAGCAATCTGTTTTTAAATTCGGCATATCGTTATACGATAATCGCACAGGCAGATGGGGACTCTAAATTTAATAGCGCAGAGTCAAAAGCGATTGAAGTAGAAACAGAAAGTCCGGACTTAAGAATCTCAATGAACTCAGAAACAAACAATAGACTTCCCTATTTAATAAAAGGATACGATATACCCGCTTTCACTTTAGCAGCAGAAAAAACAGACGGCGCATACTACAAGTGGATCCTAAACGGGAAAGTAGTCAAAGAAGGCATCTGGTCAGCAAATATAGAAAGACTCAAAATAGATGGAAATGAAAAAGAATTAAAACTGAGCAAAGCAGAAGAAGAAAATATTATCGAGCTGAAAGTAAGCAAAGAAGGAAAGGAATACATAAAAGAATTTTCTTTCTTCGTCCTTGATAGAAAACCTCTTCATCCTACCCTATCTTTTTCAGACGGGAACAACATTGTCTCATCAGAAAAGAATGAGAAATTAATCGTAACGTTTTCAGATCCTTCTTACAGGCCTAAAATACTTTTCACATCATCAGACGAAAACATTTTAACAGTCGATAAAAACGGACTAATTACAGCAAAAAAAGACGGAGAAGCAACTATTACTGCAACTGTAATCTCCACTGGAGAAAAAGAATCAATTAAAGTAAAAAGCTACATAAAGGCAGAGAATATCGCATGGTCGTTAATCAGTCCAATAGAAAGCAATATTCTAATTGTTAATGAAGAAATGAATTTAAATGACAACCTTGTCTTAAAAACAAAGAGCGGAGAAAAGCCGTCATCCCCTGTAGTCTGGAAATCTTCAGATGAAAGCGTTATCAGTGTAAATGATGGCATTATAAAAGCGCATAAATATGGAAAAGCAACTATAAATGCAAGCATAGACAGTATTGAAATAAATCATGACTTCATAGTTCTTGAAGATGCTGATAAAAAAGAGAAAGGACAGTTTCTTGACGATAATTTCTTAAGCCAAGAAGAACTGTCCTTGATCGGATCTAATGTCATCCTATTCTAATAAATGAAACCTATGACATTTTTATCATCTTATGAAATTCAATCTCTCGAAATCGTTCTTCGGCTCTTCAAGACCGCTTTCCCTTGCAATCTTAAGACTCTTTAGAAGCCACGCCATGTTCTTGCCAAGATTTCTCATGGTATTAAGCCCTTCTACATCCTCCGAACTTTCATCCTTATTATTTCCAAACCCCTGATTCCAATAAGTACTTGTAACTATGGGCATTGAAGTAATGCCAAAGTACTTATTAATTACATCATAAGATGCTGTGCATCCTGCCCTTCTTGCAGAGAGTACAGCAGCTGCAGGTTTATGGAAGAAAACACTTCCTGCAGAATAGAAAGCCCTATCCATAAAAGATAAAAGCCTTGCAGAGGGATGCGCATAATATACAGGAGAGCCGAATACAAAACCATCAGCATCTTCTGCCATCTTCGTAAATTCATTTACTTGATCGTCAAATACGCACTTTCCAGTATCTTTACACTTTCTGCATCCTATGCAATCTCTAAGCGGATCGTTGCCGATGAAATAATTAATTGTTTCAATCCCCTCTGAGTTCAAAGTGTTTTCAACTTCTTTTAGCATCCTTGCGGTCGCACCATCTTTATGACTGCTGCCGTTAACAAGTATTACTTTCATATGTTATCTCCTCTCATAAAGAAAATAGCCCCACTTACTTAAATCGTCCAATATGTTTTTATTTTATGATCTCGCCTTTCCAGAGTTTATCAAGGAAATATTCATATGGCATGATCATAATACCGTCACAACAGTACGGCAGACTAGTATGTAGCTTGAAAATATGCCCTCTTCCTTTAAGGCCCTGATATGATGTGACCGTTGTCAAGAGTATATTTCTATTCTTTTCTCCTTCTGACAGTTTAAAGGATGGCAGGACCTGCACAGGTAAGGGAAAGAGCTCAGTTTCTTTCGGCACTTGGCCATTCTGATATACGCGGATTGGTTACCTGCAGGTCAATGGTTCGCCGGAAGCTCTTTCAGTCTAGCATCGGGAATTTATCTCAATCCCATAGGGCCTTCGAAGATAGCTGAATCATGCACTTATGTCCTTTCCCCTGCCTCTATCTGCCTCAGGCAATATTGCCTGTCATTATTCCCCATACGAAGCATGCAAGCTCCCTTGCTCCGGCTGTTGTCGAAACATTCCTGTTCTTGCCATGGCTGTCCATTCTCATCATTTTCTGCCAGATGCGTTAATATATTTCATGCAAAAACGTTTTTTGGACTTTTCAAAGCCGTTATTAAGCCATTTATCGTAGCTTTTAAGCTCTCCTTGAGATTGCCATATCTTCTAAAGACTCAAACTCAAACCAGAGTAGTCGTTGATTGCATAGTCGTATAGCATCAGACAAATTGTGTACAATAGCATTTTTCTAAATTAGAATAACAGAAAAAGGAATAATGATGAAAATCAATAGAAGGAAAATCGAATTAGAACTATTTCTTAAAGATAAAGAATTGCAAGATCGGTTCCATATAGAAGCATACTGGATGCCTGTATTGCCAAAGGTAGATGGAAGTGAAGAAAGATACAAGATTCTTTCAGCGTCTCAAGCGACATGGGAAGGAGAAGAAAGCGGCCATCTTATAATCGCATCCCCTCTTATGAGAGATGCACAAGGAGAGATGCTGTTGTTCTCTTTCTTAATTGAAGAACTTTATGGGATAAACTACCTTACATCCCCAGAAACGGATGATGCAATACAAATACAAAGCGTTCAAAACGGAACAATTGTAGGAGGATACAGAGAACTTACGGTTTCTGAAAATGGAAGAGCATCTACAAAAGTCGGTTATTTTAAATCGACGACGAACAGTTACCATCTTTAAGGCTCTGTTTCCATACCATTTATTTTATTTTCCAAGATATGGTGCAACATTTTTGTTGCATAATGGTGTATTTTTCCCTAGCCCGTTGCAAGAGATGTCTCATTTTCATAAACTTCAAAAAGTTTGAATCTTATGAAAAAAGCGATATTGAAATTAAAAGACGGAAAAGAGTTTTGCGGCGTTCCATTTGGAGCAGAAATTAACTTAGATTGTGCCGAAGTCGTATTCAACACGGGAATTCCAGGATATGAGGAAATTCTTACAGATCCATCATACAAAGGCCAGATAGTAAATCTTACAAGCCCCATGATAGGAAACTACGGGATTACTAAAAAAGATGGAGAGAGCGACAGCGTAAAAGTTACTGCCCTGATAGTAAAAAAACTATACAAGGGTAAAGTAATGAATGGTCGTCTTACTTTAGATGAATATCTGAAAAAAGAGGGAATACCCGCCATTGAAGGAATAGATACAAGAGCTCTCACCATACATTTAAGAGAGAATGGAAGCCAGAACGGCATTCTCTTTTATGAAGAGGATAGAAAAGAGGCAGAAGAGAAACTTGCATCTTATCCATCAATTACAGAGCTAGATCTAATAAATGAAGTAAGCGTAAAAGAAACTAGATATAATCCAAGCCTCGGAGAAGGATGGACTAATCCACCTTCAAATCCTGATAAACATTTTGCACTTGTAGACTATGGAATTAAAAAGTCTATCATCGACAATTTTTATAAAAGAAATATTGCTGTAACGCTTCTTCCATCTAAAGCAAATGCCGAAGACGTGCTTAAAACAAATGCCAACTGTCTTTTCCTTTCCAATGGTCCAGGAGATCCTTCCCTTTTAAAAGACGCTGTGTCTCTTGCAAAAGAATGCATAGGAAAGATTACAGTGCAAGGGATATGCCTTGGGCATCAGATAATAACACTTGCGCTTGGAGCAAAGACAGTGAAGATGAAATTCGGACATCACGGATCTAACCAACCAGTAAAAGATCTCGATACTGGGAAAGTTTTCGTAACAGCACAGAACCACGGTTTTATGAGTAATGAAAAGACGCTGCCAAATAACGTCAAAGTCTGGATGAGAAACGCAAACGACAACACAGTCGAAGGGCTATATTCAAAGGAACTAAATGTCTATTCTGTACAGTTCCATCCAGAGGCCGGACCGGGGCCAGAAGACGCTCTATGGCTATTTGATTTCTTTAAAGAGAGGGCAAAGTGAAAAGAACCGATATTAATCACATACTGGTAATAGGCTCTGGTCCTATCGTAATAGGACAGGCATGCGAATTCGATTACTCCGGAGTTCAGGCAGTAAGGGCTTTAAAAGAAGAAGGCTATGAAGTATCCCTTATAAACCCAAACCCTGCGACAGTAATGACCACTCCCGGACTTGCTGATCATATCTTCATGGAACCTCTTAGACCTGAATACATAGAAAAGATATTCGAGCAGGCAGCGCCTGATGCAATCCTTTCCACGATGGGAGGACAGACTGCGCTGAACCTTACGATAGAACTTGAGAAACTCGGACTGTTAGAAAAATATGGAGTAAAGGTCATAGGCGCTAGCGCAGAAGCAATTGAAAGAGCTGAGGACAGAGGAAAGTTTAAAGAGATAATGACCTCTTTGGGGCTTGAGAGTGCGAAAAGCGGTATCGCACACTCTGTAGAAGACGCACTTAAAGTAAAAAAAGAAATCGGACTTCCGATTATTATACGTCCGTCATTCACCCTTGGCGGAATGGGAGGCGCAATTGCAAAAACAGATGAAGAGTTCGTACCTCTTGTTGAAAATGCGCTGTCCATCAGTCCTACAAATGAGATCCTTCTCGAAGAATCGTTAATCGGATGGAGAGAATTCGAGATGGAGGTAATGAGGGACAAGGACGATAATGCGATCGTCGTATGCTCTATTGAAAATATTGATCCTATGGGAGTCCATACAGGAGACAGCATAACAGTCGCACCAATCCAAACCCTGACAGATGACGAATACCAGAAGATGAGGACTGCTTCAATTAATATTCTAAGGGCAGTAGGCGTCGACTGCGGTGGATCTAACGTACAGTTTGCAATTTCTCCGGATCATAAGAGGATGATAGTAATAGAGATGAATCCAAGAGTCTCTAGATCTTCAGCCCTTGCATCAAAAGCAACAGGCTACCCTATTGCAAGAATTTCAGCAAAACTTGCTGTCGGCTATACGCTCAGCGAAATCTTAAATGAGATAACAGGGGAAAGCGTAAGCTGTTTTGAGCCGGCGCTAGACTATGTGGCTGTAAAAGTTCCAAGATTCGAGCTTGAGAAATTTCCACTCCCCTCATCTGCTCTAGGAACTCAAATGAGAAGCGTCGGAGAGGCTTTAGCACTCGGAAGAACGTTAAACGAGGCGCTAAACAAGGCATTCAGATCTTCCGAGCAGAAACTAGAAGGAATAGTAGAACTTGACAGATCAAAGTATGACGTTGAAACGCTCTCAAAGTGCGCTCACCCTATGCGCTACCTTGCACTCTATACTTTAATAAAGGAAGGACTGACAGACTTAGAAGAATTAAGCAGAGAATCTGGATACGACGTCTACTTCCTTGAAGCATTAAAGGAACAGGCGGAACTAGATAGGGAAATCGCAAAAGATCTGACTTTTGAAGTTTATAAGAAAGCAAAAGAGAACGGAATGAGCGATAAGAGAATAAAAGAGCTATCAGGAAAATCTTCTATTGACTTCCATATAAATGCAGTCAGCCACTATGTTGACACATGTGCAGGAGAGACGAAAGCAAAGACTCCATACTGCTATCTGACATACGGGGAAGAGGACGAAGGAAAGTCTATTGGAGAGAAAGCCGTAATTATTCTCGCATCTGGGCCTAACAGAATAGGACAGGGCCTTGAGTTTGACACCTGCTGTACCCTTTCTAGCCTTGCATATAGAAAGCTTGGAAGAAAGACAATCATGGTAAACAGCAATCCAGAAACGGTTTCAACCGATTACAACACCTCAGACCGCCTTTATATAGAGCCACTTTCAGCAGAATCCGTAATTGAGATAATGAGGAAGGAAAAAACAAACGACGTCATAGTGCAGCTAGGAGGTCAGACTCCGCTTAATATGGCAGAAGAGCTCGAAAAAGCTGGCGCTAATATAATCGGAACAAGCCTTGATTCCATCAACAGAACAGAGGACAGGGAACTTTTTGCAAACCTCGTAAGAAAATTAGGACTCAGACAGCCAGAGAACAGAATCGCACACAGCAAGGATGAAGTAAGAGAAAAAGCAAAGGAAATCGGATATCCTGTACTGCTAAGGCCTTCATTCGTTCTTGGTGGAAGAAGCATGTTCATAGCATATGATGAGGACTCTCTTGATGAGTTCTTCGATAAGATGAACGTAAAGGCCTCACTTGATCACCCAATCTTAGTAGATCAGTTCCTAGAGGATGCGTTTGAATACGATTTGGACGCAGTATCGGATGGAGAGAGGATTTACATAGGAGGAATACTTCAGCACATAGAGGCAGCCGGAATCCACTCAGGAGACAGCGCAGCGGTATTTCCACCCTATAAGGCAAAGCCTGAAATACTGAACGAGATGAGAAGTTGGACGCTCAAGATTGCAAAAGAGATCAAAGTAAAAGGCCTCATGAACATCCAGTTTGCAGAAAAAGATGGAAAGCTTTATATAATCGAAGTAAATCCAAGGGCAAGCAGAACCGTGCCTTTCATTTCAAAAGCAAGCGGAGTAAATCTTATAGAAGCAGCTGTAAGGGTATTTGAAGGCGAAGATCTGATAAAACAGGGATTATTAGAAAAAGGAGATGAAATAAGAGAAGGAAGATGTCTAACAGGATGGGCTATAAAAGAGGCCGTTTTCAGTTTCGACAGATTCTCAAACGTAGATCCAGCCCTTGGCCCTGAGATGAGAAGCACAGGAGAGGTCGTAGGAATGGGAAGAACGTTCGGAGAGGCTTATGCAAAAAGCCAGGCGGGTGCCAACAACATTCTTCCTGCAAAAGGAAGGGTTATCATAAGCGTAAACAATAAGGACAGAGTAACGATCGCACCTATTGCAAAGTCCCTTCAGGAAATGGGTTTTGAAATTCTCTGTACGAAAGGAACTGCAAGGGATCTGTTTAATTTAGGAATCCTTACCGATGTAGTTTTAAAGGTACACGAAGGTCATCCTAATATCGTGGATTACATAAGACATAAAAGAGTCGATTTGATAATCAACACTCCTATGGGATTCCATGCTAGAAGAAGCGATGATGATATCAGAACGGAAACCATAAGAGCTCACATCCCATACACTACGACAACCAGTGCCGCTAGTGCCGCAGTAGAAGCGATAAAATACATACAAAGTGGACGCTATGTCGTAAGAGAACTTCCAAGGAAATAACGCTTATGGCCTCAAAAATGAGGCCATTTCTTATAACTGCAATATCGTAAGCTACTAACTCGTAAACTACTAACTTACGATATTGTATATTTAATTATCCTATGATAACCTTTTTCTAGGAGATTAAAATGTTCATCGCCAGAGAAAAAGAGTTAAATGCTCTAACAGAAAAATATGAAAGTACAAACTTTGAATTCGCAATTATCTATGGAAGAAGGCGTGTCGGAAAAACACGTTTAATAGAAGAATTTACAAAAGATAAAAATTGTATTTTTTTCTCAGCAATGAAGGACTCAAACAGAAATAGCAGCCTAATTCAGCTATCGAAATGCATCTCAGGTTCAGATGATGATAATTTCCCTGTTTTTTCATCATTTCAAAGTGCTTTCCATGAAATAGCAGAAAAAGCAAAAAGAGAAAGATTGGTCTTTGTTATAGACGAATTTCCATATCTTGAAGATGACAACGGGTATTTCTCATCTCTCTTACAAAATACGATAGACAGGGAATTCAAGCATACACAACTTTTCCTTATAATAAGTGGATCTGCCGTAAGTTTTATGGAAGATAACGTTCTAGGATATAAGAATCCTCTCTATGGAAGAAGTACACTTATCTTAAAACTTTTGAACTTTGACTATTACGACACTTCCAGGTGGTTTCCTCAGTATAGTGATTACGAAAAAGCAGTACTGTATGGAATAACAGGAGGCATACCCTTTTATATCGAACAGTTTTCTCCTAATTTGGATTTAAAAGAGAACATTAAAAGAAATTTCTTTAACAGTAATTCTATACTATTTAATGAAGCGGAAAATCTCTTGAAAGAAGAATTCAGAGAACCAGGGATATATAAGGATGTGATAACGTCGATTGCAAGTGGAAAAACAAAATATACGGAAATTGCTGATTCTACAGGAATAAAAAGCGGTGCCCTTAATAAGTATTTGAAAACTCTAATAGAACTAAAGGTAGTGTCAAAGAAAAAACCTCTGGGAGGGGATGAAAAGAAGTCAATTTATTATATTTCAGATCTGTATTTCAGATTCTGGTTCTTCTTTATTCCAAGAAATTATTCTGCAATCATCTCAGGCCGAATACAAGGAGCCTTTGACACAGCCGTCTGGCGTTTAATGAACGACTATATGGGGCCAGTTTTTGAAACAATATGCAAGGAATATCTTGAGTTCCGAGATCCAAATCTTCCCCTTCTCCCTTCCGTTGTCGGTTCTTGGTGGGGAGGTAATCCTAAAACTAAAAAAGAATGCGAAATTGATATAGTAATCACAAGTGCAATAAATAATGATGTAATTATAGGATCATGTAAATTCAAAAATACAACACTTAACGCAGAAGAATTCAATCTAATGGAAGAATATGCCGATGCAATGGGAACAAGAGGAAAAAGATATTATTATTTTTTCTCTCTATCGGGGTTCTCAAAAGAAATGCAAGAAAAATCAAATGAAAATATCCACCTCATAGATTGCAAAACTCTTTATCGTGAAGATGTATTAAAAAATTAGTTTTTATAATAAGTCATTAGACCTGTATAATAACAAAGAAACGAATAAATGCTATCCAATAATTCAAGAAAAAAGATTATGTGGATAGTCTTTATAAGTATTATTTTCACGCTGAATAAATTTTTCTATTTTCCATTGACTTTTGTGTTACACAAAACTTTATCTTGCAGTCAGAGATAAAAAACAACAAATGGAGAACAATATGGGAAAGAAATATTTATTAACACTATGTGCTCTTTTAGCTTTAATTGCATTACCAAGCTGTGCAGCTAATAATGATTTTACAGCGGATTCTTACAGTGCTATAGAAGAAGTAACTTCTATAACAATAGATGTTGAAGACAGAATTGTTAACGTAAGAGAATCAGAAGATGGGAGCGTTCATATCGATTACTTTGAAAGCAGTAAAGAGTTCTACGAGATAAGCGAGAACAATGGCACTCTAAGTATGCAGATCAAATACAATAAGAAATGGACAGATTTCATCGGCACTAAGCCATCTTCAGAATTCAGAGTAATCACGGTGTATGTACCTTCTACGCTTTCAGACCTTTCTATTACTACAAAGAATGAAGCAATTGATCTTGCATCTATCAAAGTAAGCAATACAGTAAGTCTTAATAATAACAATGGTACTATCAGATTTACAAATCTTGATGCAGGAGAGGCGATCAAGCTAAATGTAAAGAACGACAATATTAACGGAAGCATCGTTGGAAGCGTTGAGAACTTCAAAATCACGATAGAAAAGAAAGATAAAGATTCGTCCAACATCTATCCAAGCAACAGCGGCACTAAAACCCTCGATATAAAAGCCAATAACGGAGACATAAACATAAGCTTTGTAAACTAGAGGTAGCAGAAGGTGGTTTCGGCCACCTTTATTTAATTAGGTATAAATGCATTTCCTTCTTGCTAAAAAGGCTGTTAATAATTATGCTCTCAGTAGTAGAAAACAAAACTTCCAAAGGAGAATATTATGGAAGAGGCATTCATGCAAAGAACCGTCACTTGCGGCTCTCTGAGGGCTAAAGATGAAGGTAAAGAAGTTATTCTAAACGGATGGGTCCAGAGGAACAGGGACCATGGCGTTCTACACTTTATAAATTTAAGGGACCGCTACGGAGTAACGCAGGTCGTAGTAGATGACGATGCGAACGAAGAGCTTGAAAAGACCGCAAGATCTCTGAAAATGGAGTATTGTATTGCAGTTAGAGGAATCGTTAGGAAACGCCCTGATGATATGATAAACCCAGACATGGAGACAGGAGAGGTCGAAGTAAAGGCAGAAGAGATTGAGATATTATCACAATGCGCAACACTTCCATTCATGATTGAAGATGAGAACAACGCAAGAGAGGATCTCAGATTAAAATACCGATTCTTAGATTTAAGAACAAAAGGCATGCAGGAGAGAATCAGACTCCGCCACGAAGTTGTAAAGGCAATAAGAGAATTCTTCTACAAGACCGACTTCTATGAGATAGAAACCCCAACTCTCGTTAAGAGCACGCCTGAAGGTGCGAGAGACTTCTTAGTGCCGTCAAGAATCTATCCTGGAAAATTCTTTGCGCTTCCTCAGTCTCCTCAGCTTTATAAGCAGATATTAATGGTCTCTGGATTTGACAAATACTTCCAGATAGCAAGATGCTATAGAGATGAAGATCCACGCGGAGACAGACAGCTTGAATTTACTCAGCTAGATATCGAGATGAGCTTCGTAAAAAGAGATGATGTACTTACCTTAATTGAAGATCTTTTCGTAGATGTATTTAAAAAGGTTGTGAACGTAGATCTTCCTGCTCACTTCAAAAGATTAAGCTACCAGGAGGCAATGGAGAAATACGGATCGGACAAGCCTGATCTAAGATTTGATCTAGAAATTAAAGACGCATCATCTTTTGCAAAAAAGAGCACGTTCAATGCTTTCTTAGACACACTAAACAACAACGGTTATGTAAGATACATCGTAGCTCCGAAGACAGAAGGACACGAGTATACAAGAAAGTATCTTGCAGAACTTGAAAGCGCAGCAAAGATCTATGGCGCACATGGACTTGCTTGGATGAAAGTCGAGGGAGGAAAACTCAATGGCGGAGTTTCAAAGTTCTTCGCAGGAGCAGAGGAAGATGTTCTTAGCGAGACTGGGGCTAAAGACGGCGATGTAATCTTAATCGTCGCTCATAACGACTTTAAGAAGTGCGCAAACAGCCTTGGGGCAGTTAGAAACCGTTTAGGAGCAGATCTCAACTTAATTAAGGACGGCTATGCATTCTGCTGGATTATCGACTTCCCTCTATTTGAATACAACGAGGACGAGGGACATTGGGAAGCTGCGCACCATATGTTCAGCATGCCGCAGGCTGAATACATCGATACGATGGAACAGGATCCGGGGGCAGTAAAGGGAGACCTTTACGATCTCGTTCTAAACGGATACGAGCTCGCATCAGGATCAATAAGAATTCACGATATCGAACTGCAGAAGAGAGTATTTAGAATCTGTAACTTCCCAGATGATGTTGCACAAGAGCGCTTTGGCTTCCTTCTCGACTGTTTCAAGTTCGGTCCACCACCACACGGAGGAATCGCACCTGGAATCGACCGTCTCTGCATGATTCTCGCAGGACAGAGTTCCATAAAAGAGGTCATCGCATTCCCAAAGAATACGGCAGCCCTCTCACCTATGGACGACTGCCCATCAGAGGTAGATCAGAAGCAGCTTGACGAGTTGCATCTTGCAGTCGTAAATCCTAAAAAGGATGAAGAGTAATACGATAATAATAGGCCTTGGCGCTGCCGGGGCCTTCTTATACAGCCTTTTCAACGAAGAAGTTCTTGCTATAGAGCAAAATGAAGAAGCAGGGAGGAAACTCCTTTTAAGCGGCGGAGGAAGATGCAACTACGCTCCCTCTTTTGATGATATCTCATCCCATTACTACGATAAGAAGAACTTCGTAACACCGGCTCTTTTAACCCTCCCTCCAAGTAAAATCAGATCATATTTAAAAGAATTAAACATTGAGAGCAAAACAGAAGGCGATAAACTTTTCCCCATAACAGACAAAGCATCAAGCATAAGGGATGCTTTAATTAAAAATGAAAAGAACATCAGATACGATGAAAAAGTATTAGATATTACAAAGGGCGAAGACTGCTATTATATAACAACGACTAAGGAAAAGTACGAAGCAAAGCATCTTGTTATTGCAACAGGAGGAATTACACAGAGCAAAACTGGATCTGACGGTTCAATGTTCAAAATATTAAAATCTTTAAACGAGAAGATAATAGATCTAAGGCCGACCCTATCTGAGATAATAATAGAAGACAACCCTTTAAGAAATGCAGAAGGAGTAAGTTTAAACATCAAGCTTAAAAAAGGGAAAGAAGAGATGAGCGGAGATGCTGTAATAACAAGAAATGGCATTTCAGGACCTGTTGCTGAGAACTTCTCGCATTATGTAGATGGCGATGACGAGATTGAAATTGCATTTTCATCCATTACAAAAGAAGAACTAAACGCTATCAGAAGTAAGGCATTAGTTAAAAACGCCCTGAATATAAGCGAAAGGGTGATAGAAGCAATTACCCCTAGCCTCAGTTCAAAACGATTTATAGATCTGAAAAAAAATGAAAAAGAGATGCTTTTCAAAGCTCTCACAGGATATAAAGCCAATGTAAGCGTCAATTCAAAAAAAGCGATGTGCACACGTGGAGGGATAGACACTAAAGGGATAAACAGAAAGACAATGGAGTCAAAGACGAATAAGAACCTCTACATAATCGGTGAAGCCCTCGATGTGGACGGAGAGTGCGGCGGCTTTAATATCGCATGGGCATTCTCTTCTGCCGCTTTAGCATACTTAGATATAAAAAAGAAGAATGACATCTCTTAACAAAGTATGCTAAACTCAGGGCATGGGCAAAAGAATTATCGACGCATATTTTACAAAAGAGAGATCGTATTTTGAGAACCAGATCGGAAGGGAGTTCGACTACACATCCACAACAGGTCCTTACGAGTATCTTCTTGGAGCGCTTGCAGGGTGTTTTGAAAGAACTTTGATATCATATCTTGATAAGGATTTTCCTTTCTCTTCAATTTCCATCCACGTGGAAGGAGAAAAAAGAACTACAGAGCCTACCACCCTTGAAAATACAAGCCTTAGCATAAAGGCAAAAGGCGTAGAGGATAAAAATGCCTTTAAAGAGGCAGTAAAGAAGGCTGAGGAAAACTGTTCGATCTTTCAGACGATAAAATGCGTCAGCACAATGAACGTCGATTTAACGTTCGAGGATTAGATATGAAAACAGACCAGAGAAGCGAGAATATAGATACGTTCCAACTCTTTAAAAAGGCTTTAAAGCTACTTTGCGAAGAGGACACGTTCTTATTTGCAAAGAAATCGAAAAGAGAGGCGTTCTCATGCCGTATGGCACAGCATCTTAATCGTTATTTTGGTTCTGCGTGGTACATCGATGCCGCTATAGACGGCTCAGACCTATTAATCTGGGATAGACAGGGCAATATTGCACTTGCCCTGTTTATTGCAAAAGACTACGTATCTACGATACAGAAGGAAAAAGCAAGAAGATTCCATTTAGAGAAAAAGCCTGCACTTACATTAGCCCTCTCCCTCTTAGAAGGAAAGGACTATGCTTTAATTTATCGTTTTGAAAAGGAATTTATTGATTATCTTCATATCTATCCCGATCAGGATTATGAAGACAAGGTTTTAAAACGTTGTCAAATCAACGACGACGAAGATACGGATCCAGCCCTCTTCAGGATTGTAAAGAGGAAGAAAGCTACTTCTTAAGTACAGGATCTATTACTTCAGCCTCTCCTATAAACTTATATACAGCGCGCTTTGCTGCATCCTCGCATCCATTCCAAGGCTTATCTTTATTCTCACTCTTATATTTCTGAGTCAAATAGTAATCATCTGCCTGAACCCTGTCCAAATTCCTCTTTAAAAGAGATGCCAGAGTCTGGTAGTAATCTAAAAGATCATCCCCTTTTAACGCCTCTTTCGCTATTTCAAACAAGACTTTTGTATGATGAATGCAGAATCCCTTGCTCTCTTTAAGAGCCTTATTAAAGTCGCTGTCATCCTTATAAAGGGCTGCTACAGTATATGCATAGCGAACTAAGCGCTCATTCATCCTCGAACAAATCAGGCATCCTTTCTTTCTATCCTCATAGGCTTTAAACAGATTTGAAAATCCTTTTTCAGCGTTTCGCACCTTGTTTGCGCTTATTACGGAATCAAGGGCTGGATAGAAACATTTTTTATTCTCTTCGTAATATGTATCCATAACAAGGCCAAGACTTTGTGCCTTGTTCTCTTCTGCAAGAGCAGAGAAATGTTTGGTACAAAAACCATATTTGTTCGTCTCGACTCTGATCTCTGGAGTCATTATCGCAGAAGAGAGATAGTATTTAATACCATCCCTCTCCGCTTCCTTCATCAGAGCACAGATGAAACACTCGTCGTCTTTTTTCAAAGCATCCCATACGGGGATTGTCTCAAGCTGTATCTTCACTTAATAAGTTCCTTTGCCATTTCAGCAAGGTTTGTTCCTGTAAAACCGAAAGCTTCTTTTAAATAGGCAAGGTTTCCAACCTCACCAAACCTCTCTTTTACGCACATGAAATCCATCTTTACAGGGTAGTTCTTAGCCAAAAAGGCCGCAATTCCTTCACCTACTCCACCTGCATAACGCCCGTTTTCGCAGACTATTACATGCCCTGTTCTCTTGGCAACCTTGAGTATCAAATCCTCATCTAAAGGCTTGATAGTATGAAGATCGATAACGGTTGCATTGATTCCGTCCTTTTTAAGAATATCATAAGCTTCAAGCGCATTGTCGACCATTACCTGACCTGTCGCAATAAGTGCGACGTCAGAACCGTCCCTGAGTTCAATACCCTTTCCTATTTCAAACTTAGTTCCTTCATCATAGCGGTAGAAAACACCTTTTCTTGGCGTTCTGATATATGAGTTCTGTTTCTTGGAATATACCTGTTTTGTAAGTTCATACAGGCTCAGCCCGTCACTTGGCTCAAGAACGATGAAATTAGGAATCTGTCGATATAGCGCAATGTCTTCAAACGGCATATGTGTTCCACCATTATACTGCGCAGTAATGCCGGGATCGCTTCCGATAATATGGACACACCTCTTTGCATATGCTATTGAGAGGAATACCTGGTCATACATTCTTCGAGATGCAAAACATCCGAAACTGTGAATAAAAGGAGTAAGGCCTGCAGCACTCATACCTGCTGCAACGGCGGCCATATTAGCCTCGGCTATGCCGCAGTTAATAAAGCGATCTGGAAATTCCTTTTCAAAAGAAGTGCTTGTTATGCAGGATGAAAGATCGCTATCAAGGAATACGATATCGCTATGCTCTCTTGCAAGAGATTCCACTGCGCCCACGACGACCTCTCTATAGTTCTTATAATCTAAAGCGGCACTCATCTTATCCCCTCCCTCTCAATCAGCTTCTCAATCGCATCCTCAGCACTCTCTTTGCTTACGCTCATGCTGTGGTTGCTCTTAATTCCCTCTCCAGGGATATAACCATAGCTTTTTGTCGTATGAGCTATTATCATATGGGGCTTGCCCTTCACACTCTTTGCCTTTCTAACAGCATCATCTATCTCAGAAAAAGAATGTCCGTTTATCTCGTAAGCATCCCATCCGAAGCTCTCATACCTCTCCTTCAAATTGTGCATAGGAATGATGTCTTCAGTGTATCCGTCAAGTTGCTGTCCATTTAAATCGGTAAATGCGATAAAGTGATCAAGCTTCTGCGCTCCTGCAAGCTCGGCAGCCTCCCAAACTTCACCTTCCTGACTCTCTCCGTCTCCGACTATTGCATATGTATAAGCATCGCTATGCTTTATTCTTAAGGCTAATGCAATACCGACTGCGGCGCTGATTCCCTGTCCTAGAGATCCTGCAGTAAAATCAATGCCTGGCGTTTTAGTCATGTCTACATGGCTCGGAAGGTTAGTTCCACCTTTATTTAGAGTACTAAGCCACTCAAGAGGGAAATATCCCTTTCGTGCCAAGGTAGCATAAAGTGATGGGCCGCTATGTCCTTTAGATAGCACAAACCTATCCCTATCTTCCCATGCCGGATTTTTAGGATCGATATTCATTTCATGAAAGTAAAGATACGTAATTATCTCCACGATCGACATCGCACCTCCGATGTGTCCAGATCCGAACGATGATATGCATTCGATCGTCTTAATTCTCGTTTCAAGTGCCTCTTTTTTCAGCCTGTCAATAGTTTGCTGATCCATCACTCCTCCTAATCTTTATAATCTGTCTATCTCAGCTTTTTCAGATTCTGTAAGCCTAGAGAGATTAACAGTTTTTGCCATTAATGTCATTTTTGCAGCGTTTTCAAGACATTCAAGACGCTCAAGGGCATCTAGCAAGCTCCTATCCGATACGGTAAGGACTCCATGATTTCTTATTAGAATAGCATTGCTATCTCTTGCATCATTACTTACAGCTTCTGCAAGCTCACTGCTTCCCATTACGGCATAAATGCTCTTCTTCACGCTTTTTAGCTGATAATAGCTCTCTTGGATTATATCACATAATATTTCCTCTTTGGCAGAAGAAAATAGACTTGAGAACGGACTATGAGCATGAATTACCGCTTTTGCGCTATCTCTTTTAAGATAGATCTTTCTATGCATCTCCGATTCGATCGAAAGTTTTAAATGCGGAGTGAGATTTTCACCGCTCTCAATATCGACAAGGGCTATATCAGCAGCTCTGAGATTAGCCTTATCAAGGCTCGAAGGGGTAATTGCCATTAAAGATCCGCTTCTTAGGGATATGTTTCCTCCAAGGCTTGTAGTAAGTCCCCTCTCGTAAACCCTTTTCATATAATATGCGACTTCTTCTTTCTCTTTAAGCATAAGGAAAGTATAAAGCATTGCTAATTGAGAAGAAAGTTAATTTGTGATTAAATAGCTTAGGCGGAGAAAAGAAAATTATGAGAATGTCTAATATGTTTTCAAGAACCCTAAGGGAAGCGCCTCAGGGAGCTGAAAGTAAAGGTTACGAATACCTTCTTAGAGCTGGATATATCAAGCAGTTGGGAGCTGGAATTTTCTCATTGCTTCCACTTGGCTTTAAAAGTACGAAAAAGATAGAAAACATCATCAGAGAAGAGATGGACAGGATCGGCGGTCAGGAGATATTGATGCCGGTCGTAAACCCTGCAGACCTTTGGAAGGAAAGCGGCAGGTATTATTCAATAGACAAAGAGCTTGCACGTTTTAAGGACAGAGTCGGACGTGACATGGTTCTTGCTATGACTCACGAGGAGGCCGTAACAGATATTGCAAGAGCCGAGATCGATTCTTATAAGAGGCTGCCTTTGTTTGTTTATCAGATACAGACGAAATTCAGAGACGATCCTCGCCCAAGGGCAGGACTGATAAGAGTAAGGGAGTTCACAATGAAGGACGCCTACTCTTTCGACAGGGATCAGGAAGGGCTGGAAAAGATATATAGAGATAACTACAGGGCGTATTTCAGGATCTATGACAGATGCGGACTGCCTTCCATTGCAGTCTCTTCGGACACAGGAATGATGGGAGGAAAAGTCGCACATGAGTATATGTATCTTTCTCCTATTGGAGAAGACACGATTATCATATGTCCTCACTGCGGCTATACGGCAAACAGACAGATCGCAAAGATCTACAAAGAGTACGAAAAGGAAGAAGCAAAGCCTATTGAGAAAGTTGAAACACCTCATGCAAAGACAATAGACGATCTTGCCTCATTCTTGAATATAGATGCAAAGAAGACATGCAAAGCTGTATTCATGGTCGGTTCTTTTATAAACGACAAGACAGGAGAAGAGGAAGATAAGCTCATTGCCGCCTTCATTCGTGGAGATTTGGAAGTTGAAGAGGCAAAGCTTCAGCACGCAGCGGGGGCAAATAGCCTAAGGCCTGCACACGAAGAGGAGATAAGAGAGTGCGGCATGGTTCCAGGCTTTGCATCTGCTATTGGCGCAAAAGGAAATTTCATCACAATCGTGGATGAGAGCGCAGCATACTCGTCAAACCTTGTGGCGGGAGCAAATGAAGAAGGTTACCACTACATAAACACGAACTTTAAAAGAGATTACGATGGGATAGTTGCAGATATCGCATCAGCACGTGACGGACACCTCTGTCCTCACTGCCATAAACCGATGGAAGCAAAGAAAGGAATTGAGATTGGAAACATCTTCCAGCTTGGAACAAAGTACAGCGAAGCTATGAACTGCACGTTCCAAGACGAGACAGGCGCTCAGAAACCTGTAATCATGGGCTGTTATGGAATCGGTGTTGGAAGACTTCTTGCATGTCTTGCAGAGGAGTACAATGATGAGGGCGGACTTAAGATGCCTATCACAGTCGCACCATACGACGTTCATCTCGTCTCACTCGTAAAGGACACTGAAGTTGCTGAAAAGATCTACGAAAGCCTTCTCGAAAGCGGAATCGACGTTCTATATGACGACAGAAAAGAGTCTGCTGGAGTAAAATTCGCAGATGCCGATCTAATCGGACTTCCAATCAGGATAACGCTTGGAAACAGAAGCCTGAAGGAAGGCAAAGTCGAAGTCAAACTAAGATCTACAGGTGAAATAACAAGCTACGACATAGCAGATCTTGCAAAAGAGATCAAAGAGGAAATCTCAAAAGAGAAAGCAAAGATTCTGGACAACATCGTAGATAAAAACCTATAAGACAAGCAGGCTTCGGCCTGCTTTATTATTGAGGCAATTATGAAAATTCTTGGCGATATGCATACGCACACAATAGCAAGCTCGCACGCATTCTCAACGCTAAAAGAGCTGACAGAGGCGGCAAAAGAGGCAGGACACAGTTTCATAGCGATTACAGATCACGGACCTGAGATGAACGACGGAGCAAACCGTTTGCACTTTGTCGGTCTAAGCAATCTACCTGAATATATTAACGGCGTAAGAGTATATAAGGGGGCTGAAGTTAACATAAAAGATGCAAATGGACGCATAGATTTAAAAGGAAAGGCTCTAAAGCGTCTTGAGTTCGTAATTGCAAGCTTCCATAAGGAGGCAATTGAGCCTATGAGTGAGGCAGAGCATACTCAAGCATGGCTTAAAGTGATTGCAAATCCATATGTTGACTGCCTTGGCCATATGGGGAATCCCGTATTTTCATTCGACCATGAAACGGTAATGAAAGCTCTTAAAGATAGCGGCAAAATATTTGAAATTAACGCAAACTCACCTCTTGTTAGAAAAGGAAGCGAAGAGAACTGCAGAGATCTTATCCGCCTTGCAAAAAGATACGAAATACCAGTAATTGCAAATAGCGACGCGCACATCTACTTAAATGTTGGCAATGTGGAAAACGCACTTACACTGCTTAAAGAGGAAGACTTTCCAGAAGACCTCATTCTAAATCTTTCTAAGGAGAAAATGGATGAGTACATAAAAAGGCGAAGAGCTGAAAAAGACTCTCTTTGTTGATATTTTCTTCATTTTTCTGTTTTTCGTGCTACTTATAAAACATGAAAACATCCCTTTATTATTGGTTGCGTTTTGATGCAAAAGATTATAAAACGCCAGAACCCTCTCCTTTTGTAAAATGGGTTGGAGGGAAAAGGCAGCTCCTTACTAGAATAACCCCTCTTCTTCCCAAATCTTTCAATACATACTACGAACCATTTTTAGGAGGCGGTGCCCTATTGCTGAGTCTTCTTCCTGAAAATGCCGTAATTAACGACCTAAATAAAGATCTTATAGATACATACAGAGTGATCAAAAATGAAGAAGAATACCATAAGATGCTATTTCTTTTAAGAATCCACGAAGAGAAAAACACAGGAATCTACTATAATGAAATAAGGGCATTAGACAGAAAAAAAGAGTACAGCTACCTTCCTAGATATATAAAAGCGGCTAGGCTGATATACCTCAATAAGAGCTGCTATAACGGACTTTTCAGAGTAAACAGCAAAGGCTATTTCAATACCCCGTTCTCCCATAACAAGATCATTAACACGTTCAGCCTTGAAAATCTTGAAAGACTTCACAGATACCTCAACACAAACAATATCACAATAATGAGCAGAGATTTTGAATCTGCTATAGAAAATGCGGGAAAAGGAGATTTCATTTACTTTGATCCCCCATATGATGAGACATTCTCAAGTTACAATGAAAACGGCTTTTCAGAGAGAGAACAACTAAGGCTTTTTAACGCGTTCTCATCTTTAGATAAGAAAGGGGTGTTTTTAATGCTTTCAAACAGCGACACCCCGTTTATAAGATCGTTATATAAGAAATTCAACCTAACTTTTATAGAATCAAAAGTAATGACGAATAAAGGCAAGGCAAAAGAAATTCTAATCAGAAACTACTCTAATTAAGATTGTTCTCTTCAAGCCAAGAAGAGAGATCACGGTCTGCGTATCTTCTTGCCGTCCTTAATCCATCTATGACATCAGCAGATGGCTCAAGCTCCCTTATTTCATTAACTGCCGTCTCTATTCCACTTCCGCCGCTAGTACAGAAAGGCGCTACTGTCTTACCGCTAAGATCATATGTCTCGAAGAACGTATACATGATTTTCGGAAGACGGCCCCACCAGATAGGAAAGCCTACATATACCGTATCATAAGAAGATAGATCGAAACTGCCTGAAATTTCAGGCCTTGAAGAGGGATCGTTCTGCTCATTATTCGCCCTAGAATCATCTTCTCTGTAATTAAGATCATCTTCCGTATAAGGCACTGCTGGAACAATTTCAAAAACCTCAGCACCTGTCAAATCTGAAAGGGTGTTAGCAACAGACTCTGTATTTCCGGTTGCTGAAAAATATACTATTGCAGATGTTGCAAATAACGACATAGCTAAAGTAAGGGCAAATAACAATGTGATAGCCTTTTTCATTTTATCCTCCATAAAAAAGTATAATTATAATTTTTTAAACATTGCCAATACTTTGTTCTTATGGCCATTAATGCTTTTAAGGCATTTATATTCCTCCCCTTTTTGTTGAAAACGCAAAATACTCATCTTATACTTTTATCTTATGAAATCGCATCTCTTTAGAATAAAGAAGCTCTCTGCAAGAATATTTTTATTAATCGCAGTTCTTGTAGTTCTTCCTATGTCGCTTATCTCCATATACATTGCACACCATATGGAAAAGACGATGGCTAAAGAACTAAGCGAAAGAGTATTTTCCAATATAGGAAGAAACGAACAGTCGATATATAACGCCTTAACAGATTTAGCATATTACTCAAACGTATTTGTAAACGATAAGACATTCACATCTCTCTTATCAAATGAGAGTGCAACAGAATACGAAATTGCAAGTTATTTTGACGACATCGTAGCTAGATCTGAGATAGAGAGCGCAAGCAGCTTAAGAGAGGATGCTAAAGTTATCGTAATGGATAAATTCGGACGTTACGCATCAAACTGGTCTCTTAATTTCAACGATTATGCTTTCATACAAAACGAAAGCTGGGTAAAGGAAAGCTTAAATAACGACGGACATATCATATGGTCTCTTTTCTCCCCTGCCTACATATTGGGAGAAAGCGGAAACTACATATCCTTAGCGCGTTCAATCCTCTCAGAAACCACAAGCGGAGATTATATAGGAACACTTATAATAAGCATTGAACAAAGCAAATTTGAAAGCATCGTAAGGGAGTATTCGGGAAGAGACGATCAGGTATATGTGCTTATCGACAATAAGACCGTTTTAATGTCGTCGTACCAGGATATAAGACTTGGCGACGAAGAGCTTTCCTATCTATACGACAAAGAAAGAACAAAAGCACAGGGAACGGACACGATAGATATCGAAGGAAACAGATACCTCCTATCGTTTTTCACACTTCCCTCCCCTTGGCTTTTTAACGGAAGCACGATTAAGTTCTTCAATCTCTCCCCTTACGAGCCAATTGAAACTGAAATTAGAGGAACCATGCTTGTCCTCTGGATTGCGATAGCAATAATTATTGCGCTATCAATCCTTCTCTCCTTATATATCTCAAACAGGGTCGTAAAACCGATAAGAGCAGTTACGAAACAGCTTAGGGATTACAAGATGGATATGAGATTCGAAGGCTTGGACGTGCTAAGGAATGACGAAATTGGCGATTTAAATCGAGGCGTAATTAAAATGAATGCCAGAATACAGAACCTCTTGAAAAAGGCTGAAGAAGAGAGGGAAGCGCGTGAAAGATATTACTATAAGGCGCTTCAGGCGCAGCTTAATCCGCACTATATATTTAACACTCTAGGCACGATCAGATGGATGGCAATTGCAAGGGATGCGGACAACATAGTAGAGGCGATAGACAGTTTTGCCACGACGCTTAAATACAGCATGGGAAACGACAATACAGTAAAAGTGAAGGATGAGGTTGAACATATAGAGAGTTATATATTCATCCATAATTTAAGGTATGACGAATATGTGAATCTGAAACTCGACATTCCAGATAAGATAATGAACATGAATGTCATGAAATTCATTTTGCAGCCTATCGTAGAAAATTCCATCATCCATGGCTTTGATAAATCAAAGAGCATGATGAACATAGAAATTTCAGCTTATACGGATGATAAATACCTTTATATTAAGGTTCTTGACGATGGAATCGGGATTAAAAGCGATGCTGTAATGGCTTTTGAGAAAAAGGGTGAAAAACGACGAGGGCTCACAGGAATAGGACTTAAAAACGTCGATGAAGGGATAAAAGGAAGATTTGGTAAGGAATACGGAATTAAAATAAGAAAAAGAGAGGATGAAAGAGGAACGGAAGCTCTATTTATACTCCCGAAGGACATAGTATGAAAAAGGTTATGATTGTTGACGATGAGATCATAGTAAGAAAAGGTCTAATATCCCTATTCGACTGGAATACTGCCGGCTACGATATCGTAAGCGAATGCGAAAGCGGAAATGAGGCGCTGAAAGAGATAGAGAGAGTCAGGCCGGACATAATACTGACGGATTTAATGATGGATGACGGAGACGGCTTTTTCGTAATAGAAGAGGTTCAGAAGCACTACCCTTCTATTAAGTGCGTAGTACTCTCTAGCTATAATGATTTCGACAACGTAAGACTGGCAATGAAAAAAGGAGCATCAGATTACATATTTAAACTCACTGTCAAACCGGAAGAACTGATTAAAACACTAGATGATATAAGCAAGGATATAAAAAGCGGCGAAAAAGAAGAGATGGAAAAGAGCGCAGATCTAAGCACACTAATAAAAGCAATAGAAGATAATGCCAACATAGACGATATAAATCTACCAGTTTCTCTGGACTCTCCTTACAGAGCCATTGCAATGATGTTAGAAAACTTCCCTCTTTTAAAGAAAAAGAACATATATCTTAACTGGTCAAGAACGATGCCATTAATAGAGGGAATATGCGAGGAAGCACTTAAAAAAGATGGGGAGATATTCTTATTCAGATACAGCGAAGAGATAAGGATTATCATAATAAAGACAGAAAAAGAAAGCCTAAAAGATGACTTAGAACTTCTTTCTAAAAGAATAAAGATGCTTACAAGTCTGAAAGTCTCTTTTTCTGTTTCTAAGGCAGCAGCTAAGAGAGAAAACCTAATTCCCCTGATAAAAGAATCAATCGACCTTTTATCAGGCCTTTATTACTCAGATGAAAGCTACATCGATAAAAAGAAAGACTACCTTCCCCTTATTATGCCTGAACAGTTTTCAAAGGAAGAGTACTTAAAACTTTTAAGCACGATGAACGCATACTCAGCCCTTAAGCTTTTTATAAAAGAGATAGAATACATAAACGAAACGAGATCATATGAAAAAAGCGATGTGATAAGAGAACTATGCAAAAGTGCAGGACTATTACATGTAATTCTCTCATCCGAAGGGGTCTCTGAAGACTCCCTTATAAAAGACGGAATCACATTATTTGATTTAATCAGAATGAGCGACCGCTGGAATTTTCTATTATCGCAGATAGTTCCATTTTTAAACGGGATAAAAAAAGATCTGAAGAAAAAGCGAAACATAAGATCTGAGATTGAAGATACGCTTTCCTACGTTTATTCAAATATAGATAAGGACATCACAGTACGTGACGCAGCAGAGAGAATAAACATGAGCGAGAGTAACTTCTCCCATGTATTTTCAGACGAGATGGGCATCTCTTTTCTGCGCTTTGTCATAAAAGCAAAAATGGAACGCGCGGCAAGACTTTTAGTCACGACAGACCTAAGGATAAACGAAATTGCAGATAAAATCGGAATTAATAATCCCAATTACTTCAGTGTGCAGTTCAGAAAATATTACGGAATATCCCCTGCCTCATTTAGAGATGAAAAAAGAATGCAGGATGATGAAGAAAAATAGCAGGATTTTTAAGGAGCGCCCTTTTTGTGAAGATTTTATAAAGCAGATATTTAAAGAGTTTTAACAGCACAAGGAAAAATAACCACCTTAGACTGGAGGTATAAAAGGAGGAAGCAATGATAAAAAAGAGAAACATTTTCATCACAGCATTGCTATTGGTATTAGTAACTCTATCTCCGGTTTATGCAAATGGAGCCGGAGAAAGCGCTAGCGAAGAAGACGTAGTTACAATCAGATTCTGGGGAGGCGTACCGCCAGAAGCAGGCCCGCAGGCATCAGTAGACCTATTCAACGAACTATATAAAGATCAGGGAATCCAGGTAGAATACGAAAGATTCGTAAATGACGACACCGGCAACCTCAAGCTAGAGACAAACCTCCTCTCAGGAGACGGCGTTGACGTATATGTAACATACACATCGGACGTTCTCACAAAAAGAGCAGAAGGCAATATGGCCCTAGATCTTACAGAACTCATTGAGAGGGATGGTTTCGATCTTACACAGTATGGCGGATCTCTTATGGAGACATATTACATCAACGGAAAGCCGTATTCAGTTCCTACGAAACTCGATCAGTATGGAATCGTACTCAATAAGGATATGTTCGATGCAGCAGGAATCCCAATTCCTACAGAGTGGACATACGACGAATTCAGAGAGATCTGCAAGCAGCTAACACATGGAGAAGGTCAGGATAAAGTATATGGAATGTTCTGGAACTCACAGCAGGATATGACATACGTATTCGACTACTTCTCAGCCCAGACTCTAGGCGGAGATCCTCTTTATAAGAGCGAGAGCGAAGCAAACTTCACAGATCCTGTAAACGTTGCAAGCGCACAGCTTATCTACGATACGATGATCACAGACGGCTCTGCACCTACTCATGCGGACTCTGTAACACAGAAGCTATCACAAGAGGGTGTATTCCTTGCAGGAAAGTCAGCAATGACAATCGGACCTTGGATGGTAAGAAGCATTAAAGACCTAGACAACTATCCACATGATTTCGTTACGGCATTTGCTCCATACCCTGTCTATAAAGAGGGCGAGAGGAATTACACACAGGGCGGATATGGCGACATGCTATGTATCAACCCAAAGAGCGAGCACATTGAAGAGGCTTGGACATTCGTTAAGTGGTATGCGACAGAAGGCATGCTTCCTGTAGTCGAGGGCGGAAGAGTACCATGTTTCAACACATATGATGCTACAGAGGTAACAGATGCGTTCTTAAAGGGCGGTGAGGATCTTCTTGATGCAGAGACTACAAAGAAAGTTCTAATCGAACCTGCAGATAATTACGCAGCTCCATCTATCACGGCACACAGCCCTGAGCTGAATAGAATCCTTACAGAGGAGATGGAAGCAATCTTGCTCGGCGAGCAGACGCCAGCTGAAGGCATGGCAAAAGCTCAAGAGAGAGGAAACGCAATACTTCAGGCTAATTAAAACCAAATAATATTCACGTCGGGGAGAGATCCCCGACAATATCAATAGGACATCATTATGGCGCTAAGTGCTCGAAAAAAGAGAGAAATCCGGGCAAACTTAACCGGATATACATTCATATTGCCGAATATTATAGGAGTTTGCGCATTCACCCTTATCCCTATGATCTATTCGCTCATAATGAGTTTCACGGATTGGGACTATACGCAAGGTTTCGGCAATTACAATTTCATCGGTTTTAAGAACTTCATAGACATGTGGAGCGACGAATGGTTCACGACATCGCTTACAAACACGATTTTCTTTTCAATCGTAGTCGTTCCTGTAACGGTAGCACTAGCTTTGGCTATCGCAGTGATTATAGACAAATATTGCTTTGCAAAGCTTCCAATAAAGCTTGCAATGTTTATGCCATATATATCAAACGTAGTAGCAGTTGCAATAGTATGGGTCATGATGTACTCCCCATGGGGACCTTTTACGCAGCTTGTTCAAGCCCTTGGATGGGAGAATCCTCCACAGTGGCTTGGAGATCCTACTTGGGCGCTTCCTGCTATCATGCTCATGACAATCTGGTCAAACGTAGGATATGCAATCATGATTTACACATCCGCAATTCAAGGTCTGCCTAAAGACGCTTATGAGGCCGCAGAGATAGATGGAGCAAATGCATTCCAACAGTTTAGATATTTAACGCTACACTTTCTATCCCCTACTACGTTTTTCTTGGTAATAACGACGTTCATATCATCATTCCAGGTTTTCGCCCCTATTCAGATAATGACGCGCGGAGGTCCAGGATCAAGTTCGAACGTTCTTGTTTACTACATCTATACATCTGCATTCAGCTATTACAAAATGGGGTATGCCTCTGCAATGAGCTGGATACTCTTCATTATTCTCTTTGCCATTACCATGGTTCAATGGCATGGACAGAAGAAATGGGTTTCTTACTAAGGAGGGCGTATGCTATTAACAGATAAAAGGAAAAAGCTTCTTTTAAGGATTGTTTTCACATTCCTGATCGGACTATTGGCCCTCACCATGATAACCCCATTTCTATGGATGTTATCAGCATCGATGAAGAGAGCACTGGATGTTATGAAACTTCCAATCGACTGGATCCCAGACTATTTTTACCCCGACAACTATATGAAAGTATGGAATATCGGGGATAAGGCGGTAAGGGATTACCACTTTGGTACGGCATACTTCAATTCCCTTAAAATCGCTTTCATAAATCTAATTGGAAGCGTAATAACGAGCACTCTCGCAGGCTATGCGTTTGCGAAACTGAAATTCAAGGGAAGGGACGTCCTTTTTTTAATATATCTTGGAACGATGATGATTCCAAGCCAGGTAACGCTTATTCCAAAGTTTGCAATCTTCAACGCTCTTGGGATAAAAGGACACCTTACCCTAATACTTCCAGGGCTAGTAACGATTACAGGAACATTCTTAATGAGGCAGTACTTCATGCAGATTCCAAACGAACTTAGAGAGTCGGGAGTCGTAGACGGCGCAAACGAGTTCAGAATATGGGCGAACATCATGGTTCCTATTGCAAAACCAAGCATGGCAAGCCTTGCTGTTATCGTATTCTTATGGAACTGGAACGCATACCTTGAGCCTCTGGTATTTTTATCTAACTGGCGACAGTACACGATACCTCTAGCTCTTACTAACTTCATCGAAGAGAGCGTAACAGAATACAATCTCGTCATGGCAGCAGCCTCTTCTGCATTAATTCCAGCTTTCATAGTGTTCTTGTTCGGACAGAAGTTCTTTATCAAAGGTCTTGTTGCAGGAGCTGTTAAGGGTTAAGGAGAAGAAAATGGAAAGCAATATCGCAAAAATGACAATAAAAGAGACAGAAAGGGAGATTCCAATCGTCGCAAACGTAGATGTCCTAGTTCTTGGATCAGGGCCAGCAGGGGTATCTGCGGCAATACAGGCAGGAAGAGAGGGGGTAAAAACACTCCTTATCGAACAAAGCGGAGATATCGGAGGCATATCAACAGCAGGACTCATGAGCCACTGGACAGGAAATACAAAAGGCGGAATCTATGAAGAGATCTTATCTCGGTCATCCGATATTTATAATGAATCTGACGATACTTTTAACGGAGGAATGAGGCAGGTAATCAATCCTGAACGTTTAAAAACCGTATATCTTGAAATGCTTGGAGAGGCTAATGTCGGCATAAGGCTTTATACGTTTGCTTCCTCTCCTATAATGGACGGCGATAAGATTATCGGCGTTATTACTGAAAGCAAATCTGGACGCGAAGCTGTACTTGCAAAGATCATAATCGATGCAACAGGGGATGGCGATATCGCGGCAAAAGCCGGAGCGCCATACTTCATAGGAAGAGAGAGCGATGGAAAGATGCAGCCGGCAACCCTTATGTTCAAAGTCGCAGGAGTAGATACAAGCCGCGCCGTATTCCCAGGGGCTTTTGAAGATCACATTCAAATACCGCTGAAAGATAAAAAAGTTCTGCCTAATGGAAAAGTCGAGATGAAAGACATACAGAAACTTGGAGAAGAAAATCTTCCCTCCCCTTCAGGCCATGTCCTTTTATACAGAACGACGCTTCCTGGTGTTGTCACATGCAATATGACAAACGCAATCGACATCAACGGAACTAAGGCCGAAGATCTTACGAAGGCATACATCAATTGCCGTTTCCAGATGGATAAGATCGTGGAATTTCTACGATCTTTCGTTCCAGGCTTTGAAGAGTGCTATGTTATAAGTTCTGCTTCTTTAATCGGAATAAGGGAGACTCGACACTTCAAAGGGGAAGAAACCATCACAGAAAAAGACATCGTAGATGCCCGTGTTTTTGAAGACTGGATAGTAACAAAAGCAAGTTTTAATTTCGATGTTCATAATATGAGTGGAAACGGCCTTGATGAGACAGGGGTTCAAAAGGGTTTCAAACAGAAGAAAGGCTATACGATCCCATATGGATGTTTCGTTCCTCTGAAAGTAGAGAACCTCTATCTTGCAGGAAGGAACATATCAGGAACGCACATGGCGCACTCTAATTATCGCGTCATGCCAATTTGCGCGAATATGGGGCAGAGCGTGGGAGTAGCCGCATCAATCTGCGTTAAAACGAACACAAGTCCAAGAAAATTAGATTACCATCTAGTACAGAACAGACTGAAAGAACTTGGAGTCGAGCCATGATAGAACTAAACACAGAGCTGGCTGTAATCGGAGGTGGCTTAAGCGGAACAATCGCCGCAATAGCCGCCGCAAGAAACGGAATAAAAGTAATACTAATAAACGATCGTCCGATGCTTGGAGGAAATGCATCAAGCGAATTCAGGATGCACATATGCGGTGCCGACTACCATATGTCGCGTCCTAACGCACGAGAAACAGGAATATTGGAAGAGATCGAACTAGAGAATAAAAGAAGAAATCCTGATTTCAGCTACCCTATCTGGGATGAGATAATAAGGGAGAAAGTAGAAAAAGAAGAGAACATCACGCTTCTTTTAAACACTTATATGTACTCGGTCGAACACTCAGAAAACAGAGTCACATCATGTGCATGTATTCAAAGTACAAGTGAAAAGACATTTAAAATCAACGCTAATTTCTTTATTGACGCTACAGGAGATGGTTCGCTATCAGAAAAAGCAGGGGCTGAATATAAAATAGGACGTGAAGCAAAAAGCGAATATGGCGAATCCCTTGCCCCCGATAAGGCAGACTCTGTTACTATGGGCAGCTCTATAATGTTCCAAGCGGAAGAGCTCGATCATCCTGTAAAATTCATTAAGCCTGACTGGGCGTATAGCTATAGTGAAAAGGATATGGCAAGCAGGGATCACAGCTCAATTAAAAGCGGTTATTGGTGGATCGAACTCGGTGGGGATAAAGAACGTATTATAGAGGATGCGGAAGAAATCCACAGAGAACTGAGAAAAGTTTTATACGGCGTCTGGGATCATATAAAAAATCATGGAGACCACGGCGCTGAGAACTACAAGCTATCCTGGGTAAGTCCAATAGCAGGAAAGAGAGAGAGTCGCAGAGTAATTGGCGACTATGTGCTTAAAGAAGACGATATCAATAATTGCCGTATATTTGAGGATGCAGTCTCCTATGGCGGATGGCCTATGGATATTCACACTGCAGGAGGTTTTCTAAAACACGATGATGTTCCAACAGTATGGAATCATGTTGAAGACATATATACAATTCCATACAGGTGCTACTACTCAAAGAACATAGACAACCTCTTTATTGCAGGACGAATAATAAGCGCAAGCCATGTGGCCTTCTCGTCCTCACGAGTAATGGGAACGTGCGCAGTCGGTGCAGAAGCAGTCGGAAACGCAGCATCAATTGCCATAAAAAAGGGATTAAAAAGCGCAAGAGAGGTTGGAAAATACATAAAAGAACTTCAGCAGAAACTATTAAAAGACGACTGCTTTATCCCAGGCTTTAAAAACGAAGATGAATCTGATAAAGCAAGAAGAGCCACAATAACATGTACGAGCGGAGAAAACCCTGCTGACGTTATTAACGGATACGCAAGAAGCATAAAAGATAATGTGAATGCATGGACTGCAAACATAAAAGAAAGCCCAAGTCTAAATCTTTCTTTTGCTAAAAAAGAAGAGATAAGGGAAATAAGGCTCACATTCGACTCAAATCTATCTCAGGAAATAACTCCATCAATTATAGAGGAAGTTCTTGCAAGAGCAGAAAGACAAAGTCCTTCAACACTCGTAGATGAATTTTCAATAGAAATAAAAGATGGAAATACGTCTCTTTTAAAACTGAAACAGAGTACGAACGGACAGCGTCATATCGTAATAAAATTAGACGATCCTCTTTTTGCGGACAGCATAACCCTTACCCTTCTCTCCTCATTTGGAAAAGATAAAGTAAAGGTTTTTGAAATTAGAGTTTATTAACCACAGAAAGGCAGAAGTCAAGTTCCTCTCTTCTGCCTTTCTGCCTTCTTTAAAACCGATGTTATATAACACTCTTTAGCCTTCGTATAGCTACTTCTATCGTTTTTAAAAGTCTCAGCAAGTCTCTTTTTCAGGCTCTCGTATTTCAATGCCTCATCCTCATGGGAAATCATATAATCTCTAAATGCAATGTAATCAGACCACCTTTTGCCATCGTACTCTACTACGTGGATGTGATGCGTTCTAAGCCCATTATTGTCAATAGTGAAAAATCTCTCACCTACAATAATCTCCCCTCTGTAGATAATAGAGTACTTTTTAAAGCAGTCAATAAAAGGAAGCACAGAATCAAGATTCTCAACTGCTACCGCAATATCTATTATAGGCTTTGCATAAATCGCTTTAATTGATGTGCTGCCAACCCATTCTATAGCTATCGCCGTATCCCCCATTACGGTTTTTATAAGATTGATAGCTTTCTCTGCCTCTTTTTCCCAAGATGGAGAGTACTCTTCAAGCCTTACGGTACCTTTTTTTACCCCTAACATAGATTTTAACTCCATTTACTTGACTGCTCCCATAGCAGGCATTGGATTCGGATGAACAAGGATTCATTGTCCCCCCTCATTCTCAGACTTCGGAACTAATCAGAACTATCGGCTTTTGCCTTTAAGGAGGACAGCCAGCAATCCTTTTATTGTATTTTGCTTTAGACTCTTGCTGTCTCCAGAATAAGAATACGAATCTCTAATATGGATTCATACCCATCTGGTTCTGTGCGATTGTTGCTAAAGTCCATACATTTTGTCATATCCACAATCCCCAGTTTGATGCAATAGGAGAAACTGTTTGAATCTAAAATTTTCTTTTTTTATGCAAACTAAATTATATTCATTTTTATGCTTATTTGTTTACCGCTTATACTCAACCGTTGCATATCGGCGGCAGGCATCTTCATGCCAACCACATGCCCCCTTTTTGTTGCTTTATAGAATGTCGGCATAATGGGGCTAATTATCTTCCAAGCCTTTCATGGCAATGACATCAACCAACAGTTTGTAGAAAAATAGGCTGAAAATGTTAGAATATCATGTATGGATACAGAAAAGATTGGGCGTTACATAGCGCAGAAAAGGAAGGAAAAGGGATATACGCAAAAAGATCTTGCATCACTTTTCTCTATTACAGACAGAGCTGTCTCAAAATGGGAGAGAGGGCTCTCCCTTCCAGACGCTTCTATTATGATAGACCTATCTAAAACCCTTGGAATAAGCGTAAATGAACTTCTAAGCGGAGAAGATTTAGAAAGTGCTGAGGAATACAATAAGAAAGCAGAAGAAATAATAATAGAAATGAAAAAACGAGAAGAGGATGCAAACGAAATCCTCCTAAGAAGCGAGAGCATCCTTACAGGTTCTACTGTTGCTTTATTCGTGCTTATAATACTCACATCTGCCCTTCTAATTGAAAACGAGATTCTTAAAATTGTTATCATCATCCTATCCTTAATTCCACTTTTAATTGCCGTTTTCTATGCGCTTAGAATAGAACAGAAGGCAGGGTATTATGAATGTCCACATTGCCATAACCGTTACATCCCCTCCTATAGCGCAGTATTGAAAGCAATGCATATGGGAAGAACTCGTTACCTTAAATGCCCTGAATGCAACAAAAAAGGATGGCATAAGAAAGTGACAAAACAAAGAGATGAATAATGTATAATCATTAGTAGGAGACGGGCTATGAGCATAAGAATAATATTTTTCGATATCGATGGAACTCTTATCGATATGAATAAAAAAGAAATTACAGAGAAAATAATTGAGACCCTGATAAGGCTAAAAGAGAGAGGGGTTAAAATCTGTATTGCAACAGGAAGATCTCCTATGCTTGTGCCATCTTTTAAAAATGTAGAGTTTGATGCCTTTTTAACTTATAACGGCTCATACTGTTACGATAACAGTAATACGATAGTAAGCCGTCCTTTGCTAAAAGAAGATGTTTACACAATTATTAGAAATGCAAAGAGAATAAATAGGCCGCTGTCGCTTGCAACGAAAGACCGCCTTGCATCTAATGGAACTGATGACGATCTAGACGAATACTACAGCTTCAGTAAACTCAAAGTGGTAGTTGCAGATGATTTTGCCACAGTTGCAGAAAAAGATGAGATCTATCAAATTATGGTCGGAGGCCGAAAAGATGAATACGGAGATCTCATGAAAGATGTAAAGGATGCTCGCATCACTGCATGGTGGGATCGCGCTGTGGATATAATACCGTCATCAAGCGGAAAAGGTCCTGCGATATCCAGAATGTTAGAGTACTATGGGATAACTAAAGAAGAAGCAATGGCGTTTGGAGATGGAAATAACGACATAGATATGCTTAAAGCTGTTGGAAGCGGTATTGCAATGCAAAACGCATCAGAATCTCTTAAGGCTGTTGCAACAGAGATATGCAAAAGCGTGTCTGACGATGGAATTTATCACTACTGCTTAGATCATGGCCTGATTTAAAAAAATCAAGCCCACCAGGAAGGAATGAGATCTTTAAGCCTTATGCTCTTTTTCTTTTCGTAGTCTATAAGGATTTCTATATCAGCTGAAGATAAGCCTAACTGCATCATCTCGCGGCAGACTCCGCATGGCATTATCACAGCTCCACCCTCTTTAACCGCAACGATTTTTTTTATCTTCTTTTCTCCACACGTTATCATATTAGCTATTGCGTTCCTCTCTGCACAAAGGCCTAAAGAACATGCAGTGTCTATAGAAACACCGAGATACATGTTTCCTTTGCCGCTTAATAAGGCTGAAGACACACTCCCAGCTTCAATCAGGTCTGATATATCCCTCTCATATTGCACCGCTCTGGCATTAAGATATAGCTTATCCCAAGAAGAGTCATATTCTTTTAAAGCCTCCGCTTCTACCCTTTTGACGAAATCATCTTTGCCATCTGAATAGCCTTCAATATCATAAGGAAATTTCTCTGCAAGCCTTATTTTAAGTTCGGCATATTTATCTTTTACATCATCATGTTTTCTAAGATAATCTCTGAATGCTAAGTGACGCATGATATTAGCTAAATCATCATACTTGAAGATATGGATTTGATGGGTCCTCTCATCCCCTCCTTTTCTTAAATATCTGCGCCCTTTTATTCCAAACTCTCCAAGATACTCGTACCCGATATCTTCAAATGAGACTGCAATACTGTCAACAGCATCAAGACTTCTTACCGCAACCATTATGTCTATTATCGGCTTAGCAGGAAGATTTGGAACGGACGTGCTTCCAATGTGGTAAATTGAAAGCGCATTATCTTGTAAAATATCTTCTATCTTCGCCTTCTCTTTATTAAATTCTTTTATCCAAAGAGGATTATAAGGTTTAACTATAATGTGTTGTGCCATATGCTATTTTTCTAATAATAAAACAAAATAAATTATAGGCTGCACAGGAATACTACCTAACATAATAGCCTATGAATATTACGAATAACTTATTGCAAGATTTTTCACTTCAGCAACACTAACGCGAGATATTTCAGCTATTTCTTCAATAGAATAGCGTTTTGTACGTAACATATCCTTTGCAACTTCAATGCTTCTTTTTTCTTCTGTTTCTTTCACTATCTCATCCAATATCTTTCTTGCTTCGCTACTCATCTTATTCCTCCCTTCTTCTTTCAGCTTGTAATTTTTAGCCGCATACTTAAATGTATCGCTCTCCATCTTGTAAGGATCATTTTCATGCAGATCCCTTGCAAGCACTCCAAGCTCTTCTCCTTCAAGCCCTCTTGCCGCCTTTAGGTTGACTATCTTTATTCCCATTTCGAAGCCTTTGAAATGCTTCTCGAAGTCCTTGCCTCCCATTTGGAAAGTATAAACCACTTCTCCTCCCCCGAAAAGATCGAAGTCGCATAAGAAGACAACCCATGTCTTCTGACTTAGTATCCTGTACCTCTCTCC
>CASENB010000004.1 GCA_949289305.1 uncultured Spirochaetales bacterium
GGAGAGAGGTACAGGATACTAAGTCAGAAGACATGGGTTGTCTTCTTATGCGACTTCGATCTTTTCGGGGGAGGAGAAGTGGTTTATACTTTCCAAATGGGAGGCAAGGACTTCGAGAAGCATTTCAAAGGCTTCGAAATGAGAATAAAGAGAGTCAACCTAAAGGCGGCAAGAGGGCTTGAAGGAGAAGAGCTTGGAGTGCTTGCAAGGGATCTGCATGAAAATGATCCTTACAAGATGGAGAGCGATGCGTTCAAGTATGCGGCAAGAAATTACAAGATAAAGGAAGAAGGGAGGAATAAGATGAGCAGCGAGACAAAAAAGATATTGGATGAGATAATGCAAGAAGCTAGAGCAGAAGGCCTACGCGAAGGTGCTTCAAATAGAAACATTGAAGTTGCTAAGGATATGTTAAAGTCAAAAGAATACTCGTATGAACAGATTTCTAAAATATCTCGCCTTAGTATAGCTGAAGTGAAAAATCTTGCAGTAAGCCATTCGTAATAATGAAAATATTTATTCTTTAACTTAAAAAAGCATTAGTGTTATTTTGTAATGCCCCTTCAGGTTGGACAAAACCCAATTTGGAGGGGTTATTACCCTACCCTTCAAATGCTTTTGTTTATGATGTGACTTTTACAGCTAGCGTCAGTGCAATATCTGTAAAAGTATCAATATCCATTGCAAAATTTGAGGTTATCCAGAACTTTACAATACCCACTATTCCACTAGTACAGAATATGTAATTAATTCGAGTCTTCTCCCCATCGATTTCTGGCGATAGATGCTCGTATAAACTTAATACGCTGTTCAATAGTTTCTTCATAAAGCCATCGTCGGTTCTTTTAATAACCATAATCGAAACCAACTCAGAATTATCCTTAACGAACTCTAAGATACTTCTGATCGCCCCTCTAAGATCCTGTCTCTGATCGTTTACTTTCGGAAGCTTTGCGATAATGTCGTCTTCCGCATCGGTAAGCACTTCCCCTATGTCCTTATAATGACTGTAAAAGGTAGATCTATTAACTTCAGCAATAGAACAAACATCGCTGATTGTTATCTTAGAAATATCCTTCTTATCCATTAATTCGATCAGGGCATCCTTAATCATACGCTTTGTAAGCAGTACCCTCTTGTTTTGTTTTTGCATCCACCCTCCGCAAAAGCAACATTACATCAATAATGGCGGTAAATGTTACTTTTACAACAATATGTTGCATATATAGAACAAAATTAATCTATCGTCAATATATAAAAGCAATGATTAATTATCTTCTTTATTTTTTTTAGGACGCCCAACCTGATCTTTTCTCTCAATCAGCCATTGATATAAATCATCATCGATCAAATACTTACCGCTGACCTTTTTTACGCCTTTTCTTTTCAACTTTGCAGAAATCGAAGCACCTGAGACATTAAACTCTTTTGCAACTTCTTTTATAGTGCGATGCATTCTACCTCCCTTTGCTAAAAATAACCCCTCATACTTTTGCAAACTAGATTAAATATAATTATTTTTATTTTGTCAACGCACTATGTGAATTTCTTTTATTATAAGTAATTAATCAGAAAATAATCAAAGTATTAAAAATAATTATTGAAATTTGGCGCTTTCAATATTTTTTATACGATTTTAGTTATACTGAAAGCACCTTAGTTTCAATATTTTTTACCGCTAATAACCTAAGAGGCACATTGCATCCGCAACCTTTTTAAATCCTGCTATATTCGCTCCTTTCTGATAATTCACATATCCATCATCCTCCCTTCCCTCTTCAAGACAGGAGTGGTGAATGCCTTCCATGATGGCTTTAAGCTTAGAATCGACTTCCTCCTTGCTCCACTTTAAATGCATTGCATTCTGACTCATTTCAAGACCGGAGACGGCAACACCGCCTGCATTTGCGGCCTTTCCTGGAGCAGTCGGAATGCGTTCTTCGATAAACGCATTGAAAGCCTCTCTCGTAAGTCCCATGTTCGACGTTTCAACGACGTACTTAACACCGTTTGCGATTAATTCTTTCGCGTCTTTTAGATCGAGTTCATTCTGTATTGCACATGGGAATGCCATATCGACAGGGACTTCCCATGGCTTTCTATTCTTAACGAACGTGCAATTGAATCTCTTCGCATATGGTTCAATCACATCATTGTTCGTATTTCTCAAATAGAGCATGTACGCCCATTTTTCTTGGGTGTTAACTCCCTCTTCATCTATTATGTAGCCATCAGGACCAGAAAGAGTTACGACCTTCGCACCCATCTCGCTTGCCTTCACTGCCGCTCCCCATGCAACATTGCCAAAGCCAGATAGAGCGATCCTCTTTCCTTCCATGCTGTCGCCCCTCTCTTTCAGCATATTGTATGCAAAATACATCGAGCCATATCCTGTCGCTTCAGGCCTTATAAGAGATCCTCCGAACTCTAAAGGCTTTCCAGTCAGCACTCCTGTATTCTCGCTTCTTAGCCTCTTATACTGACCATATAGATATCCAATCTCTCTTGCCCCTACTCCGATATCCCCTGCAGGAACATCAGTCTCAGGCCCTATGTATTTTTGAAGCTCGGTCATAAAAGATCTGCAGAAACGAAGTATCTCGCTGTCGCTCTTTCCACGGGCAGAGAAATCAGATCCGCCTTTTCCACCTCCCATAGGAAGGCCTGTCAGGCTGTTTTTGAATATCTGCTCGAAACCTAGGAATTTAAGCGTTCCAAGGGTAACAGATGAGTGGAATCTGAGACCGCCTTTATATGGGCCTAGCGCATTGTTAAACTGAACGCGGTATCCCTTATTCACGCAAATCTCTTTATCGTCATTCTCCCATTCGACCTTGAAAGAGAAAACCCTGTCAGGTTCTGTAATGCGCTCAAGTATTTTGTTTTTCAAATAAACGGGATTTTCGTTTACGACGTCGATTACGGAAGAAAGCACTTCCCTTACAGATTCGATGAATTCCGGCTGAGAAGGATTTTTAGCCTCCAGCTCTTTGATGAAAGACTCTAGATCGTACATATATCGTCTCCTCAGTCTCAGCTTAGTGCCGTTTTCTCTATCCGTCAAGAAAATTGTTAATATCATCATTTTTCTAGTTAAAAATTATATAAATCAGTAAAATTTATATAAATTACTGAAATTTATAACAAAATTTAGTCTATTGATTTAATCAAACTTACTTTATGGTAAAATCAAGACATGTATTTACTAGATCAGACATGGCTGCCTTTTAGCAATTTAATGCTTCGCCATATTTATAATGTTCTTTTAATCTGTTCGGACTATGACAGGTTCATGATAGAAGAAGACGGAAGGGTTGAAGAAGAGCTGTATAAAGAATACACGGCACTCGGCCTTTCAACACCGCCTAAGATTACGCACACAAACAACGAATACGAGGCACTGGAATTCATCGAAAAAAGGACGTTCGATCTAGTTATCACGATGCTGGATCTCGGTTCTGGGAGAGTAGAAAAACTTGCTGAAGACATAAAGAGAATAAAGCCGTACATGCCTATCATCGCACTCTCCCCTTCCCCGGATCATAGGAAAGTCAGAGCGTTAAAAGGCGAAAACTGCCCTTATATAGATTACCTATTCTATTGGCAGGGAAATGCGTCTTTATTTCTTGCCATGGTCAAATTAATTGAGGATAGGATGAACATCGACCATGACACTAAAGAGGCTGATGTTCAGGTAATAATACTTGTAGAGGACTCTGTAAGATTCATCTCATCATACCTACCACAAATGTATATGGCCCTTATAAGGCAAAACCGGATAAGCATCCTTGAAGCATTAAACGAATGGGGAAAAACGCTAAGAATGAGAGGAAGGCCCAAGATAGTACTAGCGCGTACTTTCAACGAGGCAATAGATCTCTTTAATCGTTACAGAGAAAACATATTAGGCGTTATTACTGATGTCTCTTTTCCTTACGACGGGGGAAAGGAGAAAGCAGGACTTGAACTTGCAAAGAGGATAAAAGACGAAGATAAGGAGATCCCCGTTTTGATACAATCAAGGGATTTGGAGAACGAAGATGAAAGCCGTAAGCTTGGCTGCGACTTTCTCTATAAGCTTTCGCCCACCCTTTTAAAAGACCTTGAAGAACACTTTGTAAAATATTACAACTTCGGACCTTTCATTTTCATAGACCCAGATACCTCTGCTGAAATCGCAAGAGCTGTCACTATGAAAGAGCTTCAACATGAGATTAAGACCTGTCCTATAAAAACTTTCATATACCATTCAAGGCGAAATGACTTTTCTCGCTGGCTAAGAGCACAATCCCTTTATGTGCTTGCATCCATGATAAAAGGCATAAATATCAAGAATGACGACAACAGCGATGCGGAAGAGGTTAGAGAAAAACTATATGAAACAATTAAAGAGTACAGGTCAGACAGAACAAGAGGCGTTATCGCAGAGTTCAGCAGGGAGCACTACGATGAAACGCTGCACTTCTCAAGAATCGGAAAAGGAAGCATGGGAGGAAAAGGCCGAGGACTGGCATTCTTGGCATCAGAAATGCACGCCCTTGGGATAAGAAAGAAATACAGCTCTACGCTCTATCTATCAACTCCAAGGACAGTAGTAATAACAACAGAACTATTTGACACGTTTCTTGAAGAAAACGGCATTGCAGATCTATCTTTCGTAGATAAAAGCGATGAGGAGATTCTATCTCTATTCCTTTCAAAAGAAGTTCCGTCGTATCTGAAAGAATGCTTAAAGCAGATAATACAGGTAATAAAAGTACCAATTTCCGTCAGATCGTCATCCCTTTTAGAGGACTCTCATTTCCAGCCTTTTGCAGGGGTATACCAAACATGCATGATTCCAAACAAAGGAAGCGACGACGAACGTCTAAAGGAAATCGAGAATGCGATAAAGACGGTATGGGCAAGCACGTACTTTAAAAATGCGAAAGAATATTTAAAAAACACCGAGCACAGCCTTGAAGAGGAAAAGATGGCCGTTATCATACAACAGATAACAGGAAGCGAGCATGGCCAATGGTGGTTTCCAAACATATCTGGCGTTGCAAGGTCATTAAATTTCTATCCAAGTCCGGGAAGCAAAGGAGAGGATGGAATCGCAATGGTCTCTTTCGGCTTTGGAAAATCCGTAGTCGATGATGGAACGGCTTTCAGGTTCTGTCCCGCAAAACCTAAAAAGCCAGCGAATAATCTTACAGGATTTGAAGTAAGCGATCAGAGCGAATTTTACGCACTAGACCTTACAAAACCGTTTGAAAGCCTTAAGGACCAAGACAATCTTACAAAGCTTAAGATAAGCGATGCATACGGATTTCCAAAAGCTATGAAGAACATATTCTCATCAATCGATGAAATGGGGATGCTCAGGGAACGTCCTAGTTCTACAGGGGTAAACCTTTTAACTTTCAACGGCATTTTGAAATACGACGCGCTTCCGCTTGCAAAAATTGTTGATGAAGTATTGAAGATGGGAGAAAAAGGGATGGCATGCCCTGTAGAAATTGAATTCGCAGTTAACACGGAACGCGAAAAGCCTGACTTCTCGATACTTCAAATAAGACCCATAAGCGGCGCAGACTTCGATCTCGATATCGAAATAAGCGATGAGGATATAGAGAATTCAATAATATTTTCACAAAGCGTTATGGGAAATGGAAAGATCGAAGGAATCAGGGACATCGTAACGATCAAACCCGAATGTTTTAAGGCAAGCGAAATGGCAGAGATGGCAAAAGAGCTCTCAGCTCTTAACAGTTCTCTTGACAGGAACTATCTATTAATTGCCGCAGGACGATTAGGATCGTCTGACAGATGGCTTGGCATCCCTTGCCTATTTTCAGACATATCGAAAGCCCATGTCATTATTGAAGCAGGCATAAAGGAGCTCTCCGTGGAGCCTAGCCAGGGAACGCACTTCTTTCAGAACATGACAAGCCTTGGTGCGATATATCTGACTATCAATGCAGAGAGCGGAGATGGTAAGATAGATTTTGAAAGGATAAAAAGCCTTCCACGTGTAAATGAGACAAAACACTTTATCCACGTAAGGTGCGATAATGATTTTAAAATATTAGTTGACGGCAGAGATAGTAAGGCCGTCGTATTGGAGGATTAGTCATGATAAGTCGTTATTATTCGCCAACAAGAGTTATCTTTGGGAAAAAGGCGGAAGAAGAAGTTGCAAAAGAATTGAAGCTTGAAGGCGCTAAGAGCGTACTTCTGCACTATGGCGGAAGCTCTGCAGAGAAGTCAGGCCTTCTAGACAAGGTAAGAAACCTTTTAAAAGAAAATGATATAAAGTTTGTCGAGCTTGGAGGGGTAAAGCCAAATCCAAGGCTGAGCTTGGTCAGAGAGGGAATAAAGCTATCAAAAGAGAACTGCGTAAACTTCATTCTTGCTCTTGGCGGAGGATCTGTAATAGACAGCGCAAAAGCTATCGGCTACGGCCTATATAACGAAGGGGACGTATGGGACTTCTATACGGGAGAGAGAAAGCCATACGGCTCTACGCCGATTGGAGTAATATTAACGCTATCTGCAACTGGAAGCGAGCTTAGCGACAGCTCTGTAATTACAAACGAGGATGGAAACCTAAAGCGCGGCTGCAATAGCGATTTCTGCCGCCCGCGCTTTGCACTTCTTAATCCTGAGCTTACCTATACAGTGCCCAAATACCAGAGTGAAGTAGGCACTGTAGATATCATGATGCACACTATCGAACGTTTCTTCCACTCAGGAGAAGGCATAGACTTCACTGATAAGATCGCATGCACCCTCATAAAAGAGGCGATGGAAGCTGGATTAAAGGTATTAAACGATCCAGAGGATTATGATGCGAGGGCATCTTTAATGTGGGCTTCTTCTCTTTCACATAACGGTCTTATGGCCCTTGGAAACGATCAGAGGGGAGATTGGGCTTGCCATCAGCTTGAACACGAACTATCTGGCATGTTCGATATCGCACACGGAGCAGGACTTGCAATAATATTCCCAGCCTGGGCAAGTTATGTATATAAAGAGAATCCAGATCGCTTTAGCAAGATGGGAAGTCTCGTATTCGGTATAAAAGAGACTGGGGAAGAAGGTGCGCTGAAGACGATAGAGAAATTCAAAGAGTGCTTTAGAGCATTTGAAATGCCGCTCAGCATGAAAGAAGCAGGAATCGAACTAACGGATGAACAGCTTGAAGAACTTTTAGATAAAGCGACATTCTACGGAAAGAGAACGCTTGGCGCATTCAAGACGCTAGAGAGAGAAGATATGAAGAGAATCTATCTCTTGGCTAAATGATCGCAATAATTATAGTCATACTGCTCATCCTCGCTGCGCTGAGGATGAGTAGGTATAAAACGGATTTAAGTCTCAGGTTTTTCACCCTCTTCTATCTTCCTTCCTTTCTCATTAAGCCTACGATAATAAAAGCGGCAAACGCATTCTTACGCTTTGCATCAAGAAAAGAGTACAACCTGTTAATTAACGATAGTATTAAATGCGCCTTCTTTCCTAAGAAGGATGCCCCCTTACTTCTATACATACATGGAGGAGGTTTCTTTTTCACTGCCCCTGCTATGGCAATAAAGGAAGCAAAAAGATACTCAGAAAAGACTGGATTTGCCGTAGCCTTTCCAGACTACACATCGAGTATCGATGCTCCTTATCCCAAAGCTATTAACGAAGTAATAGAATGCCTTCTTCATTTCATTGAAAATAAAGATAAATATGGTTTTAATGGAAAGATATACATAGCAGGAGACAGCGCAGGAGCAGCCCTTGCAACGGAGGCCGTAAGCTATGCGTTAAAGCATGGAATAAAGATAGAGAAACTCCTTCTTATCTATCCTGTAGTCGATGATAAATGCTCAACACCCTCTATGAGAAAATATGCATACACACCATTTTGGAATTCAAAACTTAATAAAAAGATGTGGGATATTTATCTAAAAAACGGAAAAGGAGAATATGCCGTACCAACAGAAATAGACAATCTTAAAGACTTTCCTACGACTTTCATCGAGGCAGAAGAATACGATGCCCTGCATGATGAAGCAGTAGATCTTTACAACAGGCTAAAAGAATTGAACGTGCAAGCTACCCTCTTAGACAACAAGGGAACGTTTCATGGCTTCGATTACTTTATAAACAGCAAGAGCGTAAAGAGATCTAAAGAAGAGAGAATAAAATTTCTAAAAGAATGATCCAGCCCAAAGTTCTTCTAAAAAGTCTTTATAAGGTAGGATAAGAATGCCATTATCTAGTAGTTCTGGATAGTCGGATCTGCATACAAGTATATATTTTTCCATTAGGCCTTCTTCCTTTAAAGCCTTTAATCCTTTTAAATCACTATTTGAAACTCTTTTTGTAGTCTTTACTTCTACAGCTACTTTTTCGTTAATAATGAAATCTACTTCATATCCATTATTCGTATGCCAATAATTCAATCCTTCATTGTTTAATGTATAATCAAGCGCACTTCTAATTTCCATAGCGATATAAGACTCGAAGTATCTGCCGAACTCACTTGTCCCCTCTTCTATATTTTTTAAGCCATGAAGTTTTTTCATTACGCCTACATCAAAAAGATAGAATTTACTTTTTGCATTAGATTTTCTTATTTTAGTCTTTCTGTAAGGAGGGACTTCAAATGCTAGAAGGGTATCAAGAAGGATACTGTACCAAGAACGCACGCTAACACCGCTGATACCAATATCTCTAGAAATATTTTCATAATTTGTAATCTCTGCACTACCAGCTGCCGCAAGGCGTAAGAAATCCCAAAAAGGAGGAAGATTACGTATTCCCCCTTCTGCTTCTATCTCTTCTTTTACATATAGGCCTACATAATCTGAGAGAAAATCATCAGAGTATGCAGATGTGAAAGCTGACGGGAGCAATCCTTTATTTAGGATATCATGTAGAGGAACATTCATATCTTTTATCTCTGGATAGGCAAGCGGATGAAAATTAAACCTTCCTGCCCTTCCTCCTAAAAGATTAACGCCACTCCTTTTAAACTTTCTTGCACTAGATCCAGTCTCCTCTATAATTTGATGTACTTCATTCAATATATCTGGAAGTCTTTGTATTTCATCAAGAACTACAATACCGTTTTCTATTCCCCTAGCTCTTAAAGTATTTTTTAGAAGAGAAGGACGAATAGATAAATCTCTATAAAGTTCATTGTCTAAGAAAGACCATGATAATTTCACATCTTTAAGCTGATTATTAACATATGATGTTTTCCCTGTTTATCTTGGGCCAAACAGAAATAATGATTTTCTTTCTAAAATGGAATTAATATCTGCAATTCTTTCTATGTAATGATTTTTCATAAGGATTTCCAATAAAAATCTACCCTCAAAAGTCAGAAAAATCAAAGTATTACTTTGAAAAAATCAAGAAATTTCAAAGTGTCACTTTGAGATTTTACGAAAAAAAATTAAAGTAGAAACAATTATTTCAGAAAAAATGTAAACACAAAAGCAAAAAGCTTAAAATCTTATAATGAAAAGAAGTTTTCTCATTAGATCAATCCGGATAAAGTGCCTCGTACTTCTTATAAAGCCAGATAGATTCGTCGGTTGCAACAATATCTTCTTTTGTAAGTTTTCTTTTCAGCCCTAAGCCATCTAACGTCTTAAGGCGTGAAAGCGCTACATAGACACTGTTTGGCATCGTCCTTCTTGAAGGCTCGTAATAGATAGCATCAAGCGTAAGCCCTTGCGATTTGTGAACTGTAGATGCAAAAGCAACCTTACATCCTATTTGAGTTATTTTTCCTTTCTCTGTAATTGCTGTTGGTCGATTTCCCTTTATACCTTCTACCTTGTACTCTGTGAATTCATGAAAACAAACGACAAATTCACGTCCTGCCTTATTTCTTACTATAGGTAAATACAGCGTGGAATTTTCATTCTCTATTTTCTTAAATCCGATAACAATTCCAATAGTCCCATTCTGATAGCCCTCATCCTCATTGTTAGCGATACACATTACCTGCTGCCCAATAAAGATTGTCACCTCTTTCTTTAAATGGGAAAAATAGTACTTCCAATCTGGCTTTCCTTCCTCCCTTGCCCTATATGTATGGCACTCTTTCCCTTCAGAGAGGAATATCTCACTCTCTCTCATGTTAATCTTATCTACATTGCTGTTCGTAGTTGTCAAATAAAGCATTTGCTTGTCTTTATTTTTGGCTTTAAATTCATCTATAGGAATTACGTGGCGATTAAGTTTTTCTAGAGTGCTGTCAGAAGGATTTCCAAGCCTGATCTCATTTAACATCGCCTTAAAATCTGCATCATCTTGTCTGAAGATCTCATCTAAAAAGAATATCGGCCTTTTTTCTTCATCGGGGGCATTATAACGTTTTGCGTTAAAGAACATATATTTTTCACAGTAACCGCTTTTCCATAGTTTCATGATATAAAATCTCCCGCAGATAACCCCTTATGCTCGCATAGGAGGCGAATGCGGAATTTTTGAAATATTTCTTCAAGTTTTTCATCTTTGATTCCAAGTTTTAAGCTACTTTATTAAGCATGCAAAAGGCTTACCGTTTCA
>CASENB010000005.1 GCA_949289305.1 uncultured Spirochaetales bacterium
CAGTCAAATAGGAAAAACGCGAATTGATTGGAGCTTAGAGTCAAATTCACATATTAGTTCACTTTTCGTCAGCCGATGGATTGTTGGTAGGCTTGCGGGCATTCCCTCTCCGCGGGCAGTTGCTTCCTTAGCTACCCATACAAGGCTTTGCGACGCCTGAAGAGGCTGTGGGCCGGCCCTGAATGGAACCATTCGGAAGCCGGCGGGCCGGAGTGAGTATCAAGGGTCAGAGGCGGCCAGACAATCCATTTTGAAGTTCCCTGACCTCCTGAAGCTCATCTTTACCCAGATGCAGGTATCTGTCAGTCATGTTCTCTGAAGAATGTCCTATGGTATTGCGGATTATTTCCCCGGAAATTCCTGCGGCTACCATCTGAGTATTGAAATAATGTCTGAACGAATGGAATGTCAGGATGCGGCCGTCTCCTCCTATGCCGCATCGTGCCATGACATCCTTCAATCGATTGGAAAAGAACCTGTCTTCATAAGGGCGTTTTCCATCGGGAGAAAAGACATATCGATCTTCATCGCATCGCAAATCTGCCGGTCTTAGCTCCATAAGGAGTTCATACATCCTCTCCGTGATAGAAACAACGCGAGCTTTCCCGCTTTTAGTGGATTTAAGACCTCCGTTATCGGACCAGCTTGAATCTATGACAATGTATCCAGGATGTATTCTTGAAAATCTCAAGGCCCTTATTTCACCAAGCCTCATTCCTGTGAATGCGGCAAGGAACGATGCCGAATATGCAATCTTTGAGTCCCATTTAAAAGAGAAGATCTTCTGAATCTCTTCAATTGAAAACGCACTTCTCACCTTTTCTTCAGCGATGAGAGGTCTAATCCCATCTGCCGGTGATTTTTCAATCAACCCATCGAACACTGCGACATTAAGCATCTGTTTCAATATCGTAAAGACCTTGTTCGCAGTCGAAGCGGATATCCCGGCCTTATCGGGAAGAGATAGGAGCCACTGGTCGATGTCCTTCCTTCTTATTAGAGAAAGCCGCTGTTTTCCAAAGACCGGTAGTATGTGTTTCTCCATCGTCTTCCTGTTTGAAAGGCATAAATCGACCGAGTAATGACCGCCTCTTGCAAGTTTATCCTTGATTATCGGACATGTATCCCAGTTCCAGAAAGGTTCAGAGAACTCCTCGAACGTGATCTTGACCCCTGGATCCGCATCATACAGCAAGGCGCCCTCATCTATCAGTCTGAGGATATAGTCTACGGCTTCGGATTTCCGTTTCCTACCCGTAGAACGTCTAATCCGTCTGTTCTCCGCATCGTAGGCATAATAATACCAGATCCCGCTCTTCAATTTCGTAAGAGTGAAATGGTTCCTATCCTTTTGTCTTTTTCTCCTTCTGATTCCTTCCATTTCTCGTCCTCCTGATTTTCTTATTTGAACCAGTTTTGAGCCGAGTGAGGTGAGACCTCGCTTTTTTCAAATCAGAAGGAAATAAAAATCCTCCTGTTATTTCCTTATAACAAGAGGAGTTATCAATTTTGCGGCCGAGAGAACTCGAATCTCCAAGCCCTTTCAAGCACTAGCACCTCAAGCTAGCGTGTCTACCAATTCCACCACGACCGCATTCTAGCCTTCATTTAGCACAAAGAGAATTTAGCGCATTTCCACTTTGTACGTCAATAGCTTTTTTAGATTTTTATTGCCTTTTTAGCATATCATGATCAAACTAATGGTATGAAGGCAATTTTAATCGGAAGTGGTTGGAGAAGTAATTTTTATCATAGAGTCGCAAAAGAGCTGCCGAATCTTTTAAAAATATCTGCAGTTGTCACACATACAAAAGAAAGAGCATCAGATTTAAAGGCACATGGCCTTAATGCATATTCATCGCTTGCTGATGCCTTAAAAGAAGAGCATGACTACGTAATCATAGCAACGCGCTCTACATTTTACTCGGACATGATCGAATCTTATGAAAAAGGTGAAAAGATTATAGCAGAGACTGCGTTTCTTCCATTAAATCAGTATGAAAGAGAAGCTCTGAGAAAGATAGAAGGTTTTACTGCCGAGCAATATCCCTATACTCCTACATACGCCTCATTGATTACCGCATCAAAGCAGATTGGAGAAATAGATCAGGTTATGCTTTCTGGCCTTCATAATCATCATGCTATCTCAATTTTAAGAGAGTTAATAACCCTTGATGATATCAAGGCAGAAGAAATTGAATTTTTGAACTTCAAATCAAAAGTAGTAAAGACTGGGTCAAGAAGCGGCATCGAACTTAATAATGATGAGGAAGAGTATGAGAGAAAAATCAGACTTTTAAGATTTAATAGAGCTCTCTATATACATGACTTCTCATCTAACAATTACCATAACGCCCTTTTAGAGAGAAAAGCTGAAATAAGAGGAAGCAAAGGAACGCTTAATATGGATTATCTTCTTACAACAGATGAAGACGGATATGTTGTTAAACTTCCTTTTACCAGGCATTATGACAGCCTTAATAAAACTTCTGGCTCTCCTGTCCTCTCTCATATCAGCCTTGGAAAAGACACAATATATAAGAATCCGTTCTATCCTGCGCTTTTAAACGAAGATGAGATTGCAATAGCGACTATAATAAGGAAAATCGAGAAAAGAAACCGAGTCAAAACCATATCTGAAGGAATTGATGATACAATACTTGGAGAGATGCTGTAACGTTATTAAAACGGCTGAGAAAGAATTACGGATAGGACTACAGGAAACATATGGCAATCTAAAAAATAAAAGCCAACAAGACGTGATTCTCATTGGCTTTATTGCTTTTTTTAAATAAGGTAAATTCCTTTTTCCTTTGCCTCTGCTCTTGTTTCATCGCTCCAGACAGATGCTTGAACTTCTCCGATATGGCACTTATGAAGCAGAAGCATGCAAAGTCTTGACTGCCCTATTCCGCCTCCTATCGTCTCTGGATACTCTCCATTTAATAAGCGTTTATGCCAGTAAAGCTCTTTTCTTTCATTTAAGTTTTTCATCTCAAGCTGTCTTAGAAGAGCTTCCTTATTTACCCTTATGCCCATAGAAGACAGTTCTAATGAATCGTTACGGACTCTGTCGTATACGATAATATCACCGTTCAAGCCATGGTAGCCATTAACGCTCTCTGTCGACCAGTCATCGTAATCAGGGGCCCTTAAGGAATGAGGAACGCCGTTTTTAAGAGGATATCCAATTCCGATAATAAAAACTGCGCCGTATTTTTTAGCAGCCGCCTTCTCTCTTTCATTGCTGCTAAGATCAGGATACTCATTCTCCAGATCTTCGCTATGAATGAATGTGATCTCCTCTGGTAGATAATCTTCCAGCTCGCTGTAGCTTTCGCTAAGCATGAAGCTTGTTCTTTTTATGGCATCGTAAATTTCTTTAACTGTAGTCTTAAGGGTTTCAAGGTTTCTGTCTTTTTCGTCAATGACCTTCTCCCAGTCCCACTGGTCAACGTATACAGAGTGTATAGGATCCACCGTGTCGTCGGGACGAAGAGCGTTCATATCGGTATAGATTCCCCTTCCCCTTTTATAGCCGTAATCGGCAAGCGCCATCCTCTTCCATTTTGCAAGAGATTGGACGATCTCCATCTTTCTAGATCCTAGGGCAGTTACTTCAAAACTAACAGGTTTTTCTACCCCGTTCAAATCGTCGTTGATACCGCATCCAGCCTCTACAAAAAGAGGGCTTGTAAGCCTTGTAAGTTTTAGAGATGATGAAAGCTCCTTTTCAAACGTGTCCTTACAAAGTTTAATCGCTTTTTCAGTATCCTTAGGATTGAGTATGCTCTTATAATCTTTTACAAATTCCATTTTCTTTTCCTCTTGATATTACTAAGCTAATATATAAAAATTGTCTAAATTATGAAAGAGAGGAATTTATGAAAGCTAAAGTAATTGGAGAATTTAAAAAATTCATTGCAAGAGGAAATGTAATAGACCTTGCAGTAGGCGTAATCATAGGCTCTGCATTCACAGCTATTACGAACAGCGTTGTAAACGACATTATAATGCCTATAGTAGGAATTCTTACAGGCGGCGTAGATTTTTCAGACATGAGAATCGTTTTAAAGCCTGCAACCGAAACGGCAGCCGAAGTCGCAATACGCTATGGCGCGTTAATCAATTCTGTTTTGAACTTTCTAATTGTCTCAATTGTAATCTTTTGCATGATTAAAAGCATTAATACATTAAAGGACAAGACAAAAAAAGAAGAAGAAGAGGCAGAAAAAAGCAATGTGCCGCCAAAGAAAGCAGATGATGTGCTACTTCTTGAGGAGATAAGGGACCTTTTAAAGGAAAAAAACAAAAACTAGTCGGAATTCTACAATTTAAAACTTTATTTAACAAAGAGTTAAACAGACCGTCTTAAAATTTTCATGCTTTGTATTGACAATAAAATCACATTTAATTATATTCATCTCGACAAAAGAGGTTTACTTTAAATTTTGGAGTTTTATTGTTATGAAAAAGTTCAATGAAGTTCTGATTGAGAAGAAGACCAAAGGCGCATTCAGAAAGGAAGAAATCCCTTCCGTATACGCCTTAGTAGAATGTTATAGAAGATATCAGAGCGAAAATTTCGGTCGAAAACTCGACTTTAGAAAAGCCCTAAACGAATTCATAGAGCTTATTTATCTTCCAATCTCTAGCGAAATCAAAGAGAAAGATAAAAAAAGCTTCTATTCCGAATTCATGGACAAGACTTTCAAGACCCTTGACAGGGACAGAAGGGCAAGCGAGATTACAGCTTAGTATAGTAGATGGCAGATGCAACTTCATCTGCCTTTTCTTTTGATACGGCAGTCTCGATGATCATAAGAGCAAGATCTATAGCATAAGCGGCGCTCTTTGCTGTTATTATATTGCCATCCTTCACGACACCGTCAGAGAGGAAATCTTTCTTCTCGCAATTATCTTCGCTTCCAGGATAGCATGTGGCCTTTTTACCATCTAATAGTCCGAGATTTGCTAGAACTACAGCAGGAGCTGCGCATATTGCCGATACTATCTTATTCTCGCTATTTGCTTTTATTACAGCTTCGTTGACTGCCCAGCACTGACTTAAATTCAAAGATCCCGGCATACCGCCAGGAAGGAAATAAATATCATAAGACGACGTGTCGATGCCATCTATCTTAACATCAGCTATTAAATTCACTTTATGGGAACTTTCTACGCACAGATCGTCATCGATCGAACATATGGTGACATCAAGTCCTGCACGCCTTAAAAGGTCGATAGGGATTACGGCTTCGCTCTCTTCAAACCCATTTGCTAAAAATACGATTGCTTTTTTCATAATACTTCCAGCACTCCTCCTTTCTTATCGGCATCCTCAAGGATTTTAGCCGCATTTGTCAATATCCTCTCTGTCTCAGACCATCCTATGCAGGCATCTGTTACAGATACCCCGTACTTCAAATCTTCCTTGCAGCTTGAAATCTTCTGCGCACCCTCGTAAAGGTTGCTCTCAAGCATGAATCCTTTGATCTTGCCACATCCCCATGCGACCTGATCTATGACGCTTCTTAAAACCCTTTTCTGCCTCGTATAATCCTTTCTGCTGTTTGCATGCGAACAGTCGATTATCAGAGCCTCTTTAAGGCCCATTTTTTTTAGTTCTTCTACTGCATGTTCGACTTCGTCTTCGTAGTAGTTAGGACCGCTTTCGCCCCCTCTTAAGATCAAATGCCCAGCATCGTTTCCCGTCGTTTTAAAAACAGAAGCAAGGCCGTCTTTTGAAATGCCTATGAACGTAGCTTCGCTCTCTGCGCTCTTAATAGCGTTTATAGCGCTCATTATCTCACCGCTAGTACCGTTTTTAAAACCGACTGCAACAGAAAGTCCGGAAGCTAGATTCCTGTGCGTCTGACTCTCTGTGGTACGTGCTCCAATACTGGACCATGACATGATCTCGTCTATATACTGCGGGATAATCGGATCAAGAACTTCGCATCCTACAGGAAGGCCAAGCTCAGTAATGTCTATTAAAAGCTTTCTTGCGCACATTATCCCTCTTTCTATGTTTCCTGATCCATCCATATCCGGATCTAGAATAAGGCCCTTCCAGCCTATCGTTGTTCTAGGCTTTTCAAAATACGTCCTCATTACGATGAAGAACCTATCTTTTAATTTATCGCTTAAATCTTTTAATTTCGTCGCATACTCTATTGCTGCTTTCGGATCATGGATGCTGCAAGGGCCGACGATTGCAAGAAGACGTTTGTCACGTCCGAAAATTATATCGTTTACCTGTTCCCTGTAACTTAGGATCCTCTCCCTATCAAAAGAAGAAAGAGGAATCAGTTTTGCTATCTCATTCGGGCTTTTTAAATCAAGCCTCTCTTTTATTCTTAAATCTTGTGACTCAACCATAATGGTATTATAAGAAAAAGAGAGGCTTTTGTCTTATTTTTCATCACCTTTCTTTTCGTCTTTTTGCTTCTTTTTCGGATAGAGGAATCTCTTGATCTTTTGCGTCGGAGTCCTCTCGAACGGTTCATCCTGAAGCTTTGTCTCGTTTAGACGCGAATAAGCGCTAAGCTGTTCATTTATCGTCTTTCTAAGCCCTTTAACATACTTTTCTGCCTCTTTTTTAGCCTCTTCAATATCGATTTTCAGTCTCTTGCTCATTAAGTCCAAATCGACCTTAATTAACGCTATAAGTCCTGCATCGGACGGTACGACGAGGCTCTCTTCAACATATTCCTGACTGTTAATTAGACTTTCTATCGGCTCCGGATAGATATTTTCTCCAGCAGGCCCTAATATCATAGTCTTAGAACGTCCTTTTATAGACAGGCGGCCTTTTCCATCTATAAGACCGAGATCTCCTGTTCTAAAATATCCGTCTTCTCTAAATACTTCGCTGTTAAGATCTGGACGCTTATAATATCCTTTCATAACGTTTGGGCCTTTTACAAGAATCTCCCCTACGCCCTCATCATTCTTATTCTCCAAAACTACATCATCATCTATAACGATTTTCCCTACAAATCCCGGCTTATGATCCCGTTTTCTAGGTCCGCATCCAGCAATCAACGGACTTGTTTCAGTCAAACCGTATCCGATCGCATAAGGAAATGACGCCTTGTATAAAAACTGCTCCACTTCTGCATCAAGCGGAGCTCCGCCAATACCGAAAAATTTAAGCCTATGGCCGAATGTCGCTTTTATCTTGCGTCCTATCGTCCTATAGACAAAAGAAGAGATCAAAGGATATTTGATGAGTTTCTGTATCTTTTCGCTCTTTAATGCAGGAAGGACTGCAGAACGGTAGACCTTCTCTATTAAAAGAGGAACGGTCAGCATTACATGAGGCCTCACCTCGCTCAATGCAGGAAGAAGTATTGATACAGCCGGCGGCTTGCCAAGGAATGTTATCTCCATGCCTTTCAAAAGAGGAAGAAGCTGCCCTATCGTAAACTCATATACGTGGCTCATAGGAAGGATCGAGAGCGTCTTATCGCCTTTATTAAGCTTTACATATACGTCAGTATTCAAATCAGCGCATCTGAGCAGATTCATGTGGCTTAGCTCTACGCCCTTGCTTGATCCTGTCGTACCGCTTGTATAGATTATCGAAGCAGTGTCGCTTTCATTTACTTCGATGCTCTTTATATTTTTTAAATCGAATTTGGCATTCACCATGCTAAAACCTGGAGAATGCATAAATGACGTGCCGTTTTCTAGCACGATGTTCTTTGGAATGTGGAACATATCCTCTATTCGGAATATATCAAGGTTCTCAGTTGCATCTTTTATCTTTTCAAACTGTTTTGAATTGATAAAAATTCCTTTCGCCTGACTATGGGTGATAATCGCTTCTGCTTCCCTAAACGAAAAATCAGGGAGAATAGGCACTGCAATTATCCCTATATAAGTTAACGAGGCATATGCGACCATCCAGTTGATAGTGCTTTCAGCCATTATTGCAACCTTATCCCCCTTTTCATAGCCAATAGAAATTAAATACGAGGATGCAGCCCTCACATTCTTTTGAAACTGCAAGTATGTAAGCTCCTCGTCGCTTCTGAAGATCTTGTACATGCATCTTTTGCCATACCTTGCGCTTACAATGTCAACAAAAGATCTGAAAGTATAGCTGTCAAGGCATTTCATCTTAAGCCCGTCAGCTCTTTTAATTTTCTTGAAATATCGATCGTTATACTTAGAAATCTTCTCTTTACTCGTCTTTTTCATCTAAAACACCACCATAGCATTCGCCTCTAGAACAGACGGTTACGAAAATACCGCTGCTTAAGGCTTTATCCATTTCGCTCTTTACTTTTTCTTCACTGTTGTTATTATCGCTTAAATGTATTAAATACACTTTAGATCTGAGTTTCGCATGCTGCTTTAAAAAGAATGCAGCCTCATCATTTGAAAGATGTCCGTAGGATCCTGATATCCTGTCCTGAAGCTTCTTTGGATACGGCCCTGCCTTTAACATCTCTTTATCGTAATTGCTCTCAAGGAATATCAGGTCGCTGCCTTCAATATCATTGTGGGCATCATATGGGATCTGCCCAGTGTCGGTCATTAAGAAAATTTTATAATACTGGTTTTTGATCGTATAAAAAGATGATCCCGGACAGTCATGATAAGTTCTTCCGCTTTTAATTATGAAATTTCCAATATCAATCTCATCCTTATGCGTGAATGGAACAATACTCTCCTTACTTATTCTAAGTTTCTGTATCACCGAATCATTTGCCGTAAGAGAGACGATTGAAAGATATATCGGTATGTCAAGCTTCCTTGCAGTAACACCAGCCCCTTTGCTGTGGTCAGGATGAAGGTGAGTCAGAAATATCGCTTTAACAGAACTTACAGGAATCGAATGGGCATTAAGCCTTTTTTCAAATCCTGTGTACGTAAGCCCCTGATCTATGATTATCGTATCTTTTCCATCGTAAAAGGCATAGCTGTTACCGACGCTTCCTGATGAGAGTACCAAATATTGAATCAAACCAAACTCCAAAATATTTTTGCTAGAATAATCCACTTAAAATGCTAAAACAACATTTAAGAGATTATATTTTAGCAAAATAAGTAAAAATAATCAGGAAAAAAGCCTCTAGTTAATCCTCACCATTTCAAACTTATTTATATAATTATACATCAAATGTTCTATTATTCTGCATATTAGATATACTTATCTGCTTTTTGCGCGTATTTAATATATTGCCAAAAACTCTCTTATAGTGGTAAATTCACTTTAATATTTTCAAGCGAGGAATATATATATGAAAGCTAGGATTAAGGCTATCAAAGAGATGCAACCTTCTAGTGAAATTATTAGCGCCGAAGGTTGGATTAGGACAAAAAGGGACTCAAAAAGCGTCTGTTTTCTTGATTTGAATGACGGCTCATGCTTAAAAGGCTTGCAGCTTGTAATAGATAAAGAGAATTTTAAGAATCTAGATCTCCTCGATCAGATCACAACGGGATCTGCTGTAATTGCAAAGGGAGAGATCGTAAAAAGCCAGGGAAGCGAACAGGGAGTAGAACTTCAGGTGAAGGAGATCGAACTCGTAGGCCCATGCCCTGCAGACTACCCGTTGCAGAAGAAAAGACACACTGTAGAATTCTTAAGAGAAAAAGCACATCTGAGAGCCAGAACTAACCTATTTGGCGCGGTTACGAGAGTAAGGAACACAATGGCATATGCTATCCATTCTTTCTTCCAGGAGAACGGTTTCGTATATGTAAACACGCCGTTAATCACTGCTAGCGACTGCGAAGGAGCCGGAGAAATGTTCCAGGTTACGACGCTAGATCTCGAAAACCCTCCTAGAAAGGAAGACGGAAAGATCGATTACGGCAAGGACTTCTTCGGACGCATGGCAAAACTGACGGTATCAGGTCAGCTGAACGGAGAAACGTATGCAATGGCAATGAAGAACATCTATACGTTCGGGCCTACATTCAGGGCTGAAAACAGCAACACTGCACGACACCTTGCAGAGTTCTGGATGGTAGAGCCTGAGATGGCTTTCTGCGATCTTTACGGCGATATGGAAGTCGCAGAAAATTTCTTGAAGTACATCTTCAAAGCAGTTCTCGATAAAAACGAAGAGGATATGAGCTTCTTCGACAACTTCGTAGAAAAAGGCGTCGTATCTACCCTTGAGCATGTGATCACATCTCCGTTCGAACATATGACATACACTGATGCGATCAAAATCCTTGAAAAAGAGAACTCAAGGTTTGAATATCCTGTCCACTGGGGCTCTGACATTCAAAGCGAACATGAGAGATACCTGACAGAACAGGTTGCGAAACGTCCTGTTATCGTAACCGATTATCCAAAGGAGATCAAAGCCTTCTATATGAAGATGAACGAGGACGGAAAAACAGTTCGCGGCATGGACGTTTTGGCTCCACGTCTTGGAGAAATAATCGGAGGAAGCGAGAGAGAGTACCGCTATGATGTTCTAGTTGAAAGAATGAAAGAACTCGGACTAAAAGAAGAGGATTACTGGTGGTATTTGGATCTCAGAAAATACGGCACAGCTCCTCACGCAGGCTTCGGACTTGGCTTTGAGAGAGCAGTTCAGTATGTAACAGGAGTTGCAAACATCAGAGACGTCATCCCATATCCAAGATATGTAAAGAATGCGGATTTCTAATCAAAGGGGCTTTTTTGCCCCTTTCTTTTTTTCAAAAAATATCGCTCTGAGTAATAAAAAAATTGTGCAATAATTAACCTAAAAATAATACTTGCTATTTTACCTCATACTCATTAAAATACAGATCGTAATAGCTGAGACATTCCTTATACGGAAACTACATAAAATCAAAAAGAATGCTACATGATTAATTCATTAGCATAGATTTATTATAATCTCAGTTATTATTACATACCGCCCTAGCTGTAGTAATGCCATACTACCCCAGAAATCCAAATCAACTGCAGCTAGGCGGTTTTTTTTATTTCAATCTGTTTAAAAGAAGATCGAATGAATTTGCAAATTTCTGATAGTCCCCCTCTTTCAGCCTTCTCTGTTTTTCTTCATTTATTCCCATTTCACGAAAAGCCATCATATACTCTCTCTGACTCATTCTCTCTCTAATATTCTCTTTAGTGTAAATCTCTCCCCTATCGTCCAAAGCGACTGCACCTTTTTCAATCGATCTAAAAGAAAGCGGAACATCATGGCTTATTAGAAGATCCCCTGCCTCAATCATCTCGACGATCCTATCGTCTGCGCTATTCTCGCCGCTTTCAACGATTATCATCCTTATTGTAGAATCGATCTTCCTAATTTCATCTTTTTCAAGAACTCCTCTAAAGGGGGCTCTTAACTTATCCTTATGGTTCTTTATCGCCTCTCTAACATCCGGCAAATCTCTATCTGCGACAAAAAAAACGGCCAAGTCCTCTTTGATAGCTCTTGCAAGCACTATCTTTTTCTCCCTGACAGGAAGAGAATCCGCATCTACAAAAACTTTAAACATGCTTCAATAATATGAAAAAGACAATAAATTGAAAATAAGAGTTCTTTCAGTTGCCTAACGACTTTGAAACAATTAGAATGAAAAAAGATTAAAAAGGAGATTAAGCATGGAATTATCACCACTACAGAAGGCACGATACAGCTACGAGCCAAAACTTCCTGAAATACTAAAAAACGACATTTCTAAAATTGTTGCTACAGAGGGAGAAGTAACTGAATCTGTTTCTGATCAGGATAAAATCAAAGCACTCTTTCCAAAAACTTACGGAATGAGGGAAGTAAGCTTCACGCTTTCAAAAGACAGCAATAAGGCTGAAAAGAAAAACGTCGCAGTAATTCTATCTGGAGGACAAGCGCCCGGAGGACACAATGTAATTACTGGTCTTTACGACGCACTAAAGAAAGACAACAAGGAAAGCACGCTGATCGGGTTTAAAAACGGACCGTCAGGATTGTTGGAAGATAAGTATATTGAATTTACAGATAGCTATATCGACAGTTTCAGAAATACAGGAGGATTCGATATTATCGGATCTGGAAGGACGAAACTTGAGACTGAAGAGCAGTTCGAAGTCGCAATAAAGGTTGCTGAAAAGCATAATCTGAATGCAATCGTTATCATAGGCGGAGACGACTCTAATACGAATGCTGCGGTGCTTGCGGAATACTTCCTTGAAAAAGGCTCTAAGTGCCAGGTAATCGGATGTCCGAAGACGATCGACGGCGATTTGAAAAACGATGTAATAGAGATCTCATTTGGATTTGACACTGCGACGAAAACATATTCTGAGTTGATTGGAAATATCGAACGTGATGCGAACTCTGCTAAAAAATACTGGCACTTTATACGCGTAATGGGAAGAAGTGCAAGCCATATCGCACTTGAATGCGCACTTGAGACTCAGCCTAACATCTGTTTCATCTCAGAAGAGGTTGAGAAGAAAAACATGAGCCTTGAGGATATCGCAGATCAGGTAGTTGCTAGTGTTGTAAAGAGAAGCGAAAACGGCGAGAACTTCGGCGTTGCAATCATTCCAGAAGGCTTAATAGAGTTCGTACCTGAAGTTAAGAAGCTTATCAGCGAACTGAATGACATTATGGCGATTGATGAGAAGGAGTTCAACGAGCTTGATGCATGGGAAAGCAAATACGAGTTCATGCAAAAGAAACTTACATTAGACAGTTTCAAAGTGTTCTCTTTCCTTCCATTAGAAATTGAGAAACAGCTTCTAATGGATAGAGATCCCCATGGAAACGTTCAAGTTTCAAGAATTGAGACAGAGAAACTTATTATTTCAATCGTTGAAAAGAAACTTGCTGACTTAAAGAAAGAGGGAAAATACAAAGGAAAATTCAGCGCATTAAGCCACTTCTTCGGATATGAGGGAAGATGTGCGTTCCCGTCTAATTTCGATGCCGACTACTGCTATAGCCTTGGATATAATGCATATATGCTTTTAAGAGAAGGCTACACAGGCTATATCTCGGCAATCACCAACCTCAGCAAGCCAAGCAAAGAATGGAAGGCAGGAGGCATGCCGATTGTAAAAATGTTCAATCTTGAGCAAAGGCACGGAAAACTCAAGCCAGTAATTAAGAAAGCGCTTGTAGAGCTTGATGGCGCGCCATTTAAGTATTTTGCAGAAAGACGTGACGAATGGGCGGAAAAAACCCTTTACACCTACCCTGGCGCAATTCAGTATTACGGTCCTGAGAGCGTTTGCGATATAACGACACGAACGCTTGCATTAGAACAAGGTGGAAAATAATTCAAAAGAGGGCTTCAGCCCTCTTTTCTTTTCCCCTTTTCCTCCTCCTGCATGGGGAAGGAGTAGAATAAGCACGGCTGTTTTGTGCTAAAATGCCTTATGGAAGATGTGTTAACAACTTCATTCTACCATCTGAACTTGTGAGGTTCGATTCCATTTGAGTGCTTTTATTTTAATAACTTATCTGTCCATTCTTCATTTGCGACATAAAAATAGAGCTGCACAAAAGTCATTGCAGACTTTTTTACAGCCCCTTTACTTAAAAAATTAAAGCTTATAAATTCGATCAGGATCTTTGGAATCCTGGCGGAAAAATACGGTAGTGAATCCTGTTGTTGCGACTATTGTCGATTTTGTCTTTTTCTCTAGTTCTCTTGACAGCTCGTCTATCTCATCTTTGAAAGAATGAAATCTGACTTTTACTAGTTCATGACAGTCTAACGCTTCATCTAAAGCTTTTACAACGGAATCGCTAACGCCTTCCTTTCCTACCGATACGATTGGATCTAACTCTTGCGCATGCGAGCGTAAGAACGCTCTCTGATAACTCTTAAGTTCCATAACTAAATTATTTATACACTAGAATAAGGCAAGGGGCAAGTGAAATATTGTTTCATTTTTGCTCACCTGCCCCAAATTATAATAAATCAGTCCTTAAAAAGCTTTACAACTTCGTTTCTCTTGATCTTCTTCGTGCTTGTCATCGGAAGCGGAGACGAAGAGATGTCAACTCTCGTGATCTTCTTGTAGCTTTGAAGATCTTTGTTGACCTCGCTTATAATCTCATTCAATTTCTTTTTCAGATCATCTTCGCTCTTATATGTCTTTCTTGCAGCATCGCTTGGGTATATTATAGCCCTAACACCCTCAGCTTTCGTCTCTTTGTTTTGAAGGTATCCGATAATGCAGATCTGATCTATCTCGTCATAGAGCTGGAAATGATCTTCAATCTCTTCAGGGAAAACGTTCTTTCCGCCATCCGTTACGATAACGCTCTTAGCCCTGCCTGTTAGATAAAGGTAGTCTTTGTCGTCAGTATGTCCGATATCCCCAGTATTAAGCCATCCGTCAGCGCTTAGGACCTCTTTCGTAGCCTCTTCGTTCTTATAATAGCCTTTCATGACCATTGGACCTTTTATATAGATTTCTCCATTGCCATCGCTATCTGGATTTACGATCTTGACCTGGCACTCAGGAAGAGCCTTGCCTACGCTGCTTTCAATATAAGCATAGGTTGGATTGAGGTGCGTTACAGGACTTGTCTCAGTAAGGCCATACCCCTGGACAAAATTTACTCCAAGCTGGTTAAACATCTTGAATGTTGAAGCAGGTAGAGGACCTCCGCCGCAGATGCATGTCCTGATATTCTCCATGCTGAGCTGTTTTAAAAGGAATTTGAAAAGTCTCTTTCCAATATTTATATTGAACACTTTCTTAATTGCGCCGGACAAAGTCATAAGGAATCTAATGATGCCGTAAACTATTATGCCTTTTTTTCTTACGCCCTGCATTAAAGCGGCTATCATCTTGTTAAAGAGCATAGGGACAGCTAAAAACTGAGTAACCTTACCATCTCTGAGTTCTTTTAAAATCTGGGAAACGACAAGCTTCTTTCCAAAGACAGTGCATGCGCCTACGCTGAACGACTCAAACATTACTGCAAGCATCGTATAAGAGTGATGAATCGGAAGAATCGCATAGAATACGTCATCTGGATAAAACGTTATGTTTCCCTGCGCAAGGTAGCAGTCTGCAACAAGGTTGTCGTTAGTAAGCATAACGCCTTTTGGCGTCCCTGTTGTTCCAGATGTAAACAGTATCGCAGCAACTTCATCGCTTTTAGCCTCAAAACCTTCTCTCTCAGGGCCATTTAAATCTAGAACATACTTATAGCCGTCATCACAAGGCTCGAGAGAAATCTTTTCTATAAGTCCAACAGATCCGTCTAAGTCTATATTATCTATTCTGTCATGATCGATAAAAAGGCATCTTACGTCTCCGAAACGAAGAAAAGTCTCCATCTCACTATCTTTCAATTGAATATCCAGCGGAACGACGATACAGCCTGAATAGATGATGGCAAGATAAGAGAGGGCCCACTGAGGGCTGTTTTTACCGCTTACGGCGATCTTATCGCCTTTCTTAACGCCTAATGAAAGCAGATAATAAGAAATCTCTTCAATCTTCTTTTCAGCCTCTTCATATGTAAAAGAGATCGTTTTCGGAGAAAAGGCCTTGAAACAATCATTTTTAGGATATCTCATGACTGATATGTGGAACATAGTTTTCACATTCGGCCATCTTCCATCAAACTCTTTTCCTCTGTAAGCATCAAGGAAATCCCAAGACTTTCCCTTATTCTTTCCTGCCATCTTTGCACTCCATCACTTATTTTAATTTACATTTTACGAAAAACTGTAATTTTATACTACTTTTTTCTGAACAAGAAAAGAGCAACGCTGAAAAATCATGAATAAAGCCCTCGATGAGGGCCTTACTCAATCAGCAAAAAGCTTTACAACTTCGTTTCGCTTGATCTTCTTCGTACTTGTCATCGGAAGCGGAGATGAAGAGATGTCAACTCTCGTGATCTTCTTGTAACTCTGAATTTCCTTATTAACAGCACTTACGATCTCATCCATCCTCTTTTTCAGATCTTCTTCGCTCTTGTATGTCTTTCTTGCCGCATCGCTTGGATAGATTATCGCTCTTATTCCTTCAGCTTTCGTCTCTTTGTTTTGAAGGTATCCGATGATGCAGATCTGATCTATCTCGTCAAACAGCTGGAAATGATCTTCAATCTCTTCAGGGAAAACGTTCTTTCCTCCATCCGTTACGATAACGCTCTTAGCCCTGCCTGTTAGATAGAGATAGCCTTTATCGTCCTCATGGCCTACATCACCCGTATTAAGCCATCCGTCAGCGCTAAGGACCTCTTTCGTAGCCTCTTCGTTCTTGTAATACCCTTTCATGACCATAGGTCCCTTTATATAGATTAGGCCGTTTCCATCGCTGTCAGGATCTACAATCTTTACTTCACAGCCTGGGATTTTCTTTCCAACGCTGCTTTCGATATAAGCATATGTAGGGTTTAGATGGGTTATCGGGCTAGTCTCCGTCAGGCCATAGCCTTGCACGAAATCTATTCCAAGTTGATTGAACATCTTGAATGTCGACGCAGGAAGAGGACCGCCTCCGCATATACAGATTCTGTTAGTATCTAGAGACAGATTTTTAAGAAGGAAGGAGAACATCTTTTTTCCAATGTTTATATTAAACACCTTCTTAATGGCTCCGGAAAGAGACATCATGAACCTTATAAGGCCGTAAACTATTACGCCTTTTTTTCTTACGCCCTGCATTAAAGCCGCTATCATCTTGTTAAAGAGCATAGGAACAGCAAGGAACATCGTGACTTTTCCCTCTTTCAGTTCTTTTAGAATCTGCGATACCACGAGCTTCTTTCCAAATACCGTACAGCATCCAGCGCTAAAACTCTCTATGAATACCGCAAGCATCGTATAGGCGTGATGAATAGGAAGGATTGCATAGAATACGTCGCTTGGATATAGCGTCATATTTCCCTGAGCAAGGTAGCAGTCAGAAACGAGATTGCTGTGCGTAAGCATTACGCCTTTAGGCGTTCCAGTCGTGCCAGATGTAAAAAGTATTGCTGCAATATCTTCGCCATCAGCGCAAAATCCTTCCTTCTCTTCACCGTTTAAATCGAGAACGTATTTGTAGCTTGAGCCAGGCTCGAGAGAGATTTTTTCAATAATTTCCAATCCTTTTCCGATATTGTCTATTCTATCCTTGTCTATGAAGATCCTTGATACCCCGCCAAAAGACATCAGAGTATCCATCTCACTGTCTTTAAGCTGAATATCTAAAGGGACTACGATGCATCCTGCATATATGATGCCTAAATATGCAATCGCCCACTCTGGACTGTTTTTACCGCTTACTGCGATCTTATCGCCTTTTTTCACTCCTTGGGATAAAAGATAGTAAGAAACCTCTTTTATCTTTTTTTCAGCCTCCGCATATGTAAAGACCATGTATTTAGGAGAGAAAGCCTTAAAGCATTCATTATTTTTAAAACGCAAGACAGAGATATGGAACATCTCTTTAAGCGTTGGCCATTTTCCATTGAATTCCTTTCCTCTGTATTCATCTAAAAACGCCCAAGGAAGGGCTTCATTTTTCTTTACCATGTTATCCTCCGTATTTTTACGGTATTACATTTTATGTAAATAACGATACCAATACCATAGTCTGCTGGTAGTTATTATTAACTATCTTATCATATGGTTATAAATCATAGGGATTCAGACAAGAAAAGGCCTCTCCGAGGCCTTGTTTTAGAATTTCATACTTATTGAGGTTCCAACGCCGAGAGTGCTGTTTATCTCGATCTTCGCATTGTGTTTTTCTGCAACGCTTTTTACGATGCTTAGCCCGAGTCCGGTTCCACCGGTGCTCCTGCTTCGTGATTTATCCACGCGATAGAAACGGTCGAACACCCTTTCTCTGTCGTATACGGATAGCCCTATTCCATTATCTTTAACACAGAATCCATCAGAATCAATGATAAGATCTATCTCGTTATCATCTCTGTTGTATTTTATAGAATTGTCAACAAGATTGTAGATTGCCTCAAAAATCAACGTGCTGTTTCCGTTTATCTTTAGCTCTGCGTTTTCCTTGAGTTTTACTATCGGATTTGCAATGGAGTCCAAAACATCTTTCGCAATAGAATTGACGTTTATTTCAGTCATCTCCACTTTCGCCTCTTCATCCATTCTGCTGATTGCGAGAATATCTTCGATCAGCTGATAGAGCCGTTTAGCTTCGCTGTATATCTGCTGAGAGAACTCCTTTATGTGATCCTTATCAACCTGATCTCTCATAATAAGTTCTGAGTAGCCGGAGATGCTTGTTAGAGGAGTTTTGAGTTCGTGTGAAACATTCTGAATGAACTCCCTCTCTTTCATCTCAAGCGCAAGCTTGTCTGAAACGTCAAACAAAAGGATTGCAGACCCAACAGCCTCCACCTCTTCAGCATGGACTTCTACTGTTCTAGAATCGGTTTTAATCCTGCCGTTAGCCCTTCCATTCTCAAGAATTGAGAAGAACAGAGGATCTCTGCTTAACTCGATAAGAGAATCAAACTTATCATTAGTGTTTTTTCCCATGAGCGTTTTCGCTGCATCGTTGATCATAAGGATTTCTCCTGTGTTCCTTACAAGGATAAGGCCGTCCTTCATATTTTTTACGATCAACTCAAGTTCATTCTTATCGCGCGCAAGAGCCATAACCTGCTCTTCAATCTTCTTTTTCTGATCGTCAATTCTTCTTATAAGAGGACTCAGCTCCTCATAAATGCTGTCATCATCAATCGGGTCGTCAAGATCAATCTCATTAATCGGTTCAACGATCCTTTTTGAGATGCTCCTTGAGATAATGAGAACGATAGCAATGATGACAATAAGAATTATAACGATGAAAGGAACGGATGAGAGGATGAATGAATATATGCTGCTTTGACTTTCGCTAAGCCTAATTACGTTGCCATCTTTTGAGAGCATTGCTACATAAAACATGCTTCTAAGAACAGTCTCGCTCTCTCTGATATCAAAGCCCTGCATATGCAGAAGCGCATCCTGCACTTCTTTTCTCTCAAGGTGGTTTTCCATCATCTCCGCATCGGCCTCGCTGTCAAAAAGCACTGTTCCATCCGGAGAGATCTCTGTAAACCTCATTGATCCGAAATCTATGTCTCTAGGATCCAAAGAGCTGTTGTCAATTAGTCTCAACTCCACTAAGAGCTCATGCGTTATCGCATCCCTATACGAGATGTACATAGAATTTACAATTAAAGCAGCGCTGAAAAGGGCTGCTATTGTAACGAATATGGAAGTAAAAGCAAATAGTTTATTCCTCAGTTTCATTCTTCTTAAACCTATACCCGACACCGGCGACAGTCTGAATCATCTGACCGGATTGGCCGAGTTTTTCCCTAATTCTTCTCACATGAACATCGACGGTCCTATTTTCCCCGTCAAAGGCATATCCCCATACGGTGTTTAAAATACTATCGCGAGAAAGACAAATCCCCTCATTTTCCATCAAAAGCTTTAAGAGGGAATACTCTTTCAGCGTCATCTGGATCTCCTTTCCTGCTACCTTTACGCTATGCGCCTTGCTGTCCAACGTGATATCTCCATAGCTAAGCAAGCCGTCGTCCTTGCCCTCCTTCTTCTTCCTGCGTCTCAAGGCTGCCTTAACCCTCGCAAGAAGCTCCATCATTCCAAAAGGCTTTGCAATGTAGTCATCGCTTCCAAGATCAAGCCCTAGGACCTTATCATACTCGCTGCTCTTTGCAGTAAGCATGATAATCATAACCTCATCGTTCTCTTTTCTCGATCTTATCCTTTTAAGCACGTCAAGACCGCTCATTTCAGGAAGCATCACGTCAAGCAGAACCAGTTCAGGTTTTTTCTGACTGAATGCCTCTAGAAACAAGCTGGGACGATCGAAGGCTTTAACCTCATATCCGTTTGACGAGAGCGTATATTCAACGAGTTTTAAAATAGATGCGTCATCTTCAAGTATGTAGATCATAGTTTCGCCTAAAAATTAATATCTCCGGAGATGGACCAGATAAGCTGCTTTGAAAGATTTACGCAGTGATCCCCCATCCTCTCAAGATATTTTGCGGCAAGAAGGGCATCCGGAGCCTCCTCGATACCGTCAACGCTCGTTTTAATCATATCAACAAGGCCCTCTTTTGCTTTAACGAAAAGAGAATCGAGAACGTCGTCTTCTTTAATGACTTCGTTCGCCCTTTTCTCGTCTAGACGGATATATGCGTCAATACTCGTTTTAAGCATCTTCAGAACCTCGTCTATCATAGCTGGAATTTCTATGTCGTTTAAAATGTTTCTGTTTACGACATAGTTCATCACCTCTGCAAGGTCTTGCGCGTTGTTGCCGATTCTCTCAAGATCATTGATTATCCTAAGGGTTGCGCTTACGCTTCTTAAATCCCTTGCTACAGGATGGCGGCGAAGAAGAAGCCTCATGCAAAACGACTCAATCTCGCGCTCAGCCTTCTCAATCTCATCCGAGAGCACTTGGACCGATTTGAGTTCGGCCTTTTCATTGTCAACACCCTCTTTCACAAGAACAAGCGCCCTTTCGCAGAGGCTTGCCATTTTCACAACATCCCTGTTTAAAGATGCAATCTGATCATCTATGCTTAAATTCATCTTGTTTCCTCCATCAACCAAAGCGTCCTGTAATATAGTCCTCAGTCTGCTTCTCCCTCGGATTGGAGAAGATCTGCTCGGTATCTCCGAATTCTATCAACTCGCCAAGGAAGAAGAAAGCCGTCTTATCAGAGATTCTTAGAGCTTGCTGCATATTATGGGTTACTATTACTATAGTATAGTCCTTTTTCAGCTCCATTGCTAAATCTTCTATTCGGCTTGTGCTAATAGGATCGAGCGCGCTTGTAGGCTCGTCCATCAATAGAACCTTCGGCTGTACTGCAAGAGCCCTTGCGATGCATAGCCTCTGCTGCTGTCCTCCAGATAATCCTAGAGCGCTCTTTTTGAGCCTATCTTTAACCTCATCCCAAAGAGCCGCGTTTCTAAGAGCCTCTTCCACGATCTGATCGAGCTTGGCCTTGTTCTTAATTCCATTAGTCCTCGGACCGTATGCTATGTTGTCATAAATGCTCATCATGAACGGATTTGGTTTCTGGAATACCATTCCGATATCTCGTCTGAGCCCGTTCACATCAATTTTTGGAGAAAATATATCTTCCCCCTCATATAGTATATCACCTGTAATTCTGACACCCTGAATGAGATCGTTCATTCTGTTTAGCGTTCTTAAGAACGTGCTCTTTCCGCATCCTGATGGACCGATTAAAGCCGTTATGTTCTTCTCTTCGATGTCTAAGTTTATATCTTTTAAAGCCTGCATCTGCGAATACCAGAGATTCATGTGATGGGCCTGAATTATGCTGCTCACTGTCCGTTTCTCCTTTCCATGATTTTACCAAGATATGTAGTAATAAGGTTTATAATTACAGTCAAAATTATTAGTATTGCGGCAATCGCATATGCAATATCAAAATCTCCACGCTCGGATGCATATACATAAAGAGCGACCGTAAGAGTTGCGCCGCTATTTGCCATTCCTTCAAAAAAGCCGTATAGGCGGTGTGCAAGTCCGGCTGTAAATAGAAGTGCTGCAGACTCGCCAAGAATTCTTCCTATCGTAAGAATGCATCCAGTTACGATGCCGTTTACGCAAGTCGGAAGAACAACGGTCCTGATTACCCTCCATTTTCCAGCTCCAAGTGCGAAAGCCCCTTCCCTATAGCTTTGAGGAACGGTCTTTAAAGCCTCCTCTGTCGTCCTCATTATGGTCGGAAGGTTCATGATAACAAGTGTGCAGCTTCCAGCTAGAAGAGATGTTCCAAAACCGAAGAACTGAACGAACAATAGCATTCCGACAAGTCCGTAAATGATTGATGGAATTCCAGAGAGCGTTTCGCTTGCGAACTCAATGATCTCAACAAGGCGTCTGTTCTTAGCATACTCCGTCAGATATATTGCCGCCCCTACTCCTAAGGGAAGAACCATGATAAGCGTTGCAATTACAACATAAAGGGTATTCATGATATCGGGAAGAATGCCGTCGATATTCCTTCTAACACTTGGAGTTTCAACCAACATACGCGGATTCTCAATAATATTAGGAATTCCTTGGAAAAGAACGTATAAAAGCATGAATGAAGTCAATGCAACAACTATTGCTAGAGACAAATAGCAAAGGGCTTTCATCACGGCGCACCATGCCTTTCTTTTTTTCGAGAGTCCTTCAATCATATCTTCTGACTCCTTGTCTTAATGAAATTTAATATTGCGTTGATAATCATGATGAAAAGAAAGAGAACCAATGCAATTGAAAAAAGCGCCTGTCTTTGAAGTCCGGATGAATAGCTCATCTCACTCGCAACCGCAGTCGTTAAGAACCTTACCGAAGAAAAAAGGCTTGGCATGTTCGCAACGTTGCCTGCAACCATCATTATTGCCATTGCCTCTCCGATCGCTCGCCCTATTCCTAATACGATGGCAGTAAATATTCCGCTCTTCGCAGCAGGAACAGTAACCTTGAAATACGTTTCCGTCTTCGTAGCCCCAAGGGAAAGAGATGCCTCTTCATATTCATGTGGAACAGCCTCCAAAGCAGAAAGAGAGACGTTAATAACAGATGGAAGAATCATAACGGCCAGAACTATGATTGCAGCTAGAAGGCTTGCACCGTCTGGAACGTCAAATATGTTTCTTATTGCCGGAACAAGGACAGTCATACCTACGAGACCGTAGATAACAGATGGAATTCCTGCAAGAACGCCAACGCAAAGCTGCATCGCCTCCTTAAACTTTTTAGGAGACATTTTTGCAAGATATACGGCTACGAAAAATCCAATAGGAACACCGATTATTATCGCGCCGGCAGTTCCGTAGATGCTAGTTAAAATAAATGGAAGAATGCCGAATGAAGGTTCTGCCGCGGTACTTGCCCATCTTGTACCGAAAAGAAAATCTATCGGCCCGATCTCTATTATAGCCGGCAGTCCGCTTATTATCAGGTATACAGTAATAACTAAAACGCAACCTACCGTGATAAGACCGAGGATTAGAAATATAAAGTGAATTAGATCTTCAACAAAACGTTTCGGGTTAGCTTTGTAACCCGAAACTAGAATCTCTGCTCTGTTTTTAAGATTCATCTAAGTATATTCCTTATACTAGTGGAACTGCTCCAGCGTCTGCGATAATGTCGCTAGCATCTGCTGAGATTGCGAAATCGAAGAAGCTCTGAGCTGCTTCAGATAGCTCCACGCCTGTTCTCGTTACGAATACGAACGGTCTCTGAATCTGATAGTCTCCAGAAAGAACAGTCTCTTCAGAAGGTGCAACTCCGTTTACAAGGAGTGTCTTTACGCTGTCGCTTACAGAAGAAAGGGAAGCATAGCCGATTGCATTAGGGTTAGAAGCAACTGCTGTAATAACAGCGCCTGTGCTTGTAAGCTCCTGATTGTATGCGCAAGCATCCTCAGTTCCTGTGATGGACTCGAATCCGTCTCTTGTACCAGATCCAGCCTCTCTTCCGATTAGAACTACAGGTGCATCAGCTCCTCCTACTTCAGACCAGTTTGTAATCTCTCCTGTGTAAAGAGCTGCAATCTGCTCTACGGTAAGGTTTTCAATTGCGTTCTCGTTGTTTACGATGATTGCGATTCCGTCAAGAGCAACAGTTGTTCCTGTAAGGCCAGATTCAACTTCGCTGTCTCTTAAAGCTCTTGAAGAAAGTCCGATGTCAGCTCTTCCTTCCTGAACTGCTGTGATACCGCTACCGCTTCCTGTCGGGTTGTATGTAACAACGATTCCTGTGTTCTCTTCAAATACTTCAGCAAGAGAAAGAACAACGCTTTCCATGCTTGTAGATCCGTCAGTGCTTACACTAGCGCTTGTGCTATCTGTATTGCCCTGAGCAAACAATGTTACTGCTGTAAGTAAAACTAATAATAAGGCTAAAATCTTTTTCATTTTTTTCTCCTTCGCCTAAGAGTATCGAAAGATAAAGTAAATTTTATTCATACAGCCATGTTAAATCTTTGTTAAATCACATCAAAAATGTTTTAAGATTTTATAAGATTAAAAATATAATGCAATATGTTAAAATATAAGAAATTAAACATGCAATTATCATATTTTTGCTGCCTAGTTTCTTTTAGAGATTTGAAAATCCGTGGGCAAAATACATAAAAATACACTTATACCGCAAGTCAAAAGGATCTGAATTACAGGGATGTCTGCCGTGTCAAAAATAAAAATCGACGGCTTCCTTCTTTTCTTCTTGTCTGTACCTGTTTCCTCATATTCTTCATGAAGCTTTTCTGCCATGCCTGCAATACAACGCTAATGCTTTAATTCTCTTTTTAGCGTATACATCTATTACTCTTTCCTTTTCTAAATTCAAGTTTTTATCCACATCCTTCCAATGCTGTGATTTATTGAAGACGGCAACAACATTTCGTCATAAAACGAACATTAAAACCTGTAACCTTTTACTTAAGAACTGCATCTGCTTTGTCAAATGTCGATAGACGTTCCAACAACTTCTTATTTTCAGAATCAATGCCGTGTGTGGCCTGTTGAACTTCCGCTGAAATTTTTAGATTAATATTGCTTGCCATGATATTCTGCCTAAAAAGACAGAAAAGGATTTACCTAAATAAAATGCAGAGTAATATTAGTACTGGAACGGCAAGGATTGAGGCTAGTATGCAGAAAAGCCCAAATTTAAATCCTTTATAATAATTATCCCAAAAATTGTTACTCACAATTTTATTTTAAGTTAACTTCCTTTAACTGTCAAAACGTCATTTTAGTATTGTAAATAGAATCCACTATATCTAAACATTCTATGACCTCAACTAGCTTGTTCGGATTAACACCCCAAGAACCGTATGGAAAACCGAATTCTTTCCATTTTAGAAAGAGATTGATTGCTCTTATTGCGTCAATGTTTTTGAGCAAGTCAGACACTGCCCTGGCCTTTATCCAGATATCGTTCTTAAGACGTATTTCCCGTTTAAAGCAATCAACAGTGTAGCCTTCAAGAAGGAGAGCATACACGATCTATCTCAAGCGTTACTTTTGACACTAGGCCAAGAGTTCCTGAAGCGTTTAGAACTGCATCTGCAGATTCTTCTGTCTCAGCAGAACGGACGCTTTTAACAAATATCTGAAAAACATAAGTATCTGTAAGATCTTTTACTCCACTTATCCTCATTACTTCCTTTTATTGTATTGCAGCTGTAACACATACCTGATAATGAGAGTAATCGTAGTCAAACGTCCCTAGGCATCTATCATTACATCTGCAGGGATATCCTTATGATCCACACATCTTGCAGGAGCGCCACAGATTACACATGTAGGATGTTCTCTCAAATAATCCCTTGCAAACTTCTGCCAACGTCAATCGTAACCACGCTTATCAGCATTAGGACGTTCATCTTTCCTTTCTGCAGAATGACTTTCCCTGTACTTTTTCATGCATTCATCACAATAACCAGAAGGATTGCGGCGAGGATTAGGACATCCGAATGTCTTACATCTCTTTCTTAGCGATCCCATGTTTAGAAGAATATTTCTGTCGCTATGATTAAAGAAAGGATCAAAGTCCAGTTAGTGGACTTTCGTAACATTGATCTATATACTTTGGATTGGCACTGCTAGTAAGCGGAAGGTGGTTGGTTTCCAGTTGTAACACACTGGAGCCTGTATAGGCTTCATAGATTCTTAATCTAAAAGGAGCTTATATGGTTTGGGATTTAATCTTGGAACTTGTGGATCTTGCCTCTAAGGTTCTTTCACTTGTTACAGCAATTCTCCTGTTTATAAATAACCGCCCCAGCTCTGACCAGCATTAAGGGGCGGATTCATATTAATTATGCGTCCGTCTTGAAATAGCGGACTCAGAAGCCAACCGTCTATCGGCAGTGCCTCTTTCTATGATTATTTTAACCTCTGAGATTAAAACCGTCAAGGTTCACCCCCATCACCTTCTATAGCATCATCAACGCAGATGACAGGACGAGTCCTTGCTATCTCTCCATAAGGAGAAGCTAATGCACGCTGTATCCTCGCTTTGATATATGCAGAAAATCAGAAGCTTTAATAGGCTTAGGACAAAAATTGAAACTTTTTCTTATATTGCAATGAATTAGATGCCAAAGATAGAATTCTGAAAAGTTCGAAAGCCCCTGTTATTACCTTAATTGTAGTACAGATTAAGGGTTAATTTTAGATAACTGAACAGTTACATAAAAACCATATTTTCTTGTATTATAAATAATTAGACAAAGCACAAAATTTTAATCAGTTCTTTTAAGTCCGAATAAATATATTACTGATGCATTTTTCTCAAGTTTTTACAGGTTATTTTGTATTTTCTTAATCACTTGAGAAAGCCTTATGAAAAATTCTAATATAGGGCGATGATAAAAACACTACAAGAACTTGATGATTTCTTTATCTCCTATATGCCGAAGACGAATACAACGGGAGAATTAAGGGGTAACAGGCTGAAAAGGATGGAGAGCCTTTTAAAAGCGCTTGGCAATCCTGAGAAATCATTTAAAAGCATACATATTGCAGGAAGCAAAGGAAAAGGCACTAGCGCAAGCCTGCTTTCCTCTGCAATTAATGAAATTCACAAAACAGGTCTCTATCGTTCTCCTCATGTATATGATCTAAGAGAAAGATTCAGCCTTAGCGGAGAATTCTTCTCCCTTTCTATGTATCTGCGTGTTGCAAACGAATTAAAAGAAAAAGTCGATAATCTAGACTTCCTTCCTACCACATTCGAACTCTATACGGCATATGCCTATATGCTTTTTAAAGAAAGCGGATGCGAGTATGCGGTAATTGAGACGGGGCTCGGAGGACGGCTAGATGCGACAAACACTCTTGACAGCATTATGGAAATACTTCTTCCAATTGAGCTTGAACATCAGGAAGTACTGGGAGACACAATAGAAAAGATCGCTGTAGAAAAAAGCAAGATAATAAAAAAAGACAGCCTCGTAGTTGTCGCAGATCAAGACGCCATAAGCTACAGCGTATTTGAAAAGGAGGCAAAAGACAATGGCTGTCCATTTTTCTCCTTTAAAAACGAGATCAGTTCATTCTCATATGCAGATGAAAGAAGCTACAGCATAACCTCTTTCGAATACAAATGTAGAAAATACGAAATAAAGAGCAAGATAAGGGGAAAAGAGAGCGCAAAGAGCATTGCTACTGTCGTAATAGCGCTTGATAAGCTAGACCTTCTGTCAGAAAAATCGCTCTCGGCTCTTGAGAGAGTCGAAATCGAAGGAAGATTCGAAGAAAGATGTGAGGATGGTAAGACTATCGTTCTCGACTCAGCACACACAAAAAACAGCATGAACAATTTAATATCGTCTTTTAAAGCGTTATACGACACAGAAAAAACGTGCGTATTATTCTCAGCTCTTGAAAATAAGGATATAGATGGAATGCTTAAAATACTGCTTTCTACTTTTAACACTTTAGTTATTACCAAAGCTGGAAGCTTTAAGAAAAGCAATGCAGATAAAATATATGAAAGCGCCATGAAAATAAAAAGAAGCGATCAGATGATATACCTTATAAAGAATGAAAAAGATTCATTATCCTTTTCTAAAAGACTTTCTGATATTATCCTCATAACAGGATCTTTCTATCTTATCGGTCAATTCGGAGTTGATAATGCTTAACTATAAAGAAGTGGATTTACTGCTTGGTGAAATACCTTTTTTAAACAGCTACATACAGCAGATCAGAGAGAGCGACTACCATAGTTTCACTCTTACCCTTTTCAATAAGGATGAGAAGGCATTTAACGTCTATTTTGAGATTGCAAGCGAGAACTCGCACTTTTGCATGACGCAAAAACTTAGAAAAAAGAGCGAGAAGACACAGCGTTTTACGCAGTTTCTAAAAGCCAAGATAATAGGCGCAAGAATTATAGAAGTGCATCAGCTTAACTTCGACAGAGCGTTTTATTTGAAACTATTAAAAGGAGATGAGATTCTCTACGCCCTATTCCGCTTCTACTCTGGACCTGGGGCGAACATAATCATATGCGATGAGAATTTCAAGATTCTCGATCTCATGTTTCGCAGGCCAAAGAGAAACGAAATCACAGGATCAGTCTTAAAAATCGAAGAAAGAGAAAGCGAACCTGAAAAAAAATTCCTGGTCCGCCCTTATGACCAAAGCATGACGTTTAATGAGTTCATCGACAGATTTTACGATCAGAAAGAAAGAAGCGAGAGCGTTGAAAGCCTGAAGGAGAAGATAGAAAGGGAGAGAGACAGAGAGCTTTTAGAGCTTGAAAGGAAGCTGAAGAGAGCAAAAGAAAGCCTTGAAAGCACAAAAGGCTATGAGGATGGCAAGAGGATTGCAGACCTGCTCTCTTCAAATCTTTATCTTGTGAAAAAAGGCATGAGCGAGATAATGGTCGACGACTATGAAAGAGAGATAAAAGTCAGAATAGCGCTCAGAGCCGATTTGAGTGCAAGAGAAAACCTTGAACGCTATTATAAGAATTATCAGAAAGAGAAGACGCAGAACTCCCTTGCCCTTGAAGATGTCGAGAAAATAAAAGCAGAACTTGAAGAGAAAAGAAAATACTATGAGAATCTTCTCTCCAGCGACGATTTAAAACGCTTAAGAACGCAAGTTGAAGACGTAAAAAAGAGAGAAAACGTTCAAAGAAAATACAGCGGCCCTTCGTTCATGTCAAACGGTTATATATTGATCGTTGGAAGAAACAGCAAGGAAAACGATGAAATTTTACGCCACGATGCAAGAGGCAACGACCTATGGCTGCATGTCAGAGACTTCTCTGGAGGCTACGTCATAATAAAAAGCCAGAAGAACAAGGAGATTCCATTTTCAGTAATATTGGATGCATCGCATCTTGCATTGCATTATTCAAAAGCAAAGGATGAAAAGAGCGCAGATCTCTATTATACTTATGTAAAATATCTTAGACGCGCGAAAGACTCTAAAACAGGACTTGTCATCCCAACTCAGGAAAAGAATCTCTTTTTAAGAGTCGAAGACGAAAGAATGGAAAAAATACTAAAACAAAGGATCGACTGATGATTAAAGACAGTGAAATTACAACGTTAACGATAGATGGAAAAGAAAAGACTGCTATAAGAATTGGCTTTAAGGAAGAGAGCCTTCCTAGGCACATCTTCCAAGGAGAGAAAGCCGACAGCATAATATGCAAAGATGAAAAGATTGAACATGTAAGATATGAATCAATTCATAACGAAGGAATAAAACGATACGTAACATTTGATAAGATGGAGCTTTACAGCCTTGAGCATCTTTTCACGAGCCACAGGAAGAACGCATTAAAGATCGTAAGAAACATCGCAATTGCTTTAGAAAGCACAAAAGCGGACTTTTTAAATCTTGAGACCGGGGTATTCCCTCTCTACAGAATCTTCATTCTTGGAGAAGACGGCGCATTTCTTCTCTCCCCTGACATAGGAGACGTTTTGAGCCTTTTAAGAACGCCGGAAGAAAGAATAAGCGAAGTCAATGCGCTGATAAGACGCGATGCGGAGGACAACTACAGGCTGATTGCAGAAATGGGAGAACTCCTATATTACGCGGCAACAGGGGATCTTCCGTACATATCGGATGACGTTAGAAAATATAAATACGAAGAGTTTCCTCTCTCAAAAGCTCTGGATATCTTGGGTGACAGCCTTGATGGAAAAACAGAAGGTTTCATAAATCTCATTCTTCATGCGAAAAGACAGGAGATGAGGGATATCATGGGGAATAGAAGCCCTGCCGCTGCCCTTTCATGGTTCATCAAGAGGAGCGAAGGTCTTGAGTGGGATCTTGAAGAAAAAACTGAAGAAGATAAAACGCTTATCACAGAGAGTCAGGAATTCAAGGACTTCAGCGCAAAAGCGTTCTCCGGAGCAAAAAGAAATACGTTTTTCAGAAAGAAAGGGACGATAATCGTCGTCTCCTTAATTGTCGCCGCTCTTGCAGGCTCGTTCTTATATGAATACATATCGAATCTCCTCGAGCCTCCCATTTCTGCAGGACTTGATCAGCAAGGGGTCATAATGAGTTTTTATGAAAGCCAGAACGATCTGAGAGTCGAGGATATGATGAGTGCCGTGAAAGGCGCTGACGTTCTTCAAGAGGCCGAAGTTACCAACATGTATGTGACAAGCCGAATGAGAATGGCATACGAGCAGATAAATCCCGTAGTTGATATCAACGACTATAAGAATGCTGAAGATCCAGTCCTGCTTCAAGGAGCTGTAATATACGGGGTAACGGACATCAATCTTGAAAGGGTAGATGACGATACAATAATTGCTCATAGCAAATGGTATACCCCTTACTCAGAAAAAGGCGGAACTGTGAATGACGGAACCGACACCGCACCTGCAACATACACTACGGTATTCGTTAACGAAGTAGATCAGGTTTTTGATTTCCAATGGAACGAGAGAGGATGGTGGAACATCACAGGAGCAGAGATCACGAAATTCGACGAAGTGGATTCATTTACCGTCGAATATGTTACAACCGATCATACCCCTCTCTGATAAGAAGCTCTTTAATTCCATCCTCGTCATTAGGAGAGAACCAATTTACATTTTTAAAAGATCTGAAAAAAGTCATTTGCCGCTTCGCATACTGCCTAGTGGCAATTATTATTTTCTCTCGAATTTCATCTAATGTCAGATTTGGAATGAAGAACTCCTTATACCCTATCGCCTGCATTCCAGGCCACGATAGATCGGCTCCTTCGCTTTTAAGCCTTTCTATCTCGTCTAGAAGCCCTTCTTTGAACATGGCGTCTACCCTCTCTTCAATTCTCTTATCCAAAATAGGCTTATCAAGAGCAAGGCCGATAATAAGCGGCTGCAAGTCTTCTCTGACATCCTTTTTAACCTCGAAAGAGGAAAGAGGCCTTCCGCTCTGATAGAAAACTTCTAAAGCTCTGCTTATCCTATAAATATCGTTCTGGTTTATTCTGCCATATGAAACTGGATCGACTTCTTTAAGCTTCTCATAAGCCCATGGCTTACCATGCTCTTCGATCTCTTTTCTCACTCTTTCCCTTGTTTCTGAATCAGAAGTCGGAGTGCTTGCAACACCATATAGAAACTGTCTGAAATAATAAGCAGTTCCTCCTGTGATTAAAGGAATGTTGCCACGGCATAATATCTCATCTGATACCTTGTCGGCTAGAGAGCAAAAAGCACCTACCGTAAACTGTTCATATGGCTCAAGTATGTCTATTAAATGGTGTGGAATAATATGCTGAATTTCCTTGCTTGGCTTGGCAGAAGCAATATCAAGTCCCCTATAGACTTGTACGCTGTCAGCATTAACAATCTCATATCCCTTTGAAAACAATGATAGCGTCATGGCGGTCTTTCCAACCGCCGTCGGCCCGAAAAGAAGAACTATTTTTCTACTCACTCTTTTCGTATTCAATCTCCCCTTTCAGGGCTTTGTCGAGAACATAGGAAACGATCTTCTCCCCTTCTTTCTCGATCTCGTCTTTAACGTCTGTGGATGCGTAGATGTTGGCTTCCTTAATAGCTACGCATGTCATTTCATAAACATTCTGTTCATTGTCAATCAAACTATCGAGTGGAATCACGTGAAAACTCCTTATTTGAACTGTATTACTATAGCAAATTAAGCTTTAATTTGTCACTAGCTTTACTTTTAATTTTTTCTCAGCTTCGCTTATAATTAAATCCCTTATCTCTTCTGGTCGTCTAGAGTCGGTATCTATAATCAGATCAGCGATGCTCTCATAGCCATCGTTATTGATGCCATATATTCTTAGATATCTAGCGCTGTCTCTCTTATCGCGATCCTGAGTCTCTTTATAGCGATCTGCAAAAGATCCTCCTTCCCTCTTATATATTCTCTCGGCCCTAGTCTTTTCGCTAGCCTTCAAATAGACTTTGAAATCGGCATCCTTAAGCATCCAGATTGCAAGACGGGAACCAAGAACGCAATTCTCTTCGCCCATAGCCATCTCGACCTGTCTTCTATCAAGCTCCCTGTCGATGTCGTCGTTCCCCTCGGCTAAAGCGCAAAATGATTTGAAGTCCATATTCCTCTCTTCCGCCATCTGCCGAAAAGTGAAATTAATCATCTTATATCCGAGCTTTTCAGAAACCATTTTAGTAACTGTAGTATTACCGCATCCGCTCTTGCTTGATATTGCAATTCTCATTCTATGTTCCTCACTTGTTCTCGAATGTTTTCAATTTTATCTTTCATCTTTATTGTAGTACTGGAAATCTCAGACATAAAGCTCTTGCTTGCAATAGTATTGGTCTCCCTCGTCATCTCTTGAGCAAGAAAGTCCATTCTCTTTCCTACAGGATCAGAGCTTTCTAGAAGATTGAAATACTCAGCAAGATGCGCATCAAGCCTCTTTATCTCCTCGTTTATAGTATATTTTACTATCATGAGGGCAACTTCTTGATTAAGGCGTTCCTCATCTATCAGATTATCTGCCTTAAGCTCAGAGAATCTCGTTTTAAACAGCGTCCTAAAATGCTCTTCAATCTTAGCTGAATTATCTTTTATCACATCAAGATAGGATGAAAAGTCTTTTGCAAGATTTTTCAAATCCTCTTTTGTTGCAGATCCTTCCCTTTCTTTTGCATCTTTAAGCATGTTCAGCGCGATAGAGAGCGCCTCATCCAACGCATCTTTATAAATACCGGCATCATCGCTTTTGCTGATATTTAAAACGCCATCCCTTCCAACGTAATCTGAGAATGTCGGCTTAAGTCCGCTTATCTCTTCAATTAAAGCAAAGGCCTTCTTATACTCTTTTACAAGATTAGCATCAACGGAACATGTTGAATTTGATGAAATCTGCTTGAGCCTTACGCTTATTTCGACATGACCTCTTTTTGCAACATCTTTAATTTTCGAATCTATATAAGACTCATATGCAGAGAGGGCATAGCTTATGTTATGGTTTATCTCTAGAAATCTGTTGTTGTAGCTCTTAATTTCGACTTCAAGGTTATATTCGTCCCTCTTTATCTCGGCCCTGCCGTATCCTGTCATGCTTCTCATACTACGCTTCCCCTATTAGTTCTATTTCAAATACGTTCACATCCGGCGTTATGAAAGATATGGCATCGTCGATGCTCTTTATGTCTATTACAGCAGATAATCTTTTAACAGCCGGCGAAAAGATCACCCTGTCAAGCGCCTTTTTAAAGGCCTTCTCCTCTTTTGAACCATTTGATAAAAGCAGAAGTATGTCAGAATTCTGAAATGCAGATGCAAGAGCATGTGGATCGGCATAAGACGAAGATGAGAAAATAACCATCATCTTAAGATTATTTCTTCTGTGGTTTATTATGCTTCTAATTTCTTTTGCAGATCGCGCAACATAATACGAACTCTCAGCAAGACGAACGTCTTTCAATACGTTAAGGTCTATACCATACTCTTTGCAAAGGGCGTAAGCCAAAGACGCAGTGTCTCCATCAGGATAACTGAATACGACGGAAGGATCGTAAGCATCTGAATAAAGGCCGTTTCCAAGACTTCTAACAAGATTTGAATAGACGATGGAAGATCCATCATGATAAGAAGGATCATAAGCAAATACTACGCCTTGCCCATCATAATCGGATTTAATATCCAATATGGCGCCTTCTTTATCCTCAATATGCAACTCTTTAACTAATGAATTAATCTTTTCTTTTCTTAAAAGTGAATATACTTGCATAGCTTAAAAAAAACAGCCCCAATAAAAGAGGCTGAACAAAAAGAGAGTAAAACTACTACTTTGATAGTTTTGCATTGCAGCTCTTGCAGACTTTTACCTTAGCCCCGTCGATTTCTTTCTCGTAAAGGCACTTGATAGCAGTCCTGTGGCATACTGGGCATTCTGCTCTGCCATTGTTGAACTGGTCTCTGATTCCTGTTCCTCTATGTGCTTTGGACATTCTCTTCTCCTATTATTAATCTTCTAGGAAAATATATCAAAAGGAGAGATGGAGAGTCAAGAGAAAAAAAGGACCAAACCGCAAGGCCTGGCCCAAAACATTTCTGGGGGAATCTATGAAAAAACATTAAGTATTGCTGTCCTCTTCTTCCTTTTTTATCTCCTCTTTGATCGTAGCGTCCTCATAGTCCTTCTTATACTCTCTCTTTTCGCTCTTCTGACCTTTTTTGTAATCGACTTCTTCTTTCTTTGTTGAGAAATAAAGCGTGAAGCCTAACATGATGAAAGCGGCAATGAGCAACACCTTTCCAAGAGAGAACATAATCGATGCATTATGCGTCGTATAAGAACTGATATAACTTACATGGTATCTGAAAAATCCATGGCCAAAGTTATACGTGATCGGGGTAGTTACGGTATTTATTGCTAGCGCTATTAATACAATCGAAGCAATAAATAAGACGATTGTAATAATCAAGCTGATAATCGTTTGTTTTTTCATTTTTTTCTCCTTCCTTACAAAAAGGAATGTAAATCAAAAGAAGGAAAAAGAAAATGCACTTCAAATAATCTTTAAACTTCTACAAGAGAGTGCTAAAAAGCATACAATAACTTAGCATTTAAGAAGGGCAAGAGAAATAAGGCGGTCATGGAAGTCCACGCTGTCCTGCTCTATCTCTGCAATCTTAAAGCCGATAGCCTCCACGCTCTGAAGTATATCGAAAAGGCTGTAGTACTTCATATATATCTTTTCATCCGAATAAAAACTGTCCACAAGGGTCTTCTCTTTTACGTTCACAGTTATTGCATCAGGGAAGCTTATATATAATAGCCCGCCTTCTTTTAAAGCATCTTTTGCTGAGAAAAGGAACTGCGTCAGCTCCCTCGTATTCAGACTCTGAATGTAAAGTGGCGCTGATATTACAGCATACTCCCCTTCTATCTTATCGACTTCGTAAATATCTAAAACCATCGAAGATCTGTCAAAGCCTTCCTTTCCTAAATAGGAGTACATATTACCCTTATACCCGATATTCCTATAAAAAGGAGCCAAAGAGGCGGCAAACTCTCCTACGAGGAGCATATCTCCATCCGTTTTCAGATAGGAGAGAAAAGATCCGGCATGTCTGAACGCCTTACTGTTGTCTTTCATCCATGTAAGAAGATTCATTATATCGCTCCTAATGCATCAAGGGATAGATCAAGAACTGTCTTTGTGAGCCGCTTCCGGCTTTCCCCTTCGATAAAAGATATGCCTTCCTCATCAAGTCCAGCAGCCCAGTTAATCGAGAAGCAGACGCTGCAAAGCCTTATTCCAAGCTCATGTATTAAATTTGCCTCCGGATTGAGTGTCATTCCAACGACATCAGCTCCCCATGCCCTGTAAGCCCTTATCTCTGCCTTGCTCTCAAGACGGGGGCCGTTGGTCGTAATATAGACAATTGAGGGACTTATCCTCAAGTTTCTCTCAACAGACGCCCTTATGACTTGGAATTTTAATTCATCATCAAAAACAGATGACATCTCCTTATGATCTAAATGACGGTCAACGCCGTCAAAAAAAGATAATGGCCGGCCATATGTAAAATCAATAAAATCGGAAACAAGGCCAATACATGTAGGAAGAAGCCGTTCTGTAATCGATCCTACTGCATGGGTTGTTATCACGTGGCTTACGTCCATCTCTTCAAGAAGAGCCGCATTAGCTCTATAATTTATTAAGTGAGGAGCTTTCGCATGACCTTTTCCATGGCGCAGTATGTATAAATAGTCGCCGTCAATAGCGGCATATGCGCTTCCGTATTTAGTATCGTACTCTTTGAAATCACGCTCAATAATGTTTTCTATCGCTGTTCCTGCTATTATCGCTTTCATATTTTTTTATATTAAGGCAGAGATTAACTTTTTTCAAACACAATCAAATCAGACCGTCTTTAGTTATTCTTTTTTCAATTAGGGATGAATCGATTATGTCAAATGCCGGATAGAGGGCGTTAAGATTTTCATTTGTAATATAAGAGCCGTTTATTTTCAGCACTTCTTCCTTATTCCTGTATTCGATTTTCAAATCCTTATTCTCGCTGCTTTTCAATACAAATGGATAATAAGGAATATTGAAATATTTTGCGCAGATTGCATTCTCAAGCGTTCCAATCTTATTAACAACCGATCCATCCTGCAAAAGCGCATCCGAGGCTGTCATATATATGTCTATCTTTTTCTCCCTCATAAAGAATGCTGGCATCGCATCCGTAATAAGGGTGCAATTTATTCCACACTCTGCTAAAGATGGAAGAGTTAGACGTGCGCCTTGAAGATAAGGCCTGGTTTCAGGCACGTAAACTGTGAAGTTCTTATTCTCCATTAACGCTTTCTTGCATGAGAGAATAAAACTATGCTCAGGAAAACACGTAGTTAAGACTCCATATCCGTTTTGAATAAGATCTTTGCCAAAATCGCTCATCTTGTCATAGGCATCATCGTAGTAATCAAGGATTTCATTGACAACCATCTCGACATCCTCTCCTGCCTCATGCCTTCTAATAACCTCTTTCAAAGTGTTTGCCATGCTTTTGTTCGTAGGTCTTGATGATGCGATATGCTCGGCACACTTCCTCAAGCTCTTATTCTTTCTGCTTAAAAGGACCATGCATCTAAGAGCTAGCTCAAGAGGTCCTCCGCCCTGAGTAACCATATCTTTTATTGCGTTATAGCAATCCTCTTCGTTTCTTACTCTCACATACACCTTTTTCAAAGGATATGCTCTTCTGTCTAAAACTCTTATTTCATCATCTAAAAGCAGAGCGATTTCTGAGTGCCTTAACACCGTTGGAAGCATTTCTTCATTGAACATAATCCAACTATAGCAGAAAACAAAAACAATCAAAATCCACATAAGAGGTTTGACCACATAGACTGAGTAAGGTTAAATTGTAGAAAAACTAATAAAGAAGGAAATGCTATGAAGAAAAAAGTACTGCTTTTGTTACTTGTCATGGCCGTACTGGCTGCCCCTCTTTTTTCTGCGGGAGTCAGAGAGCTAAAAGAGTTTGAAAGCATTGTAAAAGTTGAAAGCGTAGAGAACAATGCCAACGGCATTAGCAATATCTATGCTTATAGAACGGATGGAAGTTCTGTCATCTACCATGTCTCAAGCGATACGATCTTCGAGGGAATAAGCCTCAAGAACATCGAAAAAGACGATATCCTCGTAATTGAGAGCAATGGAATTGCAACCATGAGCATTCCACCTCAGATGACAGCACTGAGAGTCAGAGACGTAACGCTGGCAGCGTCGCTCGGCTATTACAATGCGGATTTTGCCGAGCCGATCGTATACGCTCCAATTGAAGAGAGGGCAAGCGAACTTTCCCTTCCTTTCGATATCAACGACATGATAGACCGTTTCTCATACTCATATGGCTATCTTTCTATGGATAACCTAATTGCACAGAATCTTATCGTAAGAGGAGACTATTTTGCCCGCGGCATAATAGATGCAATTGATTTAAGACAGGAACTCTTATTGAACTTTGATGAGATGATAATGGTCACTCAGGAGTATTTTGACACAGTATTCTCTGCAGGTATTACAGGAGATTATGGCAATATCGTTACAAATCTAAGCGCGATCGAGGCTTTAAGCGCCCCAGACAATCTTGAGGATGAGTTTGCTTATGCTTACGGATACATACTTGCCTACCAGATCCTAACTCAAGGAATCGAGATTGATAGAGTCGCATTCCCTTACGGCATGCTGAACAGACTATATAATGCAGAGGCTCTTCTGACAATCGAAGAGATGAATTCATCAATCGACGCCTATGTTCAATATATTAATCAGGTTGTTCAGGAGTGGTACAACCAGGTCTCAAGTGAAAACTTGGCAAAAGCAGAAGCTTTCCTTGCTGAGAATGCGACAAAAGAAGGCGTAGTTGCTATTAGCGATGAGCTTCAGATCGAATACGTTTCAAGAGCGGAAGGAGATGCGGCAACACCTACAGAAGATGACACTGTAGTTGTAAACTACACTCTACGTGATCTAGATGGCAACGTAATAGAGGAAAACGAAGGAGCTTCCTTCCCTCTTTCTGGCGTTATTGAAGGATTTAGAACTGCAATACTCAATATGAACGTCGGAGACAGCATTACAGCATATATCCATCCGTCAATCGGCTACGGAGAGTATGGAACAGGAACGATTGAGCCTAACGAACTTTTGGTTTTCGATATCGAACTCGTTTCAATTGAAAACACTGCTGATCAGCAGTAATCAAAAATATAGGGCTGTTCATTACGAGCAGCCCATTTTTTCTCTTAAAATCTAAATATAACGCTTTTAACGCTTTTATCTATATTTCTTGTAATTCCGCGTTTTATGTCTTTTTCATTACTGCTGAGCAAAAAGCGCCCGGGAGACATTACGAACACGCTTCCATTTATGCTCGTAACAGCCTCTCCCTCCAATACGATTTCAAGAGAAAACTCTTTTTCGCTTGGAATTTCCACCCTGCCCTTGTCAGTTGTCGGGTAAGCGGAAATTTCATATGCGACCTCCTCACATTCAGGGCATTTATATTTTCCAACGCCCTGATCATAAGGAAGGCTTCTATCCATTACAGTAATAACATGGATGAACTTATCGCTGATTTTTAAATACAGCTCCATGTTATCTAAAGTATCAAAAATTATCATTTAACGATATCTCCGACCTGCGAATGATGTTTATCATAGATTTCGGTATATTTTAAAATCATTTCGATACAGCCTTCAATACCTAGAGATGCAGAATCCAAGCTTAAATCATAGGTCCTGCACATTCCCCATTTAGTATCAGAATAGTAGTTATAGAAGTTTGCTCTTGTCTTATCGTTTTTAAGACATATGTCCTCTGCCTTATCCGCATCGATTTCATAAACGTTCACAGCTCTTTCCACACGGGCTGCAAGTGGCGCATGGATAAAGATTGATATCGCATTAGGATTATCTCTTAAAACGAAATCCGCACAGCGCCCAATGATAACGCAGCTTCCTTTCTCAGCAATCCTCTTAATCGTATTAGATTGAATTAAGAAAAGTTGATCGTTTAAAGGCATCTCATTAAACCCTAAAGCTCCCGTTGCCATTGGATAGTTTCCCATTGCAATTGAGTATAAGAGACTTGACGTGGGCTTTTCATCAGCGTTATGAAAGAGCGATTCTGATAGTCCGCTATCCTTTGCAGCAATACTCAAGAGTTCTTTATCGTAGTATGGGATCTTAAGGTGCTCTGCGAGTTTCCTTCCTATTGCCCTACCCCCAGATCCGAATTGACGACCTATTGCGTAAATTGTCTTTTCTCCCATATTTTTCTTCTCCTTCTACTCTAATTATAAATTATTTCAACGGTAATCAAAGAAAAAAGTAAAAAATACACATAAGAGGAAATAAAACTTAATCTGTTGTTACGATCAATACTACTTTGGCTCTGTTTGAAAAACGAAAGGCGGTTAACTTGCTTCAATTGTCCCGATACTTCGAGGTATGCTTATGGATGCATATCAAAAACCCTGTGCAAAGTTGTTAGGCGGCTCTAGCTGTTTATATCTTGCAAGGCTAATCGTCAATTGTCAGTACCTCTTTCTGATCTAAGATTAATCTAAAGCGCTAAAAATACTCAAGATTAATGGCATATTTTAATATTATGCCATAAAACGTTTTTCTTCTTTTAAGAAGTTATAGATTGGGAACCATGTTAGTGACAGTACCATCTAGGCAAGCCTAGAGGTTTCCAGAGAATAACTCTGGTCTTTTTCCTCGTTTATAGATGCCTTGCTTCTTAGGTGCATTGCTGCACGTTCGTCCACAGGGGGCATCTCCGGAGGCTTAACTTCGCCAGCGTCCCTGGCTAGGGCCATCAGGCCAAAGGATTCAAGATTGAGTGAAGCATTCCGATCTCGATCTTGTTGGGTATGGCACACGGGGCACTCCCACTCCCTGTCACTGAGTGTGAGCTCCGCATTATGCCAGCCGCAATAATGGCAAGTTTTTGACGAACTGAAGAATCTGTCTGCAGTTATGAGTCTTTTTCCGTACCAGAGGCATTTATATTCAATCTGCCTCCTTATCTCATAGAATGACGCATCCTGTATGTGCTTCGAGAGCTTCCTGTTCTTCATCATTCCAGTCACGTTAAGATCTTCGACGACTATGGCGTCCGCTTGGCTGTCGCAGACTATTTCCTTCGTCATCTTATCTACCGCATCCTTCCTGATGTTGGCAATCTTCTCATGAAGCACTGCTATTTTATTCTTGAGTTTCTTCCAGTTGTTCGATCCCTTACTCTTTTTTGAAAGCATCCTCTGAAGATGCTTAAGCTTTTTCTCATGCTTCTTCAGCGTACGCGGATTCTTATATTCCCTACCATCTGAACAGACCGCAAGTCGCTCAAGGTTGAGATCAATGCCGATTACTTTTGGCTTTTCTGGCATCTCTGTTTTTAAAAGCTCAATGCTATCTTCAAAAAGGCATGAGGCATATGCCGTACCTGAAGGATTTACTGTCACTGTGATGTTTTTAAGCTTTCCAACAGGATTTCTGTGAATTACTGCCTTAACATAGCCAACTCCTTGCACGTAGATCCTCTCTCTGCTCACATCTACCTTCCCCCGCTGTGGGATCCTGAAGCTTTTCTTTGAGCGGTGCCTCGTCTTAAACTTCGGATACCTTGAATCTCCACGAAAGAAGGCTTTGAAAGCGGCGCTGAGATCTGCTGACACGCACTGAAGAGTCTGAGCTGGAGCATCTGAAAGCCAGTGGAAAGCAGGCTTTAGAGTGTGTGCAATGAAGTTATTAAGATCATAGGCCGTATGGCTCTCCTTCCTCCTCTCATAAGACTTGGAGGAGTATTCTAAAAGGCGGTTCCAGACAAAGCGGCAGCAGCCGATGATTCTTATCATCTGCCCTCTCTGTTCGTCTGTTGGATAGAGTCTGAAGCGGTACGCTTTCTGCATATTTGTAAAATAGCTTAAAACTTGGAATCAACGCAAAAAAAATTTAAAAATATTTCAAAAATTCTGCATTTAGATCCTATGCAAACATGATGGGGTATTTGCAGAAGGCTTTATATCGTAATTACTCAAGCCTTTTTTATTTGCTAATAGAAAATCTTGAAAGCTATGAAAAAAGGACTGCCATAGCTATTAAAGTTAGGACAGTCCATTTGTCTTTTATTGGTGATTCTTTTATTTTGTTAGTTCTTCTGCAAGCTTATCTAATTCTGCAAGAGTCTCTTCTTTTGCTGAGCTTAGAATGCTTACAGAACGGCCGAGGCAGATCTCGATATTCTTCATTGAAGATAAAAGCTCTGACATCTTCTTTCCGCTCTGGAGAGCCCATGTACCACATTCTACGAGGCCGATCTTCTTATTCTGATACAAATGAGCTTTTAGATCCAATAGAAGGCCTTCCATCTTTGGGAAGATTTCAAGGTTGTAAGTGCTAGAAGCAAATACGGCCTTTGAATATCTGAAACACTCTGAAAGAAGAATAGACTGATCTGTCTTAGATGCATCGTACATATGGATGTTCTTAACGCCTTTATCGGCAAGAGATAGCGCAAGATAGTTCATAGCCTGTTCGGTATTTCCATAGATAGAGGAATATACGATTACGATTCCCTCGTCTTCAGCCTTATAAGAAGACCATGTAACATATTTATCTATGAACCAGGAGAGATTCTCTCTCCAAATAGGACCATGAAGAGGTGCGATCATGGCAATGTCCAAAGCAGATGCCTTCTTTAAGAGGTTCTGAGTCTGAACGCCATATTTTCCTACGATATTTATATAATACCTTCTCGCATCATCTAACCATTCTTTTTCAAACTCAACTTCATCTGCAAATAGATTTCCTGAGAGAGCTCCAAAAGTTCCAAATGCATCGGCGCTGTACAACACTTTTGTAAAAGTATCGTAAGTAACCATTACTTCCGGCCAGTGAACCATTGGTGCAAGAACGAAAGTAAAGCTATGTTTTCCTGTATTTAGAACATCCCCTTCTTTTACGACCTTTGCTCTTTCAAGCGCATTGAAAGAATAGAATTGAGAGATAAACTGAATTGCCTTTGCATTTGATACGATCTTTACTTCAGGATACTCCTTTATAATCGATTCAATTGTAGCACAGTGATCAGGCTCAACGTGATTGATAATAAGATAATCAAGGCTTCTACCGTTTAGAACGCCTTTTACGTTTTCCATAAACTGTCTTGAAACGCTATGATCGACAGTATCGAGAAGAACCGTCTTCTCATCTAAGACGATGTAGCTGTTATAGCTTACGCCTCTCTCTATTGGATAGATATTTTCAAATAACGCAAGACGCCTGTCGCTTGATCCCACGTAATAAGTATCTGTTGATATTTTTCTGCTTAATTGCATTTTTTTCTCCTAAGAAGAATATATTATTATAAATAAGGGAAAATTGAAATAGAGACAGAAAAAAATAACCTTTTGGATCAATTTAGGCTTAATCCACTATTTCATACAAATAAAATTAAAAATCTTTATTAAATAATTTTCGATATTCAAAAGAAATAACATTATTTTAATTTTTTTCATAAAAACTATAGCCATACACGAAAATCGCTGTTATTATTGCAATCGGCCAAATTTATTTTGCCAGACTTAATTTATAGGTAGTTTTTTATGGAGTAGATGAAAAGGAATGAACGAAAACATTACATTGTCAAATAAGTACTTCACTGAGCGTCAGAACGACTTTGAGTCTTCTGCTAGAAGTTATCCTCGCAAGTTTCCTCTTGCGCTGAAAAAGGCTAAAGGATCTTACGTTGTAGATGTTGAAGGGAATAAGTATTTAGATTTCCTTTGTGGAGCTGGAACTCTTGCCTTAGGGCATAACGATGATGAAGTAAATCAAGCGATGGTCGATCTGATACTCTCAGGCTCGCCGCTACATACGCTGGATTTGACAACTCCGGTCAAAGACCGTTTCGTTCAAACTATTTTCTCTCTTCTTCCAGAGGGCCTAAAAGAGAATGCAAAAATACAGTTCTGCTCCCCTAGCGGCACAGATGCTGTTGATGCCGCAATTAAGCTCTGCAAGACAGCAACGGGCAGAAGCGGAGTTATCGCATTTTCAGGCGCATTCCATGGAATGGGACACGGGGCACTCTCTTTAACAGGAAATCTTGGGGCAAAAACAAAAATCGGCAACTTAATGCCTGGAGTGCAGTTCATGCCATATCCGTACTCTTACAGATGTCCGTTCGGACTTGGAGGAGAAGAAGGAGTAAAAGCTGCCTCTGCATATTTTGAAAGAATGCTTAAAGACCCTGAAAGCGGTGTTGTAAAACCTGCATGTGTAATCATAGAGCCGATTCAGGGAGAAGGAGGCGTAATTCCTGCGCCTGTCGAATTCTTAAAGACTGTACGCCGCGTCACAAAAGAACTTGGAATTCCGATGATCGTGGATGAAATCCAGTGCGGAATCGGAAGAAGCGGAAAGGTATTCACATTTGAATACGCAGAAATAGTTCCTGATGTAATCCTGTGCTCAAAGGCAATTGGAGGATCTCAGCCTCTTTCTGTTGTTATCTATAATAAAGATTTAGACTTATGGACTGCAGGGGCACACACAGGAACGTTCAGAGGCAACCAGATTGCAATGGCTGCCGGCACTGTCGTTTTAAACAGAGTCAGCAATCCTGATTTCTTAAAAGAAGTCCAGAGAAAAGGAAACTATTTAATGACTAAGCTAGGAGAGCTTAAAGATGAAGTTTCCATTATTGGCGACATCAGAGGAAAGGGCCTTATGATTGGAATTGAGTTCATTGATCCAAGAGGGGAAAAAGATCTGATTGGACATCCGATGCAGAGCGGAAAGATTGCAGCCCTTGTACAGCGCTTATGTTTTGAAAATAAGTTCATAATGGAAAAAGGCGGAAGAGACGGCTCTGTTATGAGATGTCTTTGCGCTTTAAACGTTAAAGATGAAGAGATTGAAGAGATGCTTTCAATCTTTACAAAAGTCGTTAAAGAGGTGGATCTAAGTGTTAAAAACAACGCTATCTAACGCTTTAGACACAAGGGACGAATATAAGAGAATCGTAGACATGACGAGGGATGCGATCCTCTCGTCATTTTCTGACGATACGGCCTACTCAGGCGTAGATCCGTTAAAACTCAGAAAGGATATAAATGAAATCACGCTGATAGACGAATTAGGCCTTGGCTTTGATGAGACGCTGAAGCTTATAGAAGAAAAAGTGATGAAAAACCTTCTGCGCACATGGTCAAAAAGCTATATGCCCCATCTTCATTCCCCTGCCCTTCTCGAGTCTCTTTCTGCAGAAATGATAATCTCTGCATTCAACGACAGTCTTGACAGCTGGGATCAGGGTCCTGCAGCGACCGAAGTCGAAGTAATGGTCGTAAAAGGTCTTCTAGATCTTTTCGGATATGACAGAGAAAAGGGAGACGGCGCATTTACATCAGGCGGCTCTCAATCCAATATGAGCGCCATAATCGCGGCTCGAGACAAATTTATTCAAAAGAAGTTCAATCATGATGTGAAACTGAACGGACTTCCAAAAGGTGCGGATAAGCTCATCTTATACACATCCGAAATATCTCATTTCAGCATGGATAAGAGCGCTCATATCCTTGGGCTAGGATATAATGCCGTAAGACATTTGAAAGTCAATGATAAATGCCAGATAGATATAGACGCGTTTGAAAAACAGATTGAAAAGGATGTAAAGGACGGTTATATGCCATTTATGGCAGTTGCAACGCTCGGCAGCACTGATTACGGTTCGATAGACGACTGTGCTAAAATGAGAGAAATAACAGAGCGTTATGGGATGCATCTGCATCTTGATGCAGCATATGGTTCTGCTCTTGTTCTAAGCAGCAAGCACAAAGAAAAACTCGGCCCAGTATCGCAGGCTGACAGCATTACGATCGATTTTCATAAAATGTTCCTGCTTCCAATAAGCTGTTCTGCAATCCTCTTTAAAAACAAGAACGACTTCGAACCATTTAATCTTCATGCAGATTATCTAAATAGGGAAGAGGATGAAGAAGAGGGATATATCAATCTTGTCTCAAAAGGAATACAGACTACAAGAAGATTCGACGCTCTTAAAGTTCTTTTCTCATTTAAAGCAAGAGGCAGAAAGGAATTTGAAGAGATAATTGAGAAATCAATCGGAAACGCGTCATACTGCTATAACGTATTAAAATGCGACGGATCGTTTTACGTTCCAATAATGCCTGAGATAAGCACCGTTACGTTCGCCCACTTAAATGGAGATGATTCAAATAGGAAAATAAGAAAAGAACTATTGAAAGAAGGCATTGTTATAGGACAGACTAAAATGAATGATAAGGTCATGTTAAAGCTAACGCTTTTGAATCCGAACATTGAAAAATCTGACTTAGACAGTCTTATCCAAAGAATAAAAGAGCTCGCTTAAAGGCGAGTTCTTAATGCTAATGAGCAATTTTTTCTATAAAATTTTAAATTTCTAAACATGATCCAACAAATTTGGTTAAAAATTTAAAAATCGTAATCAACAGCCTAAAAGATCATCTGTTTTTAAACTAAAATACAAAACATGATTTTAAACGACTTGATAAAATCTTTCTGGATTCGCCTTGAATCTAGAATAGAAGAGTATGGGTATTCCTCTCTAAGGAATTTTTGCTCTGAACACGATCTGAACTACCAGGTTATAGCAGGAGCTAGACGAAGAAGGCAGTTTCCCTCCCTTGAAGACACGGTTATAATGACGGATATTCTCAATATCGATATCAATACCCTCATATACGGTAACGGATATGACGAACTTAAAGAGTCGCAGGAAGAGAAAGAAGCTAAAAAGAGAAACGGAATAAGAAAGCAGAACATTATCTTATCGGCCCTCTCAAAAGCCGATCCGATAAGGATTGCAGCAATAGAAATGATTCTAGGCATTTACAACGAAAACAGGGATTGATATCTTCACAAAAAATACACACTACTCTATTGCTTTGAAGTTTACTTTAAATAGTATTTTTCTTTTTTAGCAGGACAAAAGAATTTATTATCCATGGCCTCATACACCACCCTATCCCTTTATTCCTGCTAATTGGGAGAAAAAGGAAATGACTATAAAGGAAGTTTCTGAAAAATATAAAATCAGCGAGCCTACCATCCGTTACTACGAGAAAGTCGGTCTTATCCCATACGTCAATAGACAGAACGGCATAAGAAATTTTGAGGAAAAAGATCTTAAGGCCCTTGAATTCGTACTTTGCCTTAGGAATGCGGGACTCTCAATAGACAGCATCTTAAAATATATAAGTCTAACTGATGAAGGAGATGAGACGCTTAAAGAAAGAATTACAATTCTTGAAAGTGAAAAAAAAGGAACTCCAAAGAAAAAGAAACGAGATCGATGAGTTCATTGAGCACTTAAACTATAAAATCAATCTGTTCAAGACCAAGCTAAGCTGACTTCTTATACATTCAGCCAACCCGTAGCTGATAGTAAAAAGAATAATGGAAAACACATAATAAAAAGGAACTTCTTAATTCCTCTTTATTCGATATTTTTATATCGATTTAATAACTTTTGATTTCAAAAAGAAAAGAGAATGAGAAAACAAATAATAAAAATATACAGAATTTTGAATATTTTTTGCATAATAATTCATTTTACTATTTTCATTGGTTTTCATTCATAGTATCATAAGCCAAAATCAAATCAGGGAGGCTATGATGAAAAAAGTTCTATCAACCCTATTTTTAGTTCTTCTCGCAGTGTCTGTAATCTATGCTGGAGGATCAAGCGAAAGCGATGGAAACGTCATCAGGATTGGGGTATTCGAACCTGCAAGCGGAGACAACGGAGCAGGAGGAAAACAGGAAACTCTTGGCATTCAGTATGCTAACTACCTCACACCTACTCTTACGCTCAACGGCGTCGAATATTCTGTAGAGCTGGTTATTGCCGATAACGAGAGTTCAAACGACAGAGCGGCAAGTGCAGCAGCGACTCTTGTCAATGCAGATATTTCCGTTGCTCTTGGTTCCTACGGTTCAGGGGTAAGCATTGCAGGAAGCGATACTTTCCGCGCAGCAGGAGTTCCAATTATCGGAATCACATGTACGAATCCACAGGTGACAGAAGGAAACACGCACTACTTCAGAATCTGTTTCCTCGATCCATTCCAGGGTACTGTTCTTGCCAACTATGCTTACAACGAGCTCGGAGTCAGAAAGGCATACTGCCTTGCTAAACTCGGAGACGACTATTCCGGTGGCCTTGTAAACTACTTCATTGAGGCTTTTGAGAATCTAGGCGGAGAATGCGTATCAGAAACCTTCCCTGAAGGAAACAGCGACTTCACTTCTTATATTGCAAATGCAAAGAACTCAGGATGCGAGATCTTCTTCTCACCTGTTTCCACGGAAGCGGCACAGCTTATCATCAACCAGGCAGACAGCCAGGATCTTACAATGCCAATCCTTGCCGGAGACACTTGGGACTCGAACGTCATATTGCAGGCTGCAAAAGGAACGGATGTGAGCGTTACGATTACGACATTCTATCCAGAGGGAGCCAACGCCGAATTCGATAACGGATTCAAGGAATGGGTTAACGCTGACTCGACGAGGTTGAGCAATAACGGAGGAGATGATACCGTTGCCGCCGTCACTGCAATGGGATACGATGCGTACTATTTTGCCCTTCAGGCGATTTTAAACGCCGGTTCCACGGATCCTGCTGACGTAATGCAGGCTTTATGGACAACAGAAATAGACGGAGTTTCAGGCCACATCTCTCTTGATCAGGTTAACGGAGATGCAATCAGGAACACAGCCTATGTAAAACACTGTGACAACGAGAGCGGAACATGGCTTGCTCTTCCTGCCGTCACGATCGAATAATGTGGATTTCCACTTCAAGCGGTAGGATTATCTACCGCTATTTTATTTCTATCAAGGGGTAAATATGATCTCTTTCTTACACGACAACCTATCCTATTTTCTCTCTGGAATATCAGTTGGAGGACAATATGCGCTTATCGCAATAGGATATACGATGGTTTACGGCATTCTAAGACTCATAAATTTTGCTCATGGAGACGTATTCATGTGTGCAGGGCTGATGATGATATATCTCTCTGCTAGCCTGCCATTTTACATCTCAATACCAATAACGCTCATTCTTACAGTCCTTCTGGGATTTCTTATAGAGAGAATCGCATACAGGCCTTTAAGGCAGGCACCGAGAATGTCTGTCATGATCAGTGCAATCGGAGTCTCGTATCTGCTTCAGAATGCGGCTTTATATTTTACAGGCGGACTTGCAAAAGTCTATCCGTCTATTCCTATTTTAAGCAATACGATCAGCATATGGGACAGTCCTACAAGGGCTGTTACGGTAATAACTCCTTTTTTAACCGTAATTCTCGTAATCGTATTGAATCTTTTAATCAAGCACACGAAAATCGGAATGGCCATGAGGGCGGTATCAAAAGATTATGAGACCAGCCAGCTTATGGGCATCAAAATAAATAATGTAATAAGCTACACGTTCGTTATAGGATCGCTGCTTGCGGCTGTAGGATCCATTCTATATTTTTCAAACTACTCTTCAGTAGTTCCAACAAGCGGAAGCATGCCAGGGCTGAAAGCGTTCGTAGCGGCCGTATTTGGAGGAATCGGAAGCATCCCTGGTGCTGTGATAGGAGCCTTCATAATAGGAATTTGCGAAAACATCATCCGCGGTGGAGCGAGCATATTCGGCATAGCAGGAACGGGATGGACTACATTTTCGGATGCATTCACATTCGCACTCCTCATAGTAATTCTAGTCGTAAAACCTACTGGACTCTTCGGAGAAAAGAGCGTCGACAAGGTTTAGGAGTTCTTCATATGGATAACGAAAAAAGAAAAAACAGCATTGCAATGTTCATATTCATTGCCGCGATATATATAATCGTTTTTATTCTTGAGCAAAGCTTGAGAAGCACAAGCATAGTATTTACGGTTCTCAGAAAAGGGGCAATCTATTCGCTTGTGGCAGTTTCTATGAACCTTCTCAATGGTTTTACAGGCCTGTTCTCATTAGGCCAAGCTGGATTCATGCTTCTAGGAGCCTATACGTACGGAATTCTCACGATGCCTGCAAGCGTAAAAGAAGGGACTAGCGTATACCGCTATTACGATGCTCTAATTACATTTGACACTGGAGTTTTCGTCGGCCTCATTGCGGCAGGCCTTGTCGCAGCATTTTTTGCATTTCTGATAGGACTTCCCGTATTAAGGCTAAAAAGCGATTACCTTGCAATCGCAACGCTTGGATTTGCGGAAATCATAAGAGCCGTCTGCCAATGGGACGTGCTAGGGCCGCTTACAAACGGAGCGAACATGATAAGGAATTACAAGGATCTGACAAACATAAAGATCCCATTTACAGACATAGCGTTTCCCCCTACCCTGTTCGTATTCATAGTGGTCGGAATCTGTATTGCTTTAATTGTCCTTTTAATTAATTCAAGCTACGGCCGTGCATTCAAGGCGATAAGAGATGACGAAATCGCAGCGGAAGCCATGGGAATAAACCTATTCAAGCATAAGGAGCTTAGCTTCGTAATATCATCATTTTTCGCAGGGATATCCGGAGCCCTTCTTGCAATGTTCCAATACACGGTTCAGGCATCCCAGTTCAGAACTAGCATGACATATGAGCTTCTGCTGATCGTAGTAATCGGCGGAATCGGAAGCATAAGCGGATCATGCATCGCGTCTTTTCTATATATCGCATTCTCCGAGTGGTGGCTTCGCGGCCTCGATATGGGAACCTTTCTGGGAATTCATGCGCCAAACCTATTCAGATCTGGCTTCAGAAGGCTCGTGTTCTCAATAGCGATAATGTGCATAGTGCTATTCTTCAGCAAGGGAATAATGGGAGACAAGGAGCTTTCCTTCACTAGAATAAAGGAAAGGCTTAAAAGGTTGTCATCCCCTTTTAAGACAAGAAAGAGGGAGGCTTAGATGCAAAACGTATTGAAACTTGAAAACGTGACTATGCAGTTTGGAGGAGTTGTTGCTGTAAACAATCTTTCATTGAATGTAGACAAAGGAGAAATTGTTGCTCTGATAGGTCCAAATGGAGCGGGAAAGACAACAGCATTCAATTGCATTACAGGGGTATACGAACCTACGAACGGAAAAATAAGTTTTGAAGACGAGGTCATAATAGAAAATACGCCGAAAGGCAAGATGAAGAAGCTTTATGCAGGAGAGCATAAGGATCTTTATGCAAAAGAGAAATGCCTAAGTCCTACCCCAGACAACATCACAAGGCTTGGAATCGCTAGGACATTCCAGAACATCAGGCTTTTTAAAAGCATGAGCGTATATGACAACGTTCTGACGGCAATGCACTTAAGAGCGAAGATGAACGTATTCAGCGCTACCGTACGGCTAAGCAGAGCAGAGGAAAACAGAATGAGGGAAAAGACAGACGCACTGCTTAAGGAACAGGGACTTTACAGCGTCAAAGATGAGAATGCGACATCGCTTCCATACGGAAAACAGAGAAGGCTTGAAATTGCAAGGGCTCTAGCTACAGAACCAAAGCTGCTCCTACTTGACGAACCTGCTGCCGGAATGAATCCTCAAGAGACGGCAGAACTCGCCTCTTTCATCAGGGATATAAAAGAAAAATACAATCTTTCTATTTTCATGATCGAGCACCACATGGATCTTGTAATGAATATTTCAAACAGGATTTACGTACTTGATTTCGGATCCTTGATAGCGGAGGGAACTCCAGAGGAAATTCAGAAGAACCAGCGGGTAATTGATGCTTATTTAGGGGTGTGTGAAGATGTTTAGCATAAAAAACTTATATGTGAACTATGGCGGAATCGAAGCGGTAAGAGACATCTCTTTTGATGTTGAAGACGGCTCTATAGTGACTTTAATCGGAGCAAACGGAGCAGGAAAAAGCACGACGCTCAGAGCAATTGCCGGACTTGTAAAGACAAGAAGCGGAAAGATTGAATTCAATGGAAAGGATATTAGCAAAGAAGATCCGACTTCAATTGTGAAAAAAGGCATAACGCTCGTTCCTGAGGGAAGAAAAATATTTGCAGATCTTACAGTACTCGAAAATCTTAAAATCGGAGCATATCTGAGAAGCGACAGCCTTGAAGAGGATCTTGAATGGGTGTATTCACTCTTTCCACGTCTAAAAGAGAGAAGCTGGCAGCTAGGAGGAACCCTCTCAGGAGGAGAACAGCAGATGCTTGCCGTTGCAAGGGCTTTGATGGCAAAGCCGAAACTTATCATGATGGACGAGCCTTCATTAGGGCTTGCACCTCTCATCGTTAAAGACATTTTCTCTATTATAAAAGAGATAAACAAGCAAGGCGTGACGATACTCTTAATCGAACAGAATGCGAATATGGCGCTCAGAATCGCCGATATGGCCTATGTGATGGAAAGCGGCGTGATCACGCTTTGCGGGAAAGGATGCGATCTTCTTATGAACGATGATGTAAAAAAAGCCTATTTAGGCTCATGAAAGAAACAAGATTCGATATTATAAAACAACAATGCTGTAGAATTGACGATCCCCTACAGCATTGTTTTTTAGCTATCCAAGCTGGATGAAGTTCTTCACAGGGAGGGTAAAGAGTATTCCCATGCCCTTCTTTTTAAGGCAATCGAGGTCTTTTACAGCGCTTACGACCTTATCTGAAACATCTCTTCTCGCAACGATCAAAAGAATTTCTTTTTCGGGAACGATGGAAATTCCGAAGAACTTTGCATCCTCCTCGCTTGCAGTTCCATGCGCATTAATTACAGTACCACCCTTCGCACCAGCCTTTCTTGCCGTCGCCATGACGTCCTCGCTATATCCCTTTTCGACTATTATTTCAATCATCTCCCATTCGTTACTCATGCTATCGTTTTCCTCACAATTTGCATCCATTAGAAATGCGATCGACTTCTTGCTTTTCGTATTTTTCAAAGCAGTTACCACATTCTCTGCTATATCTTCGCTTAAAAGGCTGTAGATAACCTCTTTCAGGCTGTCCCCGATTCCAAGAAGGGACAAGATGGAGTTTGACGCCGTACCTCTGGCATAGCAGATCGTTCCGCCTGTGGCTCCAGCATCACGCATGGCCTTCATTATCTTAGCCCCTTCTCCTTTTTGAACTACGGCCATTAAAAGATAGTTTTTCATTCCAATGCCTCCTTCTTATTAAGCGCCCTCTGATAGATTATACCAAGAATTTCAATACAAAGTATCGGAGTCATCGCAATTAATCCGATCATTCCAAAACTTGCTGTTGCAATATTGCCTCCCATGCTTGTAGCGGCGCCAATTGCAAAAGGGAGGAGGAATGTAGAACTCATCGGACCAGTAGCAACCCCGCCTGAATCGAACGCAATACCGACAAAGAGGGTCGGAACCTTCTTCATCAGCAGGAATATAAGAAGATATCCAGGAAGAATAAAAGTCCAAATCGATAGAGAATAAATTATTCTAAGCATCGCAAGAAGAACGGCGCATGCAACACCTATGCACATTGCGATAAGCATTACCTTCCTCTGAATATGCCCCTGAGTCACCTCTTCAACCTGTCTAGTTAAAACCCAGATTGCAGGCTCGGCAAGAACTACGCACGCACCTAGCACGAAACCAACGCCGCATAATAAAATCTTATTATTGCTGGCTAAGGCATATCCTATGCTTCTTGCAGTCGGAGAGAAGAAACCTTTTACAGCGAACAAGAACAGAACAAGGCCGATATACGTATAGAAAAATCCTATGAACATCCTTGCAGTCTGCATCTTAGGCATCTTCAAAAGAATAATCTGCATTATTACGCAGATAACAATAAGAGGTAAAAGCGCGCTTGTCACTTCTCCTACCACTTCCAGAAACTGAGTCAGCATGCTAGCCCCCTCAGCTTCCGTACTGAAATTCGTATTCAGATCACCTTTGTAAATAAGGCCTAAAAGCAATACGAAAAGAACAGGTCCGATCGAAGCGATTCCTGTATAGCCGAATGAGGAATCATCGCCTTCGCTCTTGCTCTGGCTCAAGCCAAGTCCGAGAGCCATAATAAACGGAACGGCCATAGGACCTGTGGTCGCACCTCCAGAATCAAAACCGACTGATACGAAAAATTCATCAACAAGTGCAGCAACTATAAAAATTACTATGAAACAGAAAAAAAGCGTGAGTTTCAAGGACCAGTTCAAAATAGATCTTAAAAATGAAATTGCTACAAAGAGACCTACCCCGATGCTAATTGTGACTACAAGGGTCATCACGCTTATCTGAGGATTAATTTCATTTACCTGATCTGCTAACACTCTCACATCAGGTTCAGCAATAGTAATAATCGTACCAAGCACGAATCCCGCTAATAACAACAAAGTGATATTCTTTTTCTGCGTGATCTTGCTTCCGATCTGGCTTCCGACAGGGGTCAAACCGATATCTACGCCAACAAGAAATATTGTTAGTCCGATTATTACTAAAACTGCTGAAAATATAAACTCGACAAATGAGATTGAAGACGAGGAAAAAACGCCTAAAGCCAGTCCTGCAACTGACGCTATAAGCGCAATTGGCAGGACCGATCCAATAGTTTCTTTAAGTTGTTTTATAAAACCCAACTCTATTTATCCTTCTTCTTTGTTAATGCGTTTAAAATTAATAATGCAATAAACAAAATGCCTAAGCCTAGGGCAACCTTTCCCCAGCTTGATAATGCAATTCCGATTACCTCAATTAAAGATGCATCAGTAATATTCATAATACACCCTCCTTAACCTACGACGTATGGAAGAACTGAAGAAAGCAATAGTCCTCCAGCAAGAACTGATCCGATCTGTCCGGATACGTTAGCGCCAAGAGCGAACGGCAATAGGTGGTTCTGCTTGTCTGCTTCAATTCCAACCTTCTGTACTACGCGGCTTGACATCGGGAATGCAGAAATTCCAGCGCCGCCGATGAGAGGATTGATCTTCTTGTCCTTCTTTAAGAAGAGGTTTGCAATCTTAACAAAGAACACACCGCATGCAGTATCGAAAATAAATGCAACAAGACCGAAGCCCATGATCATGATTGTCTCAACCTGCAATAGTTTAGCGCCTGACATCTGAGGAGCAATTGCAAGTCCGAGAAGCAATGTGATAAGCGGACTGAGCATATTCTGTGCAGCATTTGAAAGGTTATCAAGAACGCCACACTCTCTTAAGAGGTTGCCGAACATGAGCATTCCAACAAGAGCTGCGCTATCTGGAGCGATAAGTCCGCATACGATAGTTGCAATGATTGGGAATAAAATTCTTGTCGTCTTACTTACAGCCTTCGCACTGTAATGCATTCTGATGCATCTCTCTTTTTTTGTCGTGCATACCTTGAGAACAACAGGCTGGATAATTGGAACGAGGGCCATGTAACAATACGCAACAACCAAGATTGCAGGAATATAGTTACTCATTAGCCTCTGGCTTACGAGAATTGCAGTCGGACCGTCTGCAGCTCCGATAATACCGATAGAAGCTGCATCGTGGATTGGGAATCCTAATGCTGCTGCAATTATCATGGAAATGAAGATACCACCCTGTCCTGCAGCTCCAATGAAGATAAGCCATGGCTTGCTAAGAACAGGACCGAAATCGATCATTGCGCCAATTCCGATAAATAAGAGAAGCGGGAATAATTCTCCGTTTTCAATTCCGAAATTAAATAGCACCGCTAAAAGCCCATGATCGGACACGGATGCTATTACCGAACCAGGGAGGTTTACTAAGATAGCACCAAATCCCATTGGCAGTAGTAGCGTTGGCTCCATCTCCTTTTTAATAGCTAAGTAGATGAGCAACAGTCCTACGAAAATCATAATAATTTGACTGGTTAATTCGTTCATAGCTTAAAATGATAATCGAAATAAAAAATCTAATAAAGCTCTATATGCAACTTCTTATAAATTTTTGCATGTCTATATGTTTCTTTTTTTGCTTGAGAATAAAGTATTTATGTGATATCTTACGCACTTGGTCGAATTTTTATTCGGAGGATGGTTAAAAATGGAAAATAAAAATGATTGGATAACATCCACATGGGCAATTTTTCTTCTTGCAATGATTTGCTGTTTTTTATGGGGAAGCGCGACTCCTTCTATTAAAACAGGGTATGAACTGTTTGGAATTGAGTCTTCAGAGACTTTGGATATTATTCTTTTTGCCGGAATAAGATTTTTTTTAGCAGGTATTCTAGTTATTCTTATTCAATCGATAATGAACAAGAAATTCATAAAACCTGAGAAAGGATCCATACCTTCAATTATTAAACTTGGTTTTGCCCAGACAATTATTCAATATTTTTGTTTCTATGTAGGACTAGCACATACAACCGGTGTTACAGGAACAATTATTTCTGGTGCTAGCGGCTTCTTCTCTATCCTCCTTGCCTCATTACTATTCAGATATGAAAAAATGACGAGCGCAAAAATCATTGGATGCGTCTTAGGCCTTGGCGGAATTATAATAATGAACGTTCATCCAGGAAGTGAAAATACTTTCACATTTACATTTTTGGGAGAAGGACTTGTACTTCTTTCTACAATCAGCCTTGCAGTATCCGGTATTTTATGTAAGAAATACGGACAGAAATATAATGTCGTAATGCTATCAGGCTATCAATTTATATTTGGCGGTCTTGTCATGATCATCGTATCTTTAATTCTCGGAGGAAGGATTGCGTTAGTAAGCAACCCTACTGCGTATGTTCTCATGCTTTATATGGCTTTGATTTCAGCTGTCGCCTACTCCCTCTGGGGAACGCTTTTAAAGTATAACGACGTAAGCAAGGTTACGATATTCAACTTCATGACCCCTCTTTTCGGAGTTCTTCTTTCAGCAATCTTCTTAGGCGAGGTGGAAGAGGCACTGCAACTGAATAAGCTTATTGCGCTTGTTCTCGTATGTCTTGGAATATATATTGTAAACAGAAAGGCTAAAGCGGTATTAAAATAAGACTATAAATAGGTTGCGACAAAAGCGAAAACTTTTGAAGCAGCCTTTTTTATTAATTTGAAAATCTTGCTCAAATTTTTCTCTTCTCTTTAAATCGCATAAAGCAAAAACATTATTAAATATTATAGTTTCTAACTGCATTAATAAGCTTTGATGAAAGCTCCTTATCTTTCTTTCCGTTAGATTCGGTCCCGCTTGCAGAGTCTAAGGCATACGGACTGAGAGTTCTAATGGCAGCAACGGCATTGTCTGCATTAATTCCTCCGGCAAGAAAAAATGGACGATTTAAACCATGAATGTCCTTCCAATAAAAACTTTTCCCGCTTCCGGGGACATCTGCATCTATCAAGACAAAGGATGAATTAGAAGAATAGGCATCATCAAGACGCTTATAGCTGAATGCTTTTATCGTTCTAAATCCCATCCCTTCAATTTCGTCAATATAACTGCGGCTCTCGTTCCCGTGAAGCTGAGCAATATCTATTACATTCTCTTTTAACAGACGCAAGACAAGAGAGAGCTTGGCGTCTGCGAACACCCCTACTCGCTCTATCCCCTTTTTTATGTTTTCACTTATTGCTACAGCTTCTGATTCTGAAACCGAGCGCTTGCTATTTGGACATTCAATTACCATGCCTATGTAATCAGGAAAAAGGGACGATATCATCACGGCATCTTCAATACTTCTTATGCCGCATATTTTTATTTTTGCCATTTTTCATCTCCGTTATGAAAGCTTTTCTATCTGAAGATTTCATTAGCGCCTCCCCAATCAAGACGCAATCTGCATAAGAGCTTGCATTCCTTGCTTCTAAAGCTGTATTTATTCCGCTTTCTGCAACTAGGATCTTATCATCAGGCACATATGATGAAAGACGTTCAGCTGTTGTGTTATCGACTCTGAACGAACCAAGATCGCGATTATTGATTCCAATAATGACTGCCCCTGCTGTAATTGCTCTTTCAATCTCATTCTCATCATGGCACTCGACAAGAACGTCCATTTTAAGTTCTGCCGCAAGAGATAAATAATCTTTCAGCCTAACATCATCCAAAAGAGATATGATAAGAAGAATTGCAGAGGCTCCTATGCAGCGGGAACGGTATATCATGAACTCATCAATTATGAAATCCTTCCTGAGAATTGGAATCGAAACGTTCTTTGAAATCTCTTCCAGATACTTATCGCATCCTAAGAACCGAGAGGGCTCAGTTAGACACGAGATTGCATCAGATCCTCCCTTCTCATACTCTTTCGCAATCTGAATATATTGAAAATCCTTTGCTATCAAGCCTTTAGAAGGTGACGCCTTTTTTATTTCTGCAATTAAAGATAAGCCATCTTTCTTTATAGCGCTCATAAAAGACGGCATTATTGGCATCGCCTCAGCTTCTCTTCTCACATTAGAAATGGAGAACAACTTCTTTTCTTTTTCTGTACGCTTAAAAGCGCTTTCTGCCAGTTCATCAAGAATACTCATAAAGCAGACTCCATTATGAACTCATTAAGCTTTGCTTCAGCTTTTCCACCATCTATTAGACTCTCTGCTAAAGCTATTCCATCTTTAATGCTTTCTGTTTTTCCTGCAATGTAAAAAGATGCTCCTGCATTTAAAAGAACCGCATTACGCTTTGCACCCTTTTCTTTTGAAGAAAGTATTAATCTAGTAATTTCTGCATTTTCTTCAGGAGTCCCTCCTACAAGATCCTCGTGTCTAGAAAGAGGAAGTCCATACATTCCGGGATCTATTTCATAGCTTTGAAACCATCCATCCCTTATTTCACAGACAGATGTAGGAGCTGAGGATGAAATCTCGTCAAGGCCTTCCTGGCCGAATACGACCATGCCGCGCTTAACCCCAAGACGACTCATAACAGCAGCAAGAGGCTCGACGAGGCTTTTATCATAAACGCCAAGAAGTTCCATGTTTGCTCCTGCAGGGTTTGTAAGAGGACCTAGAATATTGAATACTGTGCGTATTCCAAGTTATTTTCTTACAGGCGCGACATACTTCATTGCAATATGATAATTCTGCGCAAAGAGAAAGCAGATTCCAATCTTCTTCAGAATTTCCGTACTCTTTTCAGGGCTTACTCTTATATTAATCCTTAGTGCTTCTAGAACGTCTGCGCTTCCAGAGCGTGAGGATGCAGCTCTGTTTCCATGTTTTGCAACGCTTACTCCGCCTGCCGCTACGACGATTGCCGTTGTTGTCGAAATGTTAAAAGAAGATGATCCGTCCCCACCAGTACCGACAATTTCAAGAACATCCATGTCATGTAAGAGTTTAATGCAGTGATTTCTCATGCCATGTGCGGATGCTGTTATTTCATCTAGAGTCTCTCCTTTCATTGACAACGCCGTAAGGTATGACGCCATCTGTACGCTACTTGCTTTTCCCTCCATGATCTCATCCATAACAGCTTCTGCTTCGTCATATTCAAGATCTTTTTTTGAAACGAGCTTCAATATAGCTTCTTTAATCATGTCAAGCCTCCTGTCAAACTTAAAAAATTACTAGCTAGTTTGCTTCCGTATTCTGTTAGAATAGACTCAGGATGAAACTGAATGCCATAGACGGGATATCCCTTTAATTTTATTGCCATTTCGATGTTATCCTCAGTCTCTGCAATTATGGAAAGCCTGTCGTCAATCTTGCTCCTGTCTACGACAAGTGAGTGATATCTCGCAGCATTAAATTCTCTTGGAATGCCTTCAAAAAGTTCATCATCACAATGGATTATTTTGGATGGCTTTCCATGAACTACAGAAGGCGCATGAACTACAGGAGAGGAAAACACATCAGCAATTGCCTGATGGCCGAGACAGATTCAAAGAATTGGAATGTGCGAGTAAAACATTCTTACCGCATCTTCCGATACTCCCGCATCTTCAGGTCTTCCAGGCCCTGGAGAGATTATTATCGCTGACGGCGATAAGCGCATGATCTCGTCACAAGTAACAGCATCGTTTCTTACTACGGCGACATCTGCTTTAAGTCCTCTAAATAGATGATAGACGTTATATGTAAAGCTGTCGTAGTTATCAATTAGCAATATCATCAATTCCTCCCTGAGGGGCAATTACCGCATCTATTGCAGCTCCTGCTTTTCTTCTACATTCCTCAGCTTCCTTATCGGGGGAACTGTCATAGACTATTCCAGCCCCTGCTTGAATCCTGAGCTTACCGCATTTCATATAGCAAAGACGTATTGCAATCGCAGCATCCATGTTTCCGGTGAACGTAAGATATCCAAAGGCGCCTCCGTAAAGGCCTCTTCTTCTCTTTTCAAGCTTTGCAATAAGTTCGCATGCCTTTATTTTAGGTGCTCCTGATAGCGTTCCTGCAGGCAGGAGTGAAAACAGTGCGCTAAGGGCATCTTCGCTCTCTTTTAGTTCTGCTTCAACTTCAGAGGCTATATGCATAACATGTGAAAAACGCAGAACTGAACGATGGTTTATAACGCATACGCTTCCATCTTTAGCTACACGTCCTAGATCGTTTCTTCCTAAATCTACGAGCATATCATGCTCGGAAAGCTCTTTTTCATCTTTTAAAAGCTCTTGTTCTAGAGCCAGATCTTCTTCGTCCGTCTTACCTCTTGCCCTCGTACCCGCTAGAGGGTATGTCTTCATCTTATTTTTTCTGCACTTTAAGAAGCGTCTCAGGGGAAGAGCCTGCAATCTCTATCTCCTTTCCGCCATAATAAAACATGTAAGGCGATGGATTTGAACTTCTTAACACTCTGTATGCATCAAAAAGAGAACCTTTCGCATCTGCTTCAAAAATTTTTGAAAGAACTATTTGAAAGATGTCTCCGTCTGTTATGTGTTTTTTTGCTTTATTAACAAGCTCTCCATACTCTTCGTCAGACAAATATTGAGAAAACTTGGATTTCAGTTCAAGAGGTGGAAAAAAATGCTTTTTCTCCTCTTTTGATAAGATTGACGGTATCGTTTATTCTCTTTATCCCTTCTTCGTATTCTTTTTCTAGATTATCAGCAGATAAAAGAGTTATGACATGTACCTTTTTTCTGTAGCTGTCAAAAGAGAGAAAAGTACGAAAGATCATAAGATCTATGTCAGGCTCATCGCATGGGGGGAAGATATCGAGAAAGCGATGGTTCTGCATATTTTACAGCATCATATGCAAAATATCCGACAAAACCGCCTGAAAAAGGAGGAATGCCATCCTGATCAAGCATTTTGAACCTATTTTTAATCAAGCCTTGAATAAAAGCTATTGGATTATTTTCTCTAATGGTCTTTTCTGTTCCATTTTCCCTTACGACAATGCCTCTTTCATCTACTACAAGCTCAAACATTGGATCATAACCTAAAAATGTCCAGCGTCCGCTTCTCATATCGTTTTCAGCGCTCTCAAGAAGAAAGACTGAATCGCTCGTTTTTCTTAATGCTTTAAGAACCTCGATGGGCGTAAAAGAGTCTGAATACAGCTCTGCTCTCAACGCTATAAGTCTAGCTCCCCTATTTTTAAGTTCGATAGATTCCAAAAGAGATGGCTTCATTTGATTCTCCTTGTTATTATGCATAGTAACAAAGAAGAAAAGATAATGTCAATTACTTTGCATAGAAACACTCTTTTATTTTTTTCTAATAAAAATTCATATATGAACCTGAACTCTGAAATATCAACCATGGAGAGTATTGAAAAGCAACATAATTCATTTGGATCTAAAGAAATCATAATAAGTCTTATTTAAGAAGCATAGTGATAATATAACTATCCTAAATTAATATCACAAACATTCAATTTTTCATGACAAAAGGAATTAGTAGGAAATCTAATAGTTAATAAAATAGAATTCAGGCCAGAAAACTTCGCTTGTATAGTAGCGCTTATAAAAGGAAAACTTTACCATTTTTGCACTCCTATGAAGAAAAAAGCGGATAAATTTTGAAAATTTTGAGAGTAAACATAATACTTATCATGCTAATCGAGCTGAAATCTGCAAATAAAGAAAAAAAAGGTATCTATTTGCTTTTATTGCAAAGAGATACCTTTATGGGCGATGCCAGGATTGAACTGGCGACTTCCACGATGTCAACGTGACACTCTCCCGCTGAGTTAACCGCCCAAGCGTTCAATACATTAACATTCATTGGGTTTAGTGTCAATAGAACATTAGATAATTAATTAATCCCAAAACTGTCATTCATGGAACTTTTGCGGACTGTTTCCAAATATGATTATTATTTCATTGTCGATGATGTCATAAATTGCGAGCAAAACTTCAACACGGCATCAACATAATCCTTTAAGATTATCAAGAATCATAGGTTGTCTCGTTTCTTAATCTCTTCAGTGGCATAATTCTTAATTTTTCCTTCGTAGCTAACCTTTCTCATTATCCGATAATAAGTAGGAATTTCTTCTAGTTGTTTTTGTCAAACCATTTTTATTTCATAAGATAGCATAAAGTAGCGTGAGCATCTTAGATATCTTTTGGAATCTCCGTTGCAATATATATTTTTCTTAAGTAAGAAATCATGTCTAAAAAATAGAAAAAGCCAGCAAACATCTCTGCCTGCTGGCTATATTTACACTTGTATGCACAAATGTGGAAGCCTAATTTTATTTTGCAAAGCCTGGCTGAGTTATTTCCACCATGACTTTCAGCATGTGACTTCTGTTTTCTGAGAAGTCAGAAAATGCTTTAGGAGCATTTTCAATGCCAACATATGTATTTGTTATCATATTGCTTAAATCAACCTTGCCGCTAGAAACAAGATCGATTAAATCTTTGAAATCGCTTGTCATAGCATTGCGGCTGCCGTAGATGTTAAGTTCCTTTTTCTGAATAATGGTGAAATCAAAATCAAGCTTTTGCCTGCTTACGCCTACAAGACATACGTTTCCGCCGAAGCAGCATGCATCTATCGCATCCTGGAATGTCTGAGCCATTCCTACAGCTTCAATTGTGGTATCGAAACCTTTTACCCTCTTTTCTCCTTTATCGAAAGTATATCCTGTAATATCTTCAACTCCTTTTAAGAATGCTTCTTTTGAAGAATTTAAAATCATTCCGTCAAATCCGAAGTCTTTTACGTTCTTTGCAAGCTTGTCTTCAATGACATCGGACAAATAAACTTCTGCCCCCATGCTCTTGGCAGAAATTCCAGCCATTACTCCGATAGTGCCAGCGCCAATTATGAGAACCTTGTCCCCTTTCTTTACGTTGGCCCTAAGCGCGCCATGATAACCGATACAGAACGGCTCGATAAGAGCTAAAGTATCAGGATTCAAGCCTTTTCCATCTATAATGCGCTCGATAGGCATTGATACGTATTCGCAAAAAGCGCCGTCCATCTGGCATCCCATCGTCTTGTTATCCATACAAGCATTCACATGTCCATGCGTGCAGCTGTAGCACTTTCCACAGTTGAAGTACGGATTTGCAGTTACTATCATGCCAGGAGTCAGGCCATAATCATTGTCATCAATCTCCACGATCTCGGCACTAAACTCATGGCCAGGAATCCTTGGATAATCAAAATATGCAAATGTCCCCCTGTAAGAGCCTAGATCGCTTCCGCATATTCCAACAGAGAGCACTTTCAATAGTGCTTCTCCACTCTTTCTAACTGGCTTAGCAATCTCTCTAATCTCAGTCTTTCCAGGCTCTGTAATATATAATGCTTTCATCATATTTCTCCCTAATTTGAATAATATTCATATCCCCCTCTAAACGGGGGATTTGAAAAAAAAAATTTAAACTATTTAATTGCCAATTCTTATTGCATTACATATGGTCTTTAAAACCAGGATCGGTAGGAAGGATAGGATCGTAATCTCTCTTAAAGAGTTCTACCTCAGGGTATGTGTAATCCCTCTTAGCCATAAGGAATTCTGAATATGCCATTGCTGATACTCCAGTTCCCTTCTGCTCGTCCGCAACGATTTCCTCTGCAAGATAATATGCTACGCTTCCGTCTCTCTTAAAGTTTCCGTCAGGGCCAAGGCCTGCACCCTTGCACATTCCGCCAAGACTTAACTTTCCATTTGAGAATTTTAAGTAGCGTGTAAGGTTTCCTATGATTGCAGCCTCTGCCGCTCTCCAATAATTATCTCCTTCAATTGCCTTTAGTCTTAATCCCTTGAATAGAGAATAGGAGACCATCATTGTCGAACTTGTCTCAAGATAGTTGCCTTCAGTATCCTTTAGCGCTGTAAGCTGATAGAACATTCCGCTCTCTTTATCCTGATATAAAAGCATTCCATCAAGACATTCTTTCCAAATTGACTGCAATACCTTCCTGTCGTCCACCCTATCTTCAGGCATTAGCTCATAAACATCTGCAAGCGCCATAAGGTACCATCCGATCGCCCTTGACCAGAAGTTAGGAGAAAGCCCTGTCTGCTTATCACACCAGAAAATCGACTTGCTTTCGTCCCATGCGTGATAATAAAGTTTCTTCTCTTCGTCAAACAGATGCGCACGGCAATTCTTAAACTGCAGGATGACATCGTCATAAATATCCTTTCTTCCTGTCAAATTCGCATAAAGCATATAGAAAGGAAGCCCCATGTATAGACCGTCAAGCCATACCTGGTTCGGATAGATCTGCTTATGCCAGAAGCTTCCGCACTTTGTTCTCGGATGGCTTTCAAGCTGCTTATAAAGGGTTTCGATTGCTATTCTATACTTCTCTTTTCCAGTCTTCTCATATAGAGGGAATAGAAGTCTTCCGCCAGGGATCTTATCGAGATTGTATTCTGACATATCGTAAAGCCTGATAGATCCGTCTTCGTTAATATAACGGTTCATGAAAGCTTCAATCGCTTCAAAATAAAACTCTTTTCCTGTTGCCTTATACATGTCGAGAAGGCCGATTAAAGTACAAGCATCTTCGTAGTTCCATGTATTCCTGTCATACTTGCTGAACCAGTAAGCATAGTTATCAAAATAAGACTCATACACCATTTTTATTCTCTCTCCTGTTTAATCCAGTTTGCAAATGAATATTCCCCTCTGTAGTTAGAGAAGTTGTAAATAGGATATTTATGAGGAGCGTACTCTCCCCTTTCATCCTTTTCAGCCTCTCTGTCTTGAGTGTATATATACATCTTTTTAGCATCCCATAGGATGATCTCATCCCTATGATCGCCTGTTAAATTGATTACTTCCGCACACATGTCAGGATGCCCGTCATCAGGGAACTGAACTACGATGTCCCCATCTCCGTCGAGCATGCCTCCATACTTCACATTACCATTTAAAAGAATCAGTTCGCTTCCGTTTCCCAGCCAGTTGACTGGAGCGATAATATTTCCGTTAGTGCTAGGCTCCATATGCCATATTTCATTTCCTTTGGCATCATATAGATAGATAATCCCCTGATTCTCCCAATATGTAGTAGTACAGATTTCAAGCCCCTTTCTAGAAGGAATATAGTTTGCAACGCTTATCCTCTGTCCATGCCCATTGATATCTCTAGAGAGAATGTTTCCATTCTTATCGACAATCATGAAGCCTTCCCATCCGGATACGATTGCAATCAAATCGTCGTCAATGTCATCGTCGAACTTGCCGATTACGATCTCATCTGTGTGATCCGTATCTATAGGAAGCTGCCAGACAAGCTTTCCATCGCTAGATATCATATTGTAGCAAGAGAATATCTCATCCTTTCCGTCCCCGTTGAAATCGTATGCATAAGGAAAGTGTCCTGTGTTATTGTGATTGAACTTCCATAGCAGATTAAAGTCGGAATCATAAATCCATAATCTAGCATAGCGATCCTTAATAAGGATGTCCGAAGGCCTTTCTTTTCCTGACACGTTCACAATTCTTATGGCATCGACGTTCAGACGATCAAAGGCATGCTTCTTGAACTCGATTCCAAGAATCTCATCAGCCTTCTCCTCATTAAGAGGTGTCGGCATAGACTTTTTAACAGATCCGTCAAGGCCTGAGAGGATCATAAGCTTGAAATCTTTTGCGCATATGACCTCATCGATTCCATCATTATCAATGTCATAAATCTGGAAAGGAAGATCGCATGTCGTATCTTGGTTGACCTGAAGTTCTGAAGGCTCTCCTATCTGCCATAGGATCTTTCCTGTATCAATGCTGACAGCAGTAAGACAGCTAATATTACAATATCTTTCTTTAAAGACCCTCTTTTGATGCTGAGCCATTACAAAGAACATCTCATCAGTTCCTGTAAGATGACCAAATCTTATCTGTCTGGATGCACCCCAGTTGCCTAGGTCGAACTTTTTCCAGAGCTTTGGCTTTGCATACTTAGATCTCTTTTCAGCAAGTCTTAAAGCTTTTTCCGTCCTTTCCTTCTGAAGTCTTTCATTCTCCTCGTTAGTTGCCTTAACGACAACAGAAGAGAACTGGCAAGGCATAAACGATGCAAGAGCGATACATCCTCTCTCGTTTTCAATGCCGTTGAAACTCAATATCTCTCTGCCGTCAATAAAACATACGGCGCTCTTTCCACAGACTTTAACGCTAAGACGGTAGAAAGTGTCTGAATTGAATTTAAAATCCACGCTTTTTAATACTTCGTGATTCGTTTTGTTATAACGGACTAATAATGCCTTTCCATCTTTCAAAAAGAATGCGTAAAAGCAAAGGGATGTCTGATACCTGAAAAGAACTCCAGCCTCCTCTATTGTCGTTAGAGGACGAACGGATACAGATACTTCATAATCTTTCCAGTCCTTTTCTCCTGCAGCTAGAACCGGCAGCACTCCGCGAGTGAGAGGATTGCTTACTCTCATCTGCTCCATATAATGAGATCCGTTCTCAGCAGTAACAATCCAGTTCGGACCGCGATAATAGCAGTTCGTAATTGGATCATACCAATCCCCGGAGTATCCATCCTGCTTTACATAGTGGTATTCGCCCATTGCAGAGTGTTCTCTGTCAAATGGAAGAGGACCAATTTTAAAAGATGAAAAATCATCATTAAAAAGAATTACTTCGCTCATGTTTTTTTCTTGCCTCTTGAATAGAGTGCGGGGAGTTTACCCCACACTCTTAAAAATTTTACCTAGATGCCTCATATGCAGCCTGATAGCTGTCAATCTTGTCTGCCCAAGAGTTGACGCAATCCTGAGCTGCCATATCGCCCATCATTACTGCCTGGAAATCTGCAGTCATATCATTTGTGATAAAAGCTGAGAACTCAGGTAGCCAGTACGGGTTCTGAATCTGATAGTAGTTATCATCAGATAGATAGCTCATGTAAAGAAGCATTTCAGTGTCAGTTGCAAACCATGGCTGCTCATATACGAGAGTGTTGCATGGAACTCTTCCGACCTTCTCGCATAGTCCTCCAGTGCACTCAGCGCTGATTAACTCATTTAATAGCCAGATAGCTCCTGTATAGTCATGGTCGTCTCCCTGGTTAGTTACGCAGTATACATTCGGCTGAAGTCCGGATGCGAAATAGTGTCCCTGGTCATTTGCAAGAACTCTAGCAGCTGCGAAATTACCGTCTCCAAGATTCTGCCTGTGCGTTACCTCTGAAGATGAGTTATGAACAATGTATGCAGATACGCCGGAACCGAACTCAGCAACAATCTGGTCGAAGTTGTTGTTTACAGAATCTCCAGAAACCCAGTGGTTCTTATAAATATTTGCATATGCGTCCAATGCTTCAGCAAAAGCAGGATCTCTTAGGATACATTTTCCGTTCTCATCGAACCAGCTTCCGCCATATCCAAGACCGTCTGTCCATGTCCAGAGCCATGCTACTAGACTATCGTAAGGCCTAACTCCTCTTAAAGAGTAGAAATATCTTGAATTTGCAGAATCTGCAAATCTTTCGCAGTAATCAAGGAATTCTGCCTGTGTCTTTGGAGCCTCAGTAAGGCCGTACTCAGCAAAACGAGGAACGTTGTACCATGCAACTTCCTGGTTGTATGCGAATGGAATTCCATAGAGAACTCCATCACCAAGTGTTCTCATACCGTCTAGAAGCTGCTCATCGATATACTGATATTCATCAAGCTGATCTACATAATCATCAAGAGCAAGGATTGAATCCTGTGCTGTGAATGTAGCGATATTAGAGAATCCAAGTGATACGATGTCAGGCATTGTATTTGTCATGACAGTCATCTGGAACTGATTCTGGAAGTCTGCGAAGTTGAAACTTGTGTAAATTACTTCGTACTGATCCTGTGATGCATTGAGATTGTCGATGAACTCTTCAAAATAGGCATCTGTGTCCGGATCTCCAGAGTGGTACCAGAAATTAATAACTTGTTTTCCTCCTGAAGAGCTTGTTTCAGAAGAACCGCCAGCAAAAGCCGAAGATAGAGCTACGAGCATAACCATAGCAATTACGGCAATTGTTTTAAATGTTTTATTTTTCATATAACCTCCAACCAGTTATACTGGATTTTTGTTTTAACCTTTTACAGCGCCAGCTGTTGCACCGGATGACAAGTGCTTCTGGATAAACGCGAAGATGATAACTACAGGAACGAGAGCTACCACACATCCTGCTGCAAGCAGTCCATACTGCGTTCCAAATTCGCCCTGGAATACTTTAAGAGCAAGTGGAAGCGTGTACATTCTTCTATCGGTGATGAATGCAACTGCGTATACGTATACGTTCCATGCGTTTATAAATGCATAAGCACCTGTAGCAACAATTGCTGGTTTCATAGCAGGAAGAAGAATTCTAAAGATGCTCTTTAACAGAGAACATCCGTCTACTTGCGCAGCCTCCTCAAGTTCGCGCGGAACCGCATTGAAGTATCCCATCATCATGAACATGCAATACGCAAGGTTCGTACAAGAACAAATAAGCACCAAGCTCCAAAGGTTGTTTATGAGCCTCAAGTTCACCATGATGGAAAAAAGAGGGATCATGAGAACAACAGCTGGAAGCATCTGCGTAATGAGCATGAGCATGTAGAAGAACCCTTTGCCCTTAAATGTATATCTGCTCATTGCATAACCAGCTAAAAGACTTAATAGAGTTACTATGATTGTAGTAAAGACTGCAACGAAAGCAGAGTGTGCGAATGCAGAACCGAATCCGAACTCGTTAAATAGTCTTGCATAGTTAATAAATGTCGGATGATGAGGATAATAACTTATCGGAAGAGATAGAACTTCAGTACTATTCTTTAACGATGTGTTTATAATCCAGTAGAAAGGAAAGATCGTGACAATTAAGAAAATTGCTAGTGGAATATAAAGAGTAAGCCACCTGAAGAATAGTTCCCTTCTACGTCTTTGAATTGCTGATTTTTGCAGTTCTGTTGCAAGTGTTGTAGATGTGCTCATGCTATATTCTTACCTACCTTTCCGACACGGATGTAAATGAAGGCAATTACCATCATTATCAAAGTTGAGATTACAGACAGTGCTGATGCATAACCAAAGTTGGAATCTGTCTGGAACGTGTTCATAATATAAAGAGCTAACGTCGTCGTACCTCTATTAGGCCCGCCGTTTGTCAAGCTGACGATTAAGTCTACAGCATTGAAAGTCCAAATAGCCCTTAAAAGGGTAGTAATGACGATCGTATCCTTAATCATAGGGATAGTGATCTTAAACATTTGAGTCGGTGCTTTCGCTCCATCAATCTTAGCAGATTCATAAAGCTCATCCGATATGCCGGAGAGCGCAGACATATAGCTGATTGTGAAAAATGGAATTCCACGCCATACGTTTGCGATTACAATAGAAGCCAAAGCAAGATTTCTGCTTGAAAACCATGATAGCTTAGTTTCTGTAATGTGGAACTTAACAAGCAGGTCGTTTATAACACCATATGTCTGACCTAGCATCAAGTTCCATATGATACCAACCATAAGTCCTGCAACAGCCCAAGGAACAAGTGCGAGAGCTCTGATCACTCCCCTACCCTTGAACTTACGCGTAAGTAAATAAGCTAACCAGAATCCTAAAACAGTCTGTATGGCAACAGAAACTAAAACATAGATAGCTGTAGTTCCGAGAGCCCTCCAGAAAATAGGATCTTGAGAAAAAATCGTCTTGAAGTTATCTAGCCCGATAAAATGTCTGTTTCTAGGTTGAGTTACAATGTACTGCTCCAAGCTCATTTTGAAAACATTTAGTATAGGCCAGAGCATGAAACAACAGACGAAAATAAAAACAGGAGCTAAAAGTAGATATGGAGTTGCTTTCTTTCGCATCTCTAATCTTCTCTTCTCCCTTGAAAGCGTCAGCTCGTTTTTATGCATATTGCTTTCATCCTCCCTCGATTGTGCATAATGGAAACTTAAATTCCCGTGATGTATACATTATTGTAGCACGTTTTTAATATTGTCAAATGTTTTTTATAATATTTAAACAATTTTTATATTTTTTATACTACAAATATAAAATTCATGCTCTTATTATGATAAATATTGAAATGATTTTTAAAAATTTCTTAAGATCAAGAGGATTTTAAATCAAACAAATCTAATATGATAATATGAATTTTAATGTATAAAATCAATAACAATTATTCTCTTTAGAGATGTAAAACAATAATTCTTTATATTAAAAATAGATAACAAAATTTTTATTTAACCTTATTTCACTATTAGACAAAGTTTTTAAACAAAATAAAAGATAAAATTCAATTATGATGTATACATTAATTTCATTTTTCTATTTATTCTGCTTTATTTTGATGCAAATCGTAATATGAATCTTGTTCTTCATTCACCTATTATTAAACTGCAGCTGCTGTGACATATACCGTTTCTCAATTCAAAGTTTTCTTTATGCATAATTACTAGTAGGAAAAAACACTTTCATCCCTCCTTTTATTTGACCAGAAGCAAAGAATTCATATCTGCTTGCAAAACGTTATTCTTAAAGACATTTTTTAAGTTTAAAGTGATTGAACAGAGGAAGAAGAACTGTTGGGAATTTATAAATGATGCTGCAAGAAATCCTGTCAGGCTTGTCCTGAATGTTATTGTCTAGCTATAATCTTATCTAAAGATTTAATATATAATTGCATCAAAGGGAGGAAAAAATGAGGAAAGATAATTTACAGGATCAAGCCTATAAAGTTATCAAAGAGCGCATTATTCACGGCATCTATAAACCTGGATCGCTCTTAAAAGAGGAAGAACTTCAAACAGATCTAGGAATTAGCCGAACTCCTATAAGAGAGGCTGTAATAAGGCTTCAAAATGACGGACTCGTCGTAATAAGGCCCAAAAAAGGAATACTCGTAACAGAGATAACAATCGACATCATCAATTCAGTGTTTGAAATCAGGACTTTGCTTGAAACTTATGCAGCAAAAGAATACGGTAAATACATAGGAAAAGACAAGCTTCTTGAATTTCTGCATTATTATGAAGCCGATGATTCTTCTTTAGATGGAAACACCACAGACGAGTTCTTTGATTATGACAACGCATTTCATCTTACACTTATGAGCATAGTCGGAAATCCGTATTTTCTAAAGGCGTATGACACCATAATAGACCAGAACAACAGATTCAGAATACTCTCTGGCTTGAAAGTAGATAGATTAGTTGAAACGAAGAAGGAACATCTAGATATTATAAAAGCCGGCCTTGAAAACAACTGGGAAAAAGCGGCGCATTATCTTGAAATCCATTTTAGAAATTCAAAGACAGCTTTATTCAACTGCCTTTTTTACAATAAATAATTGGTTAAATAATAAGATGATTCTTTAATCGCAGGCATCTGCCTTCTCGCCCTATTTCACATTAAGAACCTAAGCCTGAAAATGCCTTTTAATGGCATTATTTGAGTTTTGCAATAAAGCAGAAACAAAAAAGAACAAATGCTGAAATCTATTAATATATGATACAAGAACAGATTTGAACTGAAGGACGAAGACTGGATAAGTTTTTACCTCAGCAGAAATTCAAACAACATACCATTTGGTTATAACGAAGGATTCATGCTTGATAGAGAAAGCATAGAACAGGGGCAATATAACAAAATCAGATCTATTGTAAGCTACACTGGAAGCAAAGAGAGCTCCAATGCCGTTATAAAACATGGAATATATGCCGAATATCTTTTCAAAGGAAACTTAGACGAGAGCATGAATCACTATCCGTCATTAATTTCAAAAATAAAGGAAAATGGTCTGAAAATTGCAGGTCCAAGTTATGAAAAGGGGCTGATTGACGAAACAGGGAGCGAAAAAAGAAGCGAACAAGTCGTAAAAATTCTTATTCCTGTTGAGAGAAAAGACGCCCCCCTAAATTTGTTTTTAATCAAACTTAGAGGGGTTATTACATTCAATTTTAAGACATTATTGCATTCTGATATCTTAAAAGATTGTCGACTGTCAGCGCCAAATCGCTCTTTGCCCTTACCTTCGCTTCTTTGTAAGGAACAGCCACTCTGTTTATGCTGAATATTCCGGTAACTCCTTCATCGTAAGCCTTTTCCACGTCGTCTCCGATATCTCCGACAAAAGCGATTACCTTGACATTCTTCTTCTTCGATTTCCTAGCAACGCCAATAACAACCTTTCCTCTAAGGCTCTGTCCGTCTATCTTTCCTTCACCAGTATATACGAAATCAGTTCCATTAAGAAGCTCGTCGAAGTGGACAGTGTCAAGAACGGTCTCTATTCCCATCTGCAAGCGAGAACCAAAGTATGCGGCCATACCGCCCCCCATTCCTCCTGCAGCGCCGGAACCTGGGATAGATTGGACATCAACGCCGCAATCTTTCTTCATAACCTCTGCAAGAACTCTCATTTTCTCATCAAGCATCTTCACCATCGCTTCATCCGCGCCTTTCTGCGGTCCATATATTGCTGGAGCCCCCTCCGGGCCATAGAATGGGTTGTCTATATCGCACATCGTTACGATCTCTATTTTCTTCAGCCTTTCATCCATTGTTGAAGTATCAATCCTGACAACCTCATCCATGTTCTCTCCTACTGGCGTGAATTTCTTTCCATCCTTATTGAAGAACGAAACTCCGCAAGCAGATGCGAGTCCGCAAGCAGCATCATTTGTAGCAGATCCTCCAAGGCCGAGGATTATCTTGCTAACTCCTTTGCTTGCCGCATCAAGCATAAGTTCTCCAACACCATATGTCGTAGTTTTGGACGGATCTTTTCTATCTCCTACCATAGGAAGAGCGGCAGCAGCTGCCATCTCTATCACAGCAATATTTCCAGGTAGTATTCCATAATACCCTTTCACTTTTTCTCCCGGATACGGGCCGTTTACTTCCTTATATATTTTTTCCCCTCCGACAGCTTCTAGAAAAGCGTCTACGCTACCCTCTCCTCCGTCAGCAACAGGAATGCTGATAACAGAGCAGTCCGGGTAATGTTTCAGCACTACAGACTTCATAATCTGGCAGATTTCCGCAGAACTCATCGTCCCTTTGAATGAATCTGGAATAAGGATGACTTTCTTCACTTTCGGTTGACTCCTTTTTTTTTATTAGTTTTAACTAAGTTTATCATACTTATATAAAATGGGGAGAAAAAAAATTCTCCCCCAAAATTTTTTTTCAAATATAAATGCAAGGACTTATTTTACAATAGAAGTATCGCTGATCTTCTCATAGTATTTGGCAAGTGCGCTGTGATCGTCCTTTTCGCAACCGTAAGCCTTCAATGACTGCATCATCTCCATGACTTCTCCTGTAAGAGGAACTGGCGCATTAACCGCATGTGCAGCATTAAGTGCGTTAGTAAGGTCCTTGATGTGTAGTTCAATTCTAAATCCAGGCTTATAGTTTCCTGCCATCATCATAGGAGCCTTAGCATCCATTACAGTAGATCCTGCAAGACCGCCGCGGATTGCCTGATAGACAAGTTCAGGATCAGCGCCTACTTTTTTGCTGAATGTAAGAGCCTCTGCAACTGCAGCGATATTGCATGCAACTACGATCTGGTTGGCAAGCTTTGCAATGTTTCCTGCGCCAAGACTTCCAACATATGTTACAGATCCAGCCATCGCCTGAAGAACAGGGAGGAACTTGTCGAAATCCTCCTTCTCTCCGCCGACCATTACAGAAAGCGTTCCATCAATTGCCTTTGGCTCGCCGCCGCTTACTGGAGCGTCTAGCATCTTGCATCCTTTCTTTGCAAGCTCCTCGCCTATTTTCTTGCTCTCAACCGGATCGATTGAAGACATGTCGATCAGCGTGAATCCAGGCTTTGCTGTCTCCGCAATACCGCCTTCGCCCAAAACAGCAGCTCTAACCTGAGGACTATTCTGCACCATAGTGATGATGACATCTACCTGCTTAGCCATCTCAGCTCCGTTAGCTGCGCTCTTCGCACCGCATGATACGAGATCCTCAACAGCCGCCTTGTTGAAGTCGCATACTACAAGTTCGTGGCCGGCCTTAATCAGATTTTTCGCCATTGGGCGGCCCATGATACCAAGTCCTATAAATCCAATTTTCATCTTTTCCTCCTAGATATTATATCCATTGTCGATTAATGCTTTTCTAAGCCCTTCAAGCTGTGTTTCCGTCGAATTCTTGTTAGGCAGGAAAGGCTTTCCTAAATTCAATCCTAAAATATTTCCATAATCCTTCATCGCAACAGGGAACGAACTCTTATCCATCTGAAGCCTGATTGGATTGAGTCTGAATTGAGCTTCTAAAGAATCTTTCAAATCGCCTGCAACGAATTTATCATATATCGAACATACGAGATCAGGGATGAAATTTGCAGTACAGCATACTGCCCCTACGGCACCAAGGGCAAGGCTTGCATATATCAGAGTGTCTTTTCCGCACATGACTTTGAAACCAATGTCCCTGTTTCTCCTGATAAACTCCTCAAGCTGAGTGACATCCCCTGAGCTGTCCTTCATTCCGATTACATTCTTCTTTTCGTGAGCAATTCTATATACAAGATCCTGGCTCATAGCATAGCCAGTGCGTCCTGGATTGTTATATAGAAGCATCGGAGTATCTCCTAAAGCATCTGCAATTGTAGAAAGGTGCGTATAAAGCTCGTCATCGCTTGGTTTTATAAACATAGGTTGCAGAACGGAAACCGCATCAACATTGTACTTCTTTGCAACCTTTACAAGTTCGAGACATTTTCTCGTCCTTATCTCACCTATTCCCATGTAGACAGGAATTCTACCTCTAACCTCGCTTGTAATAATGCTGAGAGCTCTTTCGTTCTCATCTTTATCCATCATGTAAAATTCGCTATTGCTTCCGGCAGCCAATATCCCTTTCACGCCGTGATCAATCATGAAATTCACATGTTCTCTGAGCTTCTTTTCATCTATATTCTCATTTTCATCTATAACAGTAGCTATAGGAACTACAATTCCAGAGAAAAAACTGCTATCCATACAATCCTCCACGATCGAGAGAATATAACACAATATCTAAAAAGTCAAATAAAATTAGAATTTTTTATAATATTTACATTTTTTTTATAATTTTATTTGATTTTATCTTTATTATATTTTAATATAAAATAAAATTGGATACAGAAATGAAAAACTCAATAATTAAGATTAATGAAAACGATAATGTAGCAATAGCACTTTTCGACATAAAAAAAGGAAGTGCTGTCAACGAGTCCATCATTGCCCTTGACGATATCCCTCAAGCTCACAAGATCGCACTCTCTGACATAGAAAAAGGCGGAGAAATTAGAAGATACGGAGTAATTATAGGATATGCGAAGGATCTGATAAAAAAGGGTTCATGGATTAATGAGAAAATGCTCGACCTCCCAGAAAGTCCCGCACTTGACAATCTTGAATGGGGAAAAGATATCAATACTAATACCCCTATGCCGAAAAGACGCTACTGGTATGGCTATAAAAACAAGGACAATTATGCAGGAACAAGGAACATACTTGGAATTGTAACTACTGTCCAGTGTGCTGCAGGAGTTGTCAAAGTCGCCGTAGAGGAGATAAAAAGAACGCTTCTTCCCCTTTATGAGAATGTTGACGACGTCATTGCAATAACTCACCCGTATGGCTGCGGCGTTGCGATAAACGCAAGGGAAGCTAAAATTCCAATCAGGGCTGTAGCAAATCTCATAAAGCATCCGAACTTCGGAGGAGAGATAATGGTCGTAGGCCTTGGATGCGAGAAACTCACATTCGATAGAATCCTCGACAAGTCCTTAATAACGAAAGAGAATACTCTTCTCCTCCAAGATTATAAAGGAAGAGATGCCATGGTTAAGGCGATAGTCGATATGGCGAGGATAAAACTTGAAAACCTTAATAAAAGAAAAAGGGAAAAACTCGATCTCTCCGATCTGATTATCGGCATGCAATGCGGAGGATCTGATGCGTTCTCAGGCATTACGGCAAACCCTGCTGCAGGATATGCAGCAGATCTGCTTGTAAAAGGTGGAGCGACCGTACTCTTTTCTGAAGTCACTGAAGTAAGGGATGCCGTAAATCTCCTATCTAGACGTTGCGTAAGCAAGGAAATTGCAGACAAGCTTTCTTCTGAGATGAAATGGTATGATAAATACCTTGAAGATGGAGGGGTTGACAGAGATGCAAATCCAACACCGGGGAACAAGCAAGGAGGGCTTGCAAACATTGTTGAAAAGGCTATGGGATCGGTTGCCAAGAGCGGAAAAAGTCCGATAGTAGAAGTGCTTTCTCCTGCAGAACGTCCTACAAAGAAAGGCCTTATTTTTGCCGCTACCCCTGCAAGCGACATCGTATGCGGTCCATCTCAGGCTGCAAGCGGAATTACTCTGCAGGTTTTCATGACGGGAAGAGGCACTCCATACGGACTTGAGATCGCGCCAGTTATAAAGGTATCGAGCAGAGATGAATTAAAGGAACACTGGTTCGACTTAATAGACATATCTGCAGGCGCTATTGCCAAGGGTGAAAAAAGCATAGAAGAGGTTGGAGAGGAAATTTTCAATTTCATTCTAGACGTTGCGTCAGGAGAGAAAAAGCCTTATAGCGACGTTTATGGATTCCATAACGACATGTGCATTTTCAATCCTGCCCCAATCACGTAATAATTTGTTGACGTAAAATAAATAAGGCTACAAATTGTAGCCTTATTTTCATTAAAAGATTAGATTATTCTATTTGATTTCTCACACTGCATAATAGCCAAGCAGGGAGGATATCCTGTTTGCCATCTCCTTCAGCTTATATATTGTTCCTTCAATCTCGCTCTCGCTCATATTAGGCTCAAGAGCAGATGCAGAGATGGCTGCAACGATCTCCCCTTTCGCATTAAATATCGGAACAGCCGAACAATTGTCCCCTTGGATGTACTCGCACCTATCACGGCCGACTCCTTCTAGGCGAACTTTTTCAAGTTCCTTCATTAAATCGCTTTTCTCAGTAATTGTTTTCGGAGTGAACGCTTTCAAGCCTCCGCTAGCTTCTATCATCTTGTCAATCTCATCTTCATTAAGCATGCAACATAAGACTTTGCCAAGCCCCGTGCAATGGAACGGGATAATGCGTCCTGGAGTAAAATATGTACGTGGAAGCGAATTTCCATCTATTCTATCGATTATGAGGATGTCAGTACCGTTTCTTACACCCATGTTTATATTTGCCTTTTGGAAATTCTGCCATAACAGTTCCAGATAAGGCATCGTAAGATTTCTTATATCAAGGGATTGCAAAGCGACTCTGGAAAGGTTTAAGCATTTTAATGAAAGGGAGAACAGGCCATTCTGCCCGTTCTTATCAAGATACCCCGCATTTTGAATGCTGCTTAGGAGCCTGAATGCCATATTGCTGTTTACGTCTAAGGAATCGCATACGTCCTGTATGCTTATAGGAGCATTACGGCTTGCAGCAAGATCCAATATCTTAAAGCATCTTTCTACTACTTTTATATTATATTTTTCATTGTCACTCATAGATAATCCCTCAAATTTTCAATAAATAATAAAATTATATTATATTATATTATAAAAACATAAAACTATTTTATAAAATTTATTAAAAAATTTGATAAAATATCTTCCTTCGATACCACTATTTTGAATAGGAACTTAACAAGAAATAGCGACATTTATGAGGATACAAAATTGGCAGAAACAGCAATGAGATGTCCAATCATAACACATTTGCCTGAAATCCTTGGCCGTTATAATTTTTGAGAAAGCCGCAGAACCTGCTTAGATTGTATTGTCGCTTTTATTTCAAGCAACCCCCTTCCAAGTAGTTAAGTTTTCCTATATTATCTTAATGATAATTATTTCTAATTAGGATAATCTATGCAAATAATAAAGAGAAACGGTTTAAAAGAAGAGTATGATAAGAATAAGATTATTAATGCCGCAAGAAAGGCATTCATACAAAGCAAAGAAGACTTCAACGAAGATACCCTTTCCAAGGTTCTTTGCTATGTAGAGTCTAAAATGAAAGTAGAAGATGAGGAAGTTGAGAACATCCAAGACTATGTTGAAGAAGCTTTAATGAGCATCGGATGCTTTAAAACAGCAAAAGCCTACATCCTCTTTAGAGAAGAAAGAAGTAAGATAAGGGAAGAGAGAAAGGAACTGCTTACAACGATTGCAATACAGGATCTCGAACCCATACTTGTTGATATACAGAAAGACTTTCCAGAGCCCGAATACGCTCTTTCAAATCTCAAAGTCAAATATCTGTCATTCTACAAGGACGGCATGAGCCACGAAGACAAGATAAACATGGCAATTAAGGCATCTGTCGAGCTTGTAAAGGCCGAATCTCCTAAATGGGAGATGATAGCAGCCCGCTTCCTCTCCTACAAGATACATGAAGAGATAAACGAAAGACTTCAGAATTTAAAAATAGACGGCTTTTATTCAAAGCTCAGATTCTTAACAGACGAAAACCTCTATGGAAGCTATATCCTTTCATCTTATACAAAGGAAGAGATTGAAAAGGCATATTCTTTCATCGACTATAAAAGAGAAAAGCTATTCAGCTATGCGGCTTTAGAACTTCTTGAAAAGAGGTATCTTATAAAAACGAGGGAAGGCCTTGTCTTAGAAGATCCAGAGGAGATGTTCTTATCAATTGCGCTTCACTTGGCAATGAATGAGAAGAAAGACCGTATGACATACGTAAAAAAGTTCTATGACATGCTCTCCTTACTGAAAGTCACGATGGCAACCCCTACCCTTTCAAATGCGAGAAAACCTTTCCATCAGCTCTCTTCATGTTTCATAGACACAGTTCCAGACAGCCTAAACGGAATTTACAGAAGTCTCGACAACTTCGCAAAAGTATCTAAGTTTGGCGGAGGAATGGGTCTTTATTTTGGGAAAGTAAGGGCGAACGGATCATCAATCCGTGGTTTTGTAGGCGCAGCAGGAGGCGTCATAAGATGGATAAGGCTCGTAAACGACACTGCTGTAGCAGTAGATCAGCTAGGAGTTAGAAGCGGAGCAGTTGCCGTATATTTAGATGCATGGCATCGCGATCTTCCTGAATTCTTGAATCTGAGGACAAACAACGGCGATGACAGGATGAAGGCACACGACGTCTTTCCTGCAATTTGCTATCCGGATCTCTTCTGGCGCCTAGCTAAAAACGATATAAATGCGCCATGGCATATGATGTGTCCACATGAAATCCTTACCATAAAAGGATATGCGCTAGAAGATTACTACGGCGAAGAATGGGAAAAAAGATATTTTGATTGTGTGAACGACATAAGGATTAAAAAGAGAACGATGAGCGTAAAAGAGATCGTACGCCTTATTTTAAAAAGCGCAGTTGAGACAGGCACGCCATTCGCTTTCAATAGAGATACTGTGAATAAAGCAAACCCCAATAAGCACAGGGGCATGATCTACTCGTCGAACTTATGTACGGAAATTGCACAGAACATGAGCGAAATTGAGGAAGTTTCTATTAAAACAGAGACGGAGGAAGGAGACGAGGTAATCGTTACAAAGACAAGACCTGGAGATTTCGTCGTCTGCAATCTTGCTTCCCTCTCTCTTGGGAATATAAATATTGACGACAAAAAAGAGCTTGAAGAGATAACAAGAACTGCCGTCAGGGCGTTAGACAACGTAATAGATCTAAACTTCTACCCTCTTGAATACGCGCGCCTAACGAATAAAAAGTACAGGTCAATCGGACTTGGAGTGTCGGGCTACCATCATATGCTTGCGAAAAAGCATATAAAGTGGGAGAGCGAAGACCATCTTAAATTCGTCGATAAGGTATTTGAAACGATAAACTATGCTGCAATCGAGGAATCAAGCAACATAGCAAAGGAGAAAGGCTCTTACTCATTCTTCGAAGGCTCTGACTGGCAAAACGGCAGATACTTCGAAGATAGGAACTACACTAGTCCTGAATGGCTAAAACTGAAGGAAAAAGTAAAAAAGGACGGAATGAGGAACGCATATCTGCTTGCGATCGCTCCAACTAGCAGCACGAGCATCATTGCATCAACGACGGCCGGAGTGGATCCTGTGATGAAGAGATTCTTCTATGAGGAGAAGAAGGGCGAAATGCTTGCGCGTCTTGCTCCAGAGCTAGGTCCGTCAACATGGTGGTACTATAAAAATGCCCATGAGATAGATCAGAGTTGGTCTGTAAGAGCATCTGCTGTAAGGCAGCGCCATATAGATCAGGCGCAGTCGATGAACCTTTACATAACAAACGACTATACGATGAGAGAGGTTTTGAACCTTTATACCCTCGCATGGGAGTGCGGTGTTAAAACTATATATTACATTAGAAGCAAATCATTAGAAGTAGAAGAGTGCGAATCATGCTCTTCCTAGGAGGAAAAATGCAAGAATTGAAAACGAAACCACTATTTAACCCGAATGGGGATACTGACGTCAATAAAAGAAGGATGATCGGCGGCAACACCACGAATCTTAACGATTTCAACAACCTGAAGTACTCTTGGACGAGCTCATGGTATCGCCAAGCCATGAACAACTTCTGGATTCCAGAAGAAATCAATTTAAACCAGGATCTCAAGGACTACCACAACCTGCTTCCGGCAGAGAGAACCGCATACGACAAGATCCTTTCCTTCCTCGTATTCTTAGATTCCCTTCAAACAGCAAACCTTCCAAACGTCGGAGAGTACATAACGGCAAACGAGGTGAACTTATGTCTTCACATCCAGACTTTCCAAGAGTGCATACACTCACAAAGCTATTCATATATGCTTGATACAATCTGCTCTCCAAACGAAAGGGACAGCATACTCTTCCAGTGGAAGGATGACGAGCATCTTTTAAGGAGAAACACCTTCATAGGAGATTGCTATAACGATTTTCTAGAAAACAAGGACCTTTTTCACCTTGTGAAGGTGATGTTTGCAAACTACATATTGGAGGGAATATACTTCTATTCCGGATTCATGTTCTTCTACAACCTTTCAAGAAATGGAAAGATGCCAGGATCTGCGCAGGAGATCAGATACATCAACAGGGATGAGAACACCCACCTCTGGCTTTTCAGAAACATAATCCTCGAGCTCAAAAAAGAGGAGAGCGATATGTTTGCAAACGATAAGATCGAAGTCTACAAAGCTATGATGGAAGAAGGCGTCAGACAGGAAATTGCATGGGGAGAGTACGTAATCGGAGATAAGATTCCGGGGCTGAACAAGACAATGGTCTCTTCGTACATCAAATATCTTGGCAACCTAAGGTGGACGAGCCTTGGCTTTGAGCCTTTGTACCCTGAATACGTGGACGAGCCTAGCGACATGGCATGGGTAAGCCAGTACAGCAATGCCAATATGGTGAAAACGGACTTCTTCGAAGCAAGAAGCACGGCATACGCGAAATCCACAGCCCTTGTCGACGACCTATAGAATTTAACAGATTGCCTGTTTTTCTCTTTTAATATCATATGAGTGAATTTGAAAAAACATTAAAAGAGAAATTTAAACTGTCATATCTGATGCCAAGCCAGGAGGCTGTTATCACAAGGATTGTAGAAAACAGCCTTTTAAAAGAGAGCTGCGACAGCATTACTATTTTACCTACGGGAGCAGGAAAGAGCCTTATCTTCATGCTTCCGTCTTTTATTTTTAAAGACAGGTACAACATACTTCTCTATCCCTTGCTTTCCTTAATGAACGATCAAGCAAAAAGGCTGAAAGAGCTGAATATTCCTTATGCCGTTTTAAAAGGAGGCATGGAAAAGGAGGAAAGAAAAAAGGCGCTTGAAAGCCTAAGGAAGATGGAAGCAAACATCTTGATCACGAACATTGAGAGCCTTATTGTCTCATTAGAGCGAAATGAGCTTTCTTTTATGAAGAACAACATAGAGCTTTTCGTAATAGATGAGGCTCATACTGCAGTCACATGGGCTCAAAGCTTTCGTCCGAGTTTTTTAGAGTTAAATAGGGTTATGAAGGCATTATCACCTCATCAGCGCCTCTGCTTTACGGCGACAGCAGATGATGAGATAATAGAAAAACTCGTTAAGAACGTATTGGAAAACCCTAAGACGGAAATCATGAGGCTTTCTGCAGACAGAAGCAACATATTCTATTCTTCTCTCCGCTCATTAAACAAAAAAGAAGATGTAAGATATATTCTATATGGAAATTCAATGCGCCCTGCGCTCGTATTCTGTTCATATAGAAACGAAACTGCAGAGTACTACGAATATTTTAAAAATACATTCCATTCCTTTTTCTATCACGCAGGTCTCGATAAAACCGAAAAAGAGAGAATTGAAAAAGAATTTCATCAAAGCAAGGACGGAGTCATGTTCTCGACAAACGCATACGGAATGGGAGTCGACAAAAAAGACATAAGAACTGTAATACACCTGCACGCTCCAGATGATGCCGCATCGTTTCTTCAAGAAGCAGGACGTGGAGGAAGAGACAATAAGGATATGAACAGCATCGTCCTATACGATGAGAGGGATAAAGGAAAGTTGAAATACGTATTCAGCTCAAATTCCTGCATAAGGCATATGCTGCTCTCCCTTCTAGGTGAAAAAAGCGATAGCTACTGCCTTTCTTGTTCAAACTGCATAAAGAAGCATACAGTTGCCGCTGGAGAAAAAGAGATTATGCTAGTCAAAAAGCTTCCATTTCTGTTTACTAAAAAAACTCTGACGAAGCTCCTCTCAATCTTCGCTCTCAGAAGATGGTCGGATTATGATATCAATCGCGCCATAGAGACGCTTATAAAAGAAGAAAAGATAAAAAGACTCTTTTCCCGCCTTTATTAAAAAATATCTTTCTTTTTGCAATCTTACTTGTTAATATAACCAACTAGGAGGAGTTATGCTCAATAAGCTACATGAGGTCTATCCGTTTCTCTATGGAAAGACATATGACGAGAGTGATATGGATAGGCGTTTTTCAGATTTGGTAAATAAACATAAGGAGCTTTTTAAAAGGGATGACATAATGCTCTTTTCAGCATCTGGAAGGACCGAGATTGCAGGAAACCATACGGACCATAACCTTGGCCTCGTAATCGGCGCGTCAATCAATTTGGATACTATCGCATGCGTAAGCAAAAGAGACGACAATAGAGTAATTATTGCAAGCGAAGGATTTCCCGTCGTAGATGTCGATATCAGCGATCTCGAAATCAAAGAAGAAGAGAAGAATACGACTCATGCTCTGATCAGGGGAATAGCAAAAGCTTTCGAGCAAAGAGGAATAAAAGTTTCTGGCTATCAGGCAAATACGACTACAAGGGTTTTAAAAGGCTCAGGCCTTTCAAGCTCAGCAGCCATCGAAGTGCTTGCGGCAGAGATTTTCAATAACATATACGCCTCTGACAGTTTAAACCCCATAGAGATTGCAAAGATCGGACAGTATGCTGAAAACGTATATTTTGGAAAGCCTAGCGGACTATTAGATCAGCTAAGCTGTGCTCATGGTGGAATCGTTGGAATTGATTTTAAAGATCCTAAAAATCCTTTGGTCACCCCACTTGAATTCGATTTTGAAGAGCATGGATATGCATTGATAATAACAGATACGAAAGGAAACCACGCAGACCTTACACACGAGTATGCAGCCGTTCCTCCTGAAATGAGATCGGTTGCGGCTTTCTTTAACAAAGAGAATCTAAGAGAAGTCGATTACAAGGATTTCATCAAAAATTTCTCGCAAATAAGGGCGAAGCTCAATAACGACAGAGCGCTGCTCAGGGCCTACCACTTCTTCAAAGAGAATGAAAGGGTCTCTCTAATGCTAAAAGAACTAAAGGAAGAGGCTGTAGACACATTCTTAATGCTTGTATATGAGTCAGGAAATTCATCTTACAAATATCTTCAGAACGTATATCCTTCAAGCCATCCAGAGGATCAGGGTCTCTCTCTTGCTCTTGCTATGAGCGAAGACGTCTTAGAAGGAGAAGGCGCATCTCGCGTCCACGGAGGCGGCTTTGCAGGAACTATTCAGGCATATGTGCCGCATTACATGCTTGACAGCTACATTGATAGAATGGAAAGCATTTTCGGAAAAGGATGTTCTGTAAGAATAGAAATCAGAAAACGTCCTGTTTCAAGAATATATTAAAATTTTGTAAGCCGTGTTTTAAAGCACGGCTTTTTTCATTTCTTTTCAAACTCTTTTGTAACGTCCTCTAAAAGTTCTCTTATAGGCAGATGCTGAGGACAGATCTTCTCGCACTTGCCGCACTTAATGCATTCGGAAGCTTTTCCTCCTGTTGCAGTTATTGTATTATAATAATAATTTTGATTCCATGATTGGAATATTTTCTTTCTATTGTAACATGCAAATAACTCTGGAATCTTTATTTTTCTAGGACAATCGTTATCTAACGTGCAGTAATGGCAGGCAGTACATTTAATCATGTTAAGGTTGTGAAAAACGTTATTAATCTTGCCTACTGCATCCATCTCTCTTTCATCAAGCTTTTTAAAATCCTTCATGAATGAGACATTTTCATTCATCTGGTCAAGACTGCTCATGCCCGATAGTACCATGAACATTCCATCAAAAGAGGCAGCGAACCTGATTGCAAGATTAGCAGCGTTTACTCCATTTAATGTCGATAGCACTTCATTCGCTTTTTCTGGAAGATTTGTCAGCGTGCCACCTTTCACCGGCTCCATAACGATAACTGGCTTGTTATATTTCCTGCATACTTCATATACTTTTCTGCTCTCTACAGCTTCGTCTTCATAGTCCACATAATTAAACTGAATCTGAACTACTTCTATTCCATCTTGTTCATTTAAAATCTTTTCAAGTACGTCAGCTTTGTCATGAAAAGATATTCCGATATGTTTTACCCTACCCTTTTCTTTCAGATCTCTTACAACATCATAAGCGTTTGTCCTTTTATATTTTTCATAGATCTTAGCATCCTGAGCATGAAGCAGATAGAAATCAAAATAGTCAACGCCTGTTGCTTCAAGCTGCTTATTAAAAAGAGGAATTATATCCTCCTCTTTATCAAAGAAGTGGGTTGACAGCTTATTAGTTAGAGCGTATTTGCTTCTTTCATGCCTTTTACAAGACACTTGCGAATTGCAATCTCGCTTTTTCCATCTAAGTATCCGTGCGCGGTATCAAAATAGTTGAAACCGTTTTCTAAAAAGCGATCAACCATGAGATTCACTTGATCATAATCGACATCGTCTCCTTTCATCGGAAGTCTCATCATGCCAAATCCAAAATTCTTTTTAACATTATCAAAATACATAATATCTCCTGAGAGTATTATTGCAGTTAAAGTAAGCTTTAAGGCAAGAGAAACCCACTCTGAACGAGAAGTATTCAGAGTGGGGAAAAGTCAAATCGCTTTTTTCAGTTTCTCAAGAGCGTTTTTGTATGTATTGCCGATATTGCGAGAACTTATGCCGAGCTCAAGAGAAATCTGGTTGAATCGTTTTTTATCAAAGCCGAAGCTTCCGCTCACGCTTTTAACAACGTATTGCTCTTTCTCATCAAGCTGCTCAATCTTTTTTTCTAGTTCATCAACCATCATCTCATCTATTAAAGAAGGAGCGAAATCTTCGGTTCTTTCAAATGCTAAAAAAGTCATATCCTCATCATCATTCACTTCTTCATCCAGATAGAATGGATTAAGCTTATAACTTATCTTTTCGCACTCATTTATGTCCTTTTCTTTCAACCCCGTATGTTCTAAAATATAACTTCTAGATTCGTTGATTTTCTTAGCCTTCTTGATCTTGCTTATCTGCTCAATGCGATATGAAGGGAAATGAACAAGATACGATTTTGTTTTTAATGCCTTTCTCATTTCAAGCCTTATTCCATAATCTATATAAGAAGAAAAAGCCGTCCCCTTATTAAAATCAAACTTTCTAAGAGCGGTAATAAAACCAAGACGCGCATCTTGAAGGAAATCCTCATAGCTTAAAGATGGAGAATTAGAATAGCTATAATATTCCCCTGCAATCTTTCTTATAAGAGGTTCATAATCGGATAATAGTTTTTTCTCGTCCATTTCGTCTCCTTTTTATCTGTCTCTTTTATACTCCTAGGTGTAGGACATATAAGGTCCAAGTAAAAAATTTTTCAGCTTTTTTTAGTTTTTGATTGCTTATTGCCTTTTTCTTAAGCAAAAGAAATAGTAATTTTTAATTATGCTTGAAATTGAAGATCTTAACCTGTTATCCATTCTTTATGAGACGAAAAGCATGAAAGAGACTGCAAAGGCTCTAAAAATCAAAGATGCAAGCGTTAAGTCGAAACTGGATCAAATCGAAACTAAGATCTCTATAAAACTCGTAAGCCTGAATGCCGATGCCGTCATATTTACAAACGCCGGTCTTTCTCTTGCAAAAGATGCCGAGTACATCATCAAATATATAAGGTCTGCAATCACGAACAGCCAGATAATAGACATGGATGACAAGATGAAGCTTAAAGTCGGTTCAGCAATCTTCTCTCCAGACAGAATTCTTTTGAGTTCTTTAGAAGGCCTTAAGGATGAATTAAAGAATATTGAAATAGAGAGAGTCCATGTCTTTTCAATGGAGGAGACTTTAAAACACCTAGAAAGCCATGTGGACATCCTTTCCACATACTATGACGACAGGCTTTTAAAAAAGTACTCTTTAAGCGCTTTGGAGCTTAAAAAAGAGAAAGCGATGATCGCGCTTTCTAACAAAAGCGAACTAAAAGATTTAAGTCTATTAGATATTGAAGATCTTTATGGCAAAAGACTATACATATACAAAAAAGGATATTTAAAAGCGTTCGATCAGATAAGGGCCGATATAAAAGAATATCATAAGAGCATTGAGGTCGAAACAATAGACTCATTTGATTTGAATCTTGAAAATAAGATCGATGAAGAGGACGCATGTCTTTTGACTTTCAAAGAGATGGAAGGATGTTTTTCAGATCTTATTCTCAAACCAGTATTATGGAATTACAGCACTCAGTTTGGAATTCTTTACAAAAAAGATGCAAACGACAAAGTGAAAAAAGTGATAAACCTTCTTAAAGCTCAAAACTAAGATACTAGCACTTTAGATCTTTGTCCTATATTATATTTAGTATATGGACGTACTTGAAAAAATATTAGAAGACGAAGAGCTGAAAAAAACGCTTGATCAAATCAAAGGCTATGACAAATACAACGAAGAAGAGTCTCTTACGATACTGCTCTCTCTTGCATTCATGCAAAACGGCGATCGTAGGGCTTCTGACTTGCTTAAACCTCTATATGAAGATGACAGGTTTAAAAACGATCCGGAGCTAAGCTACTGGTATTCATCTTCAATACTAGCATCGGCAGAAAGCCTTGAAGATTATATCCTTGCAAAAGGAATAATGCTTGATGCGCTCTCATTCGGACTAAAAGAGCTGATGGAAAAAGATGCGCTGAACAAGATATCTTATGCTGAAGAGAAAATTACCTCGCTGCTTACTGATGACAAAGAAGAATAAAACTATTATATTATGATGGTTTATTAGATTTAATTAGAAAATCGATATAAGGAAGGACAAACATGATTGTCGAGAAAAGCACAAAAGAATTAGAGCATTCACAGCTCGCTCTAACAATTACAGTAGATAGTAAGAGCATCGAAGAAGCTTACGAAGAGAGACTGAAGAAATATCAGAAGGAACTGACACTTCCAGGATTCAGAAAAGGTAAGACTCCGGTAAGCGTATTAGAGAAGAAGTACGGAGATTCAATCAGAGAAGAGAGTACGTTTGCTCTTCTAGAAAGCAGCCTAGAAGAGGCTTACAAGGATTTAGATGACAAGCAAAAGCCACTTCCATATTCAACACCTGTTCTTCAAGATGAAGAGAAGCTCGTTCCATTTAAAAAGGGTGAAGATGTAACGTTTACTGTACATTACGATGTAAGACCGACTGTTGATGTTAAGGACTACAAGAACAGAGAGTTCGAAATCGACGGTGTGGAAGTAACAGATGAAGATGTAAATGCGGAAGTCGAGAAGATCAGAGAGACAAACGCAATTACAAGAAGCAAGGACGGCGCATTAGAGAAAGGCAACATCGCCACTATCGACTACGTAGAACTTGACAAGGATGGAAATGAGGTTGCATCAACAGAGAGAAAAGGATTCACTTTCACTCTCGGTTCAGGCTACAACTACTACATGATCGATGAAGATATCGTCGGAATGAAGAAAGGTGATGAGAAGATCATCGAGAAGACATACTCAGATGATGTTACAGGACCGTTAAAAGGACAGAGCATCAAGTTGAAAGTCAAAGTAAACGAAGTAAAGGTAAGAGAGCTTCCAGAGCTTGATGATGAGTTTGCACAGGACGTAAAAGAGGAATACAAGACTCTTGACGACCTTAAGAATGCTGAAAAGGCAAAGCTTCTAAAAGAAGTTGACGAGGCGTTGAAGAACATCAAGATCACGTCCTTAATGAACAAACTTGTAGAAGAAACGAAGTTCAATGTTCCACAGTCAATGCTTGATGCGCATCTAGAGCAGAACTGGAGACAGTTCATCAGCCAGAGCGGCCTAGATGAGAAAACGCTCAACAAGTTCATGCAGATGCAAGGAGAAAGCAAAGAAAGCATCTTAGCTCAGTGGAAGGAAGGAGCTGAAAAGGAGCTTAGAGAGCAGCTTATTCTTGATGCAATTAAAGACAAAGAGAACTTCCAGGTGAATGAGGAAGAGTTCAACAAGAGATGCGAAGAGGATCTCAAGAACGTAGCAGAAGAGAACAAGGAATTCTACAAAGAAATGCTCAAAGACGATATGCAGTATGCAATGGTTGTTCCATTCCTTCTAGAGAACAACAATTTCAAGGAAGGAAAAGAGAAAAAGAGCTACAAAGAGTTCTTCAACAAATAAAAAACACTTTTTAATCGGAGGCTCGCCTCCGATATATTTTTGGAGATAACTTGAAAGAGAAACTACATAATCTTGTTCCCTATGTTGTAGAACAGTCGGGAACAGGGGAAAGACAATACGACATCTTTTCACGCCTGTTAAAAGACAGGATCATATTCTTAGACGGAGAGATAAACGATCAAACCGCCGATCTAGTTGTTGCACAGTTGCTCTTTTTGGAGGGCGAAAATCCTGAAAAAGAGATCAACATGTATATTAACAGTCCAGGAGGAAGCGTAACAGCCGGTCTTGCAATATACGATACGATGCAATATGTCGCATGCCCTATAAACACGCTTTGCATGGGACAGGCATGTTCAATGGCAAGCATCATCCTTGCAGCAGGAACAAAAGGGAAGCGAAGCATTCTCCCAAATGCAAGAGTTATGATACATCAGCCATATGGCGGCGCAGAGGGACAAGCAAGCGATATAATCGTTGCAAACAGGGAGCTTCAGAGAATCAAGGAAGTTACAACGAGAATACTCAGCTATCATACAGGAAAAAGTGAAAACGAGATCTTAAAGGATATCGAAAGAGACTGCTATATGAACGCCGTAGAAGCAAAAGAATACGGAATCGTAGACAGCGTTGTGGAGAGGAAAAAATGGCTAGAGTAAGATATTGCTCATTTTGCGGAAGAAGCGCGGAAGAAGCGGGACAGCTTATAACGGCTAGCGGAGTTGCAATCTGTCATGACTGCGCTCATACTTGCGTTGAGATGTTCGACAGCCAGCCGAAAAGCGATTCATCAGCTCCAGATCTAGACAGAATTCCTACGCCTAAAGAGATAAAAGAATATCTTGATGATTATGTCATTGGGCAGGATCAGGCGAAAAGAGTCCTCTCTGTTGCAGTATATAACCATTACAAAAGGATAAAGAACAAGAGCAAGATAGAAAAAGAAGGCATAGAACTCGATAAATCCAACATCCTGCTTATCGGCCCGACGGGAACGGGAAAGACGCTGCTTGCAAGAACTCTTGCTAAAAAGCTCAGCGTACCATTTGCCATTGCAGATGCGACAACGCTAACCGAAGCAGGTTATGTAGGAGAAGACGTTGAGAACATCCTTTTAAAACTTATCGATGCTGCAGATTACAACATTGAAAAGGCAGAAAAAGGCATTATCTTCATAGACGAAATCGATAAGATTGCCAAAAAGGGAGAGAACGTTTCTATCACGAGGGACGTATCGGGCGAAGGCGTTCAGCAGGCGCTTTTAAAGATCATAGAAGGAACGGTCGCATCAGTTCCTCCTCAGGGTGGAAGAAAACATCCAAATCAGGAGATGATCAAAATCAATACGAGGGACATACTCTTTATCTGCGGAGGCGCTTTCGTAGGACTTGATAAGGTAATCGAGAGAAGAACTGCATCTTCAACTTTCGGATTTGGTACGACAGTTGCAAAAAAGAGCGAAGAAGATTTAAGAGCCATCTATGCACAACTGCATCCTGACGATCTCGTAAAATTCGGTCTGATTCCTGAGTTCATCGGTCGTCTTCCGATACACGTAACGCTCGATGATTTAAAGATTGAAGATCTCAAGAGGATCATCACAGAGCCTAAAAACTCTATTATAAAGCAATATAAGGCATCATTTGCACTTGATGGAATCGATTTGGATTTCACCGACGAGGCCGTATCTGCAATTGCAGAAAAGGCATTCAAGCAGAAAACCGGAGCAAGAGGCCTAAGAAGCATTGTAGAAAATCTTATGCTTGACGTTTCATACGACATACCATCGCTTAGCGATGTAAAGAAAGTCGTTATAACAAGAGAGAACGTTGAGAAGAACACGAAGCCGACGGTTATTAGAATAGGTGACGATGAAAAACTTATTTCCTCCACTATCTAAGGAGATTGTAAAATTAATCAATGAGAGAGACAGCGTCGCAGTAGTGACACACATAAATCCTGACGGAGATGCTGTCTACTCTTCATTGGCCTTAAGAGAAATATTAAAGAAGCTAAACAAGAACGTATATCTTTTCAACGATGGCCCTTTTGGAAGAAAGGATGTAAAAGAATACGAAGGCGAATTTTTAAAAACAGTCGACAAAAAGCTAATAAAAGACGAAGATCTATTAATTATTCTCGACTGCTCAACAGAAGACAGGCCAGGCCTAGTCTATCAAGAGCTTAAGCATCTTGAGACAATCGTAATAGACCACCACTCTTCTGGCCGCCCATTTTATAAGAAGGAACTTTCATACATAGTCCCTTCCTCCCCTTCTACGACTTTGCTCATAGACGAACTGCGTCTAGCTCTATCGGTACCTTTGGATAAGAAGATTGCGGAATTTCTCATGTTAGGCTTTTTAACAGATTCAGGATTCTTCCATTTCATCAGCCAGGAACAGGCGCCAGATAGTTTTAAAAAGGTCACATCATTTGTTGAAACAGGTCTTAACCCATATGAGCTTTACGACAGACTCCATGACGGGAAGAAGCTCAGCGATATAAAAGCAGTTGCGAAAATAATAGAAAATGCCGAAAGCTATTTCAACGGCAAGCTTCTTATCTCTTATGAGACAAAAGATATCGTAACTGCAGAGCGCCCATCTGACGACGTATACCACAGTCTTTTAGAATCAGATGGCGTTTATGCCGTTGTGCTTATAAAAGAGAAAGAAGATGGCATCGAGTTCGGTTTCAGAGCTAAGCAGAACAAGGGCGTAGATGTCGGCTTTATCGCTTCTACTTTTGGAGGCGGAGGTCACAGGCTTGCAGCAGGAGCCACAGTAAAAGGAATTTCGATAGAAGAGGCAAAGAAGAAGATAATTGAGATCTTTTCTTCCATTTTAAATTAATTCTTTAAAGCGCCTAAAATAATAATGGCGCTTTTATTTTTTCACATCATTTCTCCCCTATTGCTTGAAAAAAGCAAAGGAGAAAAGATGAAAGAAAAAGCAAAGCGATATGAATATTTGACGGCAGAAGTCCTAAAATATAATAAAATGGAAGAAGGGGATGAAAAGCAAAAGTTCGAAAAAGAACTTCTAGATAAGATAGATCCCCTTTTATATGAAATACCAATCGATGAATGCTATATCGATTTTGAAAACGTTGCAGAATTCTATCTATCAGAGCATGACCGCCTTCTTTCAATGATAAAAAGCTACGTGATATGCAAATTGAGCTTTTACAATTACCTATGCCAGATCCTTAGGAAAAGAGCTTCTATGTTTATTATAAGAAAAAGCAGAAAAGACAATAATATATTTAAATGCGTCTGCTATGCGGACATAGATTTTCCATTTAATGAAAACCACAGCGACTGGAAGAAGATTTATTCAGAAAATGACAATGACGACTATGACGATATTCTAAACAAGATAGAAAAAGAAGAGAGAGAAGACCTTTTTTTTCTAACAGGGGCTTACGATAATTTTACGTTAAAGGAACTATCCGAGCATATAATAATGGTGAAAGAATACAAAAAAGAAAGAAGTCTCAGTAAAAAGGAAGAGAAGATAAGAACAGCCCTTGAAAAAAGAAAAACTAGAAAAGACTTCTTATGCCTGCTTTTATATGTGCCTTCAAATATGATAATCCATAATAGCCTGGAAATATCGAACGTGCTTTCAATAGATGAAGAAGCTGTCCTGCGTTTATTTATTTTAAAAGACGGCATCTTAAGGCCAAAGCAGAAGAATATGAACCATTTGAGATCTCTTATGATCAAATATTATCGATTGATGCTGACTGCGAGCATTGAAAGAAATTCAAGCAATGATGAAAAAGAGAAAAAAACGCTATATAAGAAAGAGGAACGGTATAAGAGGTTTTATAATAAATATTTTTCTAAGACAAAAAAGTATTATAAAGGACTTTCGCAAGGCGAAATAGGAAAGATTTTAATGAAATCCAGGGCGTCTGTATGCCACTCCATAAAAAGCATAGTCGGTTTGCTAAATACAATATGCGAGGAAAATGATATAATCCAAGCATGAAAAAGCTCTCTGTCATACTTATCTTGGCCGCCCTGCTCTTCTCATGTGCCACAAGCAGCGGTTCTGTAGGCAGAGAAGAGAGTAAGAATAGCGATAGTTATTGCATTTCATTTGTCATTTCAAACAGGTATTATGCTATGCTAGTGGAAGAAGACGATTCATTTCTTCTTACAGTGCCGGAACTTCTAATCGTTGATTTGAAGATGAACAGATACGTAAACAAAAACGGGCAGATTTTACTTGTAAATACGAAAAAGAACATAAACATAAAACTCTACAAGGACTATCTCTTTTACAGCCAAGGAAGATATTATGCCTACCTAAGCTACTCGGAGATTTTAAAAGAAGCGAGGGACTATTACCACATAAGCTAGTATTTGCTATATTCAAGATATGAAACTATATCTAGCAAGCAATAACGAACATAAAAGACAGGAATTCAAAGAGTTTTTCAAAGACTACGAGATAATCCTTCCAAAAGATGAAGGAATAGATTTCGACGTCGATGAGACAGGAAAGAGCTATGTGGAGAACGCCCTTTTAAAAGCCGAAGCGCTTTACAGCATAATACGCAAGCCATGCATTGCAGACGATTCTGGATTAAGCGTAAAGGCTCTTGACGGAGGGCCTGGGATTTACAGCGCAAGATACGGAAGCGATAAGGGATTAAAGACAGACAAGGAAAAATACGAGTATCTATTAAAGAATATGGAAGACGTAGAAGACAGAAGCGCAAAATTCATTTGCGCCATGGTCCTTATAGTAGATGAGAATGATAAATATGTCGTTGAAAAATCGGTAAAAGGATATATAACAAAAGAGCCTACAGGAAGCCTCGGCTTCGGATACGATCCTGTATTTTTCAATATCGAGGCTAATGAAGTCGGAGGAAACCTTACGACAAGAGAGAAGAACACGTACTCGCACAGGGCGAAAGCGGCGTTCTTTATCAATTCAATTTTAGAAAAGGAGAAAATTAGAATATGCAAAGAAATGAACAAAAACTGAACGACACATGGGATCTATCAAGCCTATGCAGAGACGATGATGCTTTTTACAAGGATTTAAAGAAACTTGAGAATAAAATAAAAGATGTAAAAAAACTGAAAGGAACGCTCTCTTTAAATGCCGACAGTTTTTATAATGCGCTATCAAGTCTAGAGAAAATATTAAAAGAGACAGAGCGGCTTGGAAGCTATGCATTTTTAAAATACAGTGCGGACAGCAGCGACGCATCTGTCATGAATCTTCTTGGAAGCTATGAGAATGTTGAAAGCAAACTAAGCGAGGCCCTCTCATTCTTCGATCCGGAATTCATGGCTATAAGCGATGATAAGATAAAAGAATTCTTAAAAGACAGACGAAGCAAGGATTATAAGGTATATATCAACAAGTCGAGAAGGTATAAGGAGCATACGCTATCGGAAAGAGAAGAACACCTGCTATCTTTATACTCCCCGCTCTCTTCTGCATTTCAAGACACCTTCCAGGATTTAGACAACATAGACTTGAATTTTGGTACGGTGCAAGGAGAGAAGCTTACCCATTCAAACTACATAAAGTTTTTAAAAGATGAGAGAGAAGAGATCAGAAAAGAGGCCTATGAGAGCTTCTACAGCGCATATGATAACAACAAGCATACCATAGCAAGACTTTATGCAGGATCTATTAAAAACGACATATTCCTATCACGTGCAAGAGGCTATAAAAGCTCTTTAGAACGCTCGCTATTTTCAGACAAAATGCCTAAGAGCGTTTATTTAAACCTTATCAATGAAGTTCATAACGCATTTCCTTATCTTCACCGATATTACGAGCTAAAAGCAAAAAATCTAAACAAGGATAAGATAAAGCATAACGACGTATATCTCAGCCTTGTAAAAAGCGTGAACGTGAACTACAGCTATGACGATGCCGTAAACATAATTTCAGAGGCCGTAAAACCTTTAGGAGATGAATATGGCAACATACTTATTAAGGGCCTTAAAGATGACAGATGGGTAGATAGGTATGAAAACATAGGAAAAAGAAGCGGAGCATTCAGCGCAGGATGCTACACAGGAAAGCCTTATATCCTGACAAATTACGAGGACAGCGTATTAGATAGCGTATTTACACTGATACACGAAGGCGGGCACAGCATGCACAGCTACTACTCTGTAAGTAATAATCCATTTTTAAGTTACAACTACTCTATCTTTGAAGCCGAAGTAGCCTCCACATTCAACGAATCTCTTTTAACATCATATCTTATAAGCAACACGAGCGGTGAAGAAAAGAGATATATAGTATCAAAACACCTTGATGATATCGTAGCAACCCTTTTCAGACAGACAATGTTTGCCGAGTTCGAACTTATAGTTCATGAGGCGGGAGAAAAAGGAGTGCCATTAACACTTGATCTATTCAGATCTGAGTACAGAAAACTCCTTAACGCATACTTTGGAGATAAGGTTGAGATGCTGGAAGTAAGCGATCTTGAAGGACTGAGGATTCCGCACTTCTACAGAGCATTCTATACATATAAGTATGCAACTGGAATAAGCGCTGCCCTAGCCCTTTCAGAAAAAGTTTTAAACGGCGAAGAAAAAGAAAGGAATGACTACCTTTCATTCTTAAAATCCGGCGGATCAAAATACCCTCTGGAGGCATTAAAGAAGGCGGGAGTCGACATGTCAAAGCCATATGCGGTAAGAAGCGCGACAGAACACTTCAACTCTATGCTGGATCTCTATGAAAGCCTTAGTTGATCTGTCTTATCGCATTAATCTTTCCATCTAGGAACGTAAAAGATATCTTTTTGCCATCAGCCGTGATTGCGCTGATGGCATTGTTTTTCTCTTCTGTCATATAAAAAGAATCAACAGGGAGAAATGAACTTAGCAAATTAAAACTTGAATCAATAAGTATGCTGTCAAGCGTGGTGTATTTTTCATACCACTCAAGACTCACGCTCTCTCTTAAAGCGTCCTCTAATACTTTATAATCGCTATCATCCTCATAGCTGATAACGATTCTATCTTTCCCATCCGCAGTATACGGGGCAACGGAATACAGAGAAAACAAGACAAAAGAAATGACAGCTATTAAGAGAACCTTCTTCATACGAAAATGATAAATAAATAATAAAAAAAAGCAAACTCATAATTTTTGTGCTACTCTTTTTTCATATGAAAAGAGAAGAAATTTTAGCTTTGCTTTATTCAGATTTTACACATTCCGTAAAAGATCCGCTCTGGGGAAACGTTCTTGTAACAAAAAACATAAAAGAGCTGCTTGAAGTAGAAGAAGTCGAGAAGCTCTCTCGTATCAAGCAGAACGGACCGGCGTACTTAATATATCCTGGAAGCGTCCATACGCGTCTTGAACATTCGATCGGAGTATATAATCTTTCACGCGAAATCATAATATCCCTTGCATCGAAAAATGGAGAACTTCCTCTTACGAAAGAGGGCATATTGAGTTTTCTAATCTCTGCCCTCCTCCATGATATCGGACACTTTCCATATGCGCATTCACTAAAAGAACTCTCGATTAGGGAACATGAAGAGATTGCGGCAACTCTTATCATAAGCAATGAAAAGTTAAGAGATGCGATAGAAAAGACAGGTGCGAATGCAAGACTCTGCGCATCCATAATAGATAAAAACATAAAAGCTGATAATAAAGAAGTCGATCTTTACAGGAAGATACTATCGGGAACGCTAGATCCTGATAAGCTCGACTACCTCTCTCGCGATGCGTACTTCTCAGGCGTTCCGTATGGCACGCAGAATACTGACTACATAATAAAGAGTTTAGATTATCGAGATGGGAATATAGTTCTAGATGAAGATGCCATCGTATCGGTTGAACACGTTCTTTTTTCAAAGTATTTGATGTATAAGACCATCTACTGGCATAAAGGCGTAAGATGCGCAACCGCAATGATAAAAAAAGCGCTGATCTCCGCCTTGAACGACAATGTCATCACATATGACGACCTATATTTAAAAGATGATGTTGAGTTTTTCTCTCTCTCAAAAAAAATTGATTATGAACCATTTAATCTTTTAAACCTTGTAGAACACAACAAGCTGTTTGAAAAGAAAGCTGAACTCGAACTTTCGGAATTTAAAGAACTGACCCAATTAAGTTCTAGCATAGAAACACGAGCGAAAGCAGAAGATATGATATATTCATCGCTAAAAAAGAAATACGCAGGCCTAAAAAAATACGAATGCATCATAGACATACCAGAGCCTATAAATTTTGAAAGTTCTATGCTTTTAAAGAGAAAAGACGGAAGCATCAGCGAGATTAGAGAGAATGAGAGCGTCTTTAACAAGGAGGTTGGATCGCTCTTCTCATCAAGGCTTAGAAAGCTCTCGATCTTTTTACCACATTATGTTAGCCTAGATGATTTAAAAGACACTCTCAAGGAGAATTTCAGTTGAAGACGAGCTACAAAGAGATAATTGACGGAAGCATTCCGCCATGGCTGATGAGATTCATAAAAGACACAGGCAAAGGAATTAATGAATTTGAAATGATAAAAGACAAAGATACAGTCTTAATCTCCGCAAGCGGAGGCAAGGACAGCCTCTGTCTTTCTCTTGCACTCTCAATCAGACGGAAATGGCTTCCTATCGATTATAAGTTGAAAGCTCTGATGATCAATTGGATCGAGCATCCTATAGAAGAGGATTACAGAGATAAGTTAAAAGAGTATTACAGCGCGTTGGATATAGATTTTGAGATCGTAGATGAGAATCAGTTTCCCTCTTCTTTCAAAGGAAACTTCAACTGCTATCTTTGTTCAAGAAACAGAAGACGAATTCTATTCGACTATGCAAGTAAAAACGATATAAAACTAATTGCAATGGGACACCATCTAGATGATCTTGTTGAAACAAGCCTGATGAATTTATGTTTCAGAGCGGACTTTTCAACAATGAAACCCGTTCAGGAGTTCTTTGACGGAAAACTCTATGTAATAAGGCCTATGATAAAGGTTCATGAGAACGTCACTAGGCGCATTGCAGAGCTTTACGACATTCCTACGGTCAAACCGGTATGCCCATATGATCAAACGAACGTCAGGGCGAGATTAAAGCCGATTGTAAAAGAGCTTTGCCACTTAGACAAGCTGACAAGGGAGCATATTTACTCTTCATATGCCTTTCCAAGCCCATTAAAGAGCGATACAGAGAAAGAGGAAATTTAAAATAGTTGTAATTTTTCTTATGGCATTCTGTTATATTTATATGATAGACTATATGGGAGGTTCAGAATGAAGAGAATATTGACAGCCTTAGTTTTAGCTTTATGCATTTTTAGTTTATCTGCTAGCAATCTAGACTACATTACGGTTTCAAGCGATAATTTCCGCTTGTATGACAGTTATGGAGCAAGGATAGATCTAAAAGATGAGATTCCTTCTGATCTTGAGGGAATGATCGTATTAACAGACGAAGAGCCTGTTACGTTTAACACAGTATATGGAGATATAACACTATCAAGTTCGTCAATCTTCTCCATTCTCTCATTAGATCCGTCATCCCCAACATTCTATCTTGTAAACGGAGAGGCTTCTATCGATTTAAAAGAAGATGTAAGCACATTATTCTACACGCCTGTAACGCTTACAGCTATTACTAAAGCAGGCTCTTATAAGCTCGTAAGCACAGAAGATGAAGAAGCAGTATATAACTACAGTGAGAGCGAAAGCATCTACTCTTTCGATGCGACGACAGGAGTTACATATACTCTTGAGCCTCTAACATATTCAAGTCTAACGAAACAAGTTTTGAACAAAGCAATTACAGAAGATGTAATAGAAGAAGATAATGCGACAACACCTACTATGCCTGTCTTAAAGGATGTAGTAAGAAGGCTTTCCCTTCCATCGGCTCCTAAAGTATATGTGGAAGGCAGGTACATGCCGGTTCTTCCAAGCCAGCCAAGCATCTTCTACGATATAAGCTTACAAACAACAGGAACTCCGGAACGCCCAGAGATAAGAGCAATAAGCTATGAAACTGGATTAGTAGCACCGAGCGTTCAGACAATTGAACTTGAAAAAAAAACAATAGCAGATTAGATCTGCTTTTTAAGATAAGGGCTTACTCCGGAGCAAAAGACGAAGTAAGCCTTTCTACTGCGGTAATTCCAACACTTACTATAGGATCCTTCCACTTATCTCTTAATATAGATGCAAACAAGATAGACGAATACAGCAGCGAGGCAAAACCGCTTGCGCTCGCATTCTCTTTTATAAACGCAGTAAGATACGAAAACGATCACATCACGTTCACGCTCGATAGAACTACGCCTATCAGCGGTGATAATGCAGGGCTTTTTAACGGCGTCGTCCACGAATGGGACGGACTTAATGAAAAGCTAAGCCTTAACTTCCTTTTAGACACGACATATTTCGATTTTAGGGTATATGCAAACGATCTTTCATTTTCTTCTAGCGATGAAGATGCCGTAATCTATAGTGGCGATGTCCTCTCTTTCACATTTTCAAAGTCATGGCCAGTAGAGATTGCATTAGAGCTATTTTCTGCAATCAGATACAACAATCTTGATAAGACTACCTACTACCCTTCCATATTCATGGACCTTCCTCTCGTTTCTTTAGAAGACATCTCTTTTGGATTGAGATTTGGATTTCTAACATCCCTTGAAGATTTCAGCCTCAGCAGTTTCAAAGATTCTGGAGCCTCATTCTTCTTTTCCATTCCGTTTAGAATATATGATGACGAGATACGACTCGGTCTTTATCTTCAGAGAGACGGAGTCTACTACAATCTTTTTAATGAAAACTACAAGCCGTCATTTGAAAGCGACAGTTTTGCCATCTTTTTCGACAGCGACCTTAATTTCGATCATTTCGGATTAAACATCAACACATTTATCAATCTCTCATCTAAAGACTTGTCGCTCTATGAGGACAGTTCCTATTTCGACATATCTGCTTCATTCAGCCTTGGGAATATGGACTTCACATTAGGGGCGAGAAAACAGAATCTTTTTACTTTTAGAAACTACATTGAAACTTCCGATTTCTATCTTGGGCTCGGAATGACTATAAACAGCATTGAGACGAAAATGCAGATAAGATACAGAAACGGACAGCCAGAGATAGGCTTTTCATCCTCTTTGGCCTTTATTGATGCGGAGATAAGCAAAAATGAAGAAGAGAGATTCGACAGTCCTGTTGATCTGACTTTCTCTCTTGGATTTGAAAACTATTTCGAAGAAGGTCTTTTCTTTAATATAATTCCTGTTATCAAGATACACGGAGATGAGTATTCGGTTTCATTCAGACTTCCTCTTTATCTTGAAATAGAAGAGATGAAGCTGAGCCTTGTTTCTTTAAAAGCAGATCCCTGGTTCGACATGTGGCAGGATAATTCCTCATTAAGCGACGTGTACGATTCAATTACAGACATGTTCTCCCTTATAGAAGAAGTACATCTTGGACGAGCTGAAGAGACTACGTTCTTTATCGATGCAAATAGGATGACAAGAAGAAACGACGTATTCTTTGAGAACTACAAATCATTCGACGCTCTTTCACTCGATACGGGCTTCCACTTCTATAATCTCGACTTCGGACTCTACATAGACGATCTTGAAGCTGTTAAGATCATAGATCCATACATTACATTCTACCCTTTCAGTTACCTTGGCGCCGCAATGAGCATAAGCGCGCCAACAGAGCTCAGGCTTGTTAATGCGATGAACTTCACGCTTAATTCATTCTTGGGGCTTACATACACGCAGCCGTTTTTAAATCAGAGATTAAACGTCTCTTTGTTTCTTTACGGAGAACTTTTTGCACGTTATGAAAACGGAAGTCCTGTAGAAACTGGCGTAATATATGATTTCGACAACAACGAGCTGTACGGCTATCTTGTCGGAGCTGAAATAAACTGGAAGGAAACTAATTACGAGATAAATCTCAGCGGAGGAATACACTCAGGAAGAATCTACCCGAACTACTTTAATTCGTTCACAGCGCTTAACCCCGATCTCGACAGGACGCAATATCAGATTGAAGGACTCAGCTACTACCTTATTTTCGATACCAGTTTGAACTTTGAGAACTTCTCATTCCTTTTTAAGTACAGCATGCCCAATATCGCAAAGGTCTTTGAAAACATAGACGACTATTATGGCGACATGCTGACGCTTGACTTATCTTTTACGCTAAACAACGGAGTCGGGCTTCATTTCTCCCTATCACGAAATAATTTCATATCTACACTTGATGAGATGAATAATTTTTATGAGTATTTAAATAGCGAGAATACTATATACTCAGCAGCCCTCGTAAAAGAATTTGATGATTTGACACTTGAAGTGGAACTTAGCACTGTGGCAATCTATGAAGAGGGAGAGTATATGAACTCATACCGTCTTAGCTCGGTGAGCCCAAGACTGAAAGTTAATGCAAGGGTTGGTTTTTAATGCAGAGTATTAACAAGTTATCAGACAGGCTAGCACAAAGGATAGCAGCCGGAGAGGTCGTAGAAAGGCCTGAAAGCATACTTAGGGAATTCATTGACAACAGTATTGATGCGCATTCAAGCGAAATCATAATTGAAATTGAAAACGGTGGAATAGACTGCGTACTCGTTAGGGACGATGGAAAAGGAATAAGCCGTGAAGATTTAAATGTGATTGCAAATCGCCATGCGACAAGCAAGATAAAAAATGAAGACGATCTTTATAACATACGCACTCTTGGATTCAGAGGAGAGGCCCTCTACTCCATCTCATCAGTAAGCAGGCTTACAATCCTTTCTCACGATAGGGAAAACGGGGATGCCAATAAGCTTGTAATAGACAACGGAGAGAGAAAAGATATAGAAAAAGCGGCGCTTGAGAAAGGAACGGTAATAAAAGCAGAAGATCTTTTTCTAGACATTCCAGCAAGGAGGCAGTTTCTTAAAAAGGCAAGTACTGAGGCTAACGCCTGTAAAAACCTTGTAATTGCAAGAGCGCTTGCCAATCCTTCTATTGCATTCAAATTCTACAGCGATGGCGCGCTAAAGCTAAATTTTGAAAAAGCTGAAAGCCTAAAAGAGAGAATAATGATGTATTACCGCCCTCTAGGAATAGAGAGCGCGGACGTCATGCATTTAAAAGGCAGCGATGAGGATTATTCCATAGATATCGTGGCAACTACAAGCGCAAGACGCAGAAGCGACAGAAAGGAAATAAGAATATATGTGAATGGCCGTCCCGTTGACGAGTATTCTTTGATGCAGGCTGTATCGTACGGCTATGGAGAACTGCTTCCTGGAGGATCTTTTCCATATGCGGCAGTCTTCATAAACGATAAGGCTGAGTTCGTGGACTTTAACATCCATCCTGCAAAAAAAGAGGTCAAAATAAGAAATATAAACGACATACACCATGCGATCGTACTTCTTTTAAAAAACGGAATCGAGAGGAAGATACCAGAGATAAAAGCAGAGGAAGACAATTCAACACTTTTTAAAGACGACGAATGGCAAAGCCTTAGCGTACGCACTGTAAGAAGAGGAACTGGAAACGACTATAGCTATGGCAGCTTCAAGAGGGCCGAACTTAAGGTTTCTGACAAAAGCTACAACTATGATAAAACCGACAGGCCTAAAGACAGCTCTTGGATTGAAAAGGCAAAAGAGATAAGGCGGGAGAGGGAGGAACGAGAGAGGCTTAGCATAGAAAATACAGTAAAAGAGGTGAAAAAAGAGAAAGAAGTTGTTCATCCGCTATTCCATTATATAGGACAGGCTTTCAATCTGTTTTTAATTGCAGAGAAGGACGATGAGCTTTATTTCGTAGATCAACATGCCGCGCATGAAAGGATAATTTACGATGAGCTTCTTGAGAAAAAGAGCGTACAGCGCCTATTAGTGCCAATAGAACTCGATACGGAAGAAGACGTTTCTATTTTCTTGGATAAAAGCAAAGACATATATTCGCGCCTTGGCATCGAACTTGAAAAAAAAGACGGCAAATGGTTCATTGTAAGCCTTCCATCTGTTGCTCGTGAAATCGAGAAGGAAGTGGCTGCGTTCATAAGCTTGAACACTGGAGACGAGAAGGAACTTGAGATGAACATATTCGCCATAATCGCATGTAAAAGCGCAGTAAAGGCGGGAGATGAATTAGACAGGTTCAGTGCAGAAGCAATACTTGAGAAGGTGTTTGCAATGAAAGAGCCCGCTTGTCCGCACGGAAGAACATTCCTAATTAAATTAAAGGAAAAAGATTTAAGGCTAATGGTCGGAAGAACGGGCTAAGGCGCATAGTAGCTGACAGCGCCCTCTGCTTCCGTCCCCCTTGATCCATAGATTCTATAGCTGTATTCTCCCTCTGGGAACACGGCTCTATTCGTAAGTTCTAAAAAAGCCCTGTAAAAACCATCTTCTTCTGTTAACTGATCGGACCATGAGATGACGTTGTTAGGATCTGTTATGGTTATGCTATACTCTTCCCCTTCAACGCCATCGATGGATGAAGAGAATATAAGGACATCTTCTCCATCGGCATTTTCAAGGTGAAGATTTGAGCTTATGACATTAAAAGTGCTCTTTTCGCATGAAAAGAGCATTAGAAATAACAATGAAACAAAAAAGATCTTCTTTATCATTTAATTTCTTTTAATCTTTCTCTCACAGGGTTTGCATAGCTGTTCAAAACATAATTCTTAACATCATCCTGAAGATGAGAGATTCTGAACATGAAATGATCTGTATCTAAATTCTTATAAAGCTCCTCATGCTTCCTAGTGTTTTCAAGATAATCATATGCAAAATAATTCGTATCCCAAAGCTTATAGATAAGGTGTATCTGCCTGTCAAGTTCCCTTGCGACATCTTCAGCCTTATCGTAAGAGCCTGAAAGAGGCGTTCCGAATGCGACATGGATATTTCCTTTAAATCCCCTTATTCCTTTTATCATGGAAATAGTGTCTTCGTACTTTCTCTTCTCGTAGCCGCCGTCTTTGATCGTCTTAACCTCTTCACGCCCCATGTTGATGTCATTCGGATTGTACTGATAACTTATTGCTACGGGCACGATATTCAGCTTGCTCATTAGTTCATTGAATTTTATTCCGCTTCCTTTTTTTGAAAGGTATAGCATCTTAATGATTGCCGGATGTGTTTCATCTTTGCCATCCTTGCTTCTGCCGCTTTTCTGGGCAACCCAGATCGAGTATCCGTCCTCTATTATCGTATCTACAAAGTATTCGCTGAGCCTTATCGTCTCAAGATACTTCTCTCTCATAGGAAGATCTCTTTTTACGATTATTCCACCATTAAGACGAAGCAGATCTCCAACAAAGGGATTTGCGATTAGATTGTCTCCAAACGCCATCTGGCACATGCTCTTACCGTTTAGATGCAGAGTGTAATCTACAAGAGTGCAGTCAAGAATAATGTCTCTGTGGGTAGATACATATAGATATGCCTTGCTGCTATCAATATTCTCAAGACCTGAGAATGTAAGGCCTGTAGAAGTGTTCTTAATAACTGCAGGCATGAAGATTCCCATTGTAAGCCAGGCTTGGAAATCCGTATAGCTATGGATCTTGTCCTTTACAGAATCAATATAATTTAAAAGGATCTTTTTGCCATCTTCTCCATCTTCTACAAACGAATTAGCAAAAGACGAGATCTTGTCCGTCGAAACCAAAAAGCGCTGGAAGGCTTTGTCGAATTCCTCTCCGACATATGGCGTGATATCATGATACTTCTTCTCTCTATCTTTCATTCTGCGGTCCTATAGTCTTAAGAAATTGAACGCGCTCCCATGCATCCCCTTTCTCATAGTTTTCTTCGGCAAGAAGTCCAATGAAACTCTTAGTATCCTCATATCCCTTCTTCGCCATAAAATCCCCTATTCCTTTGTTGATATCGGAGATTACGGAAAATCCATTCTTAATTACAGCAGAACACACCTCAACAGCCTTTGCTCCGGCAAGCATCATTTTTACAGCGGTATCTGCAGTATGAATTCCTGTATTTGCCGCAATATCTATGCCTACTTCAGCGCTCATTAAGGCGATCCACCTTAAGCTCAGGCCATATTCGCTCTCATCGCTTAACGGATAAGCGTTCTTTATCTCAAGAGTCTCAAGATCGATATCAGGTCTGAACGGCCTGTTAAAGAGCACGAGGCCGTCAATTTTCATTCCGTCAAGTCTTTTAATAACGTTTGAAAGGGATGAATAAGAAGATCCGATTTTGATAGAGAGCTTCGCATCAATTTTCTCTCTTGCAGCCTTAGCAAAATTAAATAGCGCCTTATCAACATCCTCACTCTCTACTTTTGCTTCGCTTGCAATTGGGAAATAATTAAGCTCAATCGCATCCGCACCGAATTCTACGAATCTGCTTGAATACTCAATCCATGAGCTTATGCTGTTGCAGTTGATGGATGCAATAACAGGAATTGAGAGAGACTTCTTCGCATTCTCAAGCAGTGTTAGATACCTATCAATATAATAATCCTTCGTAATCTCTGAAAAATAAAGATGGCTATCTGAATGTGTTAGATACTCATTGTTTTTACCCATTTCAAGACGGGCATCATTTTCTATCTGTTCTTCAAATATAGATTTTAATACTACTGCTCCACATCCTGCATCCTCTGCTTTTTTCAGATTGTCTAAAGAACTTGTCAGAGGGCCAGAGGCCATTATAACAGGACTTTTAAGCTTCAGCCCCATGTAAGAGGTAGAAATATCTGGCATTTTAAATTCTCCTATTTCATCCAGTATACCATCTGTCGCTTATTTTTTTTAGTTCATTTTGAAAAAATCAAAGAATATATGGGACTAAAAGCCTGTTGCTTTGATAGACAACATACGTCTCAACTTCTGAGATATCGCTTATCTTTACTAGTTCATACTTGAAAAAGTCCAAAAGGGAGAGGTTCTCATCATCGCAAAGCTCTATCTCGACAATAAGATCGTAGCGTCCTGTAACGACAGATGCGCTAATTACCCCCCTTAAAGCTGTGAACTCGTTTGCTTTTCTCACAAGATCCCTAGTTTTAAGTTTTATTCCCATCATAATTATCTGAAGGCCGGGGACCTTCTCCGGATCCACCCTGCCTTCAATCTTTAAAAGCCCTTCTTCAATCATCTTATTGACCCTGCTTCTCACAGTGTTTTCAGTGATCTTCAGCTCTTCAGCTATAGCTGAGAAGGGCTTTCTTCCATCAATTAGCTGTTTAATAATCTCTTTGTTAGTCTCGTCAATTCTTTTCATTGGCTATCCATTGCTTTTTTCAAAAGAGATCATGAAGTCTCTAAGAGCAACTACGTCTTCATATGGAAGCGCGTTATAAAGGCTTGCTCTGAGGCCTCCTACGCTTCTATGCCCTTTAAGGCCTAGCATTCCTTCCTTCTTGCTCTCTTCAACAAACTTCTTTTCCAGATCTTCGTTTGGAAGACGGAATACGACGTTCATTCTGCTTCTTGATTCCTTTTCAACAGGAGAACGATAGAATTGAGAAGAATCGATTACATCATAAATGAGATTGCTCTTCTTGACCGCCCTCTCAAGCATGCCTTCGGCTCCGCCATTCTTTTCCACCCAGTCTAGAACGAGCTTGACAGCCCAGATTGAGAATACTGGCGGCGTGTTGTAAAGGCCTTTATTCTTAGAGTGCAAAGCGTAATCCATATATGCTGTCAAATTTGAATTTCTTCTTTCAAGCATATCTTTTCTCATTATGATGAATGTCGCTCCAGCCGGCCCTAAATTCTTCTGAACTCCGCCGTATATCATGGCGAACTTCTTAACGTCTACAGGGCGTGAAAGAATGTCTGAAGACATATCCGCAATAAGTGGGACGTCTCCCGTATCAGGGAATTTCTGCCACTCTATTCCTCCGATCGTCTCATTAGAGCATAGGTAGACATAGCAAGCATCTTTATTAATCTTCAGCTCGTCTATTTTTGGAATTCGTGAGTAGGCACCGTCCTTTCCATCAAAAATGACATTTACATTTCCAAGTTTTGCGGCATCATCCGCAGCCTTATTAGACCATGAACCTGTCCTGATATAATCAGCGCTCCTTCCATCAAGCAGAAAGTTCATAGGGATCATAGTAAACTGAAGAGTCGCCCCTCCTCCAAGGAAATACACGTCGTACTCATCAGGAATGTTCAACAGCTTTCTGAACTTCAAAAGGCATTCATCGTACATCTCCTCGAACATTCCTCCTCTGTGGCTTGCTTCTATCATGGAAAGCCCCTGCCCTTCATAGTCGGCAATCTGTTCTCTTAATGTCTCAAGCACTTCAACAGGCAGTACCGAAGGGCCTGCAAAAAAATTCTTCTTTCTCATTAGATCTTACCCTCCTTAATGAAAGCCGAAATAGTCTCAACAACCTCATCTCCGATTCTAAGAAGATTTTCCACGCTGTTTGCGCCAACATGCGGCGTTAAAGTTACATTCTCGCACTCCAAGATAGGATTGTCCTCCTCGCACGGCTCAACGGAATACACGTCTGTACAGAAATGAGATACCCTACCATCTTTCAACGCTTCAGCCATAGCTTTTTCATCTACGCACTTTCCGCGTCCGGTGTTAATAACTACAGGACTCTTTTTCATAGCGCTGATAAGCTCTTCTCCCATTATCCCCTTCGTTTCATCGGTTAGAGGAAGGTGCATGCTGATATAGTCCGCATTCTCAACGGCATCTTTAGCAGATGGAACCATTAATGCCAGATCTGATTTGTCTATGTATTTATCATAGGCTATCACATTCATACCGAATGCACGGGCTCGCAGAGCCACAGCCTTTGCAATATTGCCCAATCCAAGCAGTGCTAGCGTCTTTCCATAGAGCTCTGTCCTCTTCGTCTTTTTATTCCATTCGCCTTTTTTCATCGTACTGTCGAAATAGACGATCTTATTCGGCACTGATATCATAAGAGCGAACGCAAGCTCGGCAACGGCAATCGCGCTGCTTTTGGGAGTGTTTGTTGCGATTATCCCCTTCTCTTTGCAATAATCCCTGTCGATATTATCCATACCGACACCGCCTCTAATTATAAGCTTGAGATTCTTTGCCTCATCAATATACTCCTTAGTACATTTAGTCTTGCTTCTAATTAGAACTACATCGGCCTCGCTTAGCCTTGATGTGTCTTCCGTGACCTCTCCGAAAGCTTTAAGCTTCTCAGGAAGGCTCTTGTCAAATGCATCAGAAATTAGAATGAGCATAATCGTTCTCCTTATGATTATGATTATCTCATGAGATTATGTATAAGTCAAATTTATTAGCTTAAAATGCAAGAAAATGAAAATTTTTATTAAAAAAGTTGTAAATAGATTAAAAAAGCACCACAAACGGGTGCCTTTAGATTAATAATTCTTTGAGCTCTGGTGCATTTTTCTTACTTTCTTCATCTGCTTGCGAGCCATAGCCTTATTCTTTCTGTTCTTAATTGTGGAAGGTTTTTCGTAATACTCTCTTTTCTTCCATTCTCTGATAATGCCTTCTTTCTCAACCATTCTCTTAAAGCGCTTGATTGATTTCTCTAGTGGTTCATTATCATCAACCTTTACGTATGCCATTACTTCTCACCTCCCTGCATCCATAGTTTGGAGTAGCCCTTGAATTATGCTAGATTGTTAAGTGTTTTGTCAACAGAATTTATAAAGAAAATTGAAGTATAATCAGATCTTAAATAGTCTCTATCAACTTGCCTGTACTTACCTTATGTCTTTCCCTTTCCTCTGAATATTGAATTGCAAAATACAATTCAATACGCTTTAGGTTACGCTCTTTATTGCTCTTACTGCTAAGAACGAAGGAATATTATTTTCATGAAGATAACCATAACCATTTGTATCTTCATAAAGATCAGTGATAATAAAGCCTGATCTCAAAAGGCCTCCAAGCTGCTCTTCAAGACTATGAGAAAACTGTACACCATCATTCTCTTTATATAGGCTTTTATCTTTCAAAGGATTAAATGGAAGTCCTCTTACAATTTGCCTCTCATCACCTTCATCGGTGATATAATTAATTCCCATTTCAAATGCGATAAGCAATACTCCACCGCAAGAAAGAATCCTGTAACACTCCTTTAAAAGAGGTTCTACTTTCTCTATGTAGCATAATGAAGCAGGATTGAATATGATATCAAAAGATTCATCTTCAAAAGGAAGAGGCTTTGTCATATCAGCTTTAATAATTTCAACATCATACCTTTCTCTAGATGATACGATCTTTTCCGACTCCAATTGCCGATCTGTATAATCAAGGACTGTACATTTCGCACCTCTTGCGTTAAATATTGGAATCTGCTGTCCACCTCCGGATGCAAGCCCTAACAGTCTTTTTCCTTTTAAATCTCCAAACCAATTGTGAGGAACATTCTTTGTCGGAGTAAGAAGGACGTCCCACTTGCCCAATAGAGCATTAGCATAAGTCTCATGATCAATTGGGATTCCCCACTTCCATCCATTTTCAATCCATTTAGTTATTGTTTCTGCGTTAATATCCTGATAGTTCATATCTGTAAAAACAATTTAAAGCTAATAGTTTTTCTTTACAAGCATTACAGCAGCCATCTTTTTATAGAATAAGATACTATAACATACAATTTTAATATTGCTATCAAATTCTTTTCCATATGATTTTTTTAGAATTTGATTTGAAAGTATAATAAAAAAACCTAACTAATTCTTATTAGAACTAATTAGGTCTTAGAGCGAAAGACGGGACTTGAACCCGCGACATCCACCTTGGCAAACTGGATGGTATTTGCTTAAGACTCCTTATGAAATCTTAACAAACCTTATCTGACACAAAGACTTACAGAAAGCAAATCCTTGATAAACCTTAATCGGTTTTAATCCTTCTTATTGCTTTTTTTCTGCCCATTTTATCTGCCCACTGTGAAACAGTCAACGAAAATCGGATGAATGTTAAAACAAACTTTATACTCAAGTCTCTTTTTTGTCGTGTTATACTATTTAAAAAATAAGCATCATAAAAAGGTACGGTTATGAGATAAGAAGCAAACAGGAGGAAACTATGGAAAAAATCAGACGTTCGATTCTTATGGGGGGGGGTAAGACCCTACTGTTAGGCTTTGCCCTTCTTGTTATTGCGCTTGCCGCCACAGGCTGTGAGCAGCCGGACAAAGGCCCGGTTGCAGTCGACAGCATAACTATAAATGAATTGGAAACCATTGACATTGTCTTTGAAGAAGGAACAGTAAAGGAAATCCGACTCACGGTAGACGTACAGTTAGGCGATGCGACAGACGAGACCGTCAAATGGGCTTCCAACAAGCCTGACATAGCTTCTGTTTCCGATAATGGAATAGTCGCAATCAACGGCGCAGGCGATGTCATAATAACAGCGCAAGCCGTGGGCAAAAGCGCTTCAGCTTCTTTCAAGTTTGGTGAAGGTTATTTTTTTTATGAAGCAGAAAACATCTACTACACCTGGAATGAAGAAGGTCTTCTTGCCTGGAATGCATATGTGACGACAAATGGAGATTATTCAAATCCCGAAAGACTGAAGACAAACGTGGTATTGCTGGACAATATCACACTCCCTGCTCCGAAGGAAGGACAGACAAGCAACTGGACTCCAGTAGGATATTATAACTATTCCTCACATGTAGCATATTATTATGCCGGCACATTCGACGGTGGCGGACACACAATAAGCAATCTGAAAATCAATTTGCCGAATACTCATGACTTGGGCTTGTTCGGAGGTGTTGCAGAGACAGCCGTAGTAAAAGACCTTACATTAAGCGACGTGGAAATTTCTGGAGCTTACTACATCGGCGGCATTACAGGAAATAATTTGGGAACAATAGAAAACTGCAGCATAGTATCCGGAAGCGTTTCAGGAGGATACGATGTCGGTGGTATAGTTGGATACAACGGTGAGACAATCTCAGCTTATAATACAGGAGAAGTTTCCGGAACAGATTATGTCGGCGGCATTGCAGGATACAACGAGGGAACAATCTTAGATTGCAAAACTATGGAAAAAGTTTCAGGAAAATACGCTGTCGGCGGTATCGCAGGACAAAACGATTGGACAATCACAGCTTGTTACAACACAGGAGAAGTTTCCGGAATAAATTCTGTCGGCGGCATTGCAGGTTCTAATAAAGGAGAGATATCCGGCTGTACCAATTCGGCAAATGTCATAGCAACAGCACAACAAGAACGAGCTTGTGCAGGTGGAATCAACGGATATAACTACGGAAATATTTCGACAAGTTGCAATGAAGGGTCTATCAAAGCAGATGGAATCAAATTTGCGTGTTCTGGTGGAATAGCAGGATATAATTATAGTGGAAACATAACCGATACATGTAATAATGGGTCGGTATATGCCGAATGTAAAGACGGAGACACAACATCTGGTGTTGAGATTTTCCCGGGTAGCTATGCCGGAGGAATCGTCGGCTTTAATGAATATGGGACGATAAAAGACAGTAATAACGATGCTGAAGTATCTGCTACAAGTACGGATTTACCTGTTCTACAGGGAGATATTGCCGGCTGGTGGTAAGGCAAACTGCAAAGCAACTACTGGGTAAAAGGAACAGCAGGAACCCCTGAATTTGGTATCGGCTCCAATGTTAGTAATGATAATGCAACCGAAGTCAACGAAAACGATGTCACATGGAAAGCTGCGACTTCAGCAATGAATGATGCGATCTCCGACTGGAATATGGATAACAACAATAAATGTGATTATCATTTCGTGCAGAATGCAGGAGAAAGCGAGCCACCTGTTCTTGAGAAAGGTGCACCCGCAACAACATGATCGGCCTTGCGACTTTGTGAAGGTTGTCCGCTCCAAAAAGGGGCGGACATTCTTTCTGCCGGAACATAAGAGTGTTGTTGTTATTCCTGCTGCAACTGAATCTTGGCGGTGTGAAGAAGCACCTGTTCCCAAAAGGCAGAGACTCGATAAGAATGGGCCCGGGAATCCAGATTGCCTGTTCTTCTTCATGAAGGTCGATCCTGTACCAAAATCCTACATGATCAGAGCCAATACGGCAACCGAGGCAAAGATCCCATACACTCCCAGGATGCACGAGACAATCTTACTGCGTCTTACGGACCGTCTGGAGTATTTATTCAATATCATGGTATTCAGGTTGTAGAGATTTTTTTTCTGCCCATTTTATCTGCCCAAACAGTTTGCAAGGTGGATGGAGAAAAATAAAAGGCCCAACTAATTCCATAGGCTGGAATCAATTAGGCCCTAAGCGAAAGACGGGACTTGAACCCGCGACATCCACCTTGGCAAGGTGGAGCTCTACCACTGAGCTACTTTCGCATGTTCTGCGAGAAGCGGGACTCGAACCCGCAAGCCGAGGCACTAGTTCCTAAGACTAGCGTGTATACCAATTCCACCACTCTCGCATTACAATATCTTTATTGTAATGTTTATGAGCCGCAAAGGGATCGAACCTTTGACCCGCAGATTAAGAGTCTGCTGCTCTACCAGCTGAGCTAGCGGCCCAAATGTTGTTATCGCGCCCGACAGGACTCGAACCTGTAACCTGCGGATTCGAAGTCCGACGCTCTATCCGTTGAGCTACGAGCGCTTTAAATTTTGGGTGGAAGAAGGGGTTCGAACCCTCGACAACCAGATCCACAATCTGGCGCTCTACCACTGAACTACTTCCACCATAATGGAAATTCCATGGCTCTGCCAGTGCAATTTCAACGTGCAATAATATGACAAAAATGCCGTTTCATGTCAACAGGTTTTGCCAATATTTTTTACCAACTTTTAAAGATTTTTTCACATCTTTACTTTAATTTCTCTAAATATAAATAATTACTCTCACAATACCATTAAAAGAACCGGTATAATAATTAATGAAAGAATTATTGAAGTAGTACTTACGAAACCTTCTAATTCCTGATTTCCATTTAACTCTTGGCAAAAAGCACCAGCGGCACTGCTAATTGGGGCAAATGCTGTAATAGCTGCTGCTTTTCGAATGTCATAGCTGAAGTCAGTCATGCAATAGAAGAAGTATGCGATTGCACATGCAATTGCAAGCCTAAGTCCGTTAACGATTAAGACCTCTTTTAAGTTTTCCTTGCTGAATGTGAACTCAAACATTATGCCAATCATAAACATTGCGATAATGCCGTTTGCAGGGCTAATTGATGCAGCAAAATCAAAGACAAAATCAGGCAATTTAATTCCAATAATTGAAAGAACCATCATTGTCACATAAATAGTAAATGATGGTTTAGTAAAAACCGTCAGAAGGGATCTGGGAATGCTTCTACCCTCTTTTCTCCCATCGACTGCAAGTTCTGTAAATACCAGATTTCCGCCAACGCACATAAATGCGTTTCCCATATCAAAAAGACATGTAGAAACAGTCCCTATTGCGCCAAGAAAGCCAGAGACGAACGGAAGAGTGAAGTTTCCTATATTGTATGCAGGAAGATTTAACATGTAGAAGATTCGCTGTTCTCGATTCTTACCTCTTGAGATTAAGTAGCCAATGCTTATCATGATAATAGGAGAAATAAGTCCTACAAACGTCAGTAAAAGCATTGAAGCATTAAACTCATACGTTCTAAAAGAAACGAGGATCGCAGCAGGAAGCGTAATATTCATAATGATTCGCCCTAGCGTTTCTGCGTCGCTTCTCTTTAATACCCCAACCTTTTTCAATGCATAAGCAAGGGCTATCATGAGGAAAAAGAATGACGCCCTTAAAATCACTTCAACCATGGCTCCTCCGCACCCTTGGCATTATAATACAGCAAAAGGCAAAAAATAAAGCTCCCAAATCCCTTTGAGAGCTACGATGGACAAGTATTTTTTAAATATTAGAATTTGTAAGCAACTCCAGCTTTAACGCCCCATGGCATTATGTTAGCATCAAGATTATTTGAACTATTAAATCCACCAGCAGAATAAGTATAAGTGTTCATAACATTATATCCAAGATCAACACCTGCAAATACTGCTAAGTATTCTACAGGTTCAATTTGGAATCGAGCTGAAGCAAGGAGAGCTAAATAGTGCAATCCTCCAGAAATGCCGTTATCACTCTCTCCATGATATTTATAGTTAATACCACCACCTACCAAGATATCGAAAATATCTCCAAGATCTATTTTGTAGTATGCAAGAAGGTCTACGCTAAGATAGGTTAGAGTGTCTCCCCTCTCAGGAATATAAAAATCCATTCCAAGAGCTGTGTTAAGTGCAAAATCCCCAAAATAGAAAAGTACATCAGCTTTTAATGGAACAAAATCCATTGTTGTAGGGTCACCTCCTTCAACATCTGAAAACTCCACCAACTGATCAAATCCGCTAGAAAGTCCTAGCATAATTTCTGTATCACTTGCAGCAAAAGAAGATGCAAGAACAGAGAAAACCAATAATGTAATTAATAATACTTTTTTCATAACCTCTCCAAAAATGCCACCGTATATTACATTATAACATATTTGTAGTTAAAAGGTTACATTTCAGTATTTTTTAACTGGAAGCTGGACAATAATATCCATCACTCCTATTTCAATCTCTTTTGCCTCAATCTCTCCCTTATGGTTTTCAACTATGGCCTTTGCTATGGCTAGACCTATTCCAAATCCGTTCTTATCACTGCTTCTAGAGCTGTCAGCTCTGTAAAAACGATCGAAAAGGCAATCGAGGTTTTCAAGGTTCTTCCTATCCGTCTTATTTTGAACGCTTAAAGTGCAATAGTTCTTATTCTCTTTTAAATCGACATATATCTTCGATTCTTTCGTACTGTATTTCAATGCATTATCTAAGAGTATATATACAAGGCGTTCAAGCTCAGATCCGATTCCGATAACTTCGATAATGTCTTTATCGATTGATAACGCAATCTCTTTTCCTTCGCTTTTATAAAGCGCTGAAAAGGAAGATGCGACGTCTTTTACTATGTCAGAAAAAGGAAGCGCGATCATATCCGACTCCTGCTCTTCCTCCATTTTTGAAAGGAAGATAAGATCATTAGTCAAGTGCGTAAGACGGTCTATCTGTTTCTTTATATCGTCGCTCCATTCGCTCCTGCCTTTTTCAAGTTCCAGAACTTCGCAGTCCGCACCGATTATTGCAAGTGGCGTCTTTATCTCATGGCCGGCATCTGTTATGAACCTTCTCTGTTTTTCGTAGCTTTTTATAATTGGCTTTATGATGCGACGCGAAAAGATCTTAACAAGAACCAATACGGATATTATTCCTCCTAGCGCTGCTAATATCATGAAGATTATGGCTGAGGCAAATGCGCTGAAAGACTCCCTGATGCTTAAAAAGTATATGCTCTCCCCGCTTTTATAATATCTATACAGATTTATAAATCCCCTCTCATCATCTTGCTTATATAACGTTCTTGCTGATCTGATTATCTGATTTTTTGTCGCTTCATCCCATTCTGAAAAATTTATGAACTCGATGTTTTCGTCACTGTCAAAACGTATTGCAATAACAGAGTGGAAATTAAAAGGGCCTATGACCGGATTAGCAAACTCATCTCTGCCTCTTGCCGGCGGCGGAGGATAAATGTACTCGAACTCCTTGTCCATATTTATTTTTGAAAATGCGGTAAGGGTGTCGTCCGCCCTTCTCAACATATGGGAAAAGCTTAAAACCGCAACGCATATAATTACTACCGACAGTACTAAGGTTAGCGATATCGTAGTGACTTTTAAAAGCTTGTTTTCAAGCTTCTCTACCATTTGGACACTCCAGATAATATCCTGCGTTTCTTGCCGCCTTGATTTCAACATCGGACGACATGCTAGTAAGCTTCTTTCTTAGATATGAAATATAAACCCATACCAGAGAAACGTCAGCATTGGATTCATAGCCCCAGATATGTTCTATAAGACGCTCTGTGCTGATAATCTCACCAGGACGTCTAAAGAAAAGTTCGGCAATCTGGAACTCTTTGTTTGTCAAACGGAATGAAGATTTGTTAGTAGAGATCTCGTAACTTTTCAAATCAAGCTTTGTGTTCCCTCTTATTATCACAGAAGAGTCTTCTTGATCCTTTACTCTTGTCAGCGCTCTTATTCTTGCAAGAAGCTCCTTAGGGGCAAACGGCTTTGACAGATAATCATTTGCACCGCTATCAAGGCCTAGCACCTTATCATCGACCTCGGCCTTTGCAGATAGAATCAATATAGGAACGTCAATGCCATTTTTTCTGACTTTCTTTATAACCCCTATGCCGTCAAGACCCGGAATCATTAGATCTAAAATTACAGCATCATATTTAGTGCCGGTAATAAATGTAACGGCATCATCTCCATTATAAACTACATCAACACTGTATTTGCTGTTCTCCAATATCGCCTTTAAAGCCTTTGCTAACGATTTTTCATCTTCGACAATTAAAATCTTCATGTTCTGATTATGACATAAAGACGAAAAAATACGGAGTAATCTAAAAGTCTTATCAATGAATTTTATGTTAAAAATTATGCTGTTAATAAAAAAATTGCAATTCTTTAAATTCTGCTTAAGGTTTAGCTATTATTATAAAATCAGAAAAGTTGATTAGTCTGCTGCAGAGACCCATCCTTCTTTCAAATATCCTTTGCAGTAGACGCTTTTTAAGAAAAACACAGCATAGCTGCGTTTGTTATACATTTTATTTTTTAACTACCCCTCGGCTCTTGGAAACAAGAGCCACTTTTTCATAAAGGCTCTTTCAGCATCGACAAGAGATAGCTATAAGGAAAAAACTGAAATGAAAATGTTTTCCTAGCAATGCAGATGCATGAAAAATGAATTAAATATGCCTGTTTTCACTGAATTTTTTTTCAGTCGCTCGTAGTTTTTAAGTAAAAATACATAAATAATGGGCTATTTTTTATCTTTTAAGCAAAATTTTTACAGAAAACCACTATTATTGCCCTTCACCTCTTGTGATATTCTATTAACATGGAATTAACAGATAATTCACATTCGGAGATATCGTGGACGTAACATTTTCGTATTTTATTTCTGAGATCTTCTCAACCCCGATGCTCTTTATTTCGGCGTTCCTTACTCTTGCTGTTATCTTCGTAAACGGCTGGACGGATGCACCTAATGCCATTGCAACCTGCATTACGACACGCTGCTTATCGACAAGAAAAGCAATAATGCTCAGCGCGGTATTTAATTTCTTCGGGGTGTTCATAATGACGCATATAAACGCAAGCGTCGCATCTACCATATCAAACATGGTAGATTTCGGAACTAACACGAATGATGCTCTTGTCGCACTTTCCGCTGCATTATTTTCAATCGTAGTATATTCGACAGCAGCCTCTCGGCTCGGAATTCCAACGAGCGAAAGCCACTCTCTTATAGCAGGACTTACAGGGGCGGCTATTGCAACGCAAAACGGACTAAGCGGAATAAACGGCAATGAATGGATTAAGGTCATATATGGTCTTTTCGCATCGCTGTTTCTAGGATTTTTCGTCGGTTATGTAATTTCCAAAACCGTTGCATTCCTTTTCAGAAGCATAGAAAGGAGAAAAGCAAACGTATTCTTCAGATACGCGCAGATAGTCGGAGCCGCATCAATGAGCTTCATGCACGGAGCGCAGGATGGACAGAAGTTTATCGGAGTGCTTTTCCTTGCAATAGGTTTCTCAAACGGAATGACAAGCGTGGAAGGCGTACTTATTCCCGTCTGGCTGATGCTTCTCTGCTCAATTGTAATGGCGGTAGGAACTAGCGTAGGAGGAGAAAAGATCATAAAGAGCGTCGGAATGGACATGGTCAAACTTGAAAAATACCAGGGATTTTCTGCAGATATTTCAGCATCAATCTGCTTACTTCTCTCATCTATTTTCGGAATACCGGTATCGACGACACACACTAAAACAAGCGCAATCATGGGAGTCGGAGCGGCAAGAAGGCTCTCTGCAATAAACTTTTCAGTAGTAAAGGACATGGTGCTTACATGGATATTCACATTCCCAGGCTGCGGCATCATAAGCTTTTTAATGGCTAAGTTATTTATGTTGATTTTCTAAGGAGTCAAAAAATGAAAAAACAAGATTCTTTCTATTTCGATAATTTCAAAACTTGTGCTGAATACTCATTGAAAGCTGCAAAGCTTTTAGACGAGATAATGATAAAATTCAGCAAAGATACAATCAAGGAATATGTTGACAGAATGCATGAGATAGAGCATGAGGCCGATACAAAAAAACATGAGATGCTATCGGTTCTGTTAAAAGCTTTCATGACGCCTATCGAAAGGGATGATATCCTCCTACTCTCATCATGCCTCGATGAAGTGACCGATAAAATCGAAGATGTTGCGCTTCGCATGTACTGCAACAACATCGAAACGGTTTTTGAACCGGCGAAGGCTCTTGTAAAAGTCGTTATCGAGAGCTGCGAAGAAATGTTGAGAATGCTAGATGAATTCAAAAACTTTAAGAAGTCGAAAACACTGCATCAACACATCATCAGAATCAACACTCTTGAAGAGGAAGGCGACAAGCTATTTATAGATGGGCTTAGAGAACTTCACACGAAAGAATGCGATCCAGTTAAAATAATCACATGGAGAGAGATTCTGATATATCTTGAAAAATGCACGGATGCGACAGAACACGTTGCAGACGTCTGTGAAAGGGTAATAATGACAAATACATGATAAGGGGCCTTGAAAAGGCCTCTTTTACTTGCAAAAGCCCATCGGGATTAAAGGCTCGATGGGCAGAAAAAATGCAAGCGCAATTGGTTTACGCATTAAATTATGCGGACTTTAAAATAAAACTGATAAATACATCATTCGCTTACAATATAGATCTTGAAGGCTTATGGGAGACTACGGAGTCATCCCGTCAGTTTCCTGATCCTCTTCCATATAGAAATCAGAATATTCAGGATCGCTCCAGATCGCAGTGTCCTCATAAGAGTAAAGAATGTTCTCCAAATTAGCAAAAACAGTATTTAGTATTTCAATTATAGAAGAAGCCTTATCGGGACTTAAATCGTCAAAATCCTTTTCCATGAAATACTCGACCATTTCATCGCAAGAAGAAATAAAGCTTTCTGTTCTATCCTGAATCTCTTCTTTTAAGTCTTTAATCTCCTTCTTTTCCTTCTTTCCTAGGTCTTTAAGCCTTGGAAGCAAAGATATCCAGCTGTAGTTGTCAGATATATCTGAAAGCATGCAGTCCAAAAAGACCATAGCGCAAGACGTCCTCTTATATAGCGATGAAAGAGAAAGAAAGTCATCGGCATTCAGCGAATCATTTTCCAAATACTTTCCAAGTTCATCATCCAGATCTGACATCATGGAAAAAAGCGCTTTAAAAGCATCTGATGTGCTTTCTAAAATATAATTATATCGATCTTGAGCCAAATCCATAATAGTAATATCTTTTTTCATAACACCCTCACAAATTTTGGTATTTCTTTTTTATATCAAGTAAAAGACTTTTAATGTTTACAAGGTATGAAGCAATGTTCTTATTGTAAACTTCCTGATCGGAAGTATCGATGCCTTCATTGAAATACTTACATAAATCAAGCGCATCCTGCAATAAAGCGTCATACTTCTTATATGTTTCATAACCGAACTTATCAAGAAGCACCCTGCTCTCCTCTTGAATGCTTTCAAGCATCGCTGTCTTCTCAACAATTTCAAAAAGCTCGTCTATTCTTCTAATAGAAAGTTCTATCGCGCTAAACGGACTGAATAACGCCGTATGGATTCCTGAAAGACGGAATACAGCCTCTTCTCCGCTTTTATGGATATCGTCGTTAAGGCTTGCTTCCAGATAATCAATCAAATCTACGCTTCCAGATATTATCACGCCTGCAGCATCTTCAATTTTTTTAAGAATGAAATCACAATAGTCTTTCGCACCTATACTTTTTTTCATAAGCAAATTTTAGCATGCGTGCGCATTATAAGAAAGAAATATCTAAAAGTTTTTGCCTCCTTGGAAAACGAAATTGGAATTCAATGTGTTAATTGTTTTATCTATGTAAGAAAAAACCAGTGAATCTAGAGAAGAGTTCAGACTAGAGAATGTTGAGAAAAAGTCGTCCTTTATCTCATTCAGCTTATCAAGACTTTTTTCTAACGTTTCATTTTTCAATGACTTGCACTCGCTAATTATCTCAGATTTCTCATCATCTTTCAGACTATCAAGTCTTGAAATCATGTCGATACTGTAATCTAGTGCATCACAAGATGACAAATCCCTATCCAAGAGAGTAAAAATAAGCACTAGGTCATTATATTGCCTGAGTGCAAGAGAAAGGGAGTCTGGACTATTGCTACCTATGATCTCTATAGAGCTTTTCATATCGGAAAGGGCGTTATATAAAATGCCAACATCATCCTGAACCCTTTTAACAGCGGATCCCTTTTCATATATCAAATTATTTACAACGCTAATAATATCTGTCTCTTTATCCATAACAAAAAGATAATATGAAAAATGCAAATAGACAGCATAAAAAACTCTTATTATATTGAATGAGGAGTTATTATGCCTGAAAATGTTGTAAATATAATTATTTTTGCGCTTCTTTTGCTTATTGTAATTCTATTTGCCTTATATAGAAGACATAAAAGCAAAAAAGAAAGAATTTCCGAAGAGACCTTCCTTGAAGAAAAGAGTCTTGAAAAGAAAAGAAGATTAAGCATAAGCGATGAAGAAAAAAACGCCATATATAAAGAAGTAATGAAAGAGCGTGATCTATTTTTAAAAGACGCAGAGGCAAAATACGACTGCGCATTCCACCCTTTTGACGACTTTACCTATATAAGTGAAAATAAAACATCCCCTCGACTTATAAAAAAGAACATCGGATTTTACCGCATTCCTAAAAAGACTGAGAAAATAGCAGCTTTCTTTTTCAAAAATGATATGGAGTATGAAAAGATCAATGCAATAACGCTGAACATCAACGGAACCGTATCAAGAAGATTCGAAGGATTTAAAGAGTATATGAAAGCCCGCTATTTCGATATAAAAGAAGGAGATCTTATAACGATCGAAATAGAGATAGACGAAGACAAGGATTTTGTTCTTAATTCGTTTGGTGTTTTAGTCTTAAAGAGCAAGGAGAATAATTAAAATGGGCTGCAAACGCAGCCCTAAATATCAATATCCAAATAGAGGTATATGAACATAGAAAGGAAGATAAGTAACTATTAACAGTACGATAATCATACAAGCAAATAGAGGAAGCATCTTCTTTGAAGTACTTTCCAGGTTCGTCTTTCCTACTGCGCATCCTACGAACAGCGCACTTCCTACAGGAGGCGTGCATAGTCCGATTGCAAGGTTGAAAATAAGCATGATTCCAAAATGGATCGGGCTCATTCCAATCGACTGCACTACAGGAAGCAGAATCGGAGTCATGATGATGATTAGCGGCGCCATATCCATAAAGCATCCAAGAACCATCAAAAGAATATTGATGATAAGAAGGATGATAATAGGATTGTCCGAAATTCCAATCAGTCCGTTCGTTACAGCTGTAGGTATCCTCAAAAGCGTCATCATGTATGCGAACGCCTTTGCCGTCGCAATAAGTGTTAATACTACCGCAAGCGTCTTTAGCGAGTTCTTCAATACGTTTCCGAAATCCTTCAGCTTTGCCGTTCTGAAGATGAAGTATGTCAGAATGAACGTATAGAAGCATGCTACTGCAGAACTCTCTGTTGCCGTAAACACTCCCATTCCTGTTCCAACCATGATGATTACAAGCGTCATCATAGGAAGAATTGCGTTGCAGATGGTCTGTACGCACTTACCCATCTCGACATCGAATAGCGGAGTGTGAACCTTTAGCCAGCTTGTTGGCATCTTATGCGCGCTGAACGCCTTTCCTCCCGTATGCCTGCTGAACTTGAACCACCTTGCGCTGTCGCCGACAAAGAGCTTCTCTCCCTTAGGGAAGTTGTACTTCTTTCCAAGAAGGAAGCATAGGAACATGAATGAAACGCCTAAGAAGATTCCAGGAGCAAATCCTGCCACGAACAAGTCTCCG
>CASENB010000006.1 GCA_949289305.1 uncultured Spirochaetales bacterium
AGGGTATGTAGCCGCTTGAGCGGCAGCCTGAAGAAGAGGGGCGGAAGGCGGTCGCATTCAGGGCGCGTACCAGCGCTTGCCGGTAGCATGCCCTTATAGGGCTAGTCCAAACCACCAGCTCGGCTGGTGGTCATGATTAGATAAGTAAATGGGTATTTTTTATTTTGAATCAGAGATTTTATTTTTTTCTTCCTTTCTTATACATATTTGAAAGTCATTATGTTAAGATTATGTGAATTATTCTACTTGAAAGGAAATGTTATTCAGTAAATAATTCATATAGTATTTAGGAGGCTAAAATGGATAAATTCCCATATGATCCATGGCAAAAATGTAAAACAATAAGTGGTTTAGATGCTGATCTAGTAATTTCTGCTGTGCAGAAAGAGATCAGACGCGGTAATGAAGAAAACGCAGCAACGCTTGCGTACGAGATGCTAATTACAAGCGAATACATGGAGGACTATCTCTGGTTCCGCTTGAGAACTATAAGTGTTGAGGATGTCGGCATGGCAAATCCTATGGCACCTGTATTAATTGGACAGCTTGATCAGATGAGAAGGGTTACAACACAGCCTGGAGATAGGGGGCTGCTTGCAATTCATGCAGTTCGTTATCTATGCAAGAGTGAGAAAGACCGCTCAAGTGATGAGATGTATAATTGGATAATGAAGGAATATGCAGCTGGAAATCTAAAGCCGGAGATTCCTGAGTATGCTATTGATAAGCATACGCTAAAAGGACAGCTTGCTGGAAAGAATGAAGATGATTTCTATGCAGAGGGATCTAAAGTTATCCCAGAATGGGAAGGAAGAGATAAGAAATATCGCGAAAGAATTCTAAAGATTCTTGAAGATCAGAAGAAAAATAAATAAGGGGTAAGTAATGAAGAAAGTTGTTTCTCTATTATTAGTTCTTTCAATGGCTGCTCTAAGCGTCTTTGCAATGGGCGGCTCTGACAGCACGGCAACTTCATCTTATGAGAAGGTCGTAACAACTACTGTAACTGCAACCTATTTGAATGAGACATGGTTTAACACGATGAATGCCGATTTTGAAAAAGAGACCGGTATTCATGTAGATGTTATTCCTGTTCCTGGCGATGAGGATGAGTACAAGGCTAAAATCAACATTGACCTGATGGCAGGAAGCGATGTCGATGTTGTTGAAACACTTGGTCCAAAAGACTATTCAAGGCAGGTTTCTGCCGGTTTCTTCATGCCTTTAAATGACGTAGTTGCAGAGGCTGGAATAGATCCATATGAGATCTATGGCGCAAACCTTCCTGTTGAAGATGACGGTAATTTCTACGCACTTCCGTTTAAACAGGAGATGTACTGCATATTCTACAATAAGAAGCTTTTTGACGAAGCAGGAGTTGCTTATCCAGAGGGAAGCTGGACTTGGGATGATTATGTAGAAACGGCTCAGAAGATTACGGATAAGGGAAAAGGGGTTTATGGTTCGTTCATGAATGCTGATCTTCCTTGGATGTACATGCCTGCCCAGCAGATGGATGTTCCTTTCTATAAGGAAGACGGAACATGTAATTTCGACGATCCTGCATTTAGAGAAGCTGCTATATGGTTCAAGCAGATTTCAAATGAACTTGGAATTCAGCCGACAGTAGCAGAGCTTGAAGCGGAAGGAGCAAACTGGAATTATTATGCTTTGGAAGGCTATCGCATGGCGATGTTCCCACAGGGCAACTGGTTTACAAGACTTTTAAACAGCCAGGAAGATTATCCTAAAGATTGGGATTATGGTGTTGCGCCGCTTCCTTCAGCAGGAGAGGGTGGAAACAATAACCTTGTATCGCTTGGTTATGTTGCCATAAATAAGAATGCAGCTCATCCTGAAGAAGCTTTGACATATGCGCTTTGGATTGCAGAGAATCAGTGGAAGTATGAGGGAGGAATCCCTGCTTTTGCTACTATGAGCGAAGAGGATCAGCAGCTTGCATTCGGATCTATTGCAGAAGCTTCTCATGGTCAGGTTACTGTTGACGATCTCTATCAGAACCTTATAAATACAGGACTTGGAAGCGTTTCATCTGATATCGTAGGAACGGCTGCTGCTGAGTACTACAATATCGTAAAAGAAGAGCTTTCTTCCTATAACATGGATCTTCAGTCAATCGACAGTGCAATAAGCAACATTGTCAGAAGAGTAAATGAAGCTATTAATAACGCACAGTAAATAGATGGGGCCTGCATGGCCCCTTTTTGGTGGTAGTGTCATGAAAAAATCTCGAATGATGAAAATGGAAGAGAAAATCGGATACCTTTTCATTGCTCCGTTTCTTCTAATGTTCATAATATTCAAGCTTTATCCTATGATATACGGTTTCGTCGTCAGTTTCTGGGATAGAAACTCGGAAATGAAACTTTTGGATACTACGTTCGTGGGATTTAGCAACTATATAACAGTGCTTAGAAGCAGGTCCTTCTGGGAGGCTTTTGGTCACTCAATTGTTTTTTCCGTAATTTATGTATCATTTCTGATGGTTTTCGGATTTCTATGCGCAGTACTATTAAACAAGGAATTTAAAGGTAGGACAATCGTTCGCACTTGCTTTTACATTCCATATGTAACCAACATGATTGCCGTTGGCATAGTCTTTAAGTACCTGCTTAATCCAACAAGGGGGCCTATAAATGCAATTTTCAGGCTTTTCGATTTTTCAGGTCCGAAATGGTTTTCAAGTCCAGTGCTTGCACTTCCGACCGCTGCAATAGTTGCCGCTTGGGCAGCTCTTGCATTCAATATAATTACGTGCCTTGCTGCCATGCAGGAAATTCCTAAAGATGTATATGAGGTTGCGGATATAGAAGGAGCTACGTTCTTTCAGAAGGTAAGATATATCATACTTCCATATCTTATGCCGACACTTTTTATGTTGTTGACGATTACTCTTATTAACTCGTTTAGAAACTATACAGCAATCGTCGGACTTACAGGAGGTGGCCCCGGAACATCAAGCAAAGTTGTTTCGTTATTAATTTACGATGATGCTTTTAACTTCTTGAAGTTCAGCATTGCAAGTGCAGAGGGCGTAATCTTTACCATCTTCATTATTATTCTAAATACGTTTTTTACTAGAGTGAGGAAAGCATGGGAAAACAGATAAACAAATCAAAAATAGTATTTACGGCCGTCATGTGGATTCTCGCTTTAATGATGCTCTATCCGTTTATAATGATGGTGGCAATATCTTTTCGACCTGCAGGACAGGCGTATATGCCGCTTATTTCAAAGGGAATAATAACGACGCTTAGAAATTATGAGTCGGTACTAGGGCATCCGAATTTTGGCGATTGGTGCAGGAATACGGTCGTTACCGTTGTCGTAACGATTGTAATAAGACTTGTAATAACGCTATTGGCTGCCTATGCATTTAGCAGGCTAAGATTCAGAGGAAAGGCTGCTATTCTTGCTTTCCTAGTAGCTACTATGATGGTGCCGGGTGAGACAACAATGGTTCCTCGCTACCTCTATTTCCAGCAGATTAAAATATTGAATACCCTTTGGTCTATTGTTCTTCCAGAGGCAAGCGAAGTATTCTATCTTGTTCTTCTTACGGAGTTCTTCAGTTCAATCCCAAACGATTTTACCGAGGCCGCTTCCATTGATGGAGCTGGGCATGGCACGGTTCTTCTAAAGATATTCATTCCTCTTTCAGGACCTGCAATAGCAACGACTGTTCTTTTCAGCTTTATAAACATATGGAACAACTTCCTTGATCCGTATCTCTTTATAAACAGAATAGACATGCAGCTAATAACGCCGGCCCTTCAGTTCTTCCAAGAGCAGGGAGGAGCAAACATGCCTGTTCAGATGGCAGGATCTTCTATTGCATTAATTCCTGTAATCATACTTTTTATCTTTACTCAGAAGTATTTTGTTCAGGGCGTTGCCTCTGCTGGCATTAAAGGCTGATTAGAAATATTGCATTGAAGTTAAAAAACTCCAGTTCATAATTATGTGATCTGGAGTTTTATTTATCAAAAAGTTCAAATCTTTTTTCTAATTAATTGACAAACAAGGCTTAAATAAATTATTACATTGCGCTTATGGACACAAATATGACTAAAGGCTCGGCATTTCGCCTGATGCTACTTTTTTCCATTCCGCTACTTATCGGAAATGAATTCCAACAGTTTTACAGTATGGTGGATACAATTGTCGTAGGACGTTTTGTAGGAATTGACGCACTTGCAGCAGTAGGAGCGACAAGCGGCTTTTCATTTATGGTAATTGGTTTTGCCCAAGGTCTTACAATGGGATTTTCAGTTATTGTAAGCCAGAGATATGGTGCATCTGATTATCAGCAGATGAGGAAAGCATATGCAATGAGCATTTTATGTTCTCTCTTCACTTCTATTATCGTGTCTGTTTTATTTGCATTAGTCAGTATGCCGCTTTTAAGATTGATACAAACGCCTGAAAACATAATAAATGATGCTAATCTCTATATTATTACAATATATTTAGGACTTGCCGCTCCAATCTACTATAATCTTTTCTCTTCTATTTTAAGGGCAGTTGGAGATTCAAAAAGTCCTCTTATTTTCCTTCTTATTTCAAGTGTTTTAAATATAGTATTGGATTTATTCTTTGTCATTGTCGTTCCTCTGGGATGTCTTGGTGTTGCAGTTGCAACTATCATATCGCAGGTTATTAGCGCAGTTCTTTGCTATTTTTACATCGTAAGAAAATATCCGATGTTCAGACTTACAAAGAGCGATTTGCAAATAGACAGGAAGCTTTGCAGAAGGCTTTTCCAGATTGGCCTTCCGGGAGCGCTTCAGTTCTCAGTATGCGCAATCGGCGTTGTAATCGTTCAGGCCGCAATTAACGGTTTTGGATCTGATGTGGTTGCAGCATACAGCGTAGGGGTAAAGATTGAAAATGTAATTACTGTAATCTTCCAAGTTCTTGGAATGGCAATAAGTACCTTTGCAGGACAGAATCTAGGTGCTGGTAACATAAAAAGAGTGCGACATGGTTTTAACGTTGCATTCTTTATGATGATAGGCGCAACCGTAATAGCGATTGCCCTCGCATATTTCATTGCAGAACCTATGGCATATATTTTCGTCGATAGAAATACGACAGATCCTGTAATTATTGAAAACTGCATATTCTATGTCAGAACAATCTCTAAATTTTTCTTCTTCCTCGGTCTTATCTTCATTTATAGGACGGGATGCCAAGGACTTGGCTCAGGTGCTATTCCTATGATTTCAAGTATTACAGAACTTATAGCGAGAAGTATAACAGCTGTTACGCTTCCTTCTCTATTAGGTTATTTTGGTGTTGTTCTTTCTAGCCCTCTTGCATGGGCTGCAGCTGGAATAATTTGTCCTATCTGTTACTTTAAATATATAAATAAAGTAGAAATGCGGCTTGAAAAGAACAAGAGTTGAAAAATTTTGTAAAAAAGGAGTTGACATACCTATTTGATTTTTGATAGTGTCTTAGTCGTTGCATTTGGGCCGCTAGCTCAGTAGGTAGAGCAACGCCCTTTTAAGGCGTGGGTCATTGGTTCGAATCCAATGCGGCTCACGATATCATGTCTCCTTCGTCTAGTGGTTAGGACAACGGGTTTTCATCCCGTCAACACCAGTTCGATCCTGGTAGGAGATGAATTGAACTCCTTAGATTTTCTAAGGAGTTTTTTTTTGTCCAAAGAAAACCTCCGCATTGTGCGGAGGTTCCAATAAGCTTTAGCTATACACAATAAAAAAACAGTCCTACTATCGGAGGTGCGACTGCCAAGAAGCACCGAGATGAGGAGGACTGAATG
>CASENB010000007.1 GCA_949289305.1 uncultured Spirochaetales bacterium
TGTCCTCTTCTTTCCCGGGTTGAGACGTCGGACGAGGCTCGTCCTACGATCTGAACCCCCTGGCGGCCATGGCTGGGTGGAAATACACGTTCCCATCCCGAACACGTAAGTAAAACGCCCATACGCCGATGGTACTGCGGCCCGTCCGTGGGAGAGTAGGTAGCTGCCAGGGCTCTTTTTTTTATTCATAAACACCCCTTCCAGGGTGCTTTTTTTATTCCTTTTGTTCTTTTTTTTATTGCATCCCATATCTTTTCTATATTACTTTTATATAGGTTTTATATGATATAGTTAATTTCTCTATATATCTGATAGCATTAATTAGAAAAATGTATTAATTTAAATATTACTTATAAGCTTTTTGGATTAAATATGATCATATCAGATAGTTTTCTGATCTAGTTATTTTTTAAGTATTTGAACTCAACTTAATTTCAAATATAGCTTTAAATTAACATGTATTTGTGGTATCTTTTTGCACTGTATGATAAAGAGTAATGAAAATATTAGAAATATTGCAATTATAGCACATGTTGACCATGGCAAGACTACGCTTGTAGATGCGATGTTCAAACAGAGCGGGCTTGTTGGCAAGGCCTTCGATAGCGAGCGAGTTATGGATAGCGGCGATCTGGAAAAAGAGAAAGGGATTACTATCAGTGCGAAGAACTGCGCTATTAACTGGAAGGGTGTTAAAATTAATATAATTGATACTCCGGGACATGCTGATTTCGGCGGTGAAGTTGAAAGAGGGCTTTCTATGGTAGATGGCGTTGTTCTTCTTTGCGATGCTGCAGAAGGACCTCTTCCTCAAACACGTTTCGTACTAGAAAAAGCTCTTGAAAAAAAGCTTTATCCAATAGTTGTTATAAATAAGGTCGATAGGCCTGATGCGCGTCCTGAAGAGGTTTTAAATGACGTCTACGACCTTCTTTTAGAGCTTAGCAATGACGAGAGTATTCTGGAAGTTCCCGTTTATTATGCAAACGGCAGGGCTGGATACGCAGGAGAAAGTCTTGATAGCATGCAGAACAACATCTATCCTCTTTTGGATGGGATTTTAAAGTATATTCCTGCTCCAAAGTACGATGATGAGGAGCCTTTCCAGATGCTTGTTTCCGATCTCAGCTATTCTGACTTTTTAGGGCGTCTTGCTATAGGAAAAGTTGTGAACGGAAAGGCGTGCACTAATGATTCCTTAATTTGCGTCAAAGATAATAGGACGGAAGCTCTCAGAGTAACGAGGCTTCAAGTTTATGACGGACCCAAGATGATTGAAGTTGATGGGGTAAATCCTGGAGACATCATAGTATTATCTGGCGTTAACGATGTTGCAATAGGAGATACGATCTGTACGAAAGATGAGATTAAGGCGCTTGACAGAATCAGCGTAGACGAGCCTACAGTATCGATGTTATTCAGCAAGAACATCTCTCCGTTCGCAGGAAGGGATGGAAAGGCGGTGACTAGTGCAAAGATATGGGAACGTCTTCAGAGAGAGGCGTTAAGAAACGTCTCAATAAGAATTGAAAAAAATTCTGATGATACTTTCACTGTTAAAGGCCGTGGAGAGTTCCAGATGGCCATTATCGTTGAGCAGATGAGGAGAGAAGGCTATGAGCTTTGCGTCGGAAGACCTAAGATCATATTCCATACAGATGAATTCGGTAATAAAACAGAGCCTATTGAAGTGCTTTACATAGATTGTCCTGAAGAGTATTCAGGTACTGTGATGGAAAAGCTTGGGCGTCGCAAGGGCAAGGTTAATGACATCACGTACACAGGAAATGGCAGAGTTAAAATGAGAATGGAAATTCCGTCTCGCGGCCTTATTGGATATAGGGATGAGTTCTTAACCGATACAAGAGGGCTTGGCATTATGAATAGCTATCTTAAAGGCTATGAGAAATATAAAGGCGATTTTCCTGAAAGATATTCCGGTTCTCTTATTTCAGATAGAACAGGAACTGCAGTTGCTTACGGAATTTGGGAGCTTGAGGACAGAGGAAGATTCTTTATTGTGCCTGGTGATGATGTTTATGAAGGACAGGTCGTCGGAGAGAGGAACAGGGACGGAGATCTTCTTTTAAATCCAACGAGGACTAAGAAGCTGACGAATCTAAGGGCAAGCGGAAAGGATGAGGCTGTAACGCTTACTCCTGTCATAAAACCTAGTCTCGAACAGGCAATTCAGTTTATAAAAGACGACGAGCTTGTTGAGGTTACTCCGAATGCAATCAGAATGTGTAAGAAGATTCTTGATACGCAGAAGAGAAAGATCTATCAGCAGAGAGGAGAGATTCCATCTTATCTTTTATAAAAAAGTAGGGCAGTTATTCTGCCCTACTGTCTAATACTAGACGATTTTGTTCAATCAACATCTAACTACATTAAAATAATACCATACATATTGTTAAAATAAAAATTAAAAAGAGAGATAAGAAAAATTATATTCTCAATCATTATTATTTTATTTAATAGAAGAAATAATATTTCAAGAGAGTATCAATGAAATTGGACAATGATCGCTTGCATTCTCCTCGCTAAATATTTCAGAGTCTATTATTCTATCTTTTAAAGAGTCAGAAAGAACGAAATAATCTATACGCCATCCAGCATTGTTCTTTTTTGCATTGAACATGTACGACCACCATGTATACGCATCTTTCTTATCTGGATAGAGATATCTGAAAGCGTCTATATAGCCGTAACTAAGCAGATTAGAAAAATCATTTCTCTCTTCAATAGAAAAACCTGCATTATGTATGTTTGATTTTGGGTTTTTCAGATCAATCTCCTTATGAGCAACATTTAGGTCTCCAGTAAGAATTACTCCCTTCTTATCCTTAAGAGAATTAAGATACTTATGAAGTTCCTCATTGAATTTTAGACGATAATCAAGCCTTTTAAGTTCCCTCTGGCTGTTTGGAATATATGCGTTTACTAAATAAAAATCATTATATTCCGCTGTGATTATTCTTCCTTCATCATCATGCTCTTCAATGCCTAGACCAAAACTTACATTTAATGGTTCTACTTTCGATAGTATCGCTGTTCCGCTGTATCCTTTCTTTTTTGCACTATTAATATAATATTTCATTCCGAAAACGGAAAAATCAAAATCATTTTCCCCTGCTTTTATTTCTTGAAGACAGACGATATCAGCATCGATTCTTTTTATAAATTCTTGCAGTCCTTTTTGGTAGGCTGCCCTGATTCCATTAACATTCCAACTTATAATTTTCATTTTTATATGATAAGGCAAAATTATATTAATATAAACAGTTAATGCATATTTTTAATTATAATTGTATTAAAACAATATAAAAATTTAGTATAAACAAATATTAATTATGTAGTTTTACTATGTTTTTTAATGAAAAATTTTATATTATTAACTTAGTTTTGATTAGAATCAATGTTAAAAAAATCTTTTAAATATAATTTCGATATTTATATTTTACTCTTGAGTCTTAGAAAGTAAGGCTTTATAATCAGCTGTAATGGAGGAGAAATGTCAAAAACTGTTGCTTTCCATCTTCAAAAAGGCGGTGTTGGCAAGACTACTATTTCAGGAACTCTTGCTTGCCAGAGCGCTTTGAATGGAAAAGAGACATTATTAGTTGATTGCGATCCGCAGGGGAATCTTTCTTCTTGGTTTTTAACTGATCCTCCAAAGTATGAATTGTCTGACGTTCTTCAAGGAAAGTGTTTCGTTTTTGATGCGATTGTTAAAGTGAATCTAGTAGATCATCTTTACATCCTTCCGACTTTTGGAATCGGTGGGACTCTCAAAACGTACAGCGAGACGAAGCTTGCCGATGAGCCATATGTGCTTGAAGACCTTATTAAAGAAGTTTCTGATAAATTTGAACATATAATTTTAGACTTGTCACCTGGACTTGGACGATTAGAACGCAGTTGTCTAATTGCCAGCGATGAAATTGTGACTCCTATGACTCCTGAAGTGTTTTCTCTTGATGGTTTAGAGATTTTTATTGACGAGCTTGCAAAGCTTAAAAAGAATCTAAGATCTAATGTTAAACACAATAAGATTATTATCAATTCTTTTGACGAGAGAATAAGGCAGCATAGGGATATTTTCAACGCGGCTGAAGCTTCAGGTCGATTTAAAGTTTTTAAAATACCTGTTGATCCTTTATTCAGAAAGGCTCAAGAGGCAAATAAGGTCCCTCAGACTTTTAAAATTAAGGGAAGGGGCTTTAAAGCTAGTACAGTTAACGCTCTTTTTGAGCTTGATCAAAGTATATGGAGAAACTGAGAAGAAGGTGTATATATGGCGTTAAAGAAAAATGAGAGTATCAATGAAGTAGGAAGCGAAAGCCTGAGCGGTAAAAAAGCTAAGGCTGTTTTCGGTGCAAACGAAAAAGAGAAGAAGGTTCTCACTACATTCTCTTTGGAACCGTCTTTTAAAGAAGATCTTGAAGAAGTTTTTGAAGATCTCGGACTTGGATGGTCTGCAGGTGTAAGATTTGCTTTAAAAGAATTTTTAAAGAAGTACGGTTCAAATTGATTTTAGATATTTTGTTTTTATATTATCCCCATTATGAATATGATCTTAATGGGGTATAATTATAATATCTAATCTAATCCATAATATTAAAATTAAATATTTGATTTATATTGTAAACATATAATAATAGTTTTCTTTGATATGATACCTATATGATAAAAAATAATTTTTAAATTAAAACAAATATTTTTAATATATAATTTACTTTAAAATTTATTATTTTTCCAAATCTTCTGACATGTGCATAAGCGTATGTTCTATATATTCCTCCAAAACTGTCGGTATTGTCTTTCTTGTTGATATATTAAAGGCCCTGAAAATTTTAAGCTGTGCTTTTGTAAAGTGAGATGCAAAATGTGAGAATCCCTTTTTCGTATGATATACATCCCCCTGTTCAATCAAGACCTCTTTCACTTTTTGTATGCTTAGGTTGCTTTGCTTTGATATGATGCTTATGATTGAAGCTCCGATTGCGTATGCCGTATTAATTATTCTTCTCATATCCTTTTCTTTTTGTGTTAAGCTTTTTCTGTCATAGCTGTCAAAGCCTAAGACAATTCCATCATCTATGAAAGACCTGTATTCCTTAGTCGCATATCTATTTGAGCCTTTTAAATATGGATAAAGAACTTCCATAAGCTTCAAATCGTAGTTTTCTATTAAAAAACATTCCAAGAGCTCGTTTATCGAATAAGACTTTCGTGCAAGATTTTCTAACGCGTGCTCAATACTGTTCATGTCAAATGAATATGCGCCGTAGAGATACGATGCCGCCTTCTCATGGCTAATGCTTTTTAAATTAAACAACTCATCATTTATCAAAAACAAAAGGGCTCCTTTTTCCTCTTTTCCAAGCACCTCTTCAGCTTGATCTAGATAGATAAAGAATTCAGATAAAATTGAGCTAGTTACCATTGAATTACGGTTTTTTCTTGTCATGATAGAATCTCCTTTTAATGCTGCATCCGCGCTTTCATTCATCTCTCGAATTAATCTGTTTAAAAATAAATTGACTCTATCAAACAAAGAAACGTAAAACAAAAAATCATCATGTCCAATGTTTCGTCTAATATAAACGCACCCCTTTTGAGCCTTATCTCCGCGTCCGACAATGAATTCAAGAGAAAAGTCAAATAGGCCATTGTCGTTCTCATAATAACTATAAGTAAAATTATTCATGCCATCCCTCTTTTTTTTTGTATATTGTTACATTAGTATAAGAGCAGAAAATAAGAAAAGAAAGAAAAAGTTTTTAATTTTTTAAAATAATGCAGAAAATATGCAACTAATTTAAAATTAAAAATTTTTGTAATATTTTATATTAAAAGAAATAAATATAATAACTTAATAAACTCATATAATATAAATTTATAAAAATACATCATTATTGTATTTTTAATTTTAAATATAAATCATAAGTGAAAATATTAAATTAATAATTTTAAATATAATTTTTAATGGAAATACTATATAAATTAAATATTATAATATATAAAAAACTATTTTTTATATTTATTTAATAGCATTCTTAAATCATTTACATTTTTTTCCATACTGTTTTTTTGCATTTCTTTTTCATTTAATATTAGTTCTTCAGGTATCTCTTCTAGAAATCTACTTGCAAGAGCGCTTCTGATTTCACCCATAGAATTAGTTCGTCTTCTTGCATAATTTAAGATAAGCTCTTTTCTAGCCCTAGTGATTGCTACGTAAAAAAGCCTTCTTTCTTCTGCGATATTTTCTTCGTTTTCTTCAAGACTTCTCTTCGACGGGATTATATCGTCTTCAAGTCCTGCGATATATACTATGTCGAATTCAAGCCCTTTTGACGCATGCATTGTCATTAGGTTTACCTTCTCGTCATCATCCTCATCATTATCATTTACAAGAGCTGTCAGATTAAGATAATCTCCAAGTGACGCATCCGGATTTCTTTCAAGATATTTTCTAATTCTGTCTGCCAATATGTTTATACCGCTCATTTTGTATTCAATGAGCTTCGGCTTGTCAGGAAACTCTTCGATAAGCATGTTTCGATAGGAAATATCGTTTATGATGGTATCTACAAGAGTTGAAATCTTATCAAGCGATCTCCATTTTTGAATTTGCGCTATGAATGCTGTGATGGATTTCTTTGTCTTTTCTGAGACGTCCTCGTAAGATCTGATTTCGCTCATAGCTTCGAAAAGAGTGCAATACTTTTCATCAGCATGCTTTCTTATCTTTTCAACAGTAACCCTTCCTATATGGCGTCTTGGAGTGTTTATAATTCTAAGAAGAGACACGTCGTCCTTGTCATTTACAAGTACTTTCAGATAACAAAGGATATCTCTTATCTCCCTTCTGTCAAAAAAGCTCTGTCCTCCTGATATCTTATGAGGAATTCCTTCTTCTAAAAGTGAGTTTTCAATCTCCCTAATAAGGCTGTTTGTCCTTACAAGTATTCCGAACGAGCCGTATTTTGCGCTTGTGTTTCTAATCCTGCTTTTTATATCAAGAGCTATATATTTAGCCTCATCCTCTCCGCTTTCATGACTTTTTAGATATATTTCAGCTCCTTCGTCCTTATCTGTCCACAAGGCTTTTTCTTTTCTCTCCTCATTATGTTTTATAACAGCATTAGCAGCTTCAAGTATTGTCTTGGAAGATCTGTAATTTTGTTCAAGAAAGAATTCAGTACGTTCAGGGAAGTCTTTTTCAAAATTCAATATATTTTCATAATTTGCTCCACGCCAAGAATATATTGATTGATCATCATCTCCAACGACGGCTATATTTCTATACTTTTTTGCAATCATTGAAATCATTTTATATTGAAGTAGGGAAGTATCTTGAAACTCATCAACCAGTATGTATCTATACCTTTCTTGAATTTCTTCAAGTACAAACGGTTTTTTCTCAAATATTTTAATCGGCAGAAGAATAAGATCATCAAAATCAACAACGTTATAAGCTTTTTGAGATAAGATCCATTCGTTGTAGATGTCTTTAACTGCGCTTTCTTTTTCTCCGAAATATGTTCTTCCCGTCTTTATATCAGAAAAAAGTTGTGAAAACGTGTTAACATTGTAGTCGGCAAGCTGGTAGCCAAGCGATATTATGGAGTTCTTGATCAGAGCCTGATTGTCATTTGCATCATATAGGCTGAAGTTGTTGTGGTAGCCTAGATGATGGATATATTTTTTTAGAAGAATTAAGCCAAAAGAATGGAATGTCGTTGCCGTAAGATTCTTTAGCTTCTTTTTAGTTATTTCTTTTATTCTGTCGCTCATCTCTGTTGCTGCTTTATTTGTAAATGTCAGCGCAAGAATGTTTTTCTCATCTATTCCGCTTTCAAGCATTGCGGCGATCCTATATGTTATCATCCTGGTTTTTCCGCTTCCTGCGCCTGCAATGATTAGAAGAGGGCCATCTATTTTTGATGCTGCTTTAAATTGTTCTGAATTTAAAAGTGTTTTGAGATTAAGTGACATAAGAACATTAATAAGCACGAAACAAAAGAGTAGGTCAAGATCAAATTACATACTTTTCTTAGGCTTCTAATCTGTATGTTTTCACTATGAAAAAGATGAATGGGAGAAAGCGTATGAAATGCCTGGATGTAAAAGAATACGGATGTGATTTTGCATTCTAGTTCTGTTCAGAGGAAACAGAATGATAGCGTCTTCAAAAATAGAAAAAAATCCAAATAAACATGATGTTGTATGCTTTTTTTGATCATTGGATGTGTTCTACCATCCAAGATGATTTGAAAAGGAAATGGATTGAAAATAAAATACAAATATGAAAGCAAAAAATAATTTTTATTATTTGGAGTTGGGAGCAAAACTAGCCATTGCTTTCATGATTGCTTGTGTTGTCGTTCCTGTAGCTTTTGTGTATTTTTGCCTTGTATTGTAATTCATTCTTTGCATTATTATATCTTTATTGCATCGGCCGGGCACATCTCATGACAGCAGTAGCACCTTATGCATTTGTTTTTATCTAGCGTGGGTTTATTTGTGCCGAGAGTAAGGGCTTTTGCGGGACATATTTCGATACATCGCTTGCATTTTATGCAGTTGTCCTGAAAGTTTGGAACTGGCTTTTTCCTATCCTTCCTGTTTGAAAAGAACTTAGTGAAGTAGGGCATGATCAAAGCTGAAAAAAGAGATCGTCTCTTGCTTTCTATTCTCTTGTAATCTGATATGACAAGATCCATTGCATCAAGAATTGGATATTCAATGTCGTTTACATCTAATAGTCCCTCTCTTATTGCCTCATTTGTTAAAATCATGTCCTTTCTCTTATACCCCATAATCACAGCCTCTGCGTAATCTATGGCATATGCATCTTCAGAAGCCATGAGCAATCCGACGTTTCTTGCATTGCCATTTGCAGGACCAGGGCCTTCCATTGCTATTATTGCATCCATTATCGCATAGTCAGCATGGCTTTCCTTGAAGATTGAAAGAAGCAATTTGGCAAATTCTTCAGGGCTTGGACATTTTAGGTGAAGCGGGCTTTTGTTAAGACCTGGAATCAGTCCGAACATGTTCTTAACGCAACCTGTGTACATCATGAGCTGATGTGTTTTAAATTTTGCGACGCTTATCACGACATCGACTTCGTCTATTATCGTAGTCATAGGAACATTTATGTTCTTGTATACTTTATGATCTCTTGTGCTTTTACTGAAATCAACGAATATAGATCCTGTGTTTTCCACAGCTTTTTTTATTCCTGACGCATGTGCGTCAAATCCTGGTTTTTGCAGCCCTGGAGAATCTCCTATGTAAATGCTTTTAGCGCCCAGTTCTTTTAGAATTAATGCAACCGCTTCTACGAGATTTGCATTTGTTGTTATTGCCTTATGTTCCGGCGCATCTGAGAGTATATTAGGCTTAATTAAAACCGTTTTGTCTTTGACTGATGGAAAATTAGTATTGCTAACTAAAGTGTAAAGCTTTTCTTTTAAAGCATTTATTTCATATGTATTTATTCTATCTATTGCAACTTTCATATGTCTATTTCTTCTTAATGAGGCAACAGTACATAGGTCCAAGACCATCAGAAATATCTGGAAGAATTATGCAGCCTCTTGTTAGTTTTTCTGATTGCTTTAAATCTACTTCAATCTCTTCAATTTCATCTGAGTGTCTTTTAAAAAGGCGCTCTATTACCTCCTCGTTCTCTCCTTTATTGATGGAACAAGTGCTATAAAGCAGGCATCCTCCTTTTTTTAAACAGATCAGAGCCGAAGAGAGTAAGGCAAACTGCTCTTTTGCAAGTCTTTTAGGTCTGTTTTCACTCCAAAGCGCAAGATGTTTTTGATCATTAAAAACGTGTCTTTCGCTTGAACATGGAGCATCTAAGAGTATTTTATCGTATGCCTCTTTCTCATATAGACACCAAGATGAGGCATCGTATCCTTTTACGATTATGTTGTTTCTCCACTCTTCTTTTAGCGATTCATTTATAACGTTTTTAAGCCTTATTCTTCTTTCCGGGCTTCTGTCGTTTGAGATAAGAGTTCCCGTTCCTTTCAGCCTTAGTGCGATTGAGAGTGTTTTCCCTCCAGGAGCTGCGCACATATCAAGTACCGTATCTCCTTGCTCTATCGGGAGAGCATAGGCTACGAGTTTTGATGCAGGATCAAGGTAGTAGGGTTTTATAAGTTCTTCAGACAGGTTGACCTGATCCTTTTCTTTTAAAAAGGCTTTTTTGAGTTTTTGCCACCTGTCTTTGTACATATTGCTATAATACTCATCAAACGATATCTTTTCTTTTTTTTGTTTCATACTGCAAATAGTGAGGATAAAAGCCCGATTACAAGTCCGAGAATGAGGCCTGCAAGAACTTGTGCGAAAGAGTGTCCTAGAAAAGTCTTTAAATTAGTCTTTTTAAAAGGGCCGTCCTTATGCATCGAGCTTAGTATTTCAGACCATTCGTTTATAACTTCAGCTTGTTTTCCTGCTTCCATTCTTATGTTCATGGCATCGTGCATAACTATGATTGAAAACACGAACGATATTGCGAAATAGACAGATCCGATGCCATAGATTGCACCGATGGAAGATGTAAGTGCAATTACTCCGGCCGTATGGCTTGAAGGCATTCCGCCTGTTGTTAAAAATTGATGATAGCTAAAACCATGCCCTGAAAGCACTGAAAAAAGAGGTTTTAACAGCTGGGCGGTAACTACGGCGCAAACGGCAGCAATTAAAGGTATGTTAGCTAGTAAGTTATTATTCATGTCTCAATGATAACTTAGATTTGATCGATCTTTCAACCTTAATCTCCAGGAGTCTCCACCTTCTAAGCAGAGCGAAAGGTGGAGAGGAATGGAGGAAAGATCATCAGATGTGATGAGATTGCAATATGAAGAAATGGCTGGATGGAGAATACTAGTTTGAAGTTGAGGTTGCAGGGTATCTGAGAGTAGATAAGCCAGAAGGTTTCTGCCGAAATGGGGAAGAAATTGGCGATAAATATTCCTGCACCTATGGCTGTCCAGTGAATCAGCAGGGATATGGAATCTGCTCGAAGACAATGATGATGCTTTATCCTCTCATGGAGGTTGTAAGAAGTGGCGGAGATCTGAGGAATGTGGGTGGATCTGGCAAGTATGAAAAGGATATCGTATGCCCTGACGGCTGTGTCATGTTCCCTCTGACAGCAAGGAGGATTGGAGGAGAAAATCCTTTCATATCCAAGGCATTCATCTAATCAGCGGTAGAAAAATAATTCGTTTACATTAAAGAAATATATTTGTATATATCAAGTCTGTGTTATACTTATTACAAGATGAGCAGAGAGAAAAGTTACATAATGACACAGCTTGACGGGAACAATCATTCAGTGTTCAGCCTGAACTATCATCTCATGCTCATCGTCAAATACAGAAGAGATGTCATCACCGATGTCATATCGGAGTATCTGGAACATATATTCTTCTATATTGCACCCAAGTACAAGATAACACTATCAGAGTGGAATCACGAGAAGGACCATATCCATATTCTGTTCAAGGCAGAGCCTGACAGTGAGATATCGAAGTTCATAAACGCATACAAGGCTGCTTCATCGAGGCTCGTGAAGAGGGATTTCCCGGAAATAAGGAACAAGCTATGGAAGGAATATTTCTGGTCAAGAAGCTACTGCCTGATAACAGCAGGCGGGGCGCCGCTTGAGATCCTGAAGGAATACATCCGCACGCAGGGAGAGGATTATGATGGAAGAAAAGGCTGAGACCATCGTCATCTCCAGGTGCATGGAGTTCAGAATCAAGCCCGATGATGAACAGAAGATCCTCATCTGGAAGACCTTCGGCTGCTGCCGCTTCGTCTGGAACCATCTTCTTGATGAGCGGATTAGCTTTGAGACGCTGAACAAGGGAAAGCTCCTCAATATTACTCCTGCGCATCTGAAGAAGGATAACCCATTCCTTTCTGAAATTGATTCCATGGCTCTTATAAACACGCAGCTTAACCTCAATCAGGCATGTAAGAAACTCTTTCCAAAGGGAAAGATTCCAAAATTCAGGGCAAAGGGAAAAGACAAGCGTTCATATACTACCAACTGGATAAACAGCAACATCGAGATAATCCACAAGAGCGATATAGAGAACTATATCAAGCTGCCCAAGCTCGGGCTTGTGCGCATTATACTCCACCGGGACATACCGACTGGCTGGAGGATGAAGCATGCAACGGTCAAGGAGACGGCAAGCGGTAAGTTCTTCATATCGCTCACTTTTGATGTGGAGCTAGAACCAATAGAGATGAAGAAGGAATTCGAGAAGGTCGAAGCCTTCGATTATTCCATGCCTTCTATTGTCGTCTCCGCATCCGGAGAGAACGACATCACGAAAGATGCCATCCGCTGGTACCGCAATCTCGAGGAGAAGATTGCCAAGGAGCAGAGGAAGCTCTCAAGGATGCAGTATGGGGCTGCGAACTACTGGCAACAGAAACACAAGATCGGTAAGCTCCATGAGAAGGCAAGGAACAGGAGGAAGGACTTTTTGCATAAGCTCTCTCATGATGTTGTCGATGTTTTTGATGCCGTTGTCGTGGAGGAGATAAACCTCCAGCACATGTCGAAATCCCTGAACTTCGGCAAGAGTGTCTATGACAACGGCTACGGGATGCTGAGAGAAATGCTTGCCTATAAGCTTAATGCGCAGGGGAAGATACTTGTGAAGGTCGATATGTTCTTCCCTTCAAGCAAGCGATGCTCAGTGTGTCATGAGGTTAATCACAACCTGAAGCTTTCTGACCGTGAATGGACATGCCAGTCATGTGGCACACATCACGACAGAGACAAGAACAGCTGCAAGAACCTGCTGGATGAGGGAAAAGGCATCCTGAACCGCTGGGCTAGCGGGGATAGCTCGCTGATACTGGCGCCATCAGGCGTCTTGAGTGAGAAGAAGCTCCATCCTCAGGCTCACAGCAATGTGAGGCAGGGTGGAGAGTAGGTCACCTGAAGAAAAGTAATTGATGCGCTCACTCATCCTTAGCCGTATGCAAAGGGAGGAAAATAGGCTTAAAAAAGCAGTTTGACGTCTCGGTTCCGTTATGGATAATCTTGGCATCCGCATCGGATGCGGTCGACAAAAAATAGGGTTTTGGCTAAAATGTCGCACAATGAATAAGAAGAAGATAGCATTATGCCTTTCATCTTTTTTTGCGCAGTTTTCAATCTGCATGATAAACTTCGCAATGATATATTACCTCAGGGGACGTTACAATTTAAGTTCTTCGGCTATTGCGATAGCATCGAGCATATATACGATAACATATTTTATTTCATGTCTGGCGCTTAAAAACTTATATCCTGTTTTAAGTAGGAAGGTTAAAGTCTTTATTGCGTTTTTTGCGATGGCTTTTTCAAATATAGTGATTTTGATCTCTTCTTCCATTGCGCTTACATACCTGATGCTTGCCGTATACGGAATCGCAATGAGTTTCTTATGGCCTAATATGGAGGATTGGATTACAGGCAATGACGAGGGCAGCGAGCTTGCAAAAGACACTAATGCGTTCAATTTCTCATGGTCTTTGGGCGCTGGTCTTAGTACTTATGCATCAGGACTCTTGGCGGAGTATTCTCTATCGCTTCCGATTTTTACAGGAATTCTGATTTTCATTTTGATTTTAACCTTTCTATTAAATCTTGCAAAAGAAGATGATGTGAAAAAAACAAAGAAGCAAGAAGTGTCGGAAGATAGTTCTACAGGACTCAGATATTATTCATGGGCGGCAAACTTCTTGAATTACGCATGTTATGCAATAGTTATAAATGTATTTCCTCTTTATGCGCTTGAGCATTTAGGTTTTAGCGAAAGCACTTCAGGCTTTCTTTTGCTTTTCAGAGGCGTTGCGACATGTTTTACTTTCGTATTGCTATCTCAGGCAAGGTTTTATCAGTTTAATAAAATGCTACTTATCTTCTCTCAGCTGTTTTTAGCTGTCATGTTCTTGGCGTTTTCTTCGTTGCGTAGCATTTTTTCGCTCTCTTTTTTCTTTATCATTTTTGGATTTGTGTTCGCACTCTTATATGAGATGAGCATTTTCCATGGAGCAACTGGCGCATCGGACAGAGAAAAAAGGATGATAGTCCATGAGGTTGTGTTGAATGTCGGAAGCGTCCTTGGCTCAGTACTTGGCGGCCTGCTGTACGAAAGGCTGTCTTTTGCAACGACGCTTTATATAATGAGTGCGCTAATTATTATAACAATAATTGTAGAGTGTGCTTTTTTATTTGGCTCTGGCTCTTTAAAGAATAGAAAGTTGAGTTTAAAATAAGAAAATATGCGGAGGCTTTATGGGTGAGAACGTAACATATAAGATATTGAAAGGGCATCTTGTTTCTGGATCTCTTGTGGCAGGGGAGCCGATATCTATTAAAATAGATCAGACGCTGACGCAGGATGCAACAGGAACGATGGCATATTTGCAATTCGAATCTCTTGAACTAGATAAGGTTAAGAATGAACTTGCAGTAAGCTATGTTGATCATAATACAGTGCAGGTAGGATTTGAGAATTTCGACGATCATGAATATCTGAGAACTGTTGCTGCTAACAAGGGCGTAGTCTATTCGAAAGCTGGAAATGGCATTTGCCATCAGGTTCAGCTTGAGCGTTTTGCAATTCCTGGAAAGACCCTTTTAGGATCTGACAGCCATACTCCGACACAAGGCGGGCTATGTGAAATAGCAATAGGCGCTGGCGGACTTGACGTTGCTCTTGCAATGGCTGCAATTCCTTTTTCATTAATCTGCCCGAAAGTAATAGGAATTAAACTTACAGGTTCTCTTAGGCCCGGAGTTTCTGCAAAAGACATCATTTTGAAAGTTCTTGAGAAATTTGGAGTGAAAGGGAACGTAAACACCGCATTCGAGTATTTTGGACCTGCTGTGAAGACTCTAAGCGTTCCAGAGCGTGCTACGATATGCAATATGGGTGCTGAGTGCGGCGTTACGTTTTCTATTTTCCCTTCCGATGAAAGGACGAAAGAATTCTTGGACGCCCATGGCAGAGGAACTTCATTTAAAGAGATAAGAGCAGATGAAGACGCAATTTACGACGATGTGTACGAGATCGATCTCTCTGTTTTGGAACCTCTTGTCGCTCTTCCTCATAGTCCAGGAAACATAAGCTCTGTAAAAGCAATAGAAGGCATGAAAGTCAACCAGATCCTGATAGGCTCATGTACGAACAGTTCCTATATGGATTTAAAGAAGGTCGCTTCAATTTTAAAAGGGAAGACCGTGCATCCGGAAGTATCTTTTGCGATAGCCCCTGGATCAAGGGAAGTGCTTGAGATGATATGTCAGGACGGAAGTCTAGATATTTTCATAAAAGCTGGAGCAAGGATTTTAGAGAGTGCTTGCGGCTTCTGCATTGGAAATCATCAGAGTCCGGGGACGAATGGCGTTTCTCTTAGAACGAGCAATAGGAACTTCGAAGGCAGAAGCGGAACTAAGAGTGCGAAAGTATATCTAGTATCTCCGGAAACTGCGGCTGTAAGCGCAATCTATGGAGAGCTTAGAAGCCCGCTTAATAACGTTCCATACAGCTCTATAGAGCTTCCAAAGAAGTACTATGTTGATGATTCCATGATAATCTTTCCTCCTGAAGACGGAAGAAATGTCGAGATCTTAAGAGGTCCTAACATTGGAGAGCCGCCTAAGACGGAGGCGTTAAAAGAAACACTCAAAGGAAAAGCACTTATTAAAGTGCAGGATAAGATCACGACTGACCACATCATGCCTGCAGGTGCTAGGCTGAAATACAGGTCGAATATTGCAAAATACTCTGAGTTCGTATTTGAAAGCATCGATCCGACTTTCTCTGAGAGAGCGCTTGATGAAAAAGCGCAGGGCAGGGACAATTTTATCATTGCAGGTGCTTCGTACGGCCAAGGGTCAAGTCGTGAACATGCAGCCATATGTCCTGCGTATCTGGGTGTTAAAGCGGTAATAGCGAAATCTATTGAACGCATTCATCAGGCGAATTTATGTAATTTTGGAATTCTTCCGCTTCTTTTTGAGAGAGAAGAGGACTATGACGAAATTCAAGAAGGGGACGATCTTGAAATCTCTAATGTCCATTCCTCTTTGGAGAAGGGAATTTTCATATTAAAAGATCTGAGTTTGAATAAAAGCTTTGCTTTAAAGCTTTTCGCATCTTCTTCTCAAAAGGAAATGCTTGAAAAGGGAGGAAGGTTAAACCAGATCAAAGGATTATAAAATGGGAAAGATCAAGATGGAAAACGGGCGCCTATCGGTGCCTGAAAACCCTACGATTTTATATATCGAAGGGGATGGAGTCGGAGCAGAGATTACAAAAGAGATGATCAGGGTTGTAAACGCTGCTGTAACAAAGGCATATGATTCTTCTAGAAGGATCGATTGGCAAGAGGTTCTTGCCGGAGAGAAGGCCATAAGAGAGGTTGGAACGAGCCTTCCGGAAAAGACCGTCAAATGCATAGAAGACAATATGATTGCTTTAAAGGGCCCTCTTGCAACGCCTGTTGGGAAAGGTAATAGAAGCCTTAACGTGGCTTTGAGACAACAGCTTGATTTATATGTTTGTCTCAGGCCTGTCAAATATTATTCAGGTACGCCAAGCCCAATAAAACATCCGGAAAAAGTCGATATGGTTGTGTTCAGGGAAAACACTGAAGACATCTATAGCGGAATTGAATGGCGCGCAGAGAGCGCAGAAAGTGCAAAGGTGATCTCTTTCTTAACTAATGAGATGAATGTCAATAAGATACGATTTCCAAAAACAAGCGCGATAGGGATAAAGCCAATAAGCATAGAAGGTTCTAAACGTCTCGTTAGAGCTGCAATAAAGTACGCAATAGATAACAACAGAAAAAGCGTCACTCTTGTTCATAAGGGAAATATAATGAAGTTTACTGAAGGCGGATTTAGAGAGTGGGGCTACCAGGTTGCAAAGGAGGAATTCGGAGCGAAGAGCATAGGGAACAAGGTAGTTATCGAAAAGGATGGAAATACTATCGAGATAAAAGACGCCATATGCGACGCGTTCCTTCAGAACATAATTTTAAAGAGCGAAGACTATGATGTTGTTGCGACGATGAATCTAAACGGCGATTATATATCGGATGCATTAGCTGCTCTTGTCGGAGGAATAGGCATTGCTCCTGGCGCAAACATAAACTATGAAAGCGGAAGGGCGATATTTGAAGCCACGCATGGAACTGCTCCTGATATCGCAGGAAAGAACGAGGCAAATCCGCTCTCTTTGATTCTTTCTGCTGAAATGATGCTTACTTATATTGGTTGGAAAGAAGCTGCAGAACTCATAAGAAACGCAGTCTCTTCAGCAATCAATACAAAATGCGTGACAAAGGATTTCTATTCGATATTAAAGAAAGAAAGAGATAGGAAGGCAAAGCTTCTAAGCCTTTCGGAATTCTCTGATCTTCTTTGCTCTTTTATTTAAAAAATGCACTCAGAGGTTTCATTTCCCTTTGAGTGCTTTTTTCTATCTTTCGTTTATAGGTTTTACTTCTTGGCTTTCAGGCCCTATGTATACCTGTCTTGGCCTTCCTATCTTCTGATAAGGATCGTGCCTCCATTCTAGATAGTGTGCGATCCATCCAGGAAGGCGTCCCATTGCGAAAATTACTGTGAACATTGAAACAGGTATTCCCATTGCATGGAATGTGATTCCCGTATAAAAGTCTACGTTAGGATATAGATTCCTTTCTATGAAGTATTCGTCTTTCGTCGCTTTTTCTTCTATCTCCTGAGCAATATCAAGAAGCGGATCTGCTATCGGCGACTCTGCAAGAACTTCCTTGCAAATTCTTTTTGCAATCTTCGCCCTTGGATCGAACGTCTTGTAAACTCTATGACCAAAGCCTGACAGGCGGAACGGATCGTTCTTATCTTTTGCTTTTCTTATGACGTCGTCTACGCTCAATCCTTCTTTTATTATTTTGTTTAGCATGTCCATTACGGCCTGGTTAGCTCCTCCATGCTTAGAGCCCCAGAGTGCGCAGCATCCGGCGGCGACGGCTGCATATAGGTTCGCTTCGCTGCTTCCGACTAAGCGAACTGCACTTGTAGAGCAGTTCTGCTCATGGTCGGCATGAAGTATCAGAAGCTGGTTAAGCGCTTTTACATGCAAGGGATCCGGGCTGTAATTGTTTACTGATGAGTAGAACATCATGTTCAGAAAATTGGCGCAATAAGAGAAATTGTACTGCGGTTCGACGAACTCTAAGCCGTTCATCTGTCGGTATTCGAATGCCGCAATCGTTCTCATCTTAGATAAGAGCCTTGTTACAGTTAAGTCTATATTCTCCTCGATGTCTTTTTCTTCGAGTTCGGGATAGAATGCAGAAAGGCTTGCAACCATTGCCGCCAATATCGCCATAGGATGCCCGTCATGAGGATATGCTTTGAAAAAATCCCTCATATTCACATGTAAAAGGGAGTGTTTGTTCAGAAGCTTTTGGTAGTTTATTCTCTCAGCAGCAGTAGGCAGTTCTCCTTTTACAAGCAGGTATGCCACTTCGATGAAGTCGCAATGATCGACAAGATCTTCAATATCGTATCCTCTGTATCTGAGTATTCCTTTCTCCCCGTCTATGTAGCATATCTTGGACATGCATGAACCAGTGTTTACAAATCCTGGATCATAAGTTATGCATCCCGTGCTGCTTCTAAGTTTTGTAATGTCTATAGCCATAGACCCCATTGTATCTTCCATAACAGGAAGAAGAACTTCCCTGCCATCTGGAAGTATCAGACGAGCGTTCTTATCCAATTTTTTCTCCTATAATCTATCAATTGCATTGTAAAGCGCTTGAGTTCCTAAGTTCCCGTCTCCCTCTTTTTCCATCTCTTCATAGAGTTTTTCAACGAGGCTAAGGCCTTTTAAGTCCAACCCCATCTTCTTGCTTTCTTCAAGTGCAATCTTCATATCTTTGACAAAGTGTTTAATCATAAACCCAGGATTGAAATCTCCTTTTACGATTCTTGGCCCGTAATTGTCTAGACTCCAGCAGCCTGCAGCGCCCTTTGAAATCGTCGCAATAACTTCATTTAAATCAAGGCCTGCTTTTTTTGCATAAACCAAAGATTCGCAAAGTCCTATCATAGTGCCTGAGATTAAAATCTGGTTTGCCATTTTCGTATTCTGTCCAGCTCCGACCGGCCCAAGATGCTTGATATTCTTTCCCATGACTTCAAAATACTTGTAAGCTCTTTCGATGTCCTCTTTGCTTCCTCCTGCCATGATGGAGAGAGTTCCTTCTCTAGCACCCTTGTCCCCTCCAGAGACGGGCGCGTCAATGAAAGATGCGCCTTTCTCTTTTAGGTTTTTATTAATTTCAACTTCAAGAGATGGCTCTGTCGTCGTCATATCGACAAAGAGCTTGCCTTTTATATCAACGCTTAAAAAGGCGTCGTACACCTCTTTAACATCCTTTGGGTAGCCGACGATCGTAAATACGATATCGCTGTTCTCTGCGACTTTTGCAGCGCTATCATACCAAGTAGCGCCTTCGCTTATAAGGCTTTCAGCCTTTTGTTTTGTTCTTGAATAGATATTTATACCGTTAAACTTTTTTAAAAGGTTATGAGCCATGCTATGTCCCATAACGCCAAGACCAATAAAACCGATTCTTTCTTCCATAGATCAATATTAATCCTTTTAACCTTTCTAGTCACTAGATGAAGATTGCTTACAATTTTTTTCTATTTTTATTATATTACTTGTTATGGAAAACGAATATTTCGAGGATGAGGCTGTTATAGATCTCGCGGATTTTTTTAAAGTATTTGCAGACGCTACAAGATTGAAAATCCTTTTCTATCTGGTTGCTGAAAAAGAAGCGAGCGTTTCAAGTATTGCCGAGTATTTGCAGATGACTCAGTCAGCAATCTCTCAGCAATTGAAGGTGCTAAGACAGAATAGGCTCGTAAAATTCAAAAAAGAGGGGAAGAACGTCTTATACAGACTATGCGACGAGCATATAAATAAGATTCTGACGCTAGGGCTTGAACATTATAAGGAGCTGATGTAGTCGTTGATCTTTTTTAATGGAAGACCAACTATGTTGTGCCAGTCCCCTTCGATTCTATCCACTATCTTATAGCCGTTTCTCTGAAGACGGTATGCTCCGGCGGCCTCTATCCAATCACCTGTGTCTAGATACTCTTCTATTTCACTATCGCTTAAGGATTTGAATATGACAGCAGATGTGTCTGTTATGTGTTTTAGACCTTTTTTGGGGATGTAGATGCAGCTTGCGCTTATTACTTTCTGTTCGTTCGAACTAAAGCTTTCAAGCATTCTTTTTGCCTCCTCTCTGTCTTTGGCCTTTCCGATAAGGGATGAAGAGAAAAGCACCATCGTGTCTGCGCTTATTGCAACCATATTGGGGCGGAAAAAAGGGCTGTTTAAATATGCGTCCATTTTTGCTTTAGCGATATTAAGCACTTTCTCTTCAGCGCTATCTCCTATTTTATTTTCATCTGCATTCGTTATTACTTGAATGACTCTCGTGCCGCCTTTTTCGAGCAGGGCCTTTCTGTTTTCACTTTTGCTTGCAAGAACCACTTCTTTTATTAAGAATGAAAAACGCAGCTGTTCTTCGCTTGGCTCATGTATTTTAATCATTTAATTCCTCACTAAGGAGAAGCCACTCCTCCTCTAAAGCTTCCTTCTCCTTCTCTTTCTCTTCTTTTTCTTTCATTACTTTCTCAATCTTATGCCTGTCAGAGTATATTTCTTCTTTCTCGCTCTCTTTTTCAAGCGCGTCAATCTCATTTTCCAATGCGCTTATCTTTTCCATAAGGACGTTTAGCTTTCTTTCGTTGCTTTTTCTTCTATTTTTCTTCTCTTTCTCGATTTCGTAGGAGTTTTTTACGTTCTCTTTTGCAGGTTTTGCCTCATCATCTTTCAAATAGGCCTCTTCTTTCTCTTTTAGCTTGTAGTTAAAGTAATCCCATGATCCTTTGTACTCTTCGCACTCCTTTCCGTTTAAATATAGGATCCTTGTAGCTAGATTAGATATGAAGTGCTTGTCGTGGCTTACGAAGATTACAGTTCCTTCGAATTTTTTAATCGCATTAAGAAGGATATCTTTTGTAGAGATGTCGAGATGGTTTGTAGGCTCGTCGAGAATTAAAAGGTTTGCAGGATGCATTAGAATCTTTAATAGTGCAAGGCGAGATTTCTCTCCACCGGATAGAACGGAGCATTTTTTCATTACGCTGTCGCCTGAGAATAAAAAGGCTCCAAGCATATTTCTTACCCTTGGAATGTCTTTTGTATCTGCAATGCTTTCTACTTCTTCAAGCACTGTGTTATCTCCGTCTATCGTATCTCCGCTTTCTTGGGCATAATATCCGATTTTTACATTTGAACCGTATCTCAGAGAGCCGCTGTATGCGCTGTCAACTCCTGCAAGAATCCTTAATAGGGTAGACTTTCCGCTTCCGTTTCTTCCCGTGATCGCAACTCTTTCGCCTCTGTTGACGATAAGAGAGAAGTTATCATAGATCACATGATCGCCGTATGCCTTATGAAGAGAGTCTATTATGAGGACGTCGTCTCCGCTTCTAGGTGCTTCAGGGAATGAAAAAGATACGCTCTTGTCTTTTCTTACTTCTTCTATGCTCTCCATCTTTTCAAGCATCTTTACCCTTGACTGTACCTGTTTTGCTTTTGTCGCCTTGTATCTGAAGCGTTCTATGAAAGCCTCTGTCTTCTCCCTTTCTTCTTTTTGCTTTTCTATCTGTTTTTCTATTTCTTCCTCTTCTTCTTTTGTTTTCTTAATGTAATCCTCATAGCCTCCTTTATAAGTTTTAAGCTTCCCCCTGTTTAAAGCGAATATCTCATTGCATGTGCTGTCTATGAAATTCTGATCGTGAGAAACTAGCACTATCCCACCTTTATAAGACTTCAAAAAGATCTCAAGGTAGGTTAGGGCGTCGATATCGAGATAGTTAGTAGGCTCGTCAAGAAATAGGAAGTCGCTCTCTTCAAGAAGCACTTTTGCAAGCGCCATCCTCATCTGATATCCGCCAGAGAAGTCTTCCACGCTTCGGTTCATGTCGCTGATTTCAAATCCCAGTCCGAGAAGGACGCGTTCTATTTTACTCTTTCTACTGTAATATCCTCCCTCTTCAAGGGCTTCGTGGATCATAGAGATCTGCTCTGCATTCTTTAAGCTCGCTTCCTCTTTTTCGAGTTTTTCAAGATCATTCAATAGTGGAATAAATCTGTCGTACCCATGTTCTGCAGCGCTGTATACGCTTTCATTTTTCAATACGATATCGCTCTGCGGCAGATATGACAGCCGCGCGCCCTTCGTAATCGATATGTTAAGACTTTCGGATTCGAGTTCGCCGCTGATAGCCTTGAGCATCGTGGATTTCCCACACCCGTTAGGCCCCATTAATGCAACTCTAGATTTCTCATTTAGATTAAAAGATATGTTATCAAGTATTACTCTATCTGCAAATGAAAGAGATAGGTTGTTTACTTGCAGGTTTTTCATTGAAATGTCCTCCGAACTCTAATTGCACCGAATAATGGCATTTGCTATCATTGATAGCAATTAATAGCCATATTTTCAAGGAGAGCGGCATGATTTGCCTTACACTAGCAGAAGACAGCATTGAAAAAGCCATTTTAAAAGTAGAAGAGAATAGAGAGTATATAGATTTATGCGAACTTAGAATGGATGCGTTGAGTCCAGATGAGATGAAAAAGGCATATGCCTTTCCCTCCCTTGTGAATATTCCCGTTATTCTTACTTTCAGAAGGAAGATCGACGGAGGCAGGATCGAAATAAGCGAAAGATCTAGGCGTCTTGCCCTTTTAGATGCTTTAAAAGGCGATTTCAGCTATGTCGATATCGAAGAAGATATCAAAAAGAGCGAGGTCGAGGATAAGGCCAGGGAAAAAGGAATTAAGATAATCAGATCTCTTCATGATTTTGAAAAGGTTCCTGAAGATATCTTTTCACGTCTTTACCATCTCTCTGAAAGAGGTGACATTGCAAAGGTCGCAGTAACACCGAAATCATTTCAGGATGTTCTTACCCTTTTCCGTGTTGAAGAGGAATTAAGGGGTAGGGAGAAGATTGTGATTGCCATGGGGCCTTTTGGCGTTGCAACAAGAATCCTTTATAAGAAACTTGGTTCTTTTCTGACTTTTTGCAGTGATAGCGAGGTCGCTCCAGGCCAGCTTAGCGCTAAAACTTTAAAAACAGAATATATGGCGGACAAGGTTAACGAGCAAACGGCGATCTATGGGATTATCGGGAATCCTGTAATGCATTCTGCATCGCCTTTGATGCATAACAGGGGATTTCATGCGATAAACTTCAATGCGATCTACGTTCCGTTTCTTGTAGATAATGTTAGAAGCTTTTTCATGTTTGCCGAATACGTTAAAATGCGTGGGTTTTCTGTTACGGTCCCTTTTAAAGTGGACGTGCTCTCTTACCTTGGAAATATTACGAGGGAAGTTAAGCAGATCGGATCGTGCAATACCGTTGTAAGGGTTCCGGGAATGTGGAAGGGGATCAATACGGACTACTATGGCTTCATCAAGCCTATTGTCAAAGACATTGACGATGGAAGAATCAAGAGTGCGCTTGTAATTGGTGCAGGCGGTGCAAGCCATGCCATTGTATGGGCCCTTAGAAACTATGGAGTAAAAGTCACGATTTTGAACAGAACGCTGTCAAGGGCAGAGAATATCGCAAAACTCAATCTTTGCGATTATGACAGCATAGAAAATGCAAAAAAATATGAGGGTTCTGTCGATCTGATAGTCCAAACTACCAGCGTAGGCCTTTATCCTGATGAGGATAAGAATCCGATAGAAGGGTTCAAATTTACTGGAAACGAGATCGTATACGACATTATTTACAAGCCTAAGATGACGAAGCTTTTAAAGGAGGCTGAAAAGGCCGGATGCCATTTGCATTTCGGTTCGGAAATGCTCTTAGAGCAGGGTAAGCTGCAGTTTGAGGCCTTCACTGGATACCATTACCCGCATTGGGTTGACAGCGGATTATAATAATTCTTCGCTTATCGATAGAAGCCTATAGATTTTTGAGACGCAGATCATCTTATGCGAGAGTATCATATGGTCTCCATCTTCATAGCTTTCAAGCATCTGCACCTTTCCTGCGGCAATATTTCCTTTACAGTCCTCAATAAACAGCACAAGGCTTTTATCTTTCAGACATTCATCGATTATCTTATGCTTGTCCATGTAGAAAAAGCCGTCAGCTCTTTTTATCGTCAGCTCTTGATCTAGCATCTCCTTTTTGATTATAACGCCGCTTCTTACGAGCGCAGCTTTTACAGCATGTTCGATTGCGCTTTTCTCTTCTATTGCTTTTAAAAGCTCTTCTTTTCCTTCTTCATCGTATTTTATCTCCCTTTCATCTTTCAGTTCTTTTTGCACCGTCATATCGATAAACGATGAATTTCTTTCAAAAGATGTGAAGTCGAATTCAGGACCTATTGTCTCTGATAGCATCTCAAAAGAGGCGTTCTTCAGTTTTTCTCTCCATTCATCTTCTCTTAGCGCGTCCATGCTGAAAATATTGTCGGCAAGTTCCTCAATAACATAATCTTTAAAGAATGGCAGAGCTTTCAGGAGCTTTGATGTCTTTTCATCTGCTTTTAAAACAAGGGTCCTCTCGATGCTTATTCTTGAAAACTCGTTGCTCCATATGTTTATCCTCTCTTTTAAGGCTTCGGACAGCGAATAGGCTGAAAGGGATTCGAAAAACGATATTATGTCGCTTTTCTTATATCCGTTCGAGAATGCGTTCAATATGCTTTGCTTCGTTATTTTGAATTCCTTTACCCTGTCTATCTTAACAGGTTCTGCAAATATGGATAAAAGTGCAGGGTAGGAGCCTATTATCGAAATTGAATAGTCAGAAGATATGAGAGCCGGTCCAGAAGGGCTTTCATATGCTAATGATGATACGATTCCGTCTTTTTTTATAAGCAATGACAATTCAAAAATCTCTTCAGGATCGAAAGCTGTGAATCTCGATATCAAAGAGGCTCTTTTTATGCATTCTCCTATGTTATCTTCTGTTATGTTGCATATTTTTTTTAAGAGCGTTATGAAGTAAAAACTTTTTTTTCTTACCCATTCGTCAAGTTTTGGCCATGCGATGTAGCTTGTAAGCCTTATTTCATCAAGGGCTATCAGTTCAAAAGCTTTTTTTCTATCGAGCTTGAAGCTGTTCTTCTTCCTTTTTATTATTTCAAGATCTTCAAGGCTTCTTATAATTTTCTTAACGATTGTAGTTAATTCTTCTTCACTATAACTTGGAAATATTGAGATGAAAGATGGGGATGAGAAGAATCTTAAAGATCTCGCTTCGCTTAAGTTGAGTTCTTTTGTCTCTATTAAGCTGATTACGCATTTAACAATATCTTCCAAAGGGACTTTGTAAATTTTTTCATCTTTTTTGCCAAATAAAGGATATGTAGATGCAATTAAGTCTTCCCCTATGTCAAAAAGGCCTCTTAATTCCATATTCTTAAGCTTCCTATCGCTTAAAAATGGAAATATTGATTTTAAAAGGGTTTTGTCTTTTTCGTCTTGCAACGCATATGCAGAGAGAACCAGCTGCTCCTCGTTTGTGACAAAAGAGGCGATTAGTCTTTCATTATCCTTATAGAAGTCGATAATGTTTTTCTTTCCAAGTCCATAGAGCTCTTTTAGGTTCTCTTTCGATTCGTTAATTGACATCCCATCTCTCCAAATTATAGCTGTATCCCTGTTCTGAAAGGAATTTCTGCCTGTTCATGGCAAATTCCTCTTCTTCAGAGAACTCTGTGATAATTGTATAGAAGTGGCTTTCCTTCTCCTTTGGCCTTAATATTCTACCAAGGCGCTGAGCCTCTTCCTGTCTGGAGCCGAAAGTGCCTGACACCTGTATTGCGACAGAACAGTCAGGAAGGTCTATTGCGAAATTGGCGACTTTAGAGACGATAAGCACTTTTATCTCTTTGTCTCTGAACTTCTGATAAATCTCATCACGTGCTTTATTGCTTGTCTTTCCCGTCACAATAGGCCATTTGAATCTTTTCTGTATATCTTCAAGCTGTTCGATATACTGTCCTATTACGAGGATTGAATCGCTGCTGTGCTTTTTTACAAGGTAAGCTACGACTTCAAGCTTGTTTATATTCGTACTTGCAATCCTGTATTTTTCCCTTTTTTTTGCAAGCGCGTACTTAACCTCATCTTCTTCTCTAAGGCTTACTCGGATTTCATGGCAGTATGCTTCTGCTATATATCCTTGCTCGGCAAGCTCGGACCACGGAGTGTCGAATCTTTTTGGCCCTACTAGAGAGAATACTTCGTCCTCCCTCCCGTCCTCTCTTATAAGTGTTGCTGTAAGGCCTAGACGGTATACGCTTTGAAGTTCTGCCGTGATTCTGAATACGGGGGCAGGAAGCATATGTACCTCATCGTATATGATGAATCCCCAGTTTCCATCGCGAAGCAGCGAGAAGTGAAGATATTCATCCTCTCCTGGTTTTCTATATGTAAGGATTTGGTATGTAGATACGGTTATCGGCTTTATTTCCTTGACGTCTCCAGAGTATTCGCCGATCAAAGATGGATCCAGATTGGTCTTGCTTCTTATTTCATTAATCCACTGGTGCACGCTTTGAACATTAGGGCAGAGTATTAGAGTTCTGGTTTGAAGACGTGACATTGCAACAAGCCCGACTATTGTCTTTCCTGAGCCGCATGGAAGAACTATCGTGCCAAATCCAGTTCCTTTTTCTCCGTTTCCAAGAAGGCTTGTTACCGCCATCTCCTGATACTCTCTTGCCTTGAAATTGTCTTTTAACGAGATGTCTACTTTCTCTCCTTTTTTTAAAGGAATCTGGTCATCTACGGGAAAGCCCATTTTTATTAATTCGACTTTCAGCTTTCCCCTGTCAAGAACAGATAGCGAGAATGTTTGATCTCCCTCTTTTTTAAGCATTTTTTTTGCAAGATTGGAGTTTTCAAGCTGCATGTAAAAGAGCTTTTTCTTAACCTTTAATAGAAGGCGGTCCTTGTTGTTTTCATCTGCAAAAAGGATGAAGTTTCCATATCGAGAGGCAGTATCTTCTATGAAGAAAAGGACTCTTTTGTCTATTTCGTAGCGTGACCATCTATTGAGTCTTTCAACTATATCTTCTGCTTTTATTCCAGAACTGATCGCATTCCACAGCGAGAGTGCGGAGACTGTATATGTATGCATGTGTTCCGGACTTTTTACAAGTTCTGCAAACGGAATTATGTCAAGCCTTGCCTTCTCTGCGTCTTTTGATGCTAAATCTAAGAGTATTGTTCTGTCGCTTTGTACTAAAAGCGGTTTTTGATCATACATATTTCTTGTTCTCCAAAAGAAGATCCAAAATGCTTAAAGCTGCCATCGATTCAACAACAACAAGCGCTCTAACCAAAATAATCGGATCATGCCTTCCTTTTATCTCAATTTTTACAGGATTTCCATTTTTATCTATTGTCTTCTGTTCTTTAGCAATAGACGGGGTAGGTTTGAATGCGGCTTTAAATATGATCTCTTCTCCATTCGTGATTCCTCCGAGGATTCCTCCTGCGTTGTTGCTTAAAAAGCCGTTTTCATCCATTTCATCGTTGTTTTGGCTGCCATAAAGCTTTGTTGCTTCAAAACCTTTTCCAAATTCAATCCCTTTTACAGCTCCGATTGACATTATCGCATAAGATAGTACTGCGTCAGCTTTGTTAAACACAGGATCTCCAAGTCCTGGCATAACATTTTTTATATGGCATTCTATCACGCCTCCCAAGCTGTCCTTTTCTTGTATTGTCTTATCGATAAGGGAAAGAATCTCATTGTCTTTAGTGCTGTTTACAGTATATAGCGGAGCTTTAAATGGGGGAATGAAATCGCCTTCTATGTATATGTCTTTAACGCTTCTGATTGCTGCGCTTATTTCGATGCCGTAACTTTTTAAAATAAGCTTTGCAAGAGCTCCTGCAGCAACCCTTGCCGCCGTCTCCCTTCCTGAAGATCTGCCTCCACCACGGTAATCCCTGAGCCCATATTTTTTCTCATATGTGAAATCGGCATGTCCCGGCCTGTATATGTCTTTTATAGAACTATAGTCATGGCTTTTCTGATCTGTGTTTTCAATTATCATTGCGATAGGAGTGCCTGTAGTCCTGTTTTCAAAAACGCCAGATAGGACTTTTATCTTATCTTCTTCATTTCTTTTTGTTCCGATTCGAGTACTTCCTGGCCTTCTTCTGTCTAATTCGCTTTGAATAAAAGGCAAATCAAATTCGACGTTTGACGGACAGCCGTCGATGACGACTCCTATAGCGCTTCCATGAGACTCTCCGAAAGTCGTTACTCTGAAATTATTTCCAAATGTATTAGCGTTCATTTAAAAGATCTCCCATCTTTTCTAGAAGAAAGAGAAAAGTTTCGCCCTTATCTCTGTAACTCCCCAAATCTATGATTAAATCGGCCTTTTCTCTATAGATCTTGTCCCTTCTGGAATATAGTGCGTGAAACGAGCCTTTCAAATCCTTTTCATCTAGGAATGCTGGAACGCCATGCTTAAGTATTACAGCAAGCATTTCTTCTTCTGGTCGTACAAGATATATTAAACGTCCGTTTCCTTTTACGATTTCTATAAGCTCGTCATTGTCTGATGCACCTCCTCCCAGGCTCATGACAAAAGTTCTTGTTATAGAACTGACGTAGTTTTTCACGGATTCGGCTTCCACTTTCTTGAATGCTTTTTCGCCGTTTTGCTTATAAAATTCCCTAACGCTAACTGGCGCGATTGACTTTAAAATTAAATCGTCTGAATCTACGAAAGGCAGGTTTAATTTTTCTGCCAAAAGACGTGCAAAAGTCGTCTTCCCTGAATGTTTGATCCCTGCAAAGAATATATTATGCATAGCTAGCTATTTTATCAAAAAGAGGTGGCTTCTTCTAGTCGTCAAAGAGATCTAGCCAGTTATCATCGCCTTCGACTTTGCTATAGATTTCAGGTTTTTTAGCCTTGTTAAGCTTATTTTTCTCGTTTAAAACGTATTCCTTCTTTCTCTTTCTCTTTTCCATTTTCTCAATAAAAAGCGCTTCTGCACGATTTTTTCTGTTTTCATTTCTGTATCTATTAATCTTTATCTTGAAGCGGAGAGCATAATGGAAAGTAATTATCATCATGTACCACAAGAAAGCAATTAATACGGGAGCGAGATTTCTAAACGTCCTGTAATTTGGAGATATCGCGCTTTCAGCAACCAAGAATAAGGAATCAAGGTTTTCAAGTGTAAGTATGATAGAAAGCACGCAAGGAATGATCCAGTAAAGACCTTCTCTCGTTAATATGAATCTTAAGCATGTTAAAGTCGCCATTAGTGTTAATAACAAACATATTAATGGAAGAATATATGCGCTCAAATCTTTCTGCTCCTAAAATACTATGTTAATATTATAGCATGAAAGGCTTAGAGATTGAAGAATCGGTACAAAACGCATTAAAGGAAAGAAGGAAAAATAGAACTGAAGATGTACGTGGTGCATATTATAGAGATACGACGGCCATAATACATTCCTCTGCGTTTCGACGTCTTAAACATAAGACGCAGGTTTTCTTTGCTCCAAGCAATGATCACATCTGTACAAGGATGGAACATGTTCTGCATGTTGCATCAATTGCCTCGACGATATGCCGTCCTTTAGGTCTTGATAACGAACTTGCCTGGGCTATAGGCATGGGACATGATTTAGGTCATACTCCATTTGGCCATGTCGGGGAGAGGATTATCTCAAAACTTTCTGAAGAGAGAGGAATTGGTCCGTTTGAGCATGAGGTGAACAGCTTAAGAGTCGTAGATTTTCTATCTTCAAACGGTAAAGGGTTAAATTTAACTTATGCTGTTAGAGACGGCATAGTGTCGCATAATGGAGAAGAACTCAGAAAAAGAATACATCCGACATATGCGATAAAAGATTTAAGCTCGATAAGTTCTAGAAAAGGTTTGATTCCTGCGACATTTGAAGGGGCTGTTGTAAGGTTTTCTGATACCATCGCATACTTAGGCAGGGATTATGAAGATGCTAAAAGACTTGGAATTTTAAAAGGAATAGAACTGCCTGAAATTGTTAAACAAAGGCTAGGCGAGAGTAACAGCAAGATAATAGATACCCTTGTAAATGACCTCATCAAAGGTGCTAGCGTTGAGAATGGCATTGGATTTTCTGATGATATCTTTGAAGCGGTAAGCGCTTTTTCTGAGTTTAACTATAAATATATTTATAAGTCTGAAATTTTAAACGGATACACCAGATACTTTACTCGACTGATTAACTTAATTGTTAATTATCTTGAAGAAATTTATTCTTCATACGGTTTGGATGAAAAAGGGTATCTGAGTGAGAAGAATATGCTTGCTGCTGGATTTTACAATCACATCAGCGATATGTACCCAAAGTATATTGAAAAAGAAGGTAGCGACAAGAGGATGATCTTAGACTATGTTGCTGGCATGACCGATAATTTCTGTCTTGACTGTGCAAATGAAATTCTAAAGCCTGAACATCTTAACGATGAGATTGAAATGAGTCAGACGGGAAAATGGTTTGATGCTCCTAAATATTATTAGAACTTTATAAGAATAATATTACTTTATTGTATTATGATATGAATTTTAAATTGTATTAAGTTGTTTTTATATAAAATTATTTACAATTTAAAGTTCAATTAATTTGTAAAAAATACAAAAGTAATCTAAAATGATATAAGAA
>CASENB010000008.1 GCA_949289305.1 uncultured Spirochaetales bacterium
AAAGGAGATGCTATCGAATGTTATGCGGCAGTCCTACTTTCAAACGACTAAGAAATAGACAATCGGAGAACAAAGTATTATAGTGGTAACAAAAAAGGGCACGTAACTCAGCGGGAGAGTGCTTCCTTCACACGGAAGAAGCGGTTGGTCCGACTCCAATCGTGCCCAAAAAATAACATTTTGTTTACTCGCCCCTATCAAAATGTTAGTTTTACCTCCATATTTCAATAAAATAGGCTATCTTTTGAACACTGTAATTTTTTCTTTCATTCTATATGTAATGTACACTCTGTCATTGTTAATAGTTTTTCGTTAAAACAACTAAATTTTAAGAATTTCATTGGATGTAAAATTAAAGTAATTTCTTCCTATTGTCTTGAGCTGTCAGATAAGTATCAAACCGATATCCTTTTGTATTGTCCCATCGTCTCCCCTAGAACAGAAAAACTTCAATTCATCGGTAATGATGAATGAAATAATGTTTTTAGACGCTATTAAAAAAGGAATAGGTCTTCACATAAAAATCAATAAGATATTCAAGTCCTTTATTTTCTTAAAGCAGAAATCCGTGAGGTAAATGAGACGTTTGATCGATATGTTGATTTCTTCAACTTCAAGCGTACTTCATATTTTCTAGGATACATGACCGAGAATGTTTTACATGTCATTCATCGATGGAAGGATTAAGCATAATGGCATATTCAGCACAAAGGAGTTTTCTCAGACACCTAAGTTCGTCCAGAAGAAGATGGCAGACAAGGCCGAGCTGAACTGCATCAGGAAGAAACTGGCATGGAGAAGAGAGGATATTCCACCTTCTGTAGATGAGCCCCTGTCTACTTTTAAAAAAGCCACTGAATGAAAAACTTCTTTTATGTAAACTTTTGAAAATATAAGATTAAAATAATTATTTTTTATGTCTACTTTTGTTGACAAGTACAACTGCTACAAAAATATGCACTTTTTAATTATTTATAGTCAGAAAATATGCAAAAATTTAAAATCTATACTCCGAAAATATGTAAAAATTAATTTTAACTTATTGAATTTATCTGATTTTTGGCATTATATATAAACATATTTCGTTAACAAGGAAATAAATATGTTAAAAAGAAGAATATATGATTTTCTATTAGAATGGAAACAAAGGCAAAATAAAAAACCTTTGATTGTAAACGGTGCCCGTCAAGTTGGAAAAACTTATATCATCAGAGAATTCGGGAAACAGGAATATAATAACTTTTTGGAAATCAACTTCATTTTAAATCCTGAAATGAAGAGCATATTTTCATCTTCACTCCTTGTTGATGACATATTAACAAGACTATCATTATATTTCCCAAATTTTAATTTCACATCTAAAAACACACTACTATTTTTTGATGAAATACAAAAATGTCCAAACTGTCGTGTTGCTTTTAAATCTTTTGCTCAAGACGGTAGATTCGATGTAATTGCATCAGGATCATTATTAGGGCTACATTTCGGACAAGATCCAGATTTAGACGAACCAATAGCATCCCTTCCTGTTGGCTATGAAGAACAAATAACAATGCATTCTTTAGACTTTGAAGAGTTTTTATGGGCAAAAGGTTATAACACAAATACTATTTCGTATATCAAAAGTTTTCTTGCAAGGGAAGAAAAAGTCCCTGAAAGCATAAACACAAAAATGGAGGAACTAATAAAAGAGTATATTGTTGTTGGGGGAATGCCTGAAGTAGTTGTTGCATTTTTATCTACCAATAATTATGGAGAAGTCCATAGGATTCAAGAAAATATCCTGGCATCTTACATAGATGACATAACAAATCATTCAAAATCTGTAGACGGAATAAAAATAAAAAAACTTTGGGCGTCAATTCCGTCACAAATTGCAAAAGAAAATAAAAAATTTCAATACTCGAAAATCGAAAAAGGCAGTAATAAGAGAAAATACGAGTCTGCCATTCTTTGGATTATTGATGCCTCTTTTGCTTCCTGCTGTTACAACGTGTCCAAACCTGTATTCCCTCTAAAAGGATATATCAAAGAAGATTATTTTAAATTATATTACAATGACATAGGTCTACTATGTGCAAGTTATGGTTTTGAAATGAAATCACAAATAATTACATCAGCACTTGAAGGTGAAATAAAAGGTGGAATATATGAAAATCTCATTGCAGATATACTCTTAAAAAAAGGTTATCCGCTTTTTTATTACAAAGAAGAAGAAAGTGAGAAAGAGATAGAATTTCTCATCTATAAGGATGGTGAAGTACGTCCAATAGAAGTAAAAGCAAAAAGAGGCAAGACAATATCGCTTAATTCTTTTATTGAAAAATATAAACCTAAAACCGCCTATAAACTCATCGAAGGAAACATAGGAAGAGATGGAGCAAAATTAACGTTACCTCACTACTTTGCCGCATTTCTGTGATCACCTTTCATAAGAATGAAGACCAATCTCATCATTTTATTCATGGTTAACTTCATCATCTGAATTACATTAAGATTGCAATATTTTGCTTTTAAGCCTTTCAGTGAATCTATCTAGGGATATACACTACTTTGTAATTAACATAGAACAGAATGAAATCCAAATCTTAACATCAGGCAAATTAAATTCTCATCAAAAAATTATATTTGCTAAATAACATTTAACATTGGCCTATACTTGTCATGCCAATGTTGCGTCATCTTTCTTTCTGTCTTATTCTAAATATATATGGTCTAGGGCAAATATGATAATCTATGAATATGAGAAAAGCAAAACCAAGGCAAATGAATGCGCGCTTTATGCAACTGCATTCTTTTACATTAAAGATTTATCTAAAGATTACAATGTAATTAAAGTTTCAGATAATTTTATTGAAGTTGAAATAAATCCTACTAGTAAAGCATATAAGCTAAATGCACCAGAGACTGTGCTAAAAGATTACGAAGAAAGGGATACGATGAAAATCCTTAATGTGAGAAACGAGAATAAGCAAGACAGGACCTATTTAAATAGGGGAAAGTTTATTCTTAAAGATATCACAATTCTCTTATATGGAGATTTTATCGCATTTTCTTATGCAGTCCGACCTGAAACTGTTGTTAGCTTTTCAGATTCAATTCATCAGCTTGCATCATTTTCTAGGGATTGCAATGCTTCTAAAAATGACAACCTGAGAAAAGATTTATGTTCATTGCTTGAAAGAGTAATTCCTGCCGACAAATTGGTGGAAACAGAGACAATCTATTTAAACAATAATTCTTTTATCTTCAAACCCTATTCAAAGGATGAAATTACAAACGTCGAGGCGAAAAACACCTATTTTGATACTCAAATCTTTCAAATTTATGCGAATGACAATATTGAAATACCAAAACAGAAAGAAAATGAGACGGCTCTTTCAATTCCAGCAGGATTGAAAGAATACGCTAAGAAGAAAGATAATCAGAAGAATATTTGTTACAGCTATGAATACAGTGTTACGAAAGAGGAAACAAGGCTGATTCCAAAAGAGGAATACATATCCAATTATATTTATGCAATTGCGAAATCTGAATCGCTTGATTTCCAAGAGCTAAAGCCAAGCAAGGAAATAAAAGGAAATATCAAGACAAGTTTAAAGAATCTTGAAATTTTTCAAGCGCAATCAGGACTTGTTACCTTGAACAACTACAAAGACAGAGGCGAAACCGCAATTTCTTTAGCATTTGGAACATTGCAAAAGATTGAAATTTTACATGATAAAGAATTGCTAAGGAAAAAATCTCAAGAAATCCAAAGCGATGATGAAGGTAAAAGGAAAGCTCAGAATAACGAAATTGTCGATCTATGCCACTCTATATACGCAAAAGGCATAGATCTTCAATACTCAATCCATCTTAAATGTCTTTCCAAGGATAGATGGGAAAAAATTGCATCTGAGTATTTAAAGTCAACTTCAACAGAAGAAATATTAGATAACGTCAACCAATATTCTTCTTTATGTCTAAGCCAAGCAGAGAGAAGACTAAAGGAAATAGATGCAAAAACAAATTATAGAATTGAAAAGATCATGAGAGTCCTCACCTTTTTCGCTCTTGCATCCGCTGTGAAAGATTTATCAGATCTAATCTATAATATCTTATTCGGTGATGGATACCATCCTATTTTCTATTTCATATTCTTCTTTGGAGGCCTTATCTTCCTATACTGGTGTATTAAGAAAATCCTTACGTCTAAAAAGAATTAGCCTTCAAAACTTCTAACAAACTCTTTTGTTCTTTTATTCTGAGGATTTTCAAAGAGTGAAATAGGATCGCCCTCTTCTACTATGACGCCGCCTTCCATGAAAATAGAATGATCTGAAATTCCTTTTGCAAAATTCATTTCATGAGTAACGACTACCATAGTCATTTTCTCCTCTGCAAGAGATCTGATTACATTCAAAATATCTCTTGTAAGCTCTGGATCTAAAGCTGATGTAGGTTCGTCAAAGAAAAGAATCTCAGGATCTAATGCTAATGCTCTAGCAATAGATACCCTCTGCTGCTGTCCTCCCGATAGTTCGCATGGATAGCTCTTTGCCTTGCTTTCCAGACTCATTTTCTTTAAAAGAGACATTGCCTTATCCTCTGCTTCTTCCTTGCTTCTCCTTAAAACGGCACGCTGAGCCTCCGTTATGTTTCTAAGAACAGAAAAATGCGGAAAAAGATTGAAAGACTGAAACACAAGCCCTGTATAACGCCCTATCCTCTTCTGTTCCTCAGCCTTTGCATACACCCCGTTTTCAAAGAGGCTCTCTCCTTTTATCTGAAGGCTTCCGCCATCAGCTTTTTCAAGTTGAGTTATAATTCTTAGCAAAGTACTCTTGCCAGATCCTGACGGCCCTATGATAGACAGCACCTTACCACGCTCTAAGGAAAATGAAATATCGTCAAGAACAAGCAACGATCCAAACGACTTGTTAATATTATCTGCTTTTATCATGAGTTCCGACATATTTCCACCTACCTGTAATAATTGAGTTTTTTCTCTGCAACGTCAAACACTTTAGAAACAATGTAATTCATTACGAAATAAAATACGCCTGCAATGAATATCGGCATTGTGGAGAATGTCCTGCTAGATGCGTTCTGCGCAACTCTGAACAACTCCGACACTCCAATCGTCTGGGCAAGCGCAGTGTCTTTTACAAGCGTTACAACCTCGTTCCCAAGAGACGGGAGTATTCTCTTTATGACTTGAGGCAGGACGATAAAGAAGAATGTATGGCTTTTAGAAAAGCCTAAAACCTTACTTGCTTCATATTGTCCTTTCTCAATCGACTGCAATCCAGAACGATATATCTCTGCAAAATACGCGCTATAGTTTAATACGAACGCAACTATTACTGCGGTAAACCTGTCATATGAAAATCCGACGATGTAATAAGGTGCGAAATATACGAATATAAGCTGTAAAATAAGCGGCGTTCCCCTCATTATCTGTATATAAAGGTTAACGACGGATCTCAATATTTTGTTTTTACTCATTCTGCCCTTGGCTACGACAAAGCCAAGGGGAAGTGAGAATAATAATGTTAAGGCAAATATCTTAAGGCTCGTAGTAGTGCCGCTAAGCATTTGCAATAGCAATTGTTTCATACAAGTTACTTACCAACAACAGTAATGTCTGCACCGAACCACTTCGTTGCAATCTCTGCAAGCGTTCCGTCTTCAGCCATTGCATTAAGCTGCTGCTGAACAGCATCTCTAAGCGCTACATCGCCTTTTCTGAATCCGATTGCATACTCCTCTTCTACAAGTGTATCGTCAAGAATTCTGAAATCGCTTCCGCTTCTGTTGATATTATCGTTAGCAACTAAAAGATCCATTACGACGGCATCACATCCACCGATCTCAAGATCCATTAAAGCCGTAAGGTTTTCTCTAAACTCAACAATCTCTCCGATAGTATCTAGGAATCCCGGAGTATCGTTTATAGCGTCCTGTGCGCTAGATCCAGCCTGAACACCGATTGTAGCACCCTCTAGATCGGCAATAGTCTGTACAGGGCTGTCACCTCTTACAACTAAAACCTGAGCGTTGTTTACATAAGGATCTGAAAAAGTCATCTGTTCTCGGCGTTCATCTGTCACTGTGAAACCATTCCAGATGCAGTCGATGTTTCCTGTTGCAAGCTCCTGTTCTTTTGCATTCCAGTCTATTGGCTGACAAACAAGCTCAACCCCTAAACGGGAACATACTTCTCTTGCCGTATCGATATCAAAACCGACGATTTCCCCATTTTCATCTCTAAAGCCCATAGGAGGGAATGAATCGTCAAGTCCTAATATGAACGTTCCCCTCTCTAAAACGTTATTTAGAGAATTATCCACTCCGCTATCGCTTGCACCCTGTGCAAATAGAGCTAGCATTGAAATAAATAACACAGAAAAAAGAGTTAATAGTTTTTTCATATGATCCTCTCCTCTAAGATATGCTGAGTATAGCCGAAAAAAGAGAGTTAAATAAAGAGAATGTATGCAAAAATTGTATAAATATTCTTATTTTTATGCATTTTTCTTTCAGTCAACTTTATTGCTTTTGAACGCTTTTCCTTTTATTCTAGATAAAAAACACCCATTTTCTTATCATGTATTCATGACAAGATTAGAATTTTATGAGAAAGCAAAAGAAGAGCATTTGAAGCCTTTTACTGAAAAACTCGTTCCTAATATCGACTATCCTGCAATTGGCATAAGGCTACCAAGACTCAAAGAGTTCGCAAAGACTACAGATGACTTCACTTTTGAGATAAAGTATCATGAAGACGTATTATTAAGAGGCTTAATAATTGCAAATAAAAAGTGCGATTTTAAAGAGAAGATACCTTTAATAAACTCGCATCTTCAATACCTCTCTTCATGGGATGAGACCGATACTTTTTCATCTGCGCTAAAAGTAAAAAAAAGCGATAGGATGAACGCATATGTTTACTTTAAAAGCATGTTAAAAGACGAACGAATATACGTAAAACGACTTGCAATAGTCTGGATTATGTCAAACAGAAATAAAATCGATGTTCCGCTAAAAGAACAGCTTGATACCATCACAAACATCTACATTGACGATGAATATTATCTTAAGATGGCATTGGCATGGGCGCTTTCAAACTATTATATAACAGATGGAACTTTAACAAGGCCGTATATTGAAGCCATTGACGAAAAAACAAGGAAAATGGCTGAACAGAAAATAAGAGACTCAAGGAGAGTGAAATGAGACTGACTGTTGGAAGAAACGGAGAAGACTATTATACGATAAATGAGGCAATAGAAGCGGTTCCTTACAACGAAAAAGCAGAGATTGTGATTTCAAGCGGAGTTTACAACGAAAGAATTTTCTCCGATAAAAAAGACCTTAAAATAATTGGAGACGGAGACGTAACGATACGCTTCGCTCTATTTGCAAAAGAGATAATGCCAGACGGAATAAAGAGAGGGACGTTTAGGACTGCAACCGCATTCTTTTCGGGAGAAAGATTAGAACTTGATAACCTAGCGATAGAAAACACTGCAGGACTTGGCAAAGACGTAGGACAGGCCCTTGCGCTATATCTTGATGTGGATTATGCAGAGCTTAAAAACGTAAAGTTGAAAGCCCATCAGGATACCCTGTTCCTAGCTCCGCTTCCAGAAAAAGAAAGGGAGAAAAGAGGTTTTTACGGACCACGCGTATTTTCAAAGCGCAAACTTAATAAAGTAATAATCGACTCATCTTATATTGAGGGAGGTGTAGATTTCATCTTCGGCGGCGCCGACGCTCTTATCATGAATTCTGAAATCGTTTCAAATGAAATAGGCTATGTCTCAGCTCCTAGCGGATATAAAAAAGATATCGGGTTCGTATTTTACAACTGCTCATTCAACAATAAAGATATAGAGGACGGATCGTGTTTCCTTATGCGCCCTTGGAGAGAAGAGGGAAAAAGTACGTTTATAGACTGTACTTATGGCAGCCATATAAACAGTGCAGGTTTTTCTCCATGGCACGGCCTAGAAGGAGATATCGACAAAGCGACTTTCCTTGTTGACTCCCCGGCTTTTGGATCAAAATATGAAATAAGCAAAGAAGAATGTAAAAAAATATTAAAAGAATTCAATGTTTCTATCTAAAACAACAATTGACATGCGTTTCTTTGAACAGTATCATTCAGATAACAATTAGGAGGAGCACATGTCAAATTTAATCAATGAAAAGATAAATACAGCTAATATGCCGGACAGCAAAGGATATTTTGGAGAATTCGGAGGATCATTTGTTCCCGAGAAACTCAAAATGGTAATGGATGATGTTGCCGCGGCTTATGAAAAGATATCTAGAGATCCTACTTTTTTAGAGGAGTTAAAACTTCTTAACGAGACATATACTGGGCGCCCTAGCCCAATTTACCATGCAAAGAGATTATCTGCCGCGGTAGGAGGAGCTGAAATATATCTGAAACGAGAAGATCTAAACCATACAGGAGCTCATAAGATAAACCATGCGCTCGGCGAAGTCCTTCTTGCAAAGAGAATGGGCAAGAAAAAGGTTATTGCAGAAACCGGAGCCGGGCAGCACGGAGTTGCACTTGCAACTGCAGCTGCGCTGCTTGGCCTTGACTGTGACATCTACATGGGCGAAGTCGATGTGAAAAAAGAGGCTCCAAACGTATCAAGGATGAAGATCTTAGGGGCAAAGGTAATTTCCGTAACGCGTGGGACAAGAACGCTAAAGGATGCGGTCGATGCCGCATTTGAAGCATATCTTGAAGACCCTGTTAATCAGATATATTGTATCGGAAGCGTCGTAGGGCCTCACCCATTTCCCGAAATGGTAAGAGACTTCCAATCTGTTATTGGAATAGAAGCAAGGGAGCAGATGCTAAAAAGCGAAGGATCTCTTCCTGATGCGATAGTCGCATGCGTTGGAGGTGGAAGCAATGCGATAGGACTTTTTTCTGCGTTCCTTGACGATAAAAATGTCAAAATCTATGGGGTGGAGCCTGCAGGCAAAGGACTTGATACGAACATGCATGCCGCATCGATGGAAAAAGGAAAGAAAGGAATACTTCACGGCTTTAAATGCTATTTCATTCAGGATGAAAACGGCGAGCCGCTTCCTGTCTATTCGATTGCAAGCGGACTAGATTACCCAGGAGTCGGCCCCCAGCATTGCTATCTGCACGACCTTAAGAGGGTAAACTATGTAAGCATAACAGACAGAGAGGCTGTCGAAGCGTTCTATGCGCTCTCACGCATGGAAGGAATAATACCGGCCCTTGAAAGCAGCCACGCCGTCTCTTACGCAGTAAAGCTTGCAAAAGAGATTGGAAAAGGGAAAAAGATCCTTGTCAACCTCTCAGGACGTGGAGATAAGGATATAGACTTCGTAATGGAGAACTATCCTATCAGCGAATACGAACCAGAAGACGTCATGAAAGACGGCTATGATGAGTTTTTATCTCATATCTCATCAAAAGCCTGATTTAGAGCTTCCTTTATTTCAGATGTCTTAAAACCTTTGAGGACAAGGCCCTGAACGGCCTTGTTCATTTCTTTCTTTGAAAGAGCTTCTTTAACAACCCGTTTTACCATCTCTTTATATTCGTCGCTATTGATGAGTTCGTCTATTGCATTATCAATATCCTCTCCGCTTATCCCTTTGTCTTTAAGTTTCAGCCTTATAAGAGCCGCACTATCACCCTTTTTGATCCTGCTCCTTATAAACATTTCAATGAAACGGGCGTTGCTTATCGCTCCTTCCTTTTCAAGCTTGGCTAAAGCATCTTCGATCTCGTCATCTTTAAATCCCTTGTTTCGCAGCTTCTCTTTTAATTCTTTTTTCGTGTGCTCCCTCATAGCTAGAAGCGAGAGCGCTTTTTCATATGCCGTCATGAAAATAGTCTACTAGAGAAACAAAAAAACAACAAATATGATTTATACTGAAAAAAGGAGTTGATTATGGTTAGTTTACTAGTAGTTGAAGATGATGAACTTCTTTTAAAGAGCATGAAGACTTTTTTAACAAAGCATGGCTTTGATATATCTGGGGCAAAAAACGCAAATGAAGCCTATGAACAGATGGAGAAGAAGAATTTCGATTTAATTATTTCAGATATAATGATGGAAGGAGAAGATGGTTTTGAGTTTGCAGAATCCGTCAGACAGATGGATAAGGAAAAGCCAATCATATTCGTTACTGCAAGATCAGACATAGAGAGCAAGGCGAAAGGCTTTAACCTTGGAATAGATGACTATATGACAAAGCCGATAGACTTTGAAGAACTCATAATGAGGGTCAACGCACTTTTAAGAAGGGCAAAAATCGCATCTGAGAAAAAACTCCATATCGGGACTCTTACGATGGACAGCGATGAGATGACGGCGTATGTAAACGGCGAGGAGATTCCTCTTACGGTAAGAGAATTCAATATCCTTTTCAAACTGCTTTCATTTCCTAAGAAAACGTTTACGCGCACACAGCTTTTAAACGAGTTCTGGGCTTTAGACTCATCGACTGGGACACGAAGCATCGACGTATACATTACTAAAATCAGGGAGAAGTTCCAGTGCTGTAAGGATTTTGAGATAGTAACGGTGCACGGCCTGGGATATAAAGCGGTAATAAAGTGAGAAGAAGAGGATACAGAAACAGCATAATTTCAATAAGAAGTTATTTCACTTTAATTGTGGCAATCGTAATTACGACGCTCATTGCGATTGTCGTAGTCTATCAGACGGTCAAATACATATTCGATTTTAATATTACAGCTGAAATAGTATTCCTTATTTCAAGGTACACGCTATTTTTATGTATTACGATAACTGTAGTATTCATAATAATTAATGCGATATCAAAGCGTTATGTGGTTGATAAACCGTTAAAAAAAATTCTTGATTCAACAGACCGCATAACGGCTGGAGATTTTACAGTCAGGATCACAGATGGAAAAGAGGAACATGTAAAGACGGAGTTCGATCTCATTGCATTCAGGCTCGATAAAATGGCTGAAGAACTTGAAGGGATGGAAATTCTTCAGGAAGATTTCATGTCGAATCTATCCCATGAGATGAAAACACCTCTCGCAACAATCCAAAACTATGCTATGCTCCTCCAAGGGGAAGAAGACCCTGATAAAATAAAGGAATATTCCAAGATAATCGCAATGACGACAAGGAAGTTCTCAACCCTCATTACGAACATCCTTAAACTTAATAAACTTGAAAATCAGAAGATATTCCCTGAAAAGACAAGATATGATTTAGCAGAGCAGATCAGAATCGCCCTAGTAGATACAGAGGCGCTGTGGTCTCAAAAAGATATCAACATAATTTCAGATCTTCCAGACAATCTTTATATCTATGCAGACGCGGAACTGTTTGACATAGTGTGGAATAATTTGATATCAAACGCTATAAAATTCACGAACTACGGCGGTACAATCGAGGTTAGCATCAAAGAAAAAGAAAACGGTACGCTCGTTTCAATTAAAGATAATGGAATTGGAATGAGTGAAGAAGAGATGAAAAGAATCTATGACAAGTTCTATCAGGCGGATAGGAGCCATAAGTCAAAAGGCAACGGCCTTGGACTTGCACTAGTAAAGAAGATCATGGACATCACGGGGGCAAAGATTGCAGTCGAATCAGAAAAAGGAAAAGGAAGCACTTTCAGCGTTCTCTTCCCTGTTGAAGAGTATTATTAATCCCCCTCTCATTATAACACTCTCATTGACTATCGTATCTATAGTCTCTCTCGTAATCATCTTCTCTTCAGGATACGACACTCTCCCAATATCTTCTCTATTTTATTTCATCTCCTCATATGCGCTCACTGTAATATGTTATAAGGCGCGAAAACTTGCGCCTTTAATAAAGAAGATCAGAAATCATAATCTTGTAAAGGATAATGATAGAAGAAGGAAAATTACGCTTGCATTCTCAATTCTATATAATGGTATTTACATCGCATTAAAAGTCGCAGTCGGCCTGCTATTCGGTATCCCTTGGCTCGTCGCACTTGCGTTTTACTACTTCGTTGTCTTTCTTGCAAAAACGCTCATACTATTCTTTAAAGAAAATGATTACAGGCTCTCTGCATTCATTGCAACCATCCTGCTTCTTCTCTCGTTCTCACTGTCTTTTATCGCACGCGATATCGTAAAAGAGACGTTTGCTTTCTCCTACCCCGGCACACTTATATATGTATTCGCACTCTACTCTTTTTCATTCCTATCAAGCGCAATATACGGTTTTATAAAAGACAGAAAGAGCAAGGACGTTAAGACAAAATGCTATAGAACGCTATCATTAGCCCTTGCCGCCGTTTCTATATTGACGCTGCAAAGTGCGATGTTCACATCATTTTCAAGCGGAGAAGAGACATTCAAAAGATACATGAACATAATTCTTGCGCTTTTCGTCGTAGTATTTGTTGTAGCTCTTGCTGTTTATCTGTTTGTTTTCTCATTAAGAATAAAAAAGGAGAAGAAATTCTCCGACATCTAATGTTTTTGCTTAATTCAAAACATTAAGGCAAGATGTGTTTCCTTTTCTTATAATCTCAAACCTTCTATTTGTAATTGAGTCTAAGAATGCCTTGTCATGGCTTACCAAGATCAAAGTGCAATCGCTGTTTTTAAGCATATCTTCCATTATCATGATGGCTTTGATATCGAGATGGTTCGTAATCTCATCCATTATGATAATCCTTCTGCCTTTTTGTTTTGATATCGCAAAGTCAAGCTTCTTTAATTCTCCGGGACTTGGAGAGATATTTCTCTCAAGAAGAAATGAAGGATCGGATGAGAGACGGTACATATCAGAAAGTATTTCAGCTTTCTCCTGATCGTTTAAAGAATCAAATTCTGAAAGTATTCTCACCTCGTCATCTTTACTGTATTCCTGAGCGACATATAAGAGAAGATCTTCTTTTCCAAGTTCTTTTATCCTCTCTATAAGTGCGTTAATAAATACGGTCTTTCCAGCTCCGTTATCCCCTGTAATTCCGATCTTATCGCCTTCACGTATTATTACATCTGGAATTGAGAGAATAAAATCACCTCTTTCTATAATCGTTGAGGGAAAGAAAATTTCTTTTAGATATCCACTTGATGCTTTTATGGAAAGTCCTTCCTTCTTCATCTTCGGGCGTACCATCCCATCCAGTTCTTTCTGCTTATGTGATTCTAAAGACTCAATACGTCTTTTCTGATCGCTAAGGCTTCTGTCTTTACTAGTGAGTCTAGCTCCATCTATTTTGGCCTTCGCACTATGATCTTTTTTATCGATATTAGCCTTAGAGAGCTTCTTTTCCATAGAACTGCTTTTCTCTGAAAGTCTCTGACTCTTTCCTTTTAAATAGTTTATGTCGCTTTGAACCTTTGAATACTCTTTAAAAAGGCTGTCTTTCCTCCTTTTTAACTCATCTAATGAAAGAGAAAGCGGAAGCGGTATGTCATATAAAACTGATGGCGAATCCCCCTCTTTTTCAAAGATGATGGTACGGCTGCTTAGTCTATCCGCACTGTCTCTGTCGTGCGTGATGATAATCTTTATGATATCCAAACTATTAAGTGTTGATATCATAATCTCCTTGTTCTTCTGATCTAAATGGTTAGTAGGCTCGTCTAATATGATTATCTCAGGATGGCTTGAAAGGCATGCTAATAACTGCAGTCTCTTTTTCTCACCACCAGAGAGATGATCAGGATTCATTATCATGTCATCTGTGATTTCGAGCTTAGACATAAGCTCTCCATTTTCCTTACTACCATCATAGATGTTTATAAGATCTTCTGTTGATATTTCTATAAACACCTGATCCTGTATCACAACAGATCCGCTGCATCTTACCCTTCCGCAGCTTGGCTCTGCCTGTCCTGCTATAAGGGAGGCAAGCGTGGTCTTACCGCTGCCATTTGCCCCTGTAAAGACGGTAGTGCCGTCATAAATGGATAAATTGAGATTGCTAAATATCTGGCATGACGCGCCAGGATATGAAAAACTTAGATTTTCAATATGAATATAATTCGACATTTTCCCCACAAACAAAAAAACCGGCCATTTCTGACCGGATTGAATAGGTAAAAATACTTATCTCTTTGAGAACTGGAATCTTCTTCTTGCTCCGCGCTGGCCGTATTTCTTTCTTTCGACCATTCTTGGGTCTCTAGTCATTAATCCTGCAGCGTGTAGTGCTGGCTTATAAGCTTCGTTCTCGTTTACAAGAGCTCTTGCAACTCCGTGTCTGCAAGCTTCAGCCTGTCCTTTGATTCCGCCACCCGTAACGTTGATTACGAGATCGTATTTTCCTTCAGTCTCAGTTACCTTGAATGGCTGACTTACGAGAGATGAATTGAGTACGTCTACGAAGTACTCATCAACTTTCTGTCCGTTTACTGTGATGTTGCCGTTTCCCTCTCTGAGGTATACGCGAGCAACTGCAGTCTTTCTTCTTCCAACCCCAATTGCGAGGTTCTCTGTGTTCTTTACTTCTTTCTTAGCCATCACCTACCTCCTAGAGCTCTACAGCAATTGGCTTCTGAGCCTGATGTGGATGCTCACTTCCTGCATAAATCTTTACGTTTGTAAAGAGCTTTCTTCCAAGTTTTCCATGAGGTAGCATACCCTTGATTGCATGCTCCATAGGGAATGTAGGCTTTCTATTGATTACATCGCCATACTTCTCTTCTCTTAATCCACCTGGATACATAGAGTGGCGGTAATACTTCTTGTCTTCCATCTTATTCCCGCTTACTGTAGCCTTAGCAGCATTGATGATGATAACATAGTCCCCCAAGTCCTGGTGAGGAACATACTCAGCCTTGTTCTTACCTCTTAGGATGTTAGCAGCAGCTACTGCAACTCTTCCAAGGTTCTTGCCTTCTGCGTCGATAACATACCATTTCTTCTCGACAGTTAGAGGCTTAACAAAAATAGTTTTCATTTCTAAACCCTTATTAATTAATTTTTGCTTTATAGGACTCACCTGCTTATCAGAATCAGTAGCTACTCATCGTCCCCCGTGGGAAGCAGAGGAAGATGCAGGCTATAGCCCTTTATTCTTTTAAGACTTCCTATAAAAATAGAGATCTTAAAGCTGAGCATCTTTAAGATCAAAGGCCAGACATGCCGACCGATTAGCAATTATAGGCGAAAAAGATAAACAATGTAAAGAGTTATGAAACGTTTTTCAAATCTTTTCTAGCTTTGAATAGCCTTCCATCAGTTTGATAGTCTTACCAGAGTCAAAAAGAACTGTTAAAACCCTTTTGCTGTTAACTTCCTTTATCTCTGTTATTACTCCAGTTCCATATGCAGGGCTCTTTACCTTATCATCAACATTAAAGTGAGTACTCTTAATTCCTTCGCTTATCTTCTCACCTTTTCCAACGATGCTTAAAGATGCGGTTGCCTCATTAAGCCTGACTGTTCCGATATCGAATTTAATCGTTAAAAGGCGTTTTCCAATCTCTCCGCTCTTTATATCGATTATCATACCTCGTCCATATGTCGGACTTAATACTATGTCGTATAGAGAATACAGAGGGATTTCCCTTTTTTCTGCCTTTCTGGGCTTTATATCGATATTCTTCGCCCATGACGGCTTATTAGTAAAGTCACTGCTTGTCCTGTACGTTACCCTCGATCCGATATACGGATTAGGATTATCTATCTCCTTTACCCTGCTGCTTAGCATCATATCTTCAGGTATTTCTTCTAAATATCTTGATATCTTCCTGTAATCGCGCCTCCCCCACATATAACGCGATGCGGCATATGAAAGATAAAGTTCTTTTTTCGCCCTCGTCACAGCAACGTAGAAAAGCCTTCTTTCTTCTTCAACACCTTTTTCCGTCTGACTGCTTCTTGCCCCTGGAATCAACTCATCTTCAAGACCTGATACGAAGACATAATCGAATTCAAGCCCTTTAGTGTTATGCATCGTGATTAACGTAACACCAGGCCTGTCGTCTTCGCCCTTGCCTCCTGCTGTAGAATTATCTAGCGTTATGTTCTCTAAAAACTCTTCAAGGCTCCTTCTTCCTGCAGGATAATCGCTGAGGGTACTTAAAAACGCATTAAGGTTTTCATTCTTACTCGTTCTTATGCTCTCATCTTTTTCCGCCTCGTAATAACTTTGAAGCCCAAATGAGGAAAATGCGATCTTAACGACCTCTTCAAGAGGCATATTGTTATCGAGATTGAAAGAGGCTTCATCATAGGCGTTTAAGAACGTCTGAGCACCTTCCTTTGCCTTAGCGCTGAATGACGATGATGCCTCTCTTAAAGCTTTTATAGTGTCCGTGTCATCTCCTACAAGAATCTTATCTATCGTTTTATCTCCAAGGCCACGGGAAGGCTTATTTATAATACGCCTGAAGTTAACGCTGTCTAATGGATTAACAAGAAGACGTAAAATCGCAAGAGTGTCTTTAATTTCTTCCCTTTCGTAGAACTTCAATGCTCCGACAAGGCGGTATGGTATACGGCTTAGTCCTAAAAGACGCTCGAACTCAAGCGACTGTGCGTTCGTGCGGTAGATTATCGCAGTATTATCATAGTCGTTGATACGCCTAATCTTTCTTATTATGGTTTCAGCCTCCTCTTTGCCATCGAAAGAATAAATAAGCTCTGGCTTTTTTCCATGATGGCCATCAAAGCTGACGATCTCTTTTTTGTGTCGAGCCTTATTGTTCTTAATTACAGCTGCGGCTAAAGAGAGGATTTCACTCGTCGAGCGGTAGTTCTTCTCAAGCTTTATCTGTTTTACGTTCTTAAACGACTTGTTGAAAGTAAGAATGTTCTCGATATCAGCACCGCGGAAAGAATAAATAGACTGATCGTCATCTCCAACTACGCACAGCTGACTGTTAGGCCCTGATATAAGGCTTAGAAGCTCAAACTGCATCTTGTTCGAGTCCTGATACTCATCTACTAGGATCTGCTTGAACCGTCTTTGATAGACGCTTCTTGCATCCTCGTATCTGTTCAAAAGGATTACAGGTCTTAATATCAAATCTGCAAAGTCGCAGTTGCCTGTACCTCGAAGAGCTCTTTCATATCTGTCGAAATAGAGAGGAAAATCGTCTATATCACGTGCAAAATGCTCTGCTCTCGTAGTATTAGGCAGAATACCAAGATCTTTTGCCTTGCTTATGTAGCTGTAGATGCTCCTTGCATCCTTTTTATCGAGCTCTGGGAATATCTGCGACAAAAGCGCTGTGGAATCCCCATCGTCATAGATCGAGAAATTGTTCTTAAGATCCGCCTTATCGCTGAACCTTCTCAAAACAGAAGACCCGAAAGAGTGGAACGTCCTGATTTCAAGACGTGATATATCCACATCTGGAAGCATGACGGCAAGACGATCCCTCATTTCCGCTGCTGCCTTATTTGTAAAAGTGACGGCAAGAATTTCATAAGGCTTTAAAAACCCAGATTCTATATAATAGGCGATCTTGGATGTGATTACCCTAGTCTTTCCACTTCCAGCGCATGCGAGAATCAGGAGATTATGATCCCTGTCAAGTACAGCCTCCTTCTGCCTTTCATTTAGACTTTCAAGATAGTTCACAGCGCCACCGCATCCAAATCAAAACCCATTGATTTCGTAATCTTAACATCTACAACATCCCCAGGCCTTAATTCTTTTTTAGATGATATTACAGTAAGTCCGTCAACATCCTCTGCCTCAGCATAGATCCTTCCAAAATACAGATCCGATCCTTCGACTTTCTCTTCTATAATGGCCCTATAAGTATTGCCGACAAACCTCCTCATGCGCTCAGTACTTATCTCTTCCTGAATCTCCATGAGTTCTTTTTGATATGCTACGGCCCTCTTATGCGCCTTATCGTGCTCCTTCTTATTTCTCATCTTGAAGGCCTTAGTATCCTCTTCTCTCGAATATGTGAAAGATCCCATCCAATCGAACTTGGCACGCCTAACGAAATCTTTGACGCATTCAAAATCCTCATCCTCCTCCCCAGGATAGCCAAGCATTATCGTAGTTCTTATAACAGCATCTGGAAGCTCGTTTCTGATCTCTTCAATTAAAGAGAGATATTTCTCAGTGTTACCTGTCCGTCCCATACTAGAGAGGATCTTCTCGCTTGAATGCTGAAAAGGAATATCGAAGTAAGGCAGGATTTTCTTTCTCTCTTTTACAAGGCTCAAAAGATCGCGAGGAAATACATCAGGGTGTATGTAAAGCATTCTTAAAACGAAATCGCCATCGAGAGAGGATAGTTCATCCATAAGCTCTACAAATGCGCTCTTTTTATAGATATCGCCACCGTATGCGGCAAGATCCTGAGCGATAACGTTTATCTCGTATATTCCACTCGCTATTAGCCTTTTAGCCTCAGCAACGATCTTCTCTTTAGCCTTGCTTCTAAGAGGGCCTCTAATTATTGGTATAGCGCAGTACGAGCAGCAATGATTGCATCCCTCGCTTATCTTTAAATAGGCGGTACGAGGATGAGATAGGAGAACAAGACGGTCATCCCTTTCCTTATCTGGATCTGGATATTCTGGAATTTCCACGATGTTCTCTTCCCCATTTTCTACTTCATCGAGAATCTGAGGAAATAGCGATAGATCATGATTGCCGAAGATCGCATCGACCTCTTCAAACTCCATCTCATTGCCATACCGCTCTGCAAGACATCCAGAGAGGATTATCTTCTTAGCAGGATATAACGATCTAAAAGATATTGCGGCATCTATCGATTCCTTTTTCGCATCCTCGATAAAGCCGCAAGTATTGACAACTATAATATCGGCATCTTCTGCGCTCTTAGTAACGCTATAGCCTTTTTCAATAGCATAAGATAATAAGATCTCGCTATCTACCTGGTTCTTTGCACATCCTAGACTTTCTATGTAGATCTTTTTCATACTTGCTACTCTACCCTTTTAAAGGCAGTTTAGCAATTACATTGTCCTATATATGCTTCTGCCAATAGCCCTTAGAAGAACATCGTCTTTTCTATCAAGTTCAAGTTCTCCGATTGTTATCATCTGAAATAGAACATTCCCCATCAAGGCTGAGTCTGAAGATGTCGCAATTACTTCCTTTCTAGTCTTTAGCGCAATGAGCATTGCAAGATACAAGTCTTTGGAAGAACCGCCGACAAAAGCAATCTTACTAAAAGATCTGGAGAGCGCATTCTCAATCTCTTTGATCTCCTTATCATAGTACTCTGCTAGACTTAGATAAATAATAGATGAGGCCATGAAAGGATCTGTAATCTCATCAAGACCTTTTTCTCTTCTTTCCTTATTGATGGCAGAGAGAACATCCTTCTCTTCAAAATCTATTCTGCTTACATCTATCGAATTTGTCGCCCTTAAACTTCGGGTCCTCTTCATTATCTCGTCATAGCTCGTACCCTCTTTCATCAACGTCTTTAGATTTTGAATCAGATACGGGCCAAGAAGGTATTTTGTTATAGTTCTGCCAAGAAGAGGAGAAATAGATGATGTGTAATATCCGCTGAGATTAAGTTCTGAATTTACATCGCTTACAACGCCAAGACGGCTTAGGCCGCCAGATGAGAGCAATATAGTATCATCATCAAGCGGAGCAGAAAGATAGCTTAGCATGCTGTCGTGGCTTGATGTAAATACTGTGGCGCTAAAACCGACTTCCTTTGCAATATCTTCTTTCAACTCTCCAAGAACTTCTTCATCGTCAACCAATGGCAAGAAGAGATCCTTGCTGATTCCGATTGCGTTTATTATCTCATCGTCCCATGCAAAGGTTTCGTTATTGACTAGAGAACTTGTCAAAGCAATAGTAAGACTCGTCTTTTTTACACCGGTAAGTAAGAAGTTTATATAATCAGCTAAGAAAACAAGCGTCTTCGCCCTATCGAAAACCTGAGGATCTTCCTCTTTCAATGAAAGCAGCTGATAGACCGTCGCATTGGGGCGTGCATGGGATTTCGTGTGCTTTAATAAAAGTTCTTCATCTATTTTAGAACTGAGCCTCTTCGTCCTCTCATCAAGATAGCTTACAGCAGATGTAACTTCTTCATCGTTTTCATCAAGAAGAATGAAGTCCGAATGGAATGAGTCTATCTTGATATAGTCCACAGGTCCGTTTTCTCTGAGCACCGATATGATATTAGTAAGGATATCATTCACATCCCATACTATATGCCCATTTCTCCATACCCTTGCAGTTTTAAATGTCGTAACCTTGCCCAGGCAAAGATTACCCTTTAAAAGTTCGGCTTTAACAGCTTTGACTTCTCTTGCTCCGATATCAATTGCTAAATACTTCATAACTCTATTTTGAGTCATAATTTACGATTTATCAAATAAAAAGATGAGAAGTTTAAATATTTAATTTGAAGCTTTCCTGCTTCTAGCAAGCTTTATCACCATTAGAACAACCATTATGCAAAGTGCAATAGAAATTGTGGCAACACCGCCCTTAATACCACTTTTCTCTGCAACATGACCGATAATGATAGGCATTAGAATCCCTCCAATCGTAGCTGTAGCTATACACGTGCCAGTTGCGACGGTTGAACTGTTATAGCGGCTATCCATAGTCGAAAGCGTCGTAGGATAAATTCCGCTCATAAAGAATCCAAGACCTAATAGCCCGATTACAATAAGAACTGTGGACTGCGAGACTATCATAAGGACAAAGCAAAGCGTCATCATTATTCCCATAATGAGAATTAGAGCGTTCTTATTCATTTTTAACGATAATTTTGCACATACTAAGCGTCCAAGAAGTATCATAATCCAAAGAAGGGACTGCATGCTCTGAGAAAGGGATGTGTTCATAAGCCCTGTATCGTTAAAATAGGTAACAAGCCAGCCTGTGAGGGATGCTTCTCCTGCAAGATAGAAAAACATGATGAACGTATTAAGCCAAAAAGAAAAGCTCTTTTGAAATGGCACTGTGGAACTGTCCTTCTTCTTAGGCATCGGAGTATTTTCCAAGCTGCTTCTTCCAATGAAAATCAAAGCAGATAGCATGAACGCAGATACGACATACGATGCGATACGCCATTCAATCTTTGTCGCAAACAGTGCGATGAAAGGAGAGATGAACGCTCCGATTGCAAAGGATGCGTGGAGCAAATTAAGTCCAGCCGTTTTATTTCCGGTCTTTTCAGAGACTACTACGTTCGTAATATTGCTTAACGTCCCCCGCCCCATTCCCGTAAAAGCAAACGCAACTACAAGCAGTATGGGATTTGCTGTCAGCGTCATCAAAAGAAGGCCTAGAACTATTAAAGAACCTAGTGCAAGGGTGCTCTTTTTTCTTCCAATTAAGAAAGGAATGAAACCTGAGATGAAAACAGCTGCGAAGTTGCCAATCTGATGGGCAGAGAGGACATATCCACGAAGTGCGTAACTCATATTGTATTCAGCCTGCATTGCAGGAAGAATCGCTCCAAGAAGCGTGCTCATTGCCCCTGAGCAAAGAAAAATGTAATAGATTCTATATACAAGGGATTTATCATCCTCTTTAACCTGAAGAAATTTAGAAAGTCCCATATCTCCTCCAGATGAACTTATAGCATGAAACTATATGGTTGTCGATTGCCTTATAATCAACTCTGTGCCAAGCAGCACCGATTTTAAGAACTTGTCGTCCTTTTCTATAAGTTTTATCGCCATATCTGCAGAAAGGGAACCCATTTGAACCGTCGGTTGACGCACTGTCGTTATGCTGGGATTGGCCATATGGCTCGCCATGATATCATCAAAGCCGACTACAGCAATGTCCTCTGGAACCTTCAGCCCCTTCTCAAGAGCCGCCTTTTCAACGGCACAAGCAATAACATCTGATGATGTGAAGAACGCATCAGGATATTCTGTATAAGAGAGAAGATGGATTGCTGCCGCTTTTGAACTCTCATAGTCCATATCCTCTCCGATTTCTGCGACATATCGCCTATCAACATCAAGACCCGCCTCTCTTAATGCATCTTCATACCCTTTTAATCTTTCTCGAGCATATTTAAACGAAGCAGGTCCGTTAATAAAAGCAATTTTACGTCTTCCTAGAGAGATCAGATAACGTACAGCAGTATATGCTGCTCCCTCATCATCTATTGTCACATATGCAGAAGGTCCATCAAGCACAGCCTCACAGCACATCACGGTTATTATTTCGCTGTTTATCCTTTCAAGTAGTTCCCTCGTCATCGAATTTGTCATAATAAGGGCTAAGGCGTTCGTCTTCTTCACAAGTCGAATGAACCTCTCGATATTGTCGCTTTTAATATCGAACTCGTTAATAAGCAGCGTATAGCCTTTCCTTTCAGCTTGCATCCTCGCAGCAGAAATTATCGGCGAGTAGAAAATATTTTTAAGAGAGGGAACATTGAAAAGAATAAGACGCTCCTCATCTTTTGCAATGTCGTATTCGTCCGTATCGTACCCTTCGCTCTTTAGTGCAGATAACACCTTGCTTCTTGTTGCCTCTGTTACCTGATTCGACTTATTCATTACACGGGAGATCGTGGCAATAGAGATCCCGCTTTTTTTTGAAATCTCCTCGTATGTTATTCTGCGTCCCCCGTTCATTACCTCTCCTATAGAACTTCAAGCATTTTTATAACAGACAGAATTTCACTGTATTTAACATTGCTCTCTCTATTGTTCTCAATTAAAGAAAGTATCTCTTTAAGCTCACTGTAATACCATCCAGTAGGTGGAACGTTAATGCCTGTGGAAATTACTTTATCATAAGTTATGTCAATATCCTTTCTTCCCTTATTCTTCTCATATAGGGTTAAAGACATACCGTCATAAAGCAAAACCGCATTTTCAAAAATCACCCTGTAAGTCGCACTGAAAGGAATTGGAGAATCCAGCCATGCCGCCTCTGCATAGACAGAAAAACCACTAAAATCATATTTAAAACGGTAGTGCATTCCACCTTTCAAATGGACGGAAGTCTCTGTTTTTTCAGGCGTTCCGAATGAAGCAACGATTATATCCAAATCGTGAATATGCAGATCAAATGGAATCAGACCGCTCTTTTCCTTATCGAAAAGCCATGAATCTGCAGACCATGCAGGACGTGTGGACATACGAGAAAACGTCGCATCGACGACAGAACCGAATCTGCCGTCTTTTACAGCATCAATGAGGTATGAATATTCTTTCGTGTATCTTAGAACATGTGCCGCATAAACGTTCTTTGAATTCATTCTTGCCGCATCAAAAATATCGCGTGCATCCTTTTCGCTTAAAGCAAGAGGTTTTTCAATTATAACATCGAGAGCGAGATTAAGTGCTTTTATCGCATAATCCTTATGCAAAAACGTCGGCGTTGTTATATCGGCAACTGTTATCTCTTTATGTTCTTTAAGAGCATCTTCCACGCTCTCATAAAAAGGAAGGCCAACGATTGAGGCAAACTCTTTGTCGCTATCGCCCTTTCCTACCGTTGCTACAATCCTAGCATTATCAAGCTCTGCTATGTTCTTATAGTGGACCTTTCCCATTCCACCAAGACCGATAAGAAGTATGTTTATCATAGATCATACCCCAGGCCTTTTAAGTATTCTGCGCTCTCCCTTACGGCCTCGTTAACCTCAGCAATGGACGATGAGCCTTTTTCCGTGAACTCAATCTCGATAGAAAGAGAAGAGTTGTTACCGCTCTCGTCAAGAACTTTGAAGATGGATGGAAAATCGACCCACCCCTTGCCAAGCGCAGGGAAATTCCACTCATTTTCTTTTCCAGCCTTGTCTTTTATATGAAGGTAATTCACATAGTCAACAGACTCTTTCAGATCTTCCGTGTCTTTTACCGCGCCATAAAAGATTACGTTTGCAGTATCGTAGCATATGCCGATCCTCTTTTTATCGTAATCCTTAATAATCTCCTTAATAATAGATCCTGTCGAATGATCTCCATGCGTCTCAAGACTCAAAGACATGTCATATTTCTCTAGATAAGGGATTATCTTATCTATACTTTCCCTAATAATATCCGTTCCGCCTTTTCTCTTATCTTTTAAATGGGCCTCTCCGATACTTGTCACTATCGTCTTTGCACCAAAGAAATCAGCAAGAGCAACATTCTCAAAAAAGATTGGCAGGCGCTCTTCGTCCATTATGTTAGTGTGTCCGCTAAAAGAGGGTACAGAAAGACCAAGTTTTTCTATATAGTTTCTAACCTTCAGAAGATCTGAAAAGCTATGAGTCGGGAACACATGCTCGGTCCAGCCTTTTGTAGCTGTGAGTTCAACATTATGAAATCCAGCATCCTTAATGCCTTTAAGGGCATCAAAGACGCTGTAACCATGATAGCAATTCGAATTAACGATTATTTTTCTTTTTATCATATTACGAAATTTCTCAAGTACTTATAACTTAACGCCATAGACCTCACTATGTCGTTCTTATCTCTTTCAAACGACCTATCCTCAACTTCCACTGCCGTATATCCGTCGTAACCAATGTCTGTCAAAGCAGAAACGAACTTCGCCCAGTCGACATCACCAAGGCCTGGAATCTTTGGCGCCATATAATCGAGAGGATATGCAAGGACTCCGCACTCTTTTAATTTCTCAGGATAGAGCTTTATATCTTTAAAATGGATGTGGAACATCTTAGGTGCGAAATCATAAAGTACTTTTATATAATCCATTTGCTGCCACACGAAATGACTCGGATCGAAGTTGATTCCAAAGTTATCATATGGAAGGATTTCAAAGACCTTTTTAAACAAAACAGGGGATGAAAATATATTCTGCCCTCCTGGCCATTGATCAGGGCCAAACAACATAGGACAATTCTCAATAGCAATCTTAACACCCTTTTCTTTTGCATATTCCAAAATAGGAGGCCAGACCTTTGCAACTTCTTTTAAATTCTCTTCAACGGTCTTATCTTGCATTCTTCCTATAAACGTCGTCACCAAATTTACCCCTAGAAACTTGGATGCGTCTATCACTGAATAAAGATGTTTTATCTGTCTCTCCCTCTTCTCAGGATCAGGATCCAAAGTATTTGGATAGTAGGCAAGCGAAGATATCTCAACACCTCTTTCTTTTGCGTAAGAGAGGATATGTTTCTTATCTTCTTCCGTAAGATTTTCCGTATTTATGTGGCTTACTCCAGCATACTTTCTCTCCCCTTTTCCCTCAGGCCAGCATGCAACTTCGACAGATTCATATCCTATAGCAGAGATTTCGTCTATCATCTCCTCATAAGTCCAACCATCCATGATTGAACTAATAATACCTAATTTCATACTTCCTCCTCTTTTTTGCTTTCGCTACTTCTTATGGCTGCAAAGACTGCATCCATACTGTTCTTAACGTCCTCTGCACTTATCGTGGATACTCCTGACTCAAGGCATGATATGAACTCATCGATAACTCCGCTTGAAGTCTGATTATCGTTGGTCTGTATCTTCTCCACATCATAATAAGCCCTCTCGCTATTTTTCTTTACAATTTCTATTGAGTGCTCAGGATGTTTGAATATGCTCATAACTCCTTCTGTCCCATATATTACAGTGGAATTGTCTTCGTCTGCATAATTAGTCCAACTTGCTCTCATGATGCCGATCGAGCCTTTCTTCATTTCATAGATTACAAATGCGTTATCATCCACGGCGATGAGAGATCCGTCAGAACCTCTCTTATCTAAAGTGCAGACCTTGGCTTTTGCTGTTTTGACATCATCATCTAAAATAAATCTTATTAAATCCGTCTTGTGAATACCAAGGTCTGCCATCGCACCCATTCTCGCCTTCTCTTTATTGAAGAACCACGTGTCCTTTCCTGGATCTATGCTCCAGGTTTCAGGCCCTGAATGGGCAAAAGTAGTCTCGAAAGAAATAACTTGACCTATTTCCCCCTTTGCTAAGAGCTCTTTTGCTTTTATGTGCGTTTTGTTAAGTCGCTGGTTTTGTCCGATGAAGAGCACCTTGCCGCTCTTTTTTTCAGCCTCAACCATCTTCTCAACATCCTCTTTTGTAGTTGCCATCGGTTTCTCACATAGAACAGAAAGGCCTTTTGAAAGGGCTTTTATAGTAAGTTCTGCATGACTGTCGTTACTTGTGCAGATGCTTACCGCATCTAGCTTCTCATTTAACAGTTCATCAACTGAAGAGCATGCGACGGCTCCAAGCTCTTTAGCAATCTCTTTCGCCCTGTCAAAGTTAAGATCGTATACGGCCTTAATTTCCGCCTTACTGTTTGCCTGATACTCTTTTATATGTCTTGTCTGCGCAATTTTGCCACATCCGATAATACCAATTTTATACATAAGTCCTCCTTCTATCATGCTTTCTCTTTCTTCTGAAGCAGTACCGCGCCAATTACGATTACGCCTTTAAACGCCTCTCTTAAGAACGGAGGAACGCCAATTAAGTTAAGAAGGTTATTCATTACTGCTATAATCAGAACGCCAAGGATCGTACCTGAGATACTTCCCTTTCCGCCTGCCATGCTAGTTCCACCTACTATAACGGCGGCAATTGCATCCATTTCATATCCGTTTCCAGCGTTCGCATAATCCATAGCGCCAATTCTAGATACCTGAAGAACAGCGGCACATCCGACAAGAAGTCCCATTATCGCATATACAGCTCTCTTTACTTTATCCGTGTTGATTCCAGAAAGACGTGCTGCCTTTTCATTTGAGCCTACAGCAAATACATGACGGCCAAATGCCGTATGCTTAGATACGTAATACATTATAAATGCGATAATAAGCCAATAGACTATAGGCATGAACATCTGGCCGCCAATAGTGACGTTCGCAATCTTTGTAAAAGAACGTGGCACCATAGGATTTAGCGTCTGCATGCACTGCTGCGTTACAGAGCGACAGATCTTCATCATTCCAAGGGTTGCAATAAATGGAGGAAGCTTGCCAAGCGTAATTAAAATACCGGTAAATTCTCCTAGGATTACCCCTGCAATTAGCCCCATCAGAATTCCTATTAAATAAGCAGGAACTCCGGTAATGCCAAGACTTGTCAATAATCCAGTAGCAGATGAGTCTATGAAGACCATGACAATAGCGCCTATTGCAACAAGCGTCGAACCTACAGCGAGATCAATACCACCCGTGATAATAACAAACGTCATTCCAAGGGATATGATTCCAATCGTCGCATTATTTCTTAAGATATTTATCCAGTTACGGGACCAAGTCGAGAACCAGTCTCCGAAAGATCCCTGATCAAAGCCAAGAGCAATCGTTTGAAGTACGATCATCAATAAAAGGGCGCATAACGTGGAAAACAGCGGCCGCGTAGTCCACATAGTCCTAACCCACGTTATAGCATTTCTCTTTTCACTTACACTTTCCATTATGCTAGAGCTCCTGTTGCATATTGCATTATTTTTTTCTCAGTAAGATCCTCTCCTTTTAATTCGGCAAGAATCTTTCCATGATACATTACATAACATCTTGAACTGACGCGGATTATCTCTTTCGCCTCACTAGATAGAACTATGACGGCTACATTATTCTTCTCCGCAAGATTTGTTATTATCTGATAAATTTCCTCTTTAGCACCTACATCCACACCCTGGGTTGGATTGTCAAGGATTAAGATCCTTGGATTTGCAGAAAGCCACTTAGCAAGAACTACTTTCTGCTGGTTTCCTCCAGAGAGGCTTGTGATAGGATCACTTTCTACTCCCATTTTGATCTTTAAATCGTTCTTCTGTTTTTCAAAATCTGCCTTTATCCTCTCATGATCGAGAAATGGCCCTTTTTTTCTTGAAGAAAGGGTTACAAGCGATCCGTTCTGAAGGATATCAAGATCTTTCACGATTCCGTTTTCCTTCCTATTTCTGGGAACATAGCCAAGTCCAAGTCTTACAGCCTGACTCGTAGAGTGGATCTTCACTTGCTCGCCATCAATCTTTAGAGAACCGGAATAAGATGTCCCTGCACCGAATATCGACTGGAAAAGTTCGCTTCTTCCATCTCCTAAAAGTCCGGTAAAACCTACGACCTCGCCGCTTCTTATTTCAAAATTGATATCGAAAAAGTGTCTTGTATCGCTTAAATTCTCCGCACTCATTATAACTGGCCCGAGTGATGAAGATTCTGCCCTTTTACTTTCTACAACCTCATGTCCTACCATATAGGATGCAAGGGTTTTCGTATCTGTTTCACTTATAGGGCCGTCCTTTACCATATGGCCGTCTCTGAGGACTGTAAAGCTGTCGCAGATCTCTACGACCTCATTAAGCTTATGAGATATGAAGATGATTCCTACCCCTTTCTCTTTCAGAGTCTTCATAAGCTTGAACACACGCTCGATTTCATTTTCTGTTAATGATGTCGTTGGCTCGTCCATTATTACAATCTTGGCATCCATCAACATCGCCCTTGAGATTTCGACAATCTGTTTATACGAAGCATCCAAATCCCTTACCATCGTAAGAGGATCGAGATCTAAGTCCATCTCGCTGAAAACTCTTTTAGTTTCTGCTATCATCTTATCATGATCTAAAAAGCGAGATTTCTTCTTCTCTTCCCTTCCTATAAACAAATTCTCATAAATTGGAAGATCGTTAATTAGATTAAGTTCCTGGTGTATGAATGCGATTTTCTTATCAAGGGATTCTTTAGGCGTTGAAAACACGACTTCTTCACCATCCAAAAATATCTTCCCGCTATCTGCCTGAAGAACACCGCCAAGAATGTTCATCAGAGTGCTCTTTCCTGCACCGTTCTCACCAAGGAGGGCCTTAATATGCCCTCCTTTGAGAGAGAAGGAGACATCATCAAGAACAAGATTTGCTCCAAAAGATTTAAAAATGTTTTTCATTTGAAGGTTCATAATGACGTTCCCCCTTTTTACCTATTAATATGGTGAGTTAGGATCTAAGAAGTCCTGATAGTTAGTTCTATCAACGATTGTTGTAGGAATGATCATAACAGGCTCTACTTCCTCTCCGTTTAAGATAGCAAGAGCCATGTCAACAGCCTCTTCAACCATCTGTGGGCTGTATAGAGCACTTTCGATCCAGAGGTTCTCATACTCTGGCATCATGTTAAAGTATTCCTGGCATCCGCCACCACCTGTGATAACCTTTACGTCATCTCTTCCAGCCTCTTCAATTGCCTGAATAGCGCCGATTGAAGTCTCATCGTCCATGCTGAATACTGCGTCAATGTGAGGATTTGCTGTTAGGATGTCTGCCATATCGGATAATCCTGCTTCTCTTGTGAACTGTGTTGCATATGTGAGAACTTCCATCTCAGGAGCGATCTCTGCAAGAACATCTAAGAAGCCCTGCTTTCTGAGCTGTGCAACAGAACCTGATGTAGGAACGTCTAGAATTACAACTGTTCCCTCACTTCCAATCTTGTCAACGATGTATCTAGCACCTTCTTCTCCCATGTTGTAGTTGTCTCCAGATACGCGGTATACGCCTTCTGCGGCGATTTCAATATCGAAGTTAACAACAACTACGCCCTGATCGATTGCGTTCTGAATAGGTACTTCCATACCTGTCCACTGAGGGAATGCTACAACTGCATCTACTCCCCATACCATGAAATCATCTAACTGGCTTGTCATCTCTTCAGCGTTATTAGATGTTGATACTCTGTATTCGATTAAACCCTGCTCTGCAAGCTCTTCACATCTCATCTCTGCATAGTATGCAACACCTGCAGACCATCCATGTGTTACAGCTGGTGCAAGAATTCCGATCTTGTAAACATCTGCTGAAGTCTCTGAACCTGTACTAGCAGTGCCTTCTGCGCTTCCCTGAGCAAAAATAGAGGAAACAGCTAGAAGAGCAATAAGAACAAACGTTAATGCTTTCTTCATAAAAAAGCCTCCTTTATATTTGTGGATTATCAGGGAGGAATATCCATAAGTCAAACAAATTTTTCAAAAGGAGTGAAAAACTTTTCAGAGCTCTGAAAAAAAAGCTAATTAAGACCAAGATAAAAAGATTACTTCTCTTCTTTCGGCAAGATGAGATTCAAAATTATCGCAACAAGGGTTGCAAGCACTACAGGAGAAGATGCAAATACCATAGTAACCCATTCAGGAAATTGTGAAAGCGACTCGCTAACTTGGCTTACGCCCATTCCAAGAGCAGCCGAAAGCCCTACAATGGATGTATTTCTATAACTCATTGGCTGCATAGCAACAAGTTTCATTCCTGTCATTGCAATGGATGCAAAAACGCTTACAGTAGCGCCACCTAAAACACACTGAGGAATTGTTGTAAGCAGTGCTGAGAATTTGGGCATAAGGCCAGCAAATAGAAGCATAAAGGCAGTAAGAGAAAGGGTCTTTCTATTAACGACTTTGGTAGATGAAACTATTCCGACATTCTGAGAATACGTTGCATTAGGAAGTCCTCCAAAAATAGATGAAAAAACATTAGATAAACCGAATGCAATTATTCCTCCCCTAAGCTCATCTCCGCTTGGCTCCCTATTCAAGCCTCCAATAGTCGTTGCAGACATATCTCCAATTGCTTGAACTGCATTAATCGCAAAAAGAACAGAAATTGCAAGGCATGAAGAGAATTCAAATTTAATTCCAAATGGAGCAAAACTAGGCATAGAGAATAATCCAGCCTCTCCTACTGCACTTAAATCTACCATTCCAAAGAATAATGAAAGAATATAACCTGCAACAATTCCAAGAAGAATAGAAGCTAATTTAAGCATACCTTTTCCAAAATGATTGAGAACTGTTACGCATATGAGGGTGAATATAGAGACTATCCAATTCTGATAACTACCGAAATTCGCACTGCCGCTTCCTCCTGCCATATAACTTATCGCAGTCGGGTAAAGCGAAAGACCTATCGTAAATACGACGGTGCCCGTAATTAAAGGAGGAAATAATCGTTGAAGTTTTTTAGCAAATATTCCAATTATAACAGCAACAATTCCCCCTACAAGCTGAGCTCCGAATATCTCGGCAAGGCCAAATGAAGTGGCAATACTCTGCATTGTAGCAAGATATGCAAAACTCACACCAATTATTATAGGAAGTCTAGCACCACAAAACTTTGTTATGCCAAAGAGCTGCAATAGTGTCGATATCGCAGCACATACAAGCGATGATTGAATCAGCAATATTCTTGATGAGTTATCTAATCCTGCTACTGTAGATATTATTATCGCAGGGGTAACGCAACCGACTATCATAGCAACAAGATGCTGAACAGCTAAAGGGAAATAGTACTTTAAAGGAGGGAGTCTTCCATCCTTTTCAAAAAGAAGATTTCGATCATCGTCCATGAAAACAGTATAGCACAACAGAAAATAAATCATCTAAATAAAAAATGTTATTTTACCTACTCAAAATTAAGTGATACTTGCTTTCTGATAATAAAAAGAGGGACAATGCAATAAACATGGAGAAACAAATGATATATCAATTACATGCGTCACTGAAATGGAGTCCAATTAAAATCTGGAGAAGATTTCTCTGCGAATCTGATACGACTCTAACCAAATTAATGAAAGACCTTCTCGTAATGTTTAATATGGACGGCTCCCACTTATATTCAATTTCCACTAGAGATAATTCTATGCGTTTTACGCCATCAAAAATGTTAGATTCTGATTCTAGAGATCTAAATGCAGATAAATACAAGATTAGCGATGTCCTAGTTAACGTAAAAGACAAAATAAACTTTGAATACGATTATGGCGATTCTTGGCTAGTTGAAATAAAACTTGAAAAAGTTTTTGAAGATGTAGATTACCCAAAGCTTCCATGGATTATAAAAGCAAAAGGATTTGGAATTATTGAAGACATTGGTGGGGTAGATGGACTAGCAGAAGCCCTTGATATCTTTAAAAGGCTCGATGAAGAATACGCAGATGAAAACTCTGATGACGAAGATTTTGAAGATAAGGACTTTAATGATTTAGAAGAAGATATTCCAGAGTATTATCGAGAACTCTACTATGCCTATGAAGATGCAGACTTTGAAGAATGTGACGTTGAAGAACTGAACGATATAATAGGAAGGCCTAGGAAATCTAAATAAGATTATTATGGCACTTCTATATCTAACCAGAAGTGCCTAACTTTTTAAACAGTACTAGTGATAGTGCTTCTATCGTTTCTCTTTTTGACAACGATTTGAGAGCTTATATTGTCTTTTAATTCTTGTACGTGAGAAATAATTCCAACAAGTCTTCCACTGCTAGCCAAGCTTGAAAGAATTTCTAGAGCAGAGTGTAAAGACTCTTCATCAAGAGTACCAAATCCTTCATCTATGAACATCGTTTCGATCTTCACAGCACCGGAGGATGCTTGTATCTCTTCTGAAAGCCCTAAAGCTAAAGCAAGGGATGCTTTAAACATCTCTCCTCCTGATAGCGTTGTCGCAGGACGGACCTTTCCGATATGGTGATCCATAATGTCGATATCTAGTCCCATCTTCTGAGCTTTATTTCTTGCATTTGAGCTTCTCTCCATTTCGTATTGAGAGTTGGACATAGAAAGAAGTTTCCTATTCGCCCTTCTTAGTATGCGATCTAAATACCTCGTTTGAACGTATGTCTCAAGTGTTATTCTATCTACCCCGGAAAGTGTTCCGTTAGCCACACTTGATAGTTCATAGAGGCTATTCCATTTCTCTCTGCGAGCAAAAGCGATAGTTTCGTTTTCTTCGTAACTTGCAATAGAAGCAGAAATAAGATCAAGCTGAGCTTTATATGATGAGCGTCTGTTATCCTCTTCATCTTTTTTTGCATCCACTTCCCTCTTCTCTTCTTCTAATGCAGATCTCTCGTAATCTGGAAGAGCTTCAATCTGCTTTTCTATAGTACTGATTTCTCCAAGAAGAGAGACCTTTCTATCTGAAATCTCCTTATAAGATTTTTCAGAGTCTTCTATAGCTTTACTTAACTTCTCATTTGTATCCTTTAGCGATGCAATCTTTGATAAAACTATTTCCTTATTATCGAACTCAAGTTTTTTACACGTCTCTTCAAGATCTTTTTTCAGTCTAATGTACTCAGCAGTAAGCAGTTCAAAATGCATGGATGAAGATGTTACTTTATCTTTTAAAGAATCTCTCTTCTTCCTTAGATCCTCTATAGCACTAAGAAGCTCTCTATACTCCTTTGCACTCTTATCATAGTCTAATAATAAACGATCAGATAAAGCCTTGGCTTTTTGACATGAATCAAAGATAGACGGGAATTCAGAAAGGCTTATGCCTAATTCTTCCGCAGGTTTTCCAACTTCTGCCTCAATAGCATCCATACTCTTTTCCTTTCCATCTATCGCAGTTTCTAATTTGATAATTATATTCTTAATCTCTCTTTGTTCGTTTTCAATAGAGCTAATATCAGAACTAAGTTTTTCAAGATTTGCTTTTAGTTCCATCTTGCGATCAAGCATTGCTTTCAATTTCTTCTCTTCATCTTCTAAGGATGAAATTAACTCATCTGAAGTTAAAGAAGAAATGGATGGATCTAAAGAAGATCTTACCTTCTGATTCTGTTCGTCTATAAAGGAGATCTGGCTTCTAATAGTGTTAAGAGCACTTTCTTTAGTATTAACTTTTTCTTGTGCTTCCTCTTCTCTTTTTTTAAGCAGATTTAAATACTCTTCGCTCATTTCGCCATCGCCTAGAGTAGCTGGAGACGGATGATGTATTGCACCACATACGGGACATGGATCTCCATCTTTTAAAAGGGTAGCAAGGTTTACTGCGCTATTGTTTAAGAAAATAGAAAGACCTTTTTTGTAGAAAAACTTAGCACCTGTAAGAACATTTTGTGCCAGAGATAAAGAATCTTCACGAATCCACTCTTCCTTTTTTAGTTCTTTTATCTTATCCTCACCTTCTTTTAGAGTTCTTGCGTTTTTTAAAGAGGCTCTGATGCGTTCTATTTTTATCTCAACATCTTCAAGTGAATTTAGTTCATCCTCTTCTTCTTTCTTCAATGCTTTTGCCGCATTTAAGCCATCTACTATTTCTGATGCCTTTTTTAAATGCGAATCAAGTGCGACAGAACAATTTTCAATATCTTCCCTTATCTTTTCCTTCTCTTGAAGTTTTTTATCTAGAATGTCTAGCTCTTTTAGCTTTAACTCTAGCTTATGGTTATTATCCCTCTCTTGATCTAGTTTTGCTTGGATATCGCTAAGAGATTCTCTTTTTTCTTCCTCTAAACTTAACTTCTCATTTGTCTGCTTTAGACTTTCTTCAAAATTATTTTTTTCAGCACCGACTTTAGTTAATTTTCCACCACTTTCTGAGAGTTTATTTTCAAGATCTGTTTTTCTATCATAGTCAGGCAAAGTATTTTCTAGTCTGAATATGTCAACTTTATTTTTTACAATATTTTCCCTTCTAATTTCATTCTTTGCTTTTTCACCTTCTGCTATTAAGAGTTCATTGCTTAAAAGCCTAGCCTCTTCTCTTTTTTCTTCAAGGTCTAAAGAAAGTCTTTTCTTTTCCTCGCATTTTCCTATCTTCTGTTCTATCTCTGCTACTTGTTTCTCTAATACTTTATAAGAAGAATCTGATTCTTCGTATTTTGTTTTGCGCTCAGTCTCAATTCCTCTAAGCAGATCTTTCATGTTCTCAGGAAGAGCGGGAGCATTCTTTGCACTTTCAAACTCTTCAAAATAAGCGCTATCTTCACTAAGGTTTATATTCCCTATGATGATCTTCTCTTTATTAAGTACGTCATAGTATTCATCCCTTGCTTCCTTTGCCTTATCTGATAGCGCATTTTGTAGTTTCGCATAATTCTCAGTTGAAAAGATCTTAGCAAAAAGTTCCCTCTTCTCTTCAGTTTTGGACTTTAGAAAGCGGCTGAACTGCCCTTGGGCAAGCATAACAATCTGAGAAAACTGATTGGCACTCATTCCAATTATTTCGACAATCTTAGCATTAGCCTGATCTATCTTCGTAACGATATTTCCATCTGGAAGGGTTAATTCTACGTTTGAAGGCACTTCTTTAAGGCCTGTTCCTTTCTTTTTGCTAATCTTCTGTTTAGGAGTTCGAGTTATGAAATACCTTTTCCCCTTTTCAGTGAATTCAAGAGACACTTCCGTATAAACATCTTCTTTTGCATAGTGGGATCTCATAAGCTCTGCACTTCTATCGCCATCGGATGTTGTCTGTCCGTATAAAGCGTAAGATAAAGCATCAAAGATAGTAGTCTTACCAGATCCCGTATCACCAGATACAAGGTAAAGCCCTTCTTTTCCAAATAAAGTGAAATCTATTACGGTCTTATCTACAAAAGATCCAAATGCTGTTATTGTTAATTTTTCAGGTCTCATACAGCCCCCCAAATTTCGTTAACAAGTCCTTCAACGATCTCTTCCTGCTCTTTTGACATCTTCCTCTTTGTCGTCATCTCAAATAGTTCTGCAAAGCAAGAAAGCGGTTTGATATCTTCACCATCATTTGAAATACTTAGATCAAACTCAGTCTCTTCCCTACCCCTTACATATTCCATACTTAAAAACCTTGGGAATTTGGATCTTAGAAATGAGACGGCATCTGGAATATCGCTTTCGTCTGTAAGCTTTACATAGACATAGTTTTCGCTATCTTCATCTTTCATTATCTCATTAAACGTTCCTTGTTTTACGACAACATCATGTAATGGCTTTAGCTTGATCTCTTCTATGCTAAGTGATTTGTCATCATTGATTTCGCCATAAAGCACGACTTTATCTTCCTTTTCTGAGATGGAATACTTTAAAGGAGATCCAGAGTAACGGAGAGAAGAAAGTCCAACGCATTGTGCTCTATGAATGTGTCCTAGCGCAACATAATCAAATGAATTGAAAACTGAAGCATCTATGGGGCTGTCTCCTCCAATTACAATGTCTTCGCTTCCTGAAAACGAAGATCCCAAAACTGCCTGATGGGATAAAAGAATATTTATCTTATTCTCATCTAAAGAGGTATTTTTAATCATTTCCTTAATAGCGTCTTCTACTGTAGTAAGATCAGATTCAGGAAATATTCTTTTCACATCTACGCTGCGAATATAAGGTAGACAATAGATATCAGCATTGTTAACGCTTCTCTTTTCTAGGTGTTCTGTAGCCTTAGTTACGATATGTACGCCCATCTCGTCCACAACAGAACTTAAATAAGAGAGTTTTTCCACGGGATCATGATTACCGCTTATAACGAATATTTCAGAACATAATGAATGAAGATTCTCAATAAAACTATTAAGAAGTGCTATTGCATCTTCAGATGGCGTTGTCCTGTCGTAAACATCACCAGAAAGCAATACGACATCTGGCCTTCTATCTTTTACGATCTCTAAGACACTTGATAAGATGAAAGCCTGATCTTCTAGCAGATCGTAACCATAAAGTTTCTTACCGATATGGATATCGGACAAATGAATGAACTTTATCATCAATTTTCTCCTAACTAAAAAGAATAGCTTAGAAAAATGGAAAGTGAAGAAAATAAATATCTTATGACCTAGAATTGCATTTGGGAGGACTAACTTTAAGCGTTTTGTTAAGCCCTTAATAAAGAGCATAAAATCAACTAACTTTTTTTCATTAGGAACAAAATAATTAGTTACGGATCATAAAAGGCCACATTAATGAATAAGAATAGCCTTATTTTTAGCTGTAAAAAATTAAATTATAGATTATGATTGTTTCTTTATAGCTTTTTTATTCTTATGTTTTAACTTTGCATATCTTAACCATAAAAACAAAAATCCCCATGCTATAGAAAGAAGAAAGAGCATGACTATCTGATAGAGAATATTCAGCTGTAAAATAAAACTTAATATTTCATGAGGAATAATTGTTAGATTCTCAAATAGGTTAAGATCAGTTTCAAAATAGGTTTTGTCGGTTATAATCCTCCATATGATATCAAAGGTTGATGGTTCAATACTTGTAAACTGAGCTCCCACATCTGCATAAACAGCCATTGAAAAAAAAATTATTATTAAAGCAAGATAAAAAATCTTTTTCATCTTTAATTTCCCTCCTTATACAGATGCAGCAATGTAATATTCCTATTTATTGTCTGAATTATTGCAAAAAGAAATGAAATACATAGTAATATTGCTTCAAATATTAAGAATCCGTCTAAAACAAATGCATTTGAAATTTCTATCCATACATTCCACAAAGATGGATGCTGAATATATAAATATATCGTACTTGAAGCTAAGATTAAAAATGAAATTACCCTCTTTATTACATGGTAATAAGTCATTATCGAAAGCATTGTAAGTATTATTAATGCCGTAGGAAAAATATGGCACATTGGGTTCTCGTATTCTACCTCAGAGCTAAGAATAATCAAAAGGCAAATCCAATTAAACCTCAAAAGAGATTTAAAAGTGCATAACAACGTTTCACTTACATTTTTTCTTCTCTTATCGTTTAATTTTATTAAAGCATTATCATCTATCCCTAATAGAATTTGACCTAGATCGTCAAAGGCTTTTATTTTATCGCTATTTGAAGCAGAAGACAATAATATGCAAAATAGCTCTCTTACAACTGAAGGAATAAGATTCCAAACCATATTAAATTCTTGTCTTATGAATTTGGGCGCAACAAAACCCTCTTTAGTAAAATTCAATCTTTTTTTACTGTCATAAATATCACATTCGTCGATTGAGAAAATAATGGAAAATGCTTTTTTTATAATATTGTCGAAATATAATGTATCTGATACTTTCGAGTCAGAGAAATTCAAATTGCTTTCACCTTTCGATAAAAATATTATCTTCTCATAGCCTATAAACTGTACTAAGTTATCTTCAGAGAGAACAAAATCGGAAAAAGCAAGAGGAGTAAACGAACAGTTAAGCGCATATTTTATTTCAGTTATTCGCTTGATCATGCTCCCTACGACCTTTATTTTCTTTAAAATTCTATCTGCTTTTGTAGTTCCGCTAATATTATTTAATACAGTCTCTATCGCTTCACATCGGCTACCTTTTATCGTGTAGCCTGCAAAAACACCATTTTCATCTGTAATGAGCTGATCTGGATAAAATTTATTCTCTTTAAAAAATGCTTTATTAAGATACGATATCCTATGAAATTCAGTTGAGACCTCCTTCTGCCTTGATGTAAATTCAGGCATTGCATTAAAATGATGCTGTTCTTCTATTCTTTGCAAATGAGAAAGCAATTCATATTCTTTTTTAAAAAGCTCAGAGCTACATATGACTTTTGCATATGCTTTATCATTCAAACCTAATATTTCACAAACACTATAATTTTGATCTTGTACGATAACTTTTCCTAAATCGTATCCGTTTTTTTTGATATATATGCGCTTTAAAGTCTTTTCCATCTTATCCCCATATATTTCTAACGAACATTAACATTTACATTATCTCCTAGCCCCCAATACTCAACCGACTCTGCAATCTGCTTAGGAATATTCAAACTTGTAAGTCTTCTAGTTGTAAGAAACGCATCGTCAGCAACATAACGCAAAGAGTCTGGTAAAGTTAGAGAAATAATTGATGTTCCTTCAAATGCACTATTGCCAATTGAAACAAGAGAATTGGGTAATTCTTTCAAACTACTTAAATCAGAATAATAAAACGCAGATTCTCCGATAGAAGATAAACTAGAATTCTCCCCAAAGTCTATTTTATCTAGATTAAAACAAAATGCGAAAGCACCTTCTTCAATTGCATTAATAGAGCTAGGCAGTATGACATTTTGAACGTTTGAATCTAAAAATAAATAGGCAGGGATAGTTTCTAAAAGATTGCTGCTTGATAAATCTGCATAAATAAGATTTGACAGCCTTTCAAAAGCGTTAGATCCTAATTTTCTTAAAGTTTGAGGAGTTCTCATTTCAATTACGCTCGTATTATGAAAAGAAGCCTCTCCGATTTCTTCAAGTTGAGTTTCTCTTAAGTCTAAGGCGGAAGAAAGCTTAGTACAATTCTCAAAAGCACTGTCACCAATAACTTTTATAGTTTTAGGGAAAGTGAAATTTTCAATCGTACTTTCACTAAAGGCTCCTATTCCTATCTCTTCTAGCTCTGATGCTGGTGATGTTATTACATTCGATAGGTAATGACAATTGTAAAATGCATAATTCCCAATCTTTTTTAGATTATCAGGGATATTAAATACTTTGATATACGTTTGGCTAAAAGAATTAGACCCCAAAGTGCGAAGCTTGCTATCGTTTGCTATTTCTACATCAATTAAGGCAGAATCATAAAATGCACCATCTTCAATTATTTTTGTATTTTTAGGAATCGAAATTGCAGTAAGAGAAGAATTTGCAAATGCGTCTTTTCCAATAATAGAGAGCGAAGATTTTGGATTGAAATAGACCGTCTCTATTGTAGTTTTTTCGAATAATTTATCACCAAGACGCGACACTTCATCGGGAAAGCCAACGACTTTAAGATCTTTATATCCATCTTTTACTGCAGTGACGACCTTTCTTCCTTGCATATTTACGTAATATTCGAACACTTCACCTATATCTACAAAGACAGGAATAATAGCTACATTTGAATTATCGTAATTCGTAAATATAGTTATTCTCGAATCCCCAGTGTTGTAATATGAAGAATAAAACACATCAGTATTATCACTAGAATCCAATGTCCATCCTAAGAATACTTTTCCATAAGGGACTAAAGGCCTATGCAATTCTATAGTTTCTCTTGGATAGGCAGAATAAGAGAAATCTTCGACTTGCGTTGAGAATCTTGGATAAAGATAATAAAAAGCCAAAGCCAGAGCAAAAACAATAAAAATCACTATCCATTTTTTCTTTGAACGATTTAAATCGTTTTTTTCATAGTCGTATATATACGTGCTGCCTTTTTTCTTCGACATATTGTCCATCTACCCCATATTTTTCCATTTTTCAGCCTGTTCTAAGTCCCTTGTCACGCCAAGCCCTTCTCTAAAGCATTTAGAGACAACCTCATAAGCTCTTTTTTCTCCCCTAAGCGCTGATAAATAATAGAAATAGAATGCACTGTCATCATTTCTTTCTACGCCTGAACCGTAAGCATAACAATTTGCAACAGCGAAAAGCGCGTTTAAGTTGCCTAATTTTGCACTTTTATAAATATATTCAAATGCTTTATTTAAATCTTTCTCCGTTCCTTTACCTTTAAAAAGCATTATTGAGGCTAACTCTAAGGCGTAAGCGTTCTCAGGATATTTATTTAGACTTTCCTCACACAATAAATAAGCAATACGAGGATTTTTATTGTAATATGCACTTATAATGTTAATAACGGAAGGCTCTTTAAGATTTTGGATTAATGATAATATATACTTCCTTGTCTTAGCATTGTTTACGCTTCTTTCGTCTTCACAAAAATAGAAATCAATGAGTTTCAAAACGATATCTTTATTAAAGACGAATTTAGAATATGCTTCATAATACTTAGCTGCCTCTGCCATGTCTTTATTGACATATTTGCCATCTTCATAAAGCTTTGCAAGAGCTAAGCATCCTTCCATGCTGTTATTTTCAACTTCTTTAGATGCGATAGCAATCCATTTTACGACGTCTTCTTTAGCACAATCGGAACTAGGAGAACTCGCTATTTGTTTTAGTTTTAATAGCGCATAGCGTTTTTCTGCTTCTTTTGAACCATATTTTATTGCTATCTTGTAGTTTTTGATTGCTTCATCAATATCGCAATCCGTTCCTTTCGCATATTCATAACAATATCCAAGACGATAGTAAGAATCTGGATAGCCGCGAGAAGCAGAACGCATAAAAAGATCGAAAGCTTTATAATAATCTGTCTTACTATCAGTAAGTAAATCATCAAAATATACGCAACCTAACAAATATAGAGCTTCGCTATTTCCACTATTTGCTGCTTTAGTTAAGTTTTTCAAAGCAGCTCCTTGCACTTTCTTTTTATCTAAAATTGAAGCCCTTGCTTCTTTTAGAGCAAGAGCAATTGTCTCATCAGCTTTATGGTTTCCTTTAATAGAACTGCTAATAAGGGCTTTTTCTTTTTTTAAAATTTTCTGATCCAAAGCTTCAGCAAGTTCAAATATGAAATTTATCGTTGCATCTACATCGCTTACATGCGCCTCTTGATAATCTTGTATAATCCTTTTTATATATTCTTCCTTTTGAGCTTTTTCAAAATTTGAAATGGAGAGAATACGATCTACATATTCTCCGTTTGAATCTATAAGGTTACGAACGAACAAACAATATTTGTTATAGTTATCATCTCTATAAAGATAATCTTTAATGAGTGCATAAAACTTGTCTGTCGATAAATAATCGGCGGACTTTTTCATATTCAGAGGAATATATTTTTTGTATTCTTCTTTTTCCGGGTGTAAGATTTTATCCCCTATTTTTAAGCCTTTTTTTACTGTTTCTACGAAATTATAATGGTTCGCATCTTGTTTTCTTTGCATAAAGACTACCCTATTAAGAATATGAATACTTAAAAGCCGCCTCCTTTGATGTCAAAAGTATCGCCTTGCACAAGCCTTCCAGAGTGTCCGCACCAAGGACACTTTGAGACATCGCCTATCTTTGTATCGTCGCAATATATCTTGTTGCAACTGCCGCACTGAGTCCATTTTGTAGACCCGCAATGAGGGCATGCATAATCGTCTTCTATTACAAACTCACCCGATAAGACATTGCTTTCAAAACCTTCCCTTTTAGCTTTATCTTCATCTACAGGGAAAGCCCATGTCTGATGCCATTTCCCATCTTCCCTCTTTTCATTTCTAATTCCGAACGTCTTTTTTTTCTTACTGCATTTTGCAAGTATTATTTCCACTGTTTTTCTTGGCATGATAATCCCCTCCTTTGGCCAAGCTAAATATCAAATTGCATTTGGATCAGGCTCTATACCATCTTCATTCACATCTAAAGCATCAGCATTATCAGATTCTTCATTCACTTTTTCACCTTCACCTATAACTTCAACTTTTTCTGTATGAGGAATGATAAAACTCTGATTGTTTTCCGTTTTTACTATCTCTTCAGTTTTTGGACCATCTCCAGCAACATCTAAAGACTCTTCTTTAACATCTTCTGATTTTTCTTCGTCGTTTTTCAAAAGAGAAAAATAGATCTGATTGATTTTTTCTTTATTGTGACTAATCGATTCTCTTTTCTCTTCTTTAGCTCTCTTGAAATCATCTATCTTCTTATTTGATTCCTCAATTGAGCTATCTATATTAGCTAAAGATATTTTCAGTTGTTCTATTTTATCTTGTAGAACGCTAATTTCAGTCTTTATTTGTTCCTTCTTTTCTTCGTTGTGCTTTTTTTCTTCAATCAGGCTCTGATATTTTTGTTTTAACAGAGACATGAAGCTAACGACGTTTTGCTCTTCTCCTTTCAAAGATTCCATTTTTCTTTCTACATTTTCAAGTTCTGTCCTTGTTGCGTTTTGACGCGTCTTTTGCCTGTTCAATAAAGATTCAACATAATTAAGATTTTCATTTAATGTGTTTAGGTCATACTCTTCTTGATTTATCTTTTTCGTAAGCTCCAAAACTTCTTTTGAAAATGCTGCAATAGAAGCAATTGTTTTAATTTCTTCTGAGTCATAGCAACATGCGATTGACACATCATCTCGCGAATGATTCTTAGCAAGCAATGGTAATACAGAGAGAAATTTTTCTTCAGCAATAGACGGATCTTCTTTATCGACAGTGTCATGAAGGAACGTACGATATAAATTAAATAGGCCTTCAATGTCATCTTGGTATGTTTTTTCTAGCCCGTCAGAGCATAGGAAAACAGCAACAGGGACATCATTGCCATAGCAGAAAAAGGAGCGAAAATAATCTACTGCCATAGTATTGCAAAGAGACGTAGTACTATTGAATTCGCATTTTTCATCATCCTCTACAGGAATGCGAGCATCTCCGTTTTTGTTGAATATTACTATCGCACCATCTCCGATTTGGGATGCAAAGAAAAACTCTTTCGTATAACAAGCAAAAAGAAGCGTGGCTCCATAGATATGCGAAAGTTTTACTTGATCGGTGTAGTTTTTTAGCGCTTGAGGAGACATTTGCGCTTTCTCTTCATCTGTTAAAGGACTTTCTTCTAAATCCTTTTCAACATACTCTTTCCATGTCTCTACAATTTGTTCAGCAATGCGATGAGAGAGCGCATTTATATTGCCTTTTTCAATTGCGTTTTCAAACCATTTCTTTTTTAATACTACCGATAGTTTTTCATAAACAACTTTGCAAGCTAGCAATGAACCTTTTTCAGATCGCACGCAATCCCGATTTCCATGTCCATCCGAGACTGCAAGAATAATAGATCCTTCTGCCTCGCTGTCGAAAGCATAGTCCTGACAAGGACGATTCGCTTCAATATGAGAATCGCCCTGAAATCTTTTGCTGAATTTTCTAATCATAAGCGACTAATCCCAATCGTCGTAATCAGAATCAGCTCCAGCATCTGCAACTTTTGCCTTTTCCTTCTCTATACTCTCTAAAAGTTGATCAGTTTTTGATCTTATCTTACCACCCTCTTCATCAGCAGTAGGATTTGATTTGCTTCCAATTTTTATTGAATCTACAGCAGTAAAACGAATCCAAGATGAAAGAGCTTCAGGAGAATGTGTTGTGATAACAAGTTCTTTAGATCCTGTGAATTCTCTTAAAACGTCCTGATTAGCATCATCTCCAATAGCAATTGCAACTTTCAAAGAATTTTGGAACCAAGTATTCCTTTTTAAAATCGCTAATCCCTTCTCGTAGTTATCTGTGGGATCCCCATCTGACATAAGAAAAATTATTGGCTGGAAAGATCCGCTAGCCTGCGCCATGAACTTATTTCTAGAAAGTTTGTTAGCAAGTTCTTCGCAAGCTTCCCCGAAGTCGGTACATCCGCCAGCATTCAAATATGTCCATTGAAATTCTTCGGCAGATATAGGTTCATTAATCCACTCACAACCATTTGAAAATGCAAGAGTGGCAATTTTCACCTCAGCATCCGCATTCTTTGCAGAAATCTCTTTTATTTCGGGTAATACTTCTTCAATTGCCTGATTAACCGCTCCTATTTTCTTTCCTTCCATAGATAACGAAGTATCGATTACAAAGAATACTGTTAAAACTCTTCTTGCTACAGGTTTTGCCGATCCATATAGATCATCTACTTGTTCAACGCTCATAAAACATACTCTCCTTTTATATTTCTATCAAAATAAATTGTATTTGCTTGACTTAATGCCAAAGTTTTTCCTTTTGGAATACTTCTTTTATTTCCCTCTTTATCTATAACAATCCACTCCTCATCACTTAGATTGCATAGTCCGTACATGATTACGTTGTTTTCCTTCCTTTGTTTTACTTCAGCTGTCATCTTAAAAACACTCGCATCCAGCTTTGGTGATGTCTGAATCTCATAAAGATATTTTCCGTGCGAAATAAAAACATCGTATTCTGTCGTTGTTTGCTTAAGCTGCCTTGTAATATGGAGCCTTGGTATGTCGGATAGTTCTCTTTTACATGCTATGCATGTTTTTTCCCGAGAATGTTCAATGAAAGTGTAACGCCCACAATCATGCATTATTAGTTGATCGCGCAATTTTACAAATGCTTCTTCCCAATCCTTTTCCATCAATCTCTTATTCGGTTCATGCATTGCTTCTTGAGAAAAGGCCCGATAGAACATATCGTGGATGAACTCAGGATAAACAGGCCAAAATCTATAAGCATTAATATGCATGCTGGGATCAGGACGATTGCTTGCATCATTTTTGTCAAAGATAAACAGCGGCTCCTTTCCATACAGATTAATCTCATATTCTTGAGTCATGCATGGGCATTTTAGCACTCTCTGCCCCTCTAGTGGATGTGACAAGAAAAGCATCATGAAAAGTATGACAGATAGAGAAAATCTATCGGTAAAATTATTAGGAACTGTAGATCCAACTACAATTTCTGGAGCCATATATCGGCATTTACCCGCAATTCCCATCGTAGTGCCATATTGGGAAACGTTATCGTTATCACATATTAAGACGTGTCCATCGGATGGACGAATAAAGAAATTTCCATCGTTTAGATCTTGATAGCTATACCCTTGTCTATGAAGGACTCTAAATGCATGAACGATATTCAAACATGCATTAACAGGGGATGCGATGGATGAGAACGTTTTCTTTGCAAGCAGAAATTCTGAGAATTCAAAATGATCAGCTGGGCGAAGATCCATTATATAACCGAAACTATTTCCATCTTCACAGTATTCAAGAGGCCAGAGAAACATAGGATCAGGACTTTGATTCTTGATATTGTCTTTTAAATTTTCTTTGAATTTCTTTTCATTCCTCATGCCCTCGAAATACCATTTAAGAGCATAATTTCCACCTTTCCATTTTACGAGATAAACTTCTCCTTGGCCGCCTCCTCCAAGTTTTTTAATTACATGTACAGGTTCTGCTTTTGCTGTTTTTAGAGTTGTATTCGGCTTTAACAAATCGCCATTATTCATTCCCCAGACCTCCTTATCTTTTTCAATTTTAATAAAGAAATTATGTGATTATCAAGTAATTTGTATGTGGCAAGAACAAATATAAAAAGATCGAAACCTACGGAAAAGTTATATTCCAAGAATGTTGCCAACCCCAAAAAGAACGAAAATAATTCCAACTACTCTTAATATCCAATTAAGAATTATCCATCCAGCAGCCTTAATCGTTGAATCTGTGATATGTAAAACCTTACCGAAAACTATCATAATCAGCCCGATGATAATTAATACTATCCCCATACAACACCCCATCTAATAAGATATATTTAAATATTCCAATATTTTAAATTGATTATCAAGAGAATAATGATTGTGCTGACTACGAATTTTCTGTAGATAAAAATTTATTCCAAGTAAATGGATAACAGCATCATTTTTCTGATATTTCTCATAATATTTTTTAGCTTTTAGCTAATTTAGAGCTCTTTCGTAACTCACATTTAGTTTCAACTCAATGGTATAATAGAGATGGCTATTAGCCTTAACCTCCTATCTATACAGCCTTTATTCGTTTTCTCTTCTGCTCTTTCTTCAAAGCCTAAAGATCTTAGTAATATAACTCTTTCTTTTTCCCGAAACATATCATAACGGAATCATGTATAAAGTACTTTCAATTTCTCTATTAAGAAATACACATCCGTATTTCTCAACATTAAAAGAAGTAATAGTTTCTTCGCCATATTTGCATTATATGATCAAACCAAATTAAAAAGACAGTCTAAGATGTAAAAATCTTTCTACTTCACAAAGAAGAAAATACAATTAACTATTCCTCTTTTAAACAGAGAACAAACTAAAATATCAAATTTCTTTCATTAAAGAGTTCTGAGTGGATTTATCGCTGAAGAACAGCGATAAACAATAAATGTTCAGTAAATGCCTTTCCCCTTTTCTTTTAATTAGTCTGCAAAGACTTTCGTTTCTATGAAATCGTATTTTCAACTCTTTTAGTTAGCCTCAATAAAGGAAACCTCATCTTGTGCTTTTACAATTTGCGATCTAAGCTACCATAAATAGCGATGGATAATCTCTCTTTAGATAAACAGCAACTATTATTTTGCAGGTGTAAGGTAGATAAAAATGATAGACAGAAGTGAAATTTATGCAATATTAAATGACATGTTAAATGAATCGACCAATAGAAATATTGTAGAAGATGTTCTCTGGTTCGATCTATCTCTAGATACGATCCATTCTTATAGAAGAAGACATAAAATACATTATCCAAGGCCCCCTTGGGAAAATCTTGACGATGCTCAATACCTTATAAGAATAGGAGCTGCAGGAGAAGGCAGAGATAATAAAGTTCATGCAACGCTCGAAGGATTATTAATGTTCGGTTATGAGGAGCAAATACGAAGAGAATACCCCAAATACTCATTAAAATATATAGAATATAATTCATCATCAAATATTGACTGGATTGAACATATATCATCTTCTTCAGGAACTTGGTCTGGAAACATTTACGATTTCTTTTTCATCGTGCTAGAAAAGCTTTATAGCAAACTGAGTCTTCCTTTCAAACTTCAAACGCTTGATAACTCAATTGTAAGAATTCCCTATGGCACTACTCTTTTTGCTATCAGAGAAGCTCTTGCTAATTGTTTTACTAATGCAGATTTTTCTATTCCTTCAGGAGTAGTTATTACTAGCGCTCCTAATTACTTAAAATTCTCAAATCCAGGGGAAATCAGAATTGGGAAAAAGCAAATGTTACAGGATGGAATTTCAGAACCAAGAAATAAAGCGATAATGAAAATGTTTACCCTCATAGGAATTGGAGAGCGCATTGGACTCGGAATTCCAGAAATTTTTCGCATATGGGAAAATAAAGGCTTAACTACTCCTGAAATTACTGAGGATCAAAAGCAGGCTAAAATAACAATCACATTACCATTGGAATATAGAGCAAGAAGTACAAATATAGTTTAAATTATCTTACAGATTTAGAATGCCTGATCTTATATGATCTTGTCATTCCAAAGATCTAACAGAAATTCTTTCCAAGGTGATACGAGATAATAGATTTTGTTCTAGAAGATCTTATGTTATACAGAATAAATATTAACGTTCTACATGAAGGAGAAGATAAAAAACAAACAGTAAAAACCTGCGTTAGGAAAACAAACATAAACGCATCCAATGATTATGAAAAATGCGTAAAAAGGATTGAAAATCAACTTCTTGTTCTTACTGAAAATATTAATGATAAACTATCTAAAATAGATAAAACATCTCTAGGATGGAATTTCTCATTTCCAATGTCTAATTCAAAAATATCAACAGATGATTTAGGCAGCACAATCTACCATAATGTCCTAGAGAATATATTAAAGACACTTGATCCTGCTATTAAAAAGGTAGAAAAACTTTATAAGGTAAAGGACGCATACGTTATTGGGCTTAATGATAAGAAACTAATTATGCAGGAAGGAAAACTCGCGCTAAAAAACATACTTTCAATCGGTACTGCATCTGGCATAGAAATCGCAACAATGTTAACAGCTATCATGGAAAACAGAAATGGATTCTATTACTATGACGAAAGATTTTCATTTATCAATAGCGATATTGAACAGTCTATTATTTCATTAATGATTAAAAAGCTTGAAGATAATGCACAGCTTTTCATTACTACCCATAACAGTGATATACTTGATATGAATCTGCCAAAACATTCTTTAACGTTCCTCACTAAGGATAAAGAAGGGATAGTAAAAGCCGTATACGCATCTGATTATCTAAAAAAGAATACGGACTCATTAAAAAATGCAGTCTTAAACGATGTATTCTCTGTAGCTCCAAGACTAGATTACATAGATGAACTTGCCTCAATGCAAATAGGAGAAAACATATGAGACCAGCAATGCTTACCAGATGGGCTAAATTCGAACAGTACACATCAAAAACAATAACTCTATTTAATCAACTAACCAAGAATTCTTCATAGATGCTTTTACTAGATTATGTCTAGGAAAAATGCAATATTAATGCTAATTTTGTACTTTTTCATGATAATTGGAAGTAGCACTTCCATATATAATAATTTTAAACCTTACCTAGTAGCCAATCTAAAACATTAATCTGTCTTATTCCGTTATGATTAACAGGTGTTCCGTAATCAAATGTAAGAAGATATTTAGGATTATGATCTTTTATCGACAACAAAGGTCTGAGTTCTCTTTCAAGTAAGCTTCCGTCATTATCTTTTAAAGTATATGCAACCTGATAATACTCTTCCCCTAATTCTCCGATTGCAACAAAATCAACCTCTGTTACTCCAATTTTTCCAACGTATACTTTGTATCCTCTCCTTAATAATTCTAAATAAACAATGTTCTCTAATATGTGTCCGCTGTCTGATGCTGCGCTTCCAAGGACGACCTTTCTTAAGCCAATGTCCGCAGCATAGTATTTAGGGTTAGTCTTTAAAATGTCTTTTCCTTTTATGTCGAAACGTTCCGCTTTATAAAAAATAAAACTTTCTGTAATTGCATCCAGATACTGATCTGCAGTTACTGGGGTTGTTTTTCGTCCTGATGACGTAAGCGCACCAGCAATTTTATTTGCAGTTATCTCGCTTCCAATGGAACTGAAAAGAAATTTTACGATGCGTCTTAAACATTCTACATCTATGTTCTTTCTTCTTGATACGATGTCTTTAACAACTACGGAGTCGAATATCGAAGAAAGATATTGCCTTATCGCCCATCTATCTTCAAGTTGCAAAGTAAAAGGAAGAGATCCGTTTTCAATATAATCTTGATAGAGATGTTCAATAACATTTTCGCTTCCTCGTGCCAATACATAATCTTTAAACGAAAGAGGAAGCACGTTAATTTCTACATATCTGCCAGTCAATAGCGTAGATAGATCGCTAGAGAGGAGTTTTGAATTAGATCCCGTAATATATACATCACAGTTCTTCTTTAAAAAAAATGAATCAACGGCCTTTTCAAAACATTCCACCCTCTGCACCTCGTCTAATATGATGTAATTCATCTTATTAGGTACTAGCCTTTCAACAACTTCTGAATGTAAATCCTTATAGCCCTCGATGTAGTCGTACTCAACATCCTCGAAGTTAATATATAGTATTTGATCGAGCCCTACCCCGTTTTCTAACAGATATTCTTTATATTGTTCCATCAAGGTAGTCTTACCTGACCTTCTAAGACCTGTTATGACTTTTATAATCTGCTTGTCTTTGTATGCAATCAACTTTGCTATATATTCACTTCTTTTTATCATGGTCTAATGATACCATCAGACAATATTTTAGTCAAAGTTTTTAACCTTTTTCTTAAAAACTTGATATAATAAAACACTTTTTAATATTTTTCTTAAAAACTTTTTATCATGATGCCTAACATGTATCGTTTAGAGCTTATATAAGTCTTCTCCCGATACCAAAACTATGTCGTCCATACTTATGTCATCAAATCCAGAAGATGATATCAAACCAAATCTTTTGACTCCTTTCAAAGGGATCTGGTTTATTTTCGATCTTTCTTCTTTTAAAAGACTTTCTGATGCTTTATTTTGAAGGAATTTGCACTCATATATCTCGTACGTTTCATCTGTTAAAAAAAGAGCAACGTCAAACTCACCGTTCTTCTTATTGATTTTGTCATCATACCAATAGGATCCTATTTTTAATATATCAGGTCTTTTTCCATTAAGAGACAATCTAAGAAAATAAGATCTGGATATCTCTTCAAATCTATAGCTTACGAAAGTATTTAATGACTGTGCGATTCTATTTTGGTATAGTACTTTCATATTTGCTGTATTCTCATCACACAGTACATCCTGGTAAGCAAAATAAAATCTTATGATATTGCTTCTTATCTCATAGAAAGATGATTTATTTGAATTAGAGTTTATCGGAGCTCTTTTCCTTATAAGACGCACATCAATAAGACTCTTCAAAACCCTTGTAAGCTGCGCTTTTATTTGAGGTATGTTTATATATGACTGTATCTCGGAGAAATGCTTTTTCCCATTCTTTATCGCATTGAATACCGTGGTTGAATAATTAATTGTAGAACATTCAACATTTATTACATCTTCAGCATAAGTGCGAGCAAGCCCTTTATCCTCAAGCATGAGGTTTATAATATTCTCTTCAACAGATAATTTCTCATTTATAGATTCGTTAATCCAAGGTATGCCGCCAAGTACGCTATATAAAGTTATCTTATCTTTAACAGAATAGGAGGGATAAAACTTTGCTGCATCATAATAATCCATTTCATCTACAAGAATTTCCTCTTTAAATCTTCCATATAGTGGATTATCGCTTTTCATAAGGGATTCCATTATTCTAATAGACGAACCAGAGAGAATCAGTTTTACATTTGAAGGCATATCATCCATTGCATTTCTCAAAAGAGCATCTGCCATATCGCCTTCAAGCTTTTTCGTATCTTGATACTCATCAAGGACGATAATAAACATCTCTTTTCTGCCTTGGAGGAATTTAAAAAGAGCATCAAACGATGGTAGTGGGATATCTCCAAGTCCTATAGCACTCATTACCATCGCTGAAATTTCTGCAATAGTTTGTAATATGGGTTGCGTCTTTCCTCTATATATTATCTTTACTGCATCACAATCCTTGATAGCTTCTTTTATTAGTCTGGTCTTCCCCATCCTGCGCCTACCGTAAACAAGTATGGCTTTTGTATGTTCGTCTGAAAGCGCAGTACGTATCTTATTTAGTTCTTTTTCCCTTCCAATGAATTCCATAATACACCTTTACAATCATTTTACATTACAAACAAAAATATTTGCAACAAATTTGTTTGTAACAAAAATGTTTCTAATATACAATAAACATCTTAAAGATCATAAATTGATTGATGTAAAATATACAGAGAAAGTAAAAGCCGTAGCACTCGCCACGGCATATCAATTAAAGCATTTTAATAAGTTCTCTTGGCTTGCTTCCGTTTGGAGGTCCGACTATTCCGTCTTCTTCCATTCTCTCTACATATCTGGCAGCTTTGTTATAGCCGATCTTCATACGACGCTGAAGGTAGGATGCAGATGCGCTCTTCTTCTCATATACGATCTGTTTTGCCCTCTCGTACTCCTCCTCTTCACTGTCTACGTATTCAAAACCGTCATCTCCGAAGTCATCTTCCTTCTCATCGTGATCTTCAAAGATCGAATCATCAAGATAGTCCGCCTCTCCATTCAGCTTAACCTGTTCTACGATCTTCTCTACCTCTTCGTCCGATAGGAATGCGCCCTGGATTCTCAGAGTCTCACTGCTTGTAGGACTCTTATAAAGCATATCTCCCTTACCTAGGAGGGATTCCGCACCCATCTCGTCTAAGATGATCTTACTGTTAACGCCGGATGCGACTGCGAATGCTATTCGGCTTGGAATGTTGTTCTTAATCGTACCTGTAACAACTTCAGCACTCGGGCGTTGCGTTGCAAGAACAAGATGAATTCCAACAGCACGGGCCATTGCGGCTAAGCGCCCTACATAGTACTCTATATCCTTTCCGATAGTGCTCATAAGGTCTGCATACTCATCCATGATAAGCACGATATAAGGAAGTTTTTCAGCTGCAAGACGCTCTCTTTTTAACTTCTCGTTAAAGGCTTCGATATTTCTTACGTTGTAGCGGCTTATCATATTGTAACGCCTGTCCATCTCGTCAGTAAGCCATGAAAGGACTTTCTGAACCTTCTTGCTCTCCGTAATAACAGGAGTAAGCAAGTGTGGGATTCCGTTATAGATTTTAAGCTCTACGACCTTCGGGTCTACCATTATAAGCCTTACTTCTTGCGGACTCTTATTGTAAAGAATTGTTGCAATCAAGCTGTTGATTCCTACGCTCTTTCCGCTTCCAGTACTTCCTGCAATTAGAAGATGAGGCGCTTTTGCAACGTTTATGCTTACAGGTTCGCCTGTAATAGTTCGTCCCAAGATCATAGGAACTGCCATCTTATTCTTATCAGGGAGAGCGTTAAACGTGTAAAGCATATCCTTAAAGCCGATAGTAGCTCTCTTTGAGTTCGGCACTTCTATGCCAACTGCCTGTTTTCCTGGAACTGGGGCTAGGATTCTTATGCTTCTTACGCCTAGCGCATACTGAAGATCGTCATATCTCGTCTTGATCTTAGATACAGGAACACCCTCTGCAAGCTTGAGCTCATACATAGTGACAGTAGGACCTTTTACGATATTATCTAGAGTTACATCGACTTTGAAATCATGAAGCGTTGATAATATTGCCTGCCCTCTGCTTATAGTATAGTCGTCGATCTCCCTGTCGGCAGTCGGATAATCCAACAGGATATCCATAGACGGCGCCTTATAACTGAGCCTTGCACGTCTCTTGATTCCAGTCATTCCCTCGTCATTGCTCTTTAATCCTGCAATACCCACCGAATAGAAGATCTCGTTTGTCTGTTCCTGCATTTCATCCGAGTTCGACCCATCGTCATACTTGCCCTTGTTCTTCTGATCTACAGATTCGATATCCTCTGCTCTCATCGGCTGTCTAACAGGCTCAGGCTTTACTGGTTCGCTCTGTCTTACAGGCTCTTCCGTCTTTATCTGGGAGAAGTCCATATTATTGATTCTATCGAGTTTTGCTTTCAGATCATCATTCCTCTTTACATCGTCATTCTGTTTAATTGCAGATGCAGTCTGAGAAACAAATGGATTTGAAGTGCTCAGGCTCTCCCTCTTCATCTGATCAAGGCGATCTGAGAGTTTTACTTTTTGATCTTCCTGCTTCTTATATGTCGATTGATAGCTGCTCTTCAGGCTTGAAAGCGTATCGTCTATGTTAACCTTCTCTTCACTCTCAAAAGGACGGCTTGGGAGATGGGAGACATTTATGCTCTGCCTGTTAACAGGCTCTCTTAGCGACTCAAAAAGCTTATAACGAGGATGATCTTTAGAAAGTCCTTTAGGCGCAAAATTATCATCTGATGGCTTTATCTGAGAATCGCCCTCTTTCTCATCCAATCCGAGGATTGGAGATTTAGGACGTGATGTGCGAGAGCTATCATAACTGTTCATACTCTCTATGGTCGCCTCTAAGATGCCGCCTTTTTTAAAGTGCGCCCCAGCTTGACTAGGCTTATACATTGGATCTTTTTTCTCTTCTCTTTTAGTTCTGAAGCGATCGAGATTATCTTTGTCTTCCTCCTCTTCAAATTCTTCTTCTTTTTCTTTTAGTCCCATCTCCTCTTTAAATTTGTTTCTTCTGTCGGGACTTACGAGATCGAGATCCTCATTATGTTCTATCGTACTTAACCTTGGTATATCGCCGAACTCAGGGAACGAGAGAGGTTCGTCCATGCTCATAGCTTTTTCCGGGGCGGTATTTACAACTTTAAGTTCTTCCGTATTGAAGCGCTCGCTCACATCCTCTTCTATGAGCTCTGCTTCCTTAGCCTTCTTCTTATCCTCTTTCTTCTTTTTCTTCTCTTCTTTCTTAGCGAGCTTTCTCTCCTCTCTCTCTCTTTCTGCCTTCGCCTCTTTTTCAGCCTTTTCTGTCTCTTTATCTAATTTCTCTTGAGCTTTCTGAGCTTTCTTTTCTTCCTTTCTCCTCTCTTTCGCCTCTTCTTTCTCTATTCTCTTCTTCTCTTTCGCTTCCTGCTTTTTAAGCTGTCTTCTGCTTATCTTTACATCACTTGCTCCCTTTGGAACGCCATCTACGTCGAGATTTGCACTTGCGTTTAAAAGTTTTGTCCTATATTTCTGGTTCAGATGTCCCGTAACATATAAGATCACCAACGCAAGTATTGCTTCAAGCGCAATTAAAAGCACGACCAGCCCCTCTTTGCTTTTATCCACATGGCTCATAATTACAGCGGGAGTTGGAATGTCGGACTTTAAATGCGTATAAACGATCAGTGTGAAGTAAATAAAGAATAAGAATAAAAAGAATATTATGCTGTATGGACGTTTTTTGCGGCTTACCTTAATAAAGAAAGCCTCAAATACCAAAAACGCTCCAGGAATAAGGAGAATGAGATTCTCTCTTTGGCTTATGCTTAAAGATGCACTTACAAAGCTTTCGATGATATTTTCAACATTAGCAAGACTCTCTGGAAACGTTAAATAATTTGCTGCTAATATCACAAGTCCTGCTAAGAACAAGATTATGCAAAAAATAGTTGTAAGTACGCCTTTTTTCATTTCATCCTCACTTTATATAAAGCAGTGAGCGCTCCCTATTTAAATAAGGAACACTAATGCTCTCTATAGAGTAAGTGACACTATGCCCCAGCCTCTCCAGATCTTTTATTTCCTCCAAGCATTTGCTCTTCATCCCCTTATAAAGGATGATTTTCCCGTCTTCCCTTAAAAGAGGTTTCATAAGAGGATAGCTATCTGTAAGCGTGTGGAAAGCTCTGCTTGTGACGATATCGAAAGTATCTTTAATGCTCTCAGCCCCTTCAAACCTAACTTCTGCGTTCTTAAGTCTTAAGCGCGCAATAGTAGAGTTTAAAAAGTCCACCCTTCTCTTCATTCTCTCACAAAGAACAATCCTGCTCTCTGGCATGAAGATAGAAAGGACTATGGCAGGAAATCCTGCACCGCTTCCTAAATCGATTATGTCGGTTTTCTTTTCTTCCCTCAAAAAGTAAGGAACGCCTGCCGCCGTATCAAGTATATGGCTTACTACAATCTCGTTCTCGTCTGTATTCGAGACTAAACGATAGCTGGGATTAAAAAGCATTATCTCTGCTAAAAAAGCTTCAAGCTGTCCCATTTGCTCCAAGCTGCAAGATAAACCAAGCTCTTTAATACCACGACTAAGAAGACTATTCATTCTTTCTGCTCCTTAGTGCGACTTGCAATACTGCGATATCTGAAACGCGGACGCCGGAAATTCTGCTCGCCTGCCCTATGCTTTGAGGCCTTATGGCTTTGAACTTCTCTTGCGCTTCCTTGCTCAATCCATCAACATTATCATAATCGAAAGATGAAGGAATTGCTAGCACTTCATTCTTCTCAAATCGCTCTATTTCCTTATCCTGTCTCTTTAAATACCCCTCGTACTTGATATCAAGCTCAACCTCTTCTTTAGTCTCTGCGCTATATTTTGACTCTAAATCAATGCCTAGAGAGTCGATTGTGACTTCAGGTTCTTTCAGAAGTTCTAATCCGTTCTTACCTCTTTCTTTTTTTTGCCTTAAAAGCTCTTTTATCTCTTCAATGTCATGAATCTTCTCTTCTAAGCGATTTTTCCGCTCTTCGCTCGACAAAGGAGATAGCATCGTAAGACGTAAATCGGCATTGTCGTTTCTCAGTTTTAAGCGGTATTCCGCACGGCTTGTAAACATTCTATAAGGCTCTTTCGTTCCTTTTGTCGTAAGATCGTCTATAAGAACTCCGATATACGCCTCGGATCTTTTCAGTATAAGAGGCTCTTTCCCACTTAGTCTCAAGGAAGCATTAATTCCTGCCATAATGCCCTGCGCAGCAGCCTCTTCGTATCCGCTTGTGCCGTTTGTCTGACCTGCGATATATAAATTCTTCAGCCTCTTGCTCTCAAGGCTTGGAAGAAGCTCTAAAGGATCAAGATAATCATATTCAACTGCATAAGCCGGCCTCATTATCTCAACGTTTTCAAGCCCAGGCAAAGTCCTGATAAACTCGTGCTGTACGCGCTCAGGAAGGGATGATGAAAGCCCGTTAAGATACATCTCCTCTGTTCCAAGCCCTTCAGGCTCAACGAAGATCTGATGGCGCTCCCTATCGGGGAAACGTACAACCTTATCTTCTATGGAAGGACAGTATCTTGGACCTTTTCCGACTATCTTTCCCCCATATAGAGGCGAGTATTTAATATTGTCCCTTATTATCTGATGCGTTTTTTCATTCGTATATGTTATATAGCAATCGAGCATCGGACGCTCAATCTTGTCACTCATATATGAAAAGGGTCTGACATCAGCATCGCCTGGCTGCACTTCGAGCTTTGAGAAATCGAGAGTGCTTTTTTTAACGCGCGCAGGGGTTCCTGTTTTCATTCGTCCTACAGAAAACCCCATCTCCCTGAGCCTGTCTCCAAGGCCTTTTGCAGATCCCTCTCCAAGTCTTCCTGATTCTGCTTCGTACTCTCCTATGAAGATCTTTCCGTTCATGAAAGTTCCTGTTGTTAGGACAACAACAGTTGAAAATATCTTCCATCCCCTCTCTGTTACAACACCAATGATCTTATCGCCTTCAGCGATGAAATCAACAACGGTATCCATAAAGAGTTCTAGTGAGTTCTCATGCTCAAGAGTCTCTTTAGCAAGGCGCGAGTAAGAGAATTTATCTGCCTGAGCCCTATATGCCTGCACTGCCGGTCCTCGTCTTCTGTTTAAAAGGCGGAACTGTATCATAGTGTTGTCTATCAAATGAGCCATCTCGCCGCCAAGAGCGTCAATTTCCCTCACAAGATTTCCCTTAGCAAGCCCACCTATTGCAGGATTACAAGAAAGGCGTCCGATCGCATCAAGACTCTGTGTTATTAAGAGTGTTCTATATCCAGTTCTAGAGAGAGCAAGACTTGCTTCAATTCCTGCGTGTCCTGCCCCAATTACTATCGCATCATAATCTTTCATATCATTTTCCTAAACAAAACTTTGAAAATAGGCGATCAAGAATTTCATCGCTGCTTACTTCGCCGATTAAAGAATCAAGACTCTTTAAAGCACTTTGAAAGAGAAGAGACATTAGATCAATGCTTAATTCCTTGCTCTTTTTTGTCAGCATTAAATTCTCTCTGCACTCTGCCAAATCATTCTTCTCCCTCTCGCTTTCTATCGTAATAGGACCGTCGCTGCCGCCGCTTTTCTTCGTGAGCCTCTTTTCAACCTCATCAAGAACCTCTTTTATCCCCTCTCCGGTTAAAGAAGAGAATTCAAGCGCCTTCCCCTTCCTCTTTTTATCGAGCTTGGAATATATGATGATAGTACGCTCATCCTCAGGAGGAAGAACATCATCGCTTCCGTCCGTTATATAGAGTACGAGATCTGCATCCTCAATCAGCTTTTTAGATCTTACAATTCCCTCTTTCTCTATCTCTTCATCGGTACTTCTTAGTCCTGCAGTATCAAAAAGACGGCATGGAATCGACCTAATTACACATTCAGCTTCGATATAATCCCTTGTCGTTCCCTCTATCTCAGATACTATCGCCCTGTTCTCCTTTAAAAGCGCATTGAAAAAAGAACTTTTTCCTGCATTTGTCTTTCCAGCAAGTACTATCTTAGCCCCTTGACTATAAAGACGGGATGAATCATAAGTTCCGATCAGATCATCAAGACGTCTGATAATAGAATCGACCTCATATTCAGGGTATACCCAGTCCTCGATTATCTCATCTTCAGCATAATCAAGCTGAACTTCCAGTGATGATATTATATCGATAAGCTCATCTTTTATCTCTTTTACGATCTTGCTTAATCCCCCTGAGAGGCGGCTTAACGCATCTTCAGCACCTTTTAAGCTTTTTGCGCTTATTATCTCCTCTACAGCCTCTGCCTGACTTAAGTCGAGTCTTTTATGCATGAATGCTCTGTATGTAAACTCTCCTGGAAGCGCCTTTCTTATGCCAAGCTCTTCAAGGGTTATAAAAAGTTTATTAATAAGGGCAAGAGAGCCGTGCATGTTTATCTCTATCGCTTCTTCTGCCGTATATCCATGACCTTTTCTATAAACAGAGAGCACGACTTCATCGATAAGCTTTCCGTCTTTATCTATCAAATGCCCATGAAGGAGCGTATTTGTTTTTGCGCTTAACAGTTTTTCTTTATTACTAAAAGCGTTAGCAAGCGTCTCTATTACCCCGTCGCCGCTTAAACGCACGATTGCAAGCGCCGATGGGTAATATGCCGTTGCCAAAGCGTAAATCATCTCATCTGTTTCATATCTCTGCATGGCCAAATTCTATTGATTATAGAGAACTTTAGCAATCTTATTGGCTTAAATTACTTCTTTGTTTATTCTATTCGCATGTTCGATATAAGCATAGAAAGAAAAAGAGCGGAACTTTATAAAAACATAAGATCGTTTTTTGATGAAAAGGGATATCTTGAAGTTTTTACACCAACCCTTTCCGATTCACTCATACCAGAGCCTACTATAAAGAACTTTGAAAGTACTTTTATCAACGAATTTACTGGAAATAAGAACTTTTATCTAATTCCATCGCCGGAGATCTTCATTAAGCGTCTTATCGCATCAGGTTCTGGGTCTGTTTATGAGATATCAAAATGCTTCAGAAACTCAGAACAGCTTGGCTTAATTCATAATCCAGAGTTCACTATGCTTGAATACTACACAATGGACTATGACGAGGCAGATTCAATCGGCCTTACAATCGAAATGCTAAGAAAGACGGCAATTATTGGATCAGATGAAATCATCTTTAAAGATCCGCTTATTATGAGCGTAGACGAGGCTGTATTTAAATATGCAGGCTTTGACCTTTCCATGTGTCACAGCATAGAAAAGATCAGAGAAGAAGCAGAAAGAAGAGGCCATCTAATTCCTGAAGATGAAAGCTGGGATGATACCTTCAACAGGATATTCATAGACTCTGTAGAACCAAATCTTCCTACTGATGTTCCTGTAATACTTAAAGATTATCCAGCAGAGATCGAATGCCTTGCTAAAAAGAACAGCGAATACACAAGAGCACGATGGGAGATGTATATCAAAGGCATTGAGGTTGCAAACTGCTATAAGGAAGAGACAGATAAAAAAATCACGCGTTCCTACTATGAAAAGGAATACGAGAAATTAAAAAAAGAGAGAAAGAAGACTGGAGATGTTATTCCAGATGCTGACTTCTCTTTCTGCGATATCGATATGAAAGAGTCTAGCGGAGTTGCAATGGGACTCGATAGGCTTCTTATGATCGAGTGCGGTAAAAAGGATATTGAGGACGTGCTCTCTTTCAGCTTTAAGGGAATGCTCGATGGAAAAGTTTGAACTAACGCTCGATGAAGATAATTCTATTATAATTCCAGAGCCAGTTTTAAAAGAGCTTAAGATGAAAAAAGGCGACACTTTCGTCTTAAGCGTAGAAAAAGATGAAATAAAACTAGAAAAGAAGAAAAAACTAAGTCAGGATGATTACGATGCTTTAATAAGCATGGCTGCAGAATATGCAAAAGAAACCGGGCTTGACACTCTAGACTGCTATTCTATTGTGGAAGAATACATTAACAGCCTCTAAATTTTGCAATGTCTTTACTTATAAGCTCTTTTCTGTTATTTTACTAACGTTCACTAGATTATACAGTTCATTAACGAGGTAAATAAAATGATTAAAGCAGGACAGATTGATAAAGGTACAGCCCTACTAATCAAAGGTCAGCCTTTTTTAGTAATCGAAAGGGAGTTCGTAAACCCAGGTAAGGGTTCTGCATTCGTTCGCCTGAAGCTAAAGAGCCCAGCAACAGGGCAGACTCTTCAGGAGACAATGAAGAGCCAGGACAATGCTGAAGACATCACAATCGAAGATCGCGACTTCCAGTATCTTTACAATGATGGCGAGAACTTCAGCTTCATGAATACAGAGAGCTACGAGCAGATCGAAGTTCCTATGAAGAGCTTTGAAGGTTACGAGTTCCTAATGAAGGAAGGCGAGAGCTACAGAATCACAATGTGGGAAGATCAGGTACTAGACATCCAGATCCCATCTAAAGTCGTTTACGTTGTAACAGAGACTGAAGATGCGGCAAGAGGAGATACTGTTCAGGGCGTTACAAAGGACGCTGTTCTAGAAACAGGATTGAAGATCAGAGTACCAGGCTTCATCAAGCAAGGTGAAAAAGTTAGAGTTAACACAGAGACGAAAGAATACATCGAAAGAGTTAACGGCTAAAAGAGAGGGTTGCCAAGCGCAGCCCTTTTTTAATCATCGATACGTTAGCAAAAAAAATATATCTCAAATAAAATGCATTTCAGATATTATCTAACGCTTTTTTTCAGTATCAGAGAAATATAATTTCAGCTTAAGTTGGTTTACCAATATTCTAACAAATATTGTCTCGTCAAATTTCGATTTTAGCAGCACAAATAAAAAGGGCTCTGCAATGTGCAAAGCCCAAATGGAAAAGACGTTTTTGTCTATTAATATGCAGCATTAAGCCACTCTATTCCGTCAATCTGTGCTGTAAAATATGGAGCTGACTGGAACTCTGACTCATGGAATGCACCGTCATATACTGCTTCTTCGCTGTCTGCTGTGAAGTCGCCGTCTGTATCAAGTGCAAATGCATGTGTTAGCTCTTCTCCGCCGTTAACTGTGAATGTGCTTGTATCGAATACTTCAAGCGATCCGTCTGCGATAGCTGCTTCGACCTCTGCAATCTTCTCTGCTGTTCCAGGAGCTGCAATTGCTTCGTTTAGAGTTGTCATAACTACTGCGCCGTCGCCCATGCCGCCGCACCAGTCCTGAGGAATTGCTTCTCCGTTTACATATGCCTTGATTGCTTCATAGAAGTAGATGCCCCAGTCAATTCTTGTAGAAATTAAGGATGCATTAGGTGCGATTCCTGTCATATCGTTGTTATATCCTGTGTGGAATACGCCGCGTGACTGTGCTGCTGTTGCAGGAGTCGTGTTGTCGGAGTGCTGGCTGATCATTACACATCCCTGGTCGATAAGTGCAAGAGCTGCGTCGCTCTCTGCTGTTGCATCAGACCACGATCCTACGAATGATACCTTCATCGTTACAGATGGACATACAGAGCGTGCGCCAAGGAAGTATGCTGTGAAGCCAGAAATTACTTCGGCGAATGAGTAAGCGCCAACGTATCCGATTACAGCTTCTTCTGGAGTGATTTCGCCTTCGTCAATCATCTGCTGAAGCTTCATACCAGCAACAACACCTGCGATGTATCTTCCTTCGTAGATGTTTGCAAATGCGTTATGGGTATTATCTCTTCCATCGTTCCATGATGCAGCATTCGTACATGCGATGAATTCGATATCTGGATAATCATCTACAACTTCAAGCATGAATGGCTCAAATCCATAGCTATTATTGATAATGATCTCACAACCCTCTTCTGCCGCTTCAATGTTTGCATCAAGACAAGTTGCATCTTCGCCGATGTTATACTTTGTAACCCATTCGACGTTGATTCCCTCTTGAGCCAACATCTCTGAAGCTTCGTCTCTGCCGCGGATGAAGTTGAAAGTGTAGCCTTGGTCATTCTCATCACCAATGCATAACAATCCTACGCGAACTGTCCTTGTTCCATCTTCTGCTGTAGCAGGGGATGCTGCCGTACTCTCTGATGCTCCGCCTGCAAATACGAGGCCCATTGTACAAATGAGAGTAATCAGAACTAAAGAAATTTTTTTCATATATCCTCCTTGTGATATATTGCAAAAGTTCCCAACCTTAACAGTGATGTTAAGATTCCAAAAACAAAATCACCTCTCCTCTCTGAAGTAATTCACCCCTAAAGAAAGAGGAGGCTGTTTATCTCTACCGCTCTTCATGCTCGTAAAGATAAGAACAATTACCGTTACGATGTATGGAAGAATCTTGTAAATCTCTGTAGGAATAAACGGAATCGAAACTCTTAAGTACATGATCATCATGGCACCGAAAAGCACAGATCCCCAGATTGCATTAAGAGGTCTCCAGATGCAGAAGATAACAAGAGCAACAGCAAGCCAACCAACGCCAGAAAGTCCTTCATGGTTCCATACGCATCCAGCTGTCGTCATAATATAAACCATACCGCCTATGGCGCTGATTCCACCGCCAATGATCGTTCCAAGGTATTTATATTTCGTAATATTTATACCAGCAGCATCACTTGTAGCAGGGCTCTCTCCTACCGCTCTGAGATACATGCCAGCTCTAGTCTTCTTTAAAAAGAGATGCATTGCTATAGCAAGAACAACAGCAAGGTAGAAGAACACCGTATGTGAAAATAGAATTCTTCCGATAATAGGAATGTTAATTAGAAAATCAGGGAAGATAGTCGCAGAGAAGGCATCTTTTAAGCCGTTTCCAAGGGCAACGTATCCACCCTCGCTTACTCTCATGAACTCACCTACAAACTGTCCAACACCTGTTCCGAAGATTGAGAGCGCAAGTCCGGTAACGTTCTGATTCGCCCTTAGTGTGATAGTTAAGAAGCTGTAAATTAAAGATGCAAATGCACCAGAAGCAAAAGCACAAAGGATTGCAAGCACGATTGCAACAAAACCAGATGCCGCATCAGATCCTACAGCCTTCTCATAATAAAATGCGCCTGCAAGACCGAATGCTCCTCCCATGTACATGATACCTTCAACACCTAAGTTCAAGTTTCCAGTCTTCTCTGTCAGGATCTCGCCAAGAGTGCCATACATCAAAACTGTTCCGAAAGTAACAGCTGCAACAATTAAAGTAATTAACGTAGTCATCTAACCGCCTCCTCTTTCGCTTTCTTTCTAAAGATCAAGCGGTAGTTAATAAAGAACTCCGAACTTAACATTGCGAAAAGCAGAATACCGGTTATGATGTCTGCAATAGATGACGGAATCTGCATCCTGGTCTGAAGAGTGTTCGCACCCTTTTCCAAAATTGCAAGGATCATGGAAATTGCGATCATTGCAAATGAATTGAGCTGTGCAAGCCAGGCAACAGTGATAGATGTAAATCCAACGCCGTTTGCAACGCCTTTATACAAAGTGAAGTTCGCGCCAGATACGATAATCACACCCACAATACCACTGATCGCACCAGAAATCATCATGGTACGCATCATAATCCAACCAACGTTCATTCCAGCATATCGCGCAGTATTTACAGAATCTCCAATTACAGCTATCTCATATCCCTGTTTCGTCTTATTCATATAGATATATAAGAAAAATACCAGAGCAAGAACTATAATCCAACCGCAGTTAACACCCAAAACGGTCGGAAGACGGGCATTATCGGAGAACATTGGGATTAACTGGCTTCCTTTTCTTCCTTCCCATGGGCCTCCCTGAAGATAGGCGACAATGCCGATTGCAATATAGTTCATCATGAGCGTAAACAACGTCTCATTCGTATTCCACTTTGCCTTAAAGAATGCGGGAACCAACGCCCAGAGAGCGCCGAAAACAGCACCGGAGGCAAACATAATCAGCAAAAGAGGAACGTGCGGAATTTTGTCTGCATAAAAGAGCGCAAAATACGTCGCAGCCACAGCTCCCATCGTAATCTGTCCTTCAGCTCCGATATTCCAGAACTTCATCTTAAAGCATGGGGCAATAGCAATTGCACATCCGAGAAGTGGAATAGCAGTCCTGATTGTCTGCTTGATGTATACAGGTCTTGAAAGAGATCCTGAAACGATTACCGAATACGCACTAAACGGATTATTCCCCGTCAACATAATAGGAATACAGCCAAGAATTAGGGCAAAGACAATCGACAGGACTCTGATTAAATATACTTTTTTCCTATCCATCTCCGCTCTTTTTGCAAGTCGGATAAAAGGAGTTCCCTTCTCTTCTCTCATAAAGTACCCCCTTTAGATGTCATCATAAGTCCTATCTCTTCTTTAGTGGCTGTTCTTCCGTCCACTACTCCTGCCACCTCGCCAGAGGAAAGCACGAGTATTCTGTCTGCAAGTTCAATGAGTACGTCCAAGTCCTCTCCTACATATACAACGGCAGATCCTTTCATCTTCTGCTCTGTGAGCAGATTATATATCGTATATGATGTGTTGATATCCAATCCTCTTACCGCATATGCCGTCAGCAAAACTTCAGGCTCATTAGAAATTTCACGTCCGACTAATACCTTTTGAACGTTTCCTCCAGAGAGACGTCTTACAGGATAATTAACGCCAGGGGTAACTACTTCAAGTTCGTTTAATACCCTATTTGCCAAATCTTCAGGTTCTTTTTTCTTTAACAGCGCCCCTTTCCCTTTCTTCCAGGACCTAAGTAGCATATTTCCTGTCATTCCCATCGATCCGACAAGTCCCATGCCAAGACGGTCTTCAGGGACAAATGCCATGCCTACCCCAGTTTCCCTTATCTTTTTGGGACTAAGGCCTGAAAGCTCTACTTCCTTATTCTCTTTTGTAATGAACTTGATGCTTCCGCTCTTTATCGGATAAAGGCCTGTCATCGCTTCCAAAAGTTCCTTTTGTCCGCTTCCAGAGATTCCTGCGATTCCAAGAATTTCTCCTGTATATGCCTCAAAAGAAACGTCTTTAAGCCTCTCTATCCCCTCGTCATCCACGCATGTAAGGTCTTTTACTATTAATTTCTTTTTAGGTTTATCGTATTTTGGACGATCAATATTAAGAGTTACGGCATGACCGACCATCATATCTGTAAGGGCTTGAGGATTAGTATCTTTCGTCTCGACCGTTCCTATATACTCTCCTTTTCTTAGAACAGCAACCTTATCAGAGACTGCCATAACCTCATGAAGCTTATGGGTAATTATTATGATTGCTTTGCCATCAGCTTTCATATTCTTCAATATCAAAAAAAGTTTTTCAGTCTCCTGAGGTGTAAGAACGGCTGTAGGTTCGTCAAGTATCAAGATATCAGCACCACGGTAAAGGACTTTTACAATTTCTACAGTCTGCTTCTGCGATACCGACATATCATAGACCTTCTTTTCCGGATCTATTTCAAATCCGTATTTATCACAGATCTCCTTTACCTTTTTTTCAGCCTTAGGAATGTCCATTTTGCCGTCATTCAGACCAAGGATGATGTTTTCCGTGGCAGTAAAGACTTCGACAAGCTTATAGTGCTGATGGATCATTCCGATTCCTGCGTTAAACGCATCTTTAGGACTATGTATGTAAATGGGCTCTCCGTCTTTTAATATTTCTCCGCTATCCGGTTGGTAAATCCCTGAGAGCATATTCATGAGAGTGGTCTTACCGCTTCCATTTTCCCCTAAGAGGGCTAGGATTTCACCTCTGTTAATTTTTAAGTTAATGTTGTTGTTAGCACACACCGAACCAAAAGTCTTGGTTATCGCACGCATTTCTATTGCACATTTTTTTTCCAATAGAACACCTCTTGGTTATGATTTTACCACAAGATGTGAATGTGAAAAATGTTTTTAACAAAATAAAATTAAAAAAAGAAACGAGAAAAATACATTTCTAACAGCATTTAATCCTTAGATTACTAAAAAAAGCAACACTTAAATTGAGTTAAAAGGGTTTTACAATCAAAAGTTGATAAAATCTTCCTTACATCATCCACGCTTATTTCTGCAAGTTTTGCAATCTCCTCATCTGGTGTGAATATTTTTATAAGCAACTCCTGTACCAATTTAGATGTTGCGTCCTAAAACTCTTAGGCCATTACTACAGCCTTCTTTTCTTTCACAAATCTTTTAACTCTCTTTCTACTTTTCTTTTAATCATACAGTATTTCTTCATTAGATAAGTGCAAAAACGTGATTTTTATAAAAAATTATCAGAGGGGAACGAAACGTTTTTGCGCAATCTGTTTTGTCTTATGAATTAATGGCGTATAATTTTGATTTGGAGAAAGTAGAAATATGGCGAGTCTCAACACTTTACGTATTTTTTTCTTTTTGTTAAGATAGACAAAGCGCCGGCATGGTGGAATGGTAGACACAGTAGACTCAAAATCTACCGGGAGCGATCCTGTATCGGTTCAAGTCCGATTGCCGGTAATCTTCTTTTATTTTAATTATTTACAGTATAAATACACAATCACCTTTACAAGAGAAAACACTAACATGCATGACTGTGTTTTTTACTTACACGAAATCTAGAGAAATACTGACTTGCTATTACGATTACGAATGGGAGGAAGCTCCTAATACATTTATGCTTACCAAGGACAAACTCGACATATATCATTCGTACACCTTAGAATTAAGAGTTTATTAAGAACTTCATCCCCTCTTGCAAACAGCAATAGGAATAAGGCCCTATTTGCAGAGAGTTTTATTTAATCTAGCCGACAATGTCCCTTACAGGCTCAGGAAATTCTATGAGAAATTTCATAGAAGCTTTAGAGTCTATGGCGTATTAAAAAATCTCTCCTCTCGCTAAACAGCGGAGAGGATGTTAACTAAATGAACCTAGCTACGGAAACATCAAGGATCTTGGAAAGCTCTTTCGCTGTTGCCTTGCTTATCGCCCTCTTCCCCCTTTCCATGTCAGATACATGCTGCTTAGTCATATCAAGCTTATCGGCAAGCTCCTTCTGCGTCATGCCTACAAGCTTGCGGTAGAACCGAAGATTGCTTCCTGGTGTTTCTTTAGCCAATTCCTCCTTGTACCAATCCATGTCATTAACATTCACCCATTTCTCATCCTCATCCTGACGGATGATCTTCATCGAATCACCGAACTCTTTCCTGAGGTTTTCAAGAAAAGCAGAGGAAAGTGTACCTTCGATTTTAAAATCATTAATAAGGGGCTGACTCACGACTACCAACATAATATACCTCTATTTTTAACTGTCCTTTCTCTAAATACCAGCGTAGCTCAAGTGGCAATGATATCTGTTTCCACCAAGTGAGCTGTAATGTGGATAGCTCGGCTGTACTGGGCCTGAAATGCGAAGATCCGTAATCAGTTTCGCAAGAACTTCTTTCTCTTTTTTCCCTAGCTTATCTACGCCTTTTAAAGCCTTGCGGCTGATTACAACCTCGTATTCTTCAATTACTTAAATATAAAGCAAAATTGGGTACTCATCAATCCTTATCATCTCGTTTTCCTCATTTCGCAAAAAGCAATCATGCGGGAATGAGCAGTCAAATATACATGAACTGTGCGTTTTTAGATAATACGCACAAATTATGCATAATTGGCTTTCTACATATGATGTATACATGTAAAACTGTTGAAAAATTGAAAATATTTCGTCATTATGGTTCCATAGTGAAATAAGAAATATTTATTGCCGGTATTTTTTATTCTCATTTCTCTTAATTTTCATCAGGATCGAATATGCCGTTTTGTTTGTTCACAGAAGAAGTAAAAGAAATAATTAACTCAACCATATCCTATTTTGAAAGTACAAACAGCTATTCATTTCCACCATCTGATGAGTTTAAAACAGAGAACTTGTTAAAAGATGAGAGGAAGGGATTGATGTTTTCTATTCTCGTTGCAAAAACAAAAGAGAATGAAAAAGTAATATTAAGAGGTTTTTCCGGCCTTGCAGAGGGACGCCACAAAGTCCCAGGATACGTAAATCCGACATACAGCGTAAATGAATTTCTAGAGCTTGAGAAAGAGAGCGATAAAGCGGTAAAAGATCCGACAATAGACAGCACAGAAAGACGAAAAAGATCAAAATACTATGCTAAGAAGTTTGAAGAACTTCATGTATTTAGAGATATAGACAATAACGAATTCAGACTCTCAGACTTAAAGGAAGGCGGTGGATTTTGCCAAGGCACTGGAGACTGTGCAGGGATAAAAGTGCTAAACAGCGCGATGCGTAAGGGTTACCAAATTCTAGGATTCGGCGAATTCTACTTTGGAGCAGACAAAAGCGGAATGACAAAAGGAACTTTAGTTCCTCCTTGCAAAGAGCGCTGCGAGTTAATAATAAAAAGGATGCTTAAGCTCGATTTCATATATCTTGATGAGGACATTGCAATAATAAACAAGCCTTCTGGCCTTCTTTCTGCCCCAGGCAAAGGCCCGGACAAACTGGACTCTGCATCTGAGCGTCTTAAAAAGATATTTCCATTCGCTCCCGTAAGTCCGTTTGTTCACCGCCTCGACATGGATACATCGGGTCTTTTGATCCTAGCGCTTAATAAAGAAGCTCATAGAACGCTGTCGATGGCGTTTGAAAGAAGGGAAGTAAAAAAAGAATACGAAGCACTCCTTGTCGGAAAAATCGATAATCCATCGGGGTTAATAGATGCACCAATGCGCCTTGATGTCGATAACAGACCATATCAAATTATTGATTACAAAGACGGTAAAAAGGCTTTAACAGAATACGAAGTGCTCGATATCGAGTGGAAAAATGGAGTGTTGTGTTCTAGAGTAAGGTTCAAGCCGTTAACGGGTAGAACGCATCAGCTAAGGGTACATTCAGCTTTTATCGGACACCCGATACTTTCAGACAGATTATACGGAGAATATATTGAGAATATGCGTCTGGCCCTTCACGCATCTAATATCGCATTTACGCATCCTCGAACAAAAGAAGAGTTGGTAATAGAGAGCAAGCCCCCTTTCTAGGCTTTCTTCTCTTCTTCCAATTTCATTATCTCAAAACGGATGGAGCTTATCTTGCCATCTATTCTCTTCTTCTCATCTTCAAGAGCGTCTATTTGGGAAATCAACTCATTAATAAGGACATCTATTTCTTCATCCCTCTTTCTTTTTTCCTCTGCCTTCTCCTCCTCTTCAATCTTCTCTATCTTCTCTTCAAGAGACAGAGCATGGCTTATCAAATCCAGAACAGATTCAGGAGTGTCTTCTCCGATCCACTTATGTCCGTTTTGAAATAGGTAGGAGCCGTAAGCGATCTCTGCTTTCTCAAGATCAATGGAAACCGTGCTCTCTCCTTCAACCTCAACTACATCTTCTATTTTATCGGTAAGTATTTTTATCGCGTCTCTCTGGGCATCTATCTTGTCTGTTAAAAGTTTTATCTTTCCTACCTCTTCTTCATTTCCTTTCAAATAGATTTCAAAGCCTAAAGAGAAGATATTATTTACAGCATCGATGATCGTTTTATCAAAGTCCTTTGAAAATGATGCCTCTTCTATTTTATAAAACATCCTTTTAAACGCACTTTCCTTAGAACTTTCAAGTTTTATATAACGCTCATAAAGGTCGTCGAACTGATCTATACGCCTGTCTAAAACAGCGTCCTTCCTTTTTTCAAAGAGGTTCTTGCCAAGAAGCAAAGAGATCGCATCCTTCTCCTTTTCAAAGCCTTCCTTCTTATCTTTTGCAAGGCTCAAGGCAGAATCAATTCTCTCCTTCTTCTCCAGTTTCTGTCTTATAAGAGCCTTTTTTTCGTCCTCCAGATGTTTCTTTTTTTCCAGTTCTATTATTTTTTCTTTCAAAGAAGTCCCGACTAACGGAGAGAGGCCTGAAGATATGACTTCCTTTGCAAGACTTTTAAATATGTCGGCCTCTTCATCAAGTAGGATTTCTTTTTCTTTCAACATGCTATTTTTATAACACAAAAGAGCTCTCTCTGTTAGCCGTAACACTTGAATTTTAAGGCGATTAAATTATATCCTTTTTAGGGCCGTTTGAGTTTCGTTACCCATTATATCACGAGCAGCGGCTAATTTTTTTAACTTAGGAGATATTATTTATTTTTATGGAAACTGACGCACCTGAATTTAACTTAGCAGAACTTGAAGGGAAAATAAAAGAAATTGTTAATTCAATACAGAATGACGCATCATCAGATCCTGAAGAACTTGAAAAGATCAAAAGCCTTATAAAAAAGAACGTACCATTTTTCACTAGAAGCGCATTCTCTGCGTACCTGTTAAGGGAATTGGCAAAGAAAAAAGAGATAAAAAGAGACAGGAAGCCAAGAGCCGAAGTAAAAAACATACAGCAGACTCAGATAAATAACGAAAGCATAAAGAAAGAAGAGAGGGTAATACCTGAAGGGGCAAAAACGCTCTATTTGAATATCGGCAAAATGAAACATCTTTATGCGAAGAATCTATCTCAGCTTTTACAGAGCGAACTAAATATAACAAGGGAAGACATATACAGCCTTAGAATACACGACAAGTACTCTTTCATCACAATGAGTGAAGAGAACTGTAAAAAGGCAATAGAGAAATTAAACGGAAAAGAGATTAACGGCAGAAAAGCGGAGGTCAATTTTTCCAACAGATGAAAATTAAACCATTCGTTCTCGGTTCAGTATCTACAAATTCATATATCGTATACGATCATGATGGCACAAAAGACGCCATCATGATAGACGCTCCAGATGGAAATTCAAGCGTAATTGATTTTCTAAAAGATAATGATCTTAATCTGAAATACGTGCTTTTAACTCACGGACACTTTGACCATGTTCTAGGTCTTGGCAATGTGACAAAGGAATTTAAAAACGTAGAAATTTTCATAGACAAAGAGGATGAATGGCTTGTAAAAAATAAAGGGGAAGGAAACAGAGAGATACTATCAGAAGATTTCCCCTGCTTTTTAAGCATTTATGAAAAAGACCTTGCTTCTCTTCCATCCAATTACAGTTTTTATGAAGATGAGATAGCATCGTTTAAAGTCATAAGAACACCGGGACACACAGAAGGCTCTGTCTGCCTTTATAACAAGAAAGAGAATGTGATCTTTACAGGAGATACTATTTTTGCTTCCTCTTATGGCAGAGTAGATTTAAAAGGCGGAAATTACAACAAGATACTCTCATCTCTTAAATATGTGCTTTCCACAACAAAAGATGATGCAATCATACTGCCAGGACACGGCGAGAGAAGCACTATAAAAAGAGAGAAGGCCTTTTACGGCCTCCCCTAATTACATTCCCATTTTCTCATTTTCACTTTTACAATCTACGCAAAGGACTGCAGAAGGAATCGCTCTAAGTCTTCCTTCTGGAATCTTCTTGCCGCACTGCAGGCAGATTCCATATTTTCCTTCGCTTATTCTTTTTAATGCACCCTCTATCGCCTTAAGGCGCTTCGCATCCATTGCGTTTAAAGCTTCCATTTTCCTATATGCAGCATCATCGCTAGCTAAATCGCTAGAGTCTCTTCCAGATGCAGCCATAGCCTCTTCTCTGAAGTTCTGTCCTTCGCTATTAAGTTTAGCAAGAAGTTCATCCCTCTCTTTCAAGAGTTTCTCTTGCATTTCCTGCGTAAAAGCATCCATCTAATAGCCCCCTTTACTTAATCATATTGAGCAATGCTCTATGCTTGCTCATTTTGAAGTAAAATACAATAGCTTTTAGCCGCGGTCAAGTTAAAAAAAGCATTATTCTTTTTCTTTTAAAGCTTTTACGACCCTTCTTGTCGTAACTATGAGAAAATAAAGAACAAAAAGGTATATTAAAAACACTATCAGACAAATCCATCTAGGACCGGAATAGGCCAAAAGAAGAAGTATATAGCCTACCGTCATGAAAAAGACGAGAAAGGCAATTGAGAGCTTAAGTTTAGAACTTTTTTTCACACTAAGCATCCCTTAATGTATGAGAAAAAGTCGTCATACTCCTCAAATATTTTAAGATCGCCGTTCTCTTCTAAGATATTCTTTGGCGCTCTGAACAGGCATCCGTTATCTGCAAGTCTTATCATCTTCAAATCGTTATAGCTGTCCCCTGCGGCAAAAGTCTTAAACCCCATTGAAGAAAAAGCCTTTATGGCATTCATCTTCCCCTCTTCCTGTCGCATTCTGATATCCAATATCTCCCCATCGTCAGATACTACAAGAGAATTAGAAAATATCGTAGGCCAGGAAAGCTTTTTCATAAGCGGCTTTGCAAACTCTACGAACGTATCTGAAAGTATTACGACCTGAGTCTCTTCTCTGAGCTTATCTAAGAATTCTTTTGCTCCGTCTAAAGGATCCATTGTTGAAATAACATCCTGAATGTCTTTAAGCTTAAGACCTTCACGCTTTAAAATATCGATCCTGTATTTCATAAGCTTTCTATAATCAGGCTCGTCACGTGTAGTTCTCTTTAATTCATCTAGTCCTGTCTTTTCTGCGAAACTGATCCATATTTCGGGTACAAGCACCCCTTCTAAATCTAATGCAACTATAGTCATAACCGAATTATAAAATAAGAGGAGATCTTATTCCATATCTTTGCTAATATAGAAGAATGAGAAAAAACTTATACTCACTGTCAGCATTTCTAACCGGCGCTATTATCGCAGTGATGGTGAGTTTCAACACAGAATTCGGCCGTCTTACATCAAGCGAAGTAAGTTTAATAATCAATCAGATCGTTGGAATAATAACGCTGCATCTAATAATTACGGCAGGAAGAAAGAATACTGTAATCAACCCACAAAGGAAGTCCGTCAAATGGTACAACCAGGCATTCGGAGGCTTCTTTGGAGTTGCAATAATCTCTTTAAATTATATAAGCGTCGTAAATGCAGGTGCTACCATTTCCATGGCGGGAGCCGTATTCGGACAAAGTCTCATGGGCTTGATCTACGATCTTACCGGCTTTATGGGAATGAATAAGAATAAGATTGAAAAAAACAGGATAATAGGCATTCTCATCTGCCTTGCAGGAATATTAATCTACTTGTTTTCTGGAGAAGGTCTTAATCTATACATAATTCCATCGATTGCCGCTGGCGTCCTTACTATGACGCAGATGGTTTACAACTCTAAACTCGCAAAAGCTAAGGGCGCATTCTACTCGGCAAGAGCAAATGTTATTTCAGGCCTTATTGGAGCCTTGCTTTACGCAGGGCTATTCCATTTTGAAAGCACAGCCGAAGGCTTTAAGAGTCTTTCAGGCGTCCCGCTCTATATTGCGCTATCAGGCGGTCTTTTAGCATGTATTGTCGTAGTAAGCACGAACATAGTAATTCCTAAAATTTCAGGACTGCTATCGGCTCTTCTCTTATCATCCGGGCAGATAATCGCAGCGCTTGTAATAGACTACGTTCTATATGACATCTTCTCTCTTTCTCTGATAGTCGCAAGCATGGTAATGCTTATAGGAGTTATTTCTCTTTCGTTATCTAGTCGTTAAAATTGTCATCTTCAAATTCTTCTGGATTCCTGCCGATTGGCATCTCAACGTCATATGAGGCTTCGCCGTTTTTCTTCCTCTTCCTCTTCTTTTCATCTCCCTTGCTTTGAGATCCGAACTTTCCTGTAGAGAGGAATATCGCGACTTTCTTTAAAGAAGGAATGTTTGCGCATACTATTTGAATCATCGATGTAAGAGGAACTGCTAAGAACATTCCGACAAGTCCCCAGATATAGCCCCAGATAGCAAGTGCGATAAGAATAACTATAGGAGAGATGTTCAGCTGCACGCCCTGAAGTTTTGGATCTAGTATGTTTCCAAGAACCATCTCAATTGAAGTCATCATAAGACCTACATATATTATCCTACCCCATTCAGGCATGAATTGAATGAATGCCATTAAGATCGTTCCAACCGTTACGATAATGCTTCCAATCGTTGGAATGAAATTCAAAACGAATGCGAGTATCCCCCATAGCAATGCGAAATCAAGTCCTGTAAGAAGTGCCACAAGATAGAACATCAATCCTGTTGCCGCACTTATAATGATCTTCACAAACAGATACTTCGAGACTTGTCTGTTCATTCTCATTGCGACTTTTGTAAATCTTTCTCCCTTGTCCTTATCGAGGATAGCAAGCATCTTGGAGGCGAAGCTGCGTCTTTCCATCAAGAGGAAAAGCAGATACACGAAGCTCATCATGGCATCGCTCATGATTCCCAAGAAACGTGTTGAAAAAGAAGTCAGATAACTTCTTACAAGAGAGATCCAATCAATATTCAGAGAGTTCAAAAAAGAATAATTTGTGTCTTCAACATCAAAAAGACGCGCTAGATACACGCTTATGAACGCATCGAATTCCGCAATACGCTCACTATAAGAACCAAGACGGCCAAGGATCATGTTAACCATCTGAAAAAGCACATAGACAATGATGACAAATACCAGAACAACAAGTGCAAGGCTTGCTATGATAGAAAGGATATTCGGCACTTTCAAACGATCAAGACGGTTTAAAAGCGGATTAACTAAGATAAAAATAAATAATGCGATAACCAGCGGAAGCAGTATGTCTTTTGCCGTTTTCATAACGAATATCAAAAGAAACAGAGAAAATACGGCAAGAATAGTCCTTATCTGCCTTAAATACTTGTTATCCCATTTTTCCATGACTAAATGTTAGCCTCTATGGCAGAAAAACACAATAACGAGTATTATCGAAAAATATGGATAATTCTTATTTGGATAGAATAGAGATAATTCTGGTTGAAACGCAGGATGCGGCTAATATCGGATCGTGCTGCAGAGCAATGAAGACTATGGGGCTTACACACTTAACGCTCGTTACAAATGAAACATATGATGAGAACAGGGTATTTACGCTAGCTTTGCATGCTAAAGACGTTTATCAGAACAGAAAAGAATTTAAAACTCTTGATGAGGCTATAAAAGACAGTGTCTTCACAATCGGCGCAACAAGAAGACGGGGAAAACTTAGAAAGATGAGTTCATACAGCCCTAAAGACCTTGCTGAAAAACTATCAGAGTTTCCAAGCGGAAAGATTTCGATCGTATTTGGGCGCGAGGCTGACGGACTGAGAGATGACGAGGTCAATATGCTATCCTCAATCGTAACGATTCCAACGTCTCCCCTATTCCCGTCTCTTAACCTGTCGCAGGCGGTTCAAATAATCTCATATGAATTATTCCTCTCTTCAAAACCTTATAAGGACGGCATTGTCGCAGTAACGCACGAAAGAGCGAAAGAGGCGGCAAAAGATGCAGTAGATCATCTTGAAAACATCTCATACTTCAAATGGGACGAGGAGAAGAAATGGACTGAGAGTCTCATTTCTGACATCATTGAAAGGGCTGGACTGCAAGAGAGCGAGCTAAAAAGGTTTGCGAAGATTTTTTCTAAAGTTGAAAAGATAAAAATATATAAGGACAGAAAAGATGAGTAGTTTTGATTCCTTCTTATCACCTCTTCCACGTGTAGTCGCACACAGAGGAGATAGCAAGAACTATCCAGAAAATACGTTAAGCGCATTCATAAGCGCACACAATATGAATATCGACGTAATAGAGACTGATGTTCATCTGACTAAAGACAATCAGATAGTAATCTGGCATGATGACAGCCTCGAAAGGAATACGGACGGCAGCGGAAAAATAGAAGACCATACGCTATCAGAATTAAAGAAGTATGATGCAGGATTTAAGTTCACACACGACGGAAAGACATTCCCATTCAGGGGAAAAGGAATAACGCTATGCTCCCTTGATGAAGCACTTAAGGCATGCCCTGAACAGAGATTCAATATCGACTTAAAAACAAACGATGTAAGAATCGTAGACGCGTATGTCAAAGTAATCAGGGAAAATAATGCAGAAAATAGAGTCTGCACGGCATCATTCCATTATAACAACCTTAAAGAGATAAGAAGAAAGGCCCCAGACATGCTTACAAGCATAACGACAAGCGAAGTCGTACCTCTTGTTTTGAGGCAGAAGCTTCACCTACTTCCAAAAGAGTTTAAAAGAAAGATCATATTTCAGATTCCACGCTCAGCATCTGTGCTGAAAATAGTAACCCCTGCTTTCGTTCGAGAAATGCACAAAAGAGGGGCTATCGTAATGGTATGGACTATCAACGATGAAAAGAGTATGAGAGAGCTCTTTAGCATGGGAGTTGATTCTGTAATGACAGACGATCCAGCCCTCGTAATAAAGGTTGCAAAGGAAATGGGACTTAGAGATTAACTAAAGTCCCGCTCTCTGCGCTTTTATAAATGGCTTCTACTGCCAAGAGGGATTTTAATCCTTCGCTTGCGTTAATAAGAGGTTCCCTATCTGAAATAATTGCATCTACAAAATCCTCATATTCCGCCTTATGGTTGTCCACAGGCACTGCAGGAGAGGAAGCTGAGTTAACAGGACCGGAAGAGAACTTCTTTATTATCTCATTGTCTTTTTCATTCATATTCTTAAACGACCACATCAGAAGATGATCGTCTTCTGCAATAATCGTTCCGTCACTTCCAGTAAGCTCTATCCGTCTGCTGCATCCAGGCCAAGATGCTGTCGATACCTCAAATGTACCAAGACTTCCATCAGAAAAAGATAGGGAAGAACAAAGAACATCTTCAACATCTATTCTTACGTGATCTAAAGTGTTTGAAAAAGCAAAAACGCTCTTTAGCGGAGCAGAGAAAGAGAGTAAGAGATCAAGGCCGTGTATCCCCTGATTCATGAGGCATCCGCCCCCATCTACTGCTTTAGTGCCACGCCAAGGGGCTGAATCATAGTACTCCTGACTTCTAAACCATTTCATGTAATACGAAGACAGTACCCTCTTGCCAAGCCTTCCGCTGTCTATTGCCTTTCTTATTTCCAAGTTAAGCGGAGAGAACCTGTTTTGAAAGATAACTCCAATTTTCGCACCGCTCTCTTTTGATGCTTCTATCATCTTATATGCGCTGCTGCTATCTACTGCCATCGGCTTTTCAAGGAGAGTATGGATTCCTTTTTTAAGGGCGGGAACGGCATACTCTGCCCTTATTCCACTTGGCGTTGTAATAGCTAATGCATCGATACCTGAATTAAAAAACGCATCAAGATCGCTATATCCTCTTCCTCCGAAGTCAGAGGCAAAAGCATCCGCTTTACTCTGATCCTTATGATAGGCAGAGACAAGCTCTGCATTGTCTGTTAAAGAAATGGCCTCAGCATGCGTCCTTGCAATTGAGCCAAGTCCGATAATTCCAAATTTAACTTTTCTCATATCTATATCACCTTAATAATAATTAATAAAAGAAGGGGCCAAAGCCCCTTTATACGATCGACATCGGATCTAAATGCGCCTGCTCGATATCTTTAAAGTACTTATAAGTATCTACTTTGAGTTCTCCGCAGGCAGGTTCATCGCATACGATGATCGCCTTCGGATGAAGCTGAAGAGCAGAACATGTCCACATCTGGCTTACCCCGCCTTCTACAGTGTGCGCTAGAGCTCTTGCCTTAGAGTGTCCATTTACAAGAACAAGCACTTCCTTGCTGTCCGTTACAGTCTTAACTCCTACTGTTAAGGCAGTGGATGGAACCTTCGTGATATCACCATCGAAGAATCTTGAATTCATGACTTTCGTATCGTATGTCAGACTCTTTTCACGTGTACGTGAAGAAAGGGATGAGAAAGGCTCGTTGAATGCGATATGTCCATCTGCACCGATTCCTCCCATAAATAGATCTATTCCACCGTATGATGCGATCTTTTCCTCATAGCGCTCGCATTCAGCTTTGAGATCCTTTACAGTTCCATCAAGCATATTTATATTCTTATCTTCAATATCTATATGGTTGAAAAAGTTCTCATGCATAAACGTCCAGTAGCTTTGAGGATGGTTTCTATCCAAGCCTACGTACTCATCCATATTGAACGTCACAACGTTTTTAAACGAGATAAAGCCGTTCTTATTCATTTTTATCAGCTCTTTGTAAGTTCCAATAGGGCTTGATCCTGTAGGAAGTCCCAAGACAAAAGGCTTGTCAGACTTTCTATTGTGTTCTTTAATCCTTGATGCGATGTACCTTGCGGCCCACAGCGACATCTTCTCATAATCCGGTTCAATAATAACTCTCACGCTATCCTCCTTGAGTTTCTATATGATAATTTGAAATAGAAGAAAACTCAAATTAATTATTCTATAATAGCAGATGCGACTACCTCATCTCCATCATATATTACTGCACTCTGTCCTGGCGTTATCGCATTAACATTCGACAAAAACTCTATTTCAATTTCGTCTTCCCCTATTTTTTTTACTTTCGCAGCATTTCCAGGGGAGGTGCTTCTAACTTTTACGCTGTAGTCTATAAACGGCGAGAATTCCTCGCTCTTCATATAAACGATGTTGTTCGCCCTAGCCTTTAGCGAGAGCGTATCCTCCTTAGTTCCGACTACTACCTGGTTCTTACTGCTGTCAAGCCTAATGACGTAAAGAGGTTCCGAGTATGCAATTCCAAGGCCTTTTCTCTGTCCTATCGTATAGTGCCAGAATCCATCGTGCTCTCCAAGTTTCTTTCCATCTTTGAAAACAATGTCTCCCTTCCTATCCTTGGCCATTAAAAGATCCGTATAGTCCCCTCCATAAAAGTCCTGGCTTTCCGCCTCTCCTTCCTTATGAAAACCTTGTACGACATCTATCTTCCTTACATCCTCTTTTGTCATCCCTCCAAGAGGGAAAAGAGTACATTTCAGCTGCTGTTGCGTAAGACGAGAAAGAAAATAGGACTGGTCTTTTTTTAGATCGACAGCCTTTTTTACAGCATAGCGATCTCCGTTCTTTACTATTCTCGCATAATGCCCTGTTGCAAAATAATCAAAAGAGACTATTTTCCTTGCCTCGTTTACCATCGCGCCGAATTTAATTAGCGCATTACACCATATGCATGGATTAGGAGTTCTTGCGCTCATATACTCAGATCTGAAATTGTCTAAAACCTTCTGCTCATATAAAGAGGAACAATCTATTGTGATATGCTCTATTCCGATTTTTTCAGCAATCTCTTTTATCTTTACGATATCTTCATCCTTATTCGGATTATAACAACTGTTAGGAGATACGGGAGCAGGATATGGGCTGTCTTTTTTCCATATTAGCATCGTAGCCCCGATTACGTCATATCCCTGCTTTTTTAAAAGGTATGCAGCAACTGAAGAATCTATTCCTCCAGATAGTCCGACTAAAACTTTTTCCATAACACTATTTTAACAGATATGCTAAACTATGAGTAGGAAGGAAAAAATATGAATAAAGCTGTCATCTTAAAAGAAAAGAACGTTCCGCTCCTTATAAGGAAGGCCCTTCCTTCTGTTAGAAAGGAGATAAGAAAAGATCTTCTGATAATCAAGAAAGCAGAATGCCCGATGCCTATTTAAGAATATTTTTAAGTTTATTATAAGCATCGATCGCTTTCGCAGTCTCCGCGTTTGCGAACTCCAAAAACGCAGGATCAAGATTATAAGATGCGATTTTATCAGGATGTAAGCCCATCATTTTCTTTTTGTAAGCATCATCCAGTTCTTTTCTGCAGGAAGTCTTATCAAGGCCGAAAAACTTTAAACAGTCTTCTATCGGATCATCTGCATTGGAATTATCTAGCTCATCAAAGTATGAAAAGAATATGCGCCTCTCATCGCTGCTATCGCTAAAGCCGTCTATGTAGTATGCAAAGTCAAGAGGTGAAAGAGATCTTCCATAGTCAGCGTAACTGCTTCCGCCGAAATCAGGATTGACGAGAGAGAACTCGCTTCTCTCTTTTTCAACACTTAGCTTAAAAGGCCTGTTTTTAGGTTCATCCTGCATTGCCTCAAGCAGCGTCATATAATCAATTATATTCGGCCGCTCAAGACCAGAGAAAAGAGCTATGTTAACAAGAGATTTCAAATATGCTATCAAAGCCAGTCTTTTTTCATCGGTTACCTTCTTATCATAGTCCAATATTCCTAAATAAAATGATGAAAGACTACCGATATCTATCTTATCTTTCGCTATTAAATCTGTTTTAACATAAAAAGAGCCCTCATCCTTATCATCATAAAAGAGCGTTATAACCATTTTAGAAATATCAAAAGATCTTAAGCTGTTAAAGAACTTTGTCCTTCCCTTTTCATCTCTTTTAATCTCGGTCTTTTTTATCTCGTAATACTCTTCATCTTCAAAGAGACTCAAAGGAACTGAATACCCTGCATCTTTTAAAAGAGATAAGATTCGGCTTAGCTTAATCTCTTTTCCTTCCATTCCGTTTAAAACAGCGTTTGAGGCCTCCTCTTCGTTTTTAAAGAACGTCTTATTTACCTTTACCCTCTTTACTTTCAGCTTGAACAGAGCGCCGCTAAGACTTAATGAGAAAGTATCTACGCTCCTTTTGCTGCCGTCTATAACCATACTCTCTTCTAAAGCCAGAGAGGCTGAGAGAGTAAGAGTTGAAAAACTTCTATCTAAAATGTTCTTCAGTTCATTTTCAAGATTTAAAAGCATATTCTGATAATACAACAAGAGATAGAGGTATGAAAGAATTTTTGTAGTTATGATTAACTAGATCCTGTTTTTTCCTAGTTAATGCGACCTAAAGTAGAAAAATAGAGAATAATAACTCTTTTTTTCTCCCTTTCTGTCTAACTAAGATTATTGTATGAGCTGGTTAGAAAGAAAAATTCCATTACCAATTTATGATAATCCGAAAGATGAGAAGATAAATGCGAACACCCATTTTTTCGGCGTAGTCCTAGCCGTTTTCGGCTTTGCATTAACACTGTTTTTATCAAAAAACATTACAAGATACGGCCTAAAATCTGCACTTATCATATTCTCATATTCAAACATCCTATTATACCTATCATCGACGCTTTACCATGCGCTAAAGCCTGGAAATGCCAAAAGGGTTTTCAGGATATTTGATCACAGTACGATATACATCCTTATATCTGCAACATACACCCCGATATTAATATATATCGGAAACCAAAGCGCATACATCCTTCTTGCATCCCTATGGACAATAAGCGCAGCCGGAATTGTGATTACAATACTCTTTTGGAAGAAATTGAGAATACTACATGTGGCTCTTTATGTTGTCATGGGATGGCTCTGCGTCGTATTTAAAGACAGCATATTCCCATACATTCCATCCGGTCTCATAAAATTTCTAGCTCTTGGCGGCGTAAGTTACACTTCCGGCCTGATCTTCTACGGTTGTAAGAAGATTCCTCACTATCATGGAATATGGCACATATTCACTCTTCTTGGTTCCGTATTCTTCTATGTTGGAATACTGAGATACCTCATCTGATGTCTTTAATTGACGAGCCCTGATGAAAGCTGCATGGAATTACTCTAGAGTACTCCTTCTTCTTATATTCAGGATCCCTCATCATATCTAAGAGGGTGGATGCGACAACCTTTCCCATCTCGTTGCTCTGACTTACCGTACATGTAATGCCCTCCCTATCGTAGTCCTCCAGCGAGTAATCGAAACAGACGACAGAGATATCCTCTCCTATCTTCTTTCCGTGCTGATTGAGAGCTGCCTTAAGCGCCTGATAAAGCATAACGTTACAGCAGCAAACGGCGGTGCAGGACGGGATTTTTCTCAGAAAATTCCAGATCTCCTTTGCCAACTTGTCTTTATTCTCAAGATCCTCAGTCAAGAAGAACTTCACATACTCATCATCAAATACGCAGGAGTGTTTGAATACGGATTTTGCATATCCTTGATACTTTTTAACTCCTTGGTAATTGTCATATAAGAAAAGCCCAGCAATATGCCTGTGCCCTTTCTGCGTCAATGCAGAGATAAGATTCTCAGCTGCCATCTCATCGTCATTCAATATCTTCGGATATCCTGTCTCGCTATAGTAATTGTTATAGAAGATAAAAGGTATGTTCTTTTGATAAAGCGATGAATACACATCTAGATTCGGATTTGCCATGCTCGCCTTAACGCCATCGATTATTATGCCGTCAAATCCTTCAGAACAAGATAAGAGACATCTTCTTTCATTTGACAGCTTGTTATCGGTATAGAATATCCTGATATCTACCTTATACGGCGAGAAGTACTCTTTTACAGAAGATACGAGAATCGAGTTTGCTCCTCTATCCGTACCTTGTATGATTATCGCAATTCTGAAATCAGCACTGCTGTCTATCGCACTAAGCGTTAACGCCTTATGTTTGTCAAAATATGTCCCTCCTCCATGGACTGCATATAAAAGCCCCTCGTCCTCTAGAGTTCTAAGAGCTCTTCTCACTGTCTCCCTGCAGACTGACAGCCTCTTAGTCAAAAAGACTTCGCTTGGGATTTTCGTATTGGATGTAAATTTATTCTGATCAATATAAGTTAAAACATAGTCGATAACTGCTTTCTGTTTACTCTTTTTAACACTTTTCATCACTCTTTTCTCCTCTCTTCCTTGCTCTAACGATTAAAACTAAAGATAGAGCGAATACGACTATAAGGATTTTAGACGCCGCGCTTTCAAAGAAGATCGAATATGAGCCTCCAGAGAGCAGAAGGGACCGCCTAAAGTTTTCTTCTATCGTATCGGCCAAAACAAGTCCAAGCAGGATTGGCACGATCGGATAATTAAATTTTATCAGGATATATGACAAAATGGAAAAGAATACGGCAGAAAACAGATCGAAGAGCGATGAGTTCACGCTAAAAGATCCTGCGAAACAGAATACAACGATAACCGGCGTTAAAATTGACATCGGTATCTTCAACGCTTTTGCAAAAGTACTAGTAAGCGCCCTTCCCTGGATATACATGAAAATGTTTATGAGAATCAAGCCGATTAAGATTGCATATGTTATCTCTCCATTTTCTATAAACAGTGAAGAGCCTGGGGTAAGATTATTTATCATAAGCGCGCCAAGAAGAACGGCAACGCATGCATCTCCGGGAATACCAAGAGTCAAAAGCGGAATTAATGTAGCTCCTGTCACTGCGTTATTCGCAGTCTCCGCAGCAGCTACAGCCTCTATAGAACCATGACCGAACTCCTCAGGATGCTTTGATATGTTCTTAGCGGCACTATAGCTTAAGAATGAGGCCTCAGAAGCTCCAGTTCCTGGAATAATTCCAACAAAAAGACCGATGAAAGCCGCAAGGATGGAAGCAGGCGCCATCCTTTTATACTCGCTTTTACTTATCTTCCAGCTCCTATCGTCCTTTACAGCGGCATCTTTCATCTTCTCATTTTTCCCTTTCTTAAGTACTTCGCTGAGTGCAAAAAGCCCGATTAAGGCGCAAGTCAAATCAAATCCGGAATAAAGGTTGATATTATTGAAGATATATCTGGTCGTACCTGAAATCGGATCTAGCCCTATCATAGCAATAAAAAGACCTATGGCACATGATATTATCCCCTTCATGATGCTTTTACCGCTTACGAATGCAACTATCGTAAGGCCTGTAAGGCAGATTAGAAAGTAATCAGGACTCTTTAAGTATTCAGATAATTTTGCAACCTGCGGTGCAAACAATAATAGAGCAAAAGCGGAGAATACGCCTCCAAATGTAGAGGCGGAAAGTGCGATATGGAGAGCTTTCCTAGCTTGTCCCTTCTCTTTTAATGGATAGCCGTCGAGCATGGTAGCAGTCGCATGCGGAGTCCCAGGGGTTCTGATTAATATTGCGGAGATGCTTCCCCCATAACTTCCTGCGCAGTACATGCCAAGAAGGAATAAGAACGAAGATACGGGATCTAAAGTGTATGTAAATGGCAGAAATACGACGATGCATAAAAGCACGGTAAGTCCTGGAATAGCTCCGAATATCATGCCAAGGAGAAGCCCTGCGTTCATATATATCAAGTTTTCTAACGTGAAAAGAAGCGAAAGCGCGTCTGCTATCATACAAGCCTCACATTAAGAACATATCTGAAAAGCAGACAAATCAAGAGTGACGATATCGCAACGAGCGCTAAGTTCTTCTTTTTCCTCTCTCCAAGGAAAAATGACAAAAAAGATGGAAAGATAATTGACGATATGAAGAAACCGAAAAACTTAATTGAAATGGCATAAAAAAGCAGGATTAGAAATATAATCATGGCCTTAAGTTCTTCTTTGACATCGATCTCAACATATTTTACCTTTTTCTTTGCTATAAAAAGCACAGTTTCTTTAACAAATATAAAAAGCGAGAGAGTCAATATTATTACAAGAACGATGAAAGGAAACGTTCTTGCGTTAATCATATTTCCGTCGGATGCAACATAAACTTCTTTTTCCATAATGATAAGAAAGAAGAGAGAAAGGAAAATAAAAAACAATGAAGATATCAGCTCAATAGGCAATCGAATCTTCTTAGCCATCTAAAGTGCTCCTGACTATATTTGAAACGCTTTTTATATGCTCGTCATATTTTCCATCAAGCATCGGATCCATCTCAATTAATAGGCTGTCGTAAAGCTCTTTCATCTCCTTTTTCTCAAACGCCTTTAAATACTCGGACTTTATTTTCTCTATTATCCTCTCATCCGTACCTTTTTTCGCCATAAGACAGCAGGTGTTGGGATAATAAGCATTAATACCATACTCCGCAACAGAGGCAACATCTTCAAACGGCTCATTATCAGTTCTCTTATTATCAAATACGGCAATAGGAACTACGGAACCGCTTTCCACCTGGGAAAGCGCCTGGCTCTGGTGAGATACCGCCAAATCGGTCTCGCCGCGAGCTGCAGCTGAGAGAGCTAGGTTCGCCCCATTATAATTTATTAAAACATACTCAAGATTAAGAGACTCAAGAAGCGATCTAGCAAGAAATGCCTCGGCACCAGTTACGCCGTTTACAGCAACAGTTAAGCGATGGTTTTTCCCATATTCCTTCAAATCATCCAAATCGTTGACGTTTATGTTTTTCGATGCCGATAGAAGCATGATTGATGAATAGAAGTTAATGATTGGCACATAATCGGAATATGAGAATAAAAGCGCATCAGATCCTTCAAGCAAAGGGGAGATCGCAAATGGACCCTCACATCCAAGAATGAACTCATACGAACTATTGGAATTCTGAACATAATTGCTAAGGGCTACGTTTCCCCCTGCCCCGACCTCATTCGTAGCAAGTACAGATACGCCTAAAGAAGAGCTGACAATACTTGCCAGACTTCTATTAACCACATCGGCCACCCCTCCAACGGCCCATGGACATATTATCGTAATCTCCTTGTCCGGCCATATTGAATAATCTATGCTGTCGCTATTTCCCATAGAGAAAACAGAAAAAGACAGACATAACAGACAAAAGAGTAAAAACAGCCTCTTCATTAATCCCCCTTTGAACATTTTAACTGTAATAATAGACAAGTTGACGATCAATACAAAAACCTGTCTACAATCTAACAAACTTGTCTATTTTATAAACTTTTTGGCAAACTTGTCTATTTTATTCGATTTTAAGGACAACTCTTGTAAAAGAAAGAAGCAAAAATATCAAAAGATTGACACAAACTATGCTAGCCCCTACAGGAAGGCCTAAAGCATATGATAGGTACATTCCAATAATAAATGCGACAACGGAAATTAAAGCGCTGGCTATGCATACGCTCTTATACCGTTTAAAAACCCTCATCGCGCTAAGTGGCGGAAATATGATCAACGCACTTATCAGCAGGGAGCCAAGCATCCTCATTCCAAGAGTCACGGTAAGGGCAGAGAGTACGGCGAGTAGAAGCGAATAGCGTTCAATATGCATTCCCGCAGATCGGGCAAATGCGGGATCGAACGTGATCGCATAAAGCCTCGGATATAGAAGGATATAGCAAATAAGCGTTAAAGCAGATAAGATCACAGAAAAGAGCGCATCGCTTTTACTTACCGCAAGAAGAGATCCGAAAAGGAAATTATTAATATCCGTATTAGTGCCTCTTACATAAGAAACGGCGACTACTCCGATTGCGAGGGCAGAAGAGCTAATCAGTGCAATCATAGACTCTGAAGATATCTTGCTTTTATCGCTTATGCGAAGAAGTATTATCGCAGATACGACTACGACAGGAATTGTAAATCCCATAGGAGAAAAGCCCAGCACGCTTGAGATAGCAAGAGCGCCAAAGCCCACATGAGAAAGCCCATCTCCTATCATGGAAAATCTGCGAAGGACTAAGGAGACTCCGAGAAGAGCCGCAGTAAGGGAAACTAGGAGCCCCACGATAAACGCTCTTAGTAAAAATGGATAGCTAAGCATCTCAATCATTGTGTCCTGCCTCCTTTAAAAACGTCTTGCCAATAGAAGATGAGAAGAATGCATCCTTCTTCCCAAAAAAATAATTACGCCCTAGATACATCACGTGGGATGCAGAATTCAGAGCTGGATGAACATCGTGAGTTACCATGATCACAGTCAATCCAGACTCGTTCAATCTGTCTATTATCTTATAGAATTCGCTGATGCTATGGCTATCGAGCCCTGTTGCAGGCTCATCAAGAAGAAGCAGCTTCTTGCAAGCTGAAAGAGCCCTAGCTAAAAGCGCTCTCTGAGCCTGTCCTCCTGAAAGTGATGAAAAAGACCTCTTTTTCAGCTCATATATGCCAAGTCTTTTTAAATTCTCATCAACAATTTTTTTATCCTCAGCATTATAGAAGAATCTTTTTGCCAGAGAATTCACCCTGCCGCTCATGACGACCTCTTCCACGCTAGATGGAAAGTTCTTCTGCGCATCCGTCCTCTGTGCAAGATACCCTATTTCTTTTCTATCTATTGAATTTGAAAACTCAATCTTACCTTTCTGAGGTTCGATTAATGATAATATCGCTTTAATAAGGGTGCTTTTTCCAGCCCCGTTTTCACCAAGAATGCATAGATAGTCCCCTTCGGCTATTTCAAAAGAGATATCTTCTAAAACGCTCTCTCCCTCATACCCTAAATAGAGGTGTTCTGCTTTTATCAAAGTATTCAATTAAGGGCCTCCTTCAATACGTTTAAGTTGTTTTCCAGTATTTCAAGATATGTAAGACCAGAATTAAAATCACGTCTTGAGATGTTCTGAGCGCTGTTCAATTCCATGACAGCCGCCCCGCTTTCATCTGCAACTACATTAGAGAGCATCGTATTTGACAGCTCCAGATGAAGCACTACGGGAATTCCTTCTTCCTTCACCTTGTCTATAAGACGCGCCACAGTCTTTGCGCTTGCCTCTGTCTGATCAGAGCATCCTGGAAACGCAGCAAAATATGACAGGCCGAATTCTTCAGCTAAATATAAGAACGGAAACCTATCTGCAAAGATAAGAGTCTTTCTCTTTGCGTTCTCAACTGTTTCTGAGTACTCGCTTTCCAAAGCGTTTAACTTTTCAATGTAAGATGAGGCTCTTTCTTCATAAGATGCCGCATTCTCCGCATCAAGAGAGACTATCAAGTCTTTTAAGCTCTCTATAATTGAAATGTAGTTTTCAATGCTCGTCCATACATGCTCGTCATACGTCTTATGCCCGCTTTCATGATCATGATCGTGATCGCTTTCAGCAATTATCCCAACTTCATCTTCACCTAAGAGATGATCGGCATTATCCATAAGTGAGAACAAGTGGGTCTTCTCTGTAAGACTTGAGAGTATTCCATTGATCCATTCATCGCTCTCACCCCCCGTGTAAATAAAGATGTCGCTGTCTATTATCCTTATAACATCTTCGGCAGTTGGTTCGAATGTATGAACTTCGCTTCCGGAAGGCATCAACATTGAAAGATCGGCGTCTTCTCCTACAATGGCACGAGCGGCATCGAAACTAGGAAAATTCAGCGCAGTTATCTTAAGTCTTCCATCGTCTTCAATCTCTTCGTTTTTTTTGCAGGAAGAGAATATTAACAAGACTGAAAGCATTATTATGAAAATTCTCTTCACTTAACACACTCCTTACAAAGTCCCGTTGCAAGAATGTTTAAAGCTTCTAAAGAAAAACCGGTCTCATCCTCTATGATTCTTATTATTTCGTCGCTTGCCTCTTTTGAAAGATGATAATACTTATTGCACTTCTCACATTTAAGATGAAGATGCCCATGGCATGATGAGCTTACGGCCGAATAACATTTTCTGCCGTCTTTTACAGAACATTTCAACTTCCCATCCCTTAAAAGCGTTTGAAGAATTCTGTAGAAAGTCGATTTGCTTAGGCTTGGAAGGCTTTCTAATATTTCATCGCTTGTAAATTCCATATGGGAATTCTCATATAAAAAAGACATAAGCATCTCTTTTTGCTTCGTATTATACTCTTTCATAAATTGGGAATTATTCCCAAATTCTATTTTTAGTCAAGCTATTATTAATCTTTTTCATCATTATCTATATATTTAGTATATGAAAATTTTAGCCATCGTAATTGCAGTCATAATCTTTTTGCTTTTCGCATTTTTAGAAAGCGTAATTAACTTTACTTTTTCTGCAAAAATAAAATACAAGGACAAAAGCAAAAAAGAGGATAGGATGGCAAAAGAGTTCTTAAATAGCGCTAAAGACGTATATACGAATGCAAATGATAATGTGAGACTGCATGCATCACTAAAGGTAAATGATGAGAGAAAGTTTTTAATATCGCTTCATGGCTATAAAGGCAGTGCGGAAGAGAATGCTCTTTTATATCGACATATGTATGAAAATGGATATAGCGTACTCATTCCAGACATGAGAGGACATGGGAAAAGCGGCGGATCTTGGATTACTTTCGGCTATAAGGAAAAGGACGACCTCATTTCTTGGATAAATTACATTAACTCAAATTTCAAAAATGCAAAAATAACTTTGCATGGCGTTTCCATGGGGGCATCCACCATCGCACTTGCATTGAAAGACGTTAACCAAACGGTAACAGCAGCTATACTTGACTGCGGGTATTCAAGCCTTTATGAAGAGCTAAGCATCAATGCAAAACATATGTGCCATCTTCCATCCCATCCCACTGTTGATTTAGCAAGCCTTTATAGCAAATTTCGCCTTGGCTTTAATTTTAAGGAGGTTAATCCAGAAGAGAGCATTAAAGACAATCATATCAAAACTCTGTTTATACATGGTTCTGACGATAAGTTTGTCCCAACATATATGGTCTATAGACTATATGATGCTGCAAAATGCGAAAAAGAGCTGTGGATTACAAATGGCGTAAAACATGCGAAATCACTTGAGACATATACGGACGAATATAGATCTAGAGTGCTGTCATTCATCGAAGAGAAATAACGCATCCTTAACTGCTTTCCAAGACTCAAGAAGACGATCAAAAGAATATCCTGCATTTGCACTTGATGTAGATGGAAGCTTTTCATAGCTGATAGCAATACCATCTTTCAAATAACGGCAAAAAAGATTATAAGCAGTTCCTCCGTTTAAAAAGATCTTCTCTATCTTCGCACTTTTAATAATCAAGCCAATATCATTTGCCTTTACATCCTTAATGCTTGAGTCTGAGCTTGCAGAGATATCGCACTCGCCTACAACGTCCCATAAAGCAATCCCCTTCTCATTTAAAAATCTTTTCTTCTCATCGACAGATGTCAAAGGCTCTGAAAAAAGGAATGACATTATAGGCCAAAACCTGTTCGACTTATGAGCATAATAGAAACCGCTTTCCCTTGATTTAACAGAAGGGAAAGAACCTAAAATCAAAATCCTTGAATCGCTCGTATATACCGGATCAAGTTCATGGTATGAATGCATATTTACATTATAGACATTCTTTCTTGAAAAGATAGCCGTATTTACATAGACTTTAAGCATGGTTTACAAAGCATGTTTTTCCCCTACTTTTTCAACTAAGAAGGTTATCGATCTAATTTCAGACAGCACTAATGAAATCGATCTTTCAAAGCGAAATTACAACGAAAGCTATTTTCTAAAAAGCGACGATGTCCTATTTGTCGCCGTTCCTTCTTTTGGCGGAAGATGCCCTTCCCTTGCAATAAAAAGGCTTGATAGCATTAAAGCAGATGGAGCGAAAGCCGTTTTAATAGTAACTTACGGAAACAGAGCCTATGAGGACACTCTTATCGAATTGTATGATGAAATGAAAAAGAACGGCTTTAAAGTCGCAGCGGCCATTACTGCCGTCACAGAGCACTCAATGATAAGGGAGATTGCAAACGGACGTCCAGACAAGGACGATGTAAAGACACTTGCCGAATATAAAAGAAATATAGGGGAACTGCTAAAAGAAAACCATGAGCTAAAAGAAGTTCCAGGCAGCAGGCCTTATAAGGAAATTGGGAAATTCTTGCATCCAAATGCAAATATTAGCTGCATCGGATGTAAAAAATGTGCCATATCATGCCCGGCAGGTGCAATAGATTTCAATAACCCAATGCTAACAGACGATAGCCTATGCATAGGATGCGCAAGATGTATATGCATCTGTCCTTCAGGATCTAGAGGCTATCAGGAAGAAGCTCTTTCCTCCGTTAGAAAAAGAATAATGCCTCTCACTATTACAAGAAAAGAGGCAGAACTTTTCATTTAAAATGCGCATAAAAGAGCGATTGAAGAGAAAAGAAGTATGTTTGCACCGACATATGTCGCCATAATCAGCAGATCGTCATCCACCCTCTCTTCCTCGCTTTGATCGCTCGTCTGTCTTATTATAACAAGGGCATCAGAGAATGCGAAACAAAGCGTTCCTGCAACCGCAACCACTTTAGCAAGCCATGCACCGTTAAAATCAGCAGCTCCTACAGAGATTCCAAGCATGGCTACGAACGTTGCATAAAGGATGTACTTAGTCGAATTAGGTCGCGCTTTTACTAAAACAGGCTCAAAAAGGAATATGTAGATGAACATCCACAGCCCTATAAAGATAAGCCCCCAGCCCATACTGTATCCAAAAGAGAGGAATGCTGCAGAATAAAGAACATGTCCAATAGAAAAAGAAATTCCTCCGTATAAGAAGGCATTGTCAAACTCCAAAAGAAGATCGCCAATGGTATATAGAACCACGGTCGCCGCTAAAAAGCCGGAGCACGGAACATAAATGCCCTTGCTTCCTGTAAATGCGGAAAATGCAAGAAAAAGATACGGCATTATAAGAACTTTGCTGACGCTTTTTACGACTCGCCAGCCTTTTTTTATTGCAACTAAATGTAAGGCTATTATAAGTATAGGTAGTGCTACGTATATGGCCATGATAAAACTCCTAAAACCATTATAACAGAGAGGATGCGTTTTTCATTCAAAATTTTCAAAATATTCATTTGACAACTTAGATTTTTGGCCTTAATCTTTAATTAGATTAAATAAGTTCTTGTTTTACTTTTGCTCCATGCAAAAGCAATCCCCAAGGAGAGGGATATCCCCTCTGCCTCCTCAAGATGGAGCCCACCTTAACTTGCTAGGTGGGCATTTTATTTAATCCTCTTTAAGTGGAATTACTATCTCTTCAAGAACATCTATGAGGGGTTGGTAATCTCCCTCTACAGCCGCAATATTTGCTTCTAGGTACTTATCAGGATCGGTGGCGTTCCATACGATGTCGTACCCCGCTTTCTTAGCAAGATCCGTAAAGAAGTATCGTGTAGTTCTTCCATTTCCATCTAAGAACGGATGAAGAGCTTCCATCTCCGCCATAAAATATGCAAGTTCGTTTATAAAGTCATCGATATCGTCATAGATAGTAAGAAACTTCGCGCTCCTAAGCTTATCAAATATCTCTTCTGCGTATTTCTCAATATATATGCTTTTGCAGTACTCGCTCCTCTTGCCATCATCCTTTACCCTTATCATTCCAGCTGATGGATAGATGTCTCCGAAGATATGGGAATGTATCGCCTTTAAATAATCGAAATTAAAAGGCATGTTCAGAGGTTTTACTAAAAGCCCTGCAACTCGCACAGATGAGATAAAGATCTCTATCTTCTTAAGCTCTGCTCTGTCTTTTATATTAAAATAATTAACAAGACATCTGGAATCGGGATATCGTCCAAGCTCATCGTAGGAAGCATCATACTCAATGCTCAGGTTATGTCGCTGAATAAATGTCTCAACGACCTCGTTTTCATCGCTCTCTTCTTCGAATATCTTTCTAAAAACTTCTTCTGCAACCTCGGGAAAATCGATTCCGTCGAAGTCATATCCGAACTTCACATAGTTAATACAGCCCTCTATGAGAGGTTCTTTCATACGTCTCCTTCCTAGCCTTCAGGCCCTATACAAATCTTTTCGACATATTAGCATAAAGAGAGTCAACTCTCAAGTTTATGCGCCTCGATAATTCCATTATAGCCTGAAAACATCAATTCTCCATAAAGATGAAGTCGAAGGGTCACATCATTTTCCTGCCATACCGTTTCAAAAATCATTCCGCCATTGCATTCTCCTATGAACTGAATCCATACGATGAGGGCTCCGTCTTCTGTAATAGAGGCGGAAGATAAAGCAGGAGATGATGATTTTTGAGGTATGTCTATAATCTTATTATTTCCGAAACAGAACGGATAAGCTTCTTCTTTACCATCTTTAAAAAGAACTATCTTCCCTTCTTTCGAATCAAACGATATGTCTACCTTGCTAATGTTCAAAGGATTATCTGAAACCACATAAGTGCCGCTTAATGGCCTTACTTGCGCATGGTTTTCCAATGCAAGCACAGATCTCTTCTTCTTTTGCACTCTGCAAGCTGGATCGAGGTTATCTGCAATATTTAGAAGCGAAGTCATAATCAATGCCGTATGCATTGCGCTTATCTGAGTGTCGGCAGTCGTTACCAAAGAGATCTTCTTTTCAGGAATTGATACTGCAAGCTGTCCGCCTAGGCCTAAGAACGCAAAAGCATCCTCCCTGACTCTCCATATCTGATAGCCGTAGCCGCATCTTCTCTCTCTGAGATCGCCAAGGCCTGGGATTCTATTGTCAGATAAAGGCTTTATAGCGTCTTTAATGAACTCTTCATCAATTATTCCGCATCCCCCGCGCGATACTGCATCAACGATTTTAAGCATATCTATAGGCCTCATCATAAGGCCAGATCCACCCTGAGGGTTTCCTGCAGGATCGCTTACGACATAAGCGTCCTTCACGCCCAAATCTCTGAACATCTCATCGTATAGGAATTCCATAAAGCCCTTGCCGCTTGCCTTTTCCACGAGCTTTGCAAGAATAACGGATGCTCCCGTATCATAAGAGAACGTTCCGCCCGGTTTTCTGTCTGACTTTGATAAGAAGAATGATTTGACATAGTCTTCTTGATAAGTAGACACATCGTTAGAATTCTTAGATCCCCTCTTATAACAGGTTGAAACATAAGGGCTCTTCATCATTAAAAGATCTCTGACTGTCGCCTTTCTTATGTTTTCATCTTTTACAAGATCCTCATATTCAGAAAAATAAGACAATGCCGTCTTATTAATGTCTACAAGTCCTTTCTTAACAAGTATTCCGATTGCAATTGCAGTAATGCTCTTCGTCTCCGAATACATTCTATGAAGAGTATCCCTATTAAACGGATCATAGTAGATCTCGGCAATAACATCGCCGTCATACATCGCAAGCAGCGAATGCATCTGAATTCCGATACTATCTAGATAATCAAGCGTTTCTTCTATTTTCTTATTTGAATCTTCTCTAATTTCCATAAGCAAAAAAATAAATGGCCGACATAAGCCGGCCAAATTGTCAGTCTGCGACTACAAGGTTGTTCTCCCTTGCGAATTCAATTCCCTGCTCATTCCAAGCTGCGCCGCCAATGCGCCCAAAGTCATCAAGGAATTTCTGCCAGTTCTCTGGTGTCAATTCTTTTGTTCCATTCAGGAACTCTGCTATTGACTGCTCATAGAATCTTGATACGTCCGCATTCGGCGTCGGCATCATTCCTGATCCTACAGCAAGAGTCCATGGCCTCTTCTCCATCTCTGCTAGATATCCTACAGGGGAGATTGTCTTTCCGGATGTGGATGTTACGTAATCCGGGAACCTTATGCTCGTCTCTTCATGGCTGTTAGTGAATACGAGGTTTCTTAGCTGAGTATATACCTGGCCCTGCTGTCCTGTATAAGACATCTCGCCAAGTCCTTCTGTTGAAGGATTTCCATTCTCGTCTAAGATGTATGTAACGCCTTCAACGCCGTATCCGAGCAGATGATATCCTTCATCAGATGCCATCCATTCAAAAAGCCTTGCGATAGCTTCAAGCTTTCCTTCATCCACTGCTTCCTGACTTACAGCATAGATTCTGTATGTCTTATCAAGAGAACCTGTGCTCTGATCTCCGTTTGGTCCAATTGGAGGATCGATTACAACCCATTCGCCGTTTGGGAAGTTAGTATCGAACGGTGCATAGTTGCTCTCTGCAGAAAGTGCTGCCCACTGCTCATACATAACGCCAAACCTTCCCTGCTTCCAAGCGGCTCTGAAATCATCCTTTCTGTAAGAAAGCCAGTTCGGATCGATAACGCCGTCGTTGCACATCTTTCTAAAGTATACAAGGAAGTCATAGAAGCTGTCTTTATAAACAGTAAGACCGAGATCGCTTTCATTGAAAGTCCATAGTCCTGTTACACCGAATGCTCCCATAATAGGCCAGAGTCTTGATCCTGGGTATCCTTTGAGCATAGTATCGCTCTCTACGAATGCGCCATAACCCCATGTATCGTTTCTACCGTTTCCATCAGGGTCGTTATATGTAAAGGCATACATTACGTCATACAGCTCATCCAATGTGGTAGGAATTTCAAGTCCAAGGTTATCAAGCCAGTCCTTTCTGATTACAAGACCTTCGATTGGAGTTGTAGAACTTGGAACTGCCATGCCGAAGTTCTCTCCGTCGAATGTAGTGTAATTCCTTGAAGCCGCGTCATGGTATTTCGCAGTACGATTCGGCATCATATCGTAGATGTCATCAATTGCAGCTACAAGACCCTGACGGATCAAGTTGCTAAGTACAGGACGTGATACGAAGAATACGTCTGGCAGATCGTTAGCAGCACCTGCTGCCTGAATTCTTACGTCCTGATCGCTTTCATTTGAAGGAAGAGCCGTGATTGTCAATTCAATTCCAAGCTCATCCCTGATAATATCATAGCCTACCCAGTCTGATGGAATAGGACCAGCTTCTGTTACGGCTGCTCCATACCACATATTAATTGGAACTAATCCATTTTCTGTTAGTACTGGGCCTTCGTTATCGCTTCCACCCATTGCAAACAGGCTGAAAGATAGAAGAGCGACTAGTAAAATAGCAATAAGTTTTTTCATAGCTTTCTCCTATTGACAGTTTTCTATATTAAATTCTCGTTAATATAATCAAAATCGAAATCTAGTCCGAGTCCAGGACCGTCTGGGATCTTTACAAAGCCATCGCTGTCCATCGGATCATAAATCTTCTTAAACCACGGCTTCGGCTTCTCATAATCAAGGAGAGGATGCAAAAGCCCTCTTTCAAAGTATTTTCCATCTATGCCCATAGCGCCAAGACAGTGAAGGTTTCCAATCGTATTTCCGTGCAGTTCAATACTCATGCCGAAAGATTCGTAGAGATGGATGCTCTTCATAACGCTCGTAATTCCGCCTGTGACTTCAGTTCCTGCTCGTCCGATATCAACAGCATCAGCCTTAATCCATTCAGCCCTTGCCCTGTTTTTCCCCTCTAACGTCTCTGGGCCGCAAATAGGGAGTTTCGTATTTTCGCTAAGCCATTTATAAGACGACATTGAATGCTCGTCCATCGGCTCCTCAAGCCATAAAAAGTCAAGTTCCTTTAATGCGTCTGCAATATAAAGCGCCTGCTCTCTCGTATAGTCATGATAAGGATCAAGCATAAGTTCGATATCCGGTCCGACGGCATCTCTTACAGCCTGACATGCCTTAACGTCTAACTTCGGATCTGGATTAGGAATGATTGGAGGCATCCATGTATGAAGCTTTACAGCCTTATAGCCTTTCTTCACAAGTTTCTTTGCAAATTCTGCATAGGCTTCAGGACTGTCAAGACCGCCTTTGATATCATCACCTACCATAATTGACGCATATGCAGGCACTTTCTCCCTGTATCCTCCAAGAAGCTTATAGACAGGAACTCCGCATTTCTTACCGCATATATCCCAAAGCGCCAAGTCAATTGCACATAGCGTTCTGTCGGAAAAGAGGGAATGAAGGCGCTGCCACGTCCTCATCCTCTGCCAGATGCGCTCATGCATAAAGGGATCTTCTCCGATTAGTGCAGGGCATATTATACTCTGCAGTATATCGACATTCATATTCCCGTCTACGGCATATCCAACAGTTCCATCGTCGCAAGTAAGGGCTAAAAATCCAACCGTCGCATCATGAGGAGCACCAGGATGGCTATGGCCCTCTTTATCTCTTACCATTACGGACTTGTATCTTATTCTTTTTGCTTCTGCTTTTACGATTTTCATATTCTCTCTTCCCAAATCCTCTTATATGATAGATACGTTTTAAATAACAATTCAAAACATTTTTTGAACAATTCAGACAATATATGAAATATTATTTCAAAATTTTGTTAACGCTCTGACTAAGATCTTCTGCAACTTGCGCATTCATTTTTCCTTTCAGCTCTCTTAGATACGTAATGAAGAAATAGAGGCTGACTGCAAAAGTCAGAACATCAGCAAGGCTCTGTGCGATCTGAACTCCAAGCAATCCGATAAAATTAGGAAGGATCAATACAATCGGAATAAAGAAGAATCCTTGACGGCACATTGCAAGAAGCGTTGCGCGACCTGCCTGCCCTGTAGACTGAAGCGCCATATTAGTAACTGTCGTTATTCCGGTTAGCGTCAAGGCAATGCATTGAGCCCTTAATGTTAAAATCCCGATGTTAATCACGTCTAGGTCGTCTTTTCTGAACACCATTATCAGCGGCCTAGCGAAAACAAAACAGATAGCAGCAACTATAATCATTAAAAGAGTGCTTATAGAACTTGTAAATTTAGTAGCTTCCCTTACCCTGTCATAACGTTTTGCACCATAGTTAAAGGATGCGACAGGCTGAAATCCCTGTCCAAGACCAAGCATTATGGAGAATAGGAAGAATGTGATTCTGTTTGCAATGCTCATTGCGGCTATAGCGGCATCTCCATATCCAGAAGCCATTACGTTTAATGCAATGCTTGACAGGCTAGCAAGCCCCTGCCTCATAAGCGTTGGAAGTCCTGTAACTATTATGTTTCTGTAATAAACAGGTTTGAATGAGATGTATTTTATAGAAAGCTTCAAGTTGCTCTTTCCGCTTAAAAAGAATGCAAGAAGTATTAAGAACGATATGAACTGGGACAGGGCCGTAGCAATTGCCGCCCCTGCCGTACCAAGGCCAAAAACGAATATGAATATCGGATCCAGAATAATATTTAAAACACCACCAATCGTTATGCCTATCATGCCGAAGAAAGCCTTTCCTTCCGCTCTGAAATAATTGTTCATAATAAATGAAAGGCACATTACAGGGGAAGCAAGAAGTATGTATGCCGCATAATCCCTTGCATAAGGAAGGATAGTCTCTGTTGCACCTAATAGGCGCATAAAATCATCAAGGAAAATCGTTCCAAAGACAGCAAGGAGAAGAGAAAGAACAAGACCTAAAAAGAAACCCGTAGATGCATACCTGCTTGCCTCTTCATCCTCCTTTGCCCCAAGTCTACGGGATGCGACGTTTCCAGCCCCCATTCCGATTGTAAATCCAATTGCCTGAATTACGGCCATTATCGAAAATACGATACCGACTGCTCCTGCCGCACTCGTTCCAATTTGAGAGACAAAGAAAGTATCGGCCATATTGTAAATGCTCGATACCAGCATTGATATAATAGTAGGGATTGCAAGTTTTATCACAAGACGCCTGACAGGAGTCCTTGTCATCATATTAAAATGCTCTTCTCTAATGCTGTCTTCCATAATTTTATCCGTCCTTCATATTAAAAAGAAAAAGAAGATCATTCAAAGAGCTTTTTAATCTCTTCTTTATAAATTTCGTTTATGTCCTTTCTCTTTATCTCTTGTTTCAAAGAAAGCTCTTTTCCAACTTCAAAGCTCTTTGTGAGGATCTTAAAACGGCTGATCTGTTCAAACGGCTTAAAACCTCTCTTTGTAGATACATAGTTCTGTATCTCAGAGTTAATAAGGGATCTGACTTCGTCATTGTTCTCCAAACTCTCTCTGTTAACATATGGGATGTTCATATCTTTCATGTAAGTCTCGACATTCTTAACGTCTATTACGACCAATGCGGCAAGGAACTTCTTATCCTGTCCAACGACTACGGCCGTTTCTATGTACTCGCTCTCCCCCATCGCCTTTTCAAGCGGTACTGGCTCAATGTTCTCCCCTCCTGAGAGTACGATAGTATCCTTCTCCCTTCCTCTGATCGTAAAGCGTCCGCTATACGTCATTACGGCAAGATCTCCTGTATTAATAAAACCATCTTCTGTAATTATCTGTTTTGTAAGCTCCGGGTTCTTATAGTAGCCTTTCATTATCTGAGGACCTTTAAAATAGAGCACGCCTTTAACGCCGGGAGGAAGAATTTCACCATTTTCTCCGACGATCTTTATCTCCGAGCCCTTTAGAAGATCAAGACAGCCTTTCACCTTATGAACAACGCACTGAGCTGCAATCATAGGCGATGTCTCTGTAAGCCCGTAGCCGTCTATAATCTGAATTCCAATAGCATTGAAAAACTCCTCCACATCCCGACTCATTGTACCGCCGCCGGAAATTCCCAAAGAGAAATTAGGTCCGAGTTTCGATGTTACCTGAGAAAACGCCGCTTTCTTTCCAAGGGCATTGACAGGTCTTAAAAAGATGTATGGAATAATCCCCTTCATCCAGTCCAAAACCCTGTTTCTTTTCTCATAATCAGGAGCTCTGTTCTCAACTAAGGCGGCAGAGCTGTTCCAGATCTTTCCAACTTTTAAAAAGAAATTGAACATGTTTCTTTCTAACGGCGTCTTATTCTTAAGAGTCTGATAAACTCCTGCCTTTACAGTTTCCCAGATTCGTGGAACAGAACACATGAAATGAGGCTTTACAGTCGCCATATCTACCAGCATGATTTTACCGATAGGCTTTGAATATGCGATTATGTTCTCATATCTTAGAACTAGGTAGTTGATCATGCGTTCAAACGCATGCCAGATGGGAAGGACCGCAAGCCATATCATCTGAGGCTTTATGTGAGGATAATACTGAATCATGCCATCAAGCTGGAAAAGTATGCCGCTATGGCTTATCATAACGCCTTTCGGCTTTCCGGTCGTACCGGATGTAAAAATAATGGTCGCAATATCATCCCCTTTACCTTTTTTTATCTCATCTGCAATATCTTCATAGACAGATCCGTCTTTTATTCTTTCCAATCCCTCTTTTAAAAGATCTTCATAAAATAAGAACTTTACTTCACTGTCGCTTTCATATTCGCTTTTGTCTTCGATTCCCCTTTCATCAATTATAATAATTGTCTCAAGAAGAGGAAGATTTCCCTTTAGAGCCCTTATTCGCCTTGCCATATCCTTATTCTCAGCAAATGCGATTTTGGCCTCGGTCTCTTTAATTATGTATTCAATCTCGTAATCCATGGCGTCTCGTCCTCTTGGAGCATCGGCTGCTCCTAGTGAGAGAATCGCCATATCTACAACGAGCCACTCTGACCTGTTATCGCTAATAAGGGCTAAAACATCATCTCTTTTTACACCGAGATTCTTTAGCGAGGCGGCAAATGCCCTTATCTTATCTTGAAGTTCCTTATAAGTAATCTCTTTGAATTTCGAGCCGCCCTCTCGACTCAGCTGAGCGATATACTCAGGATGAGAACTTACCTTCTCATCGAACATTTGCACTAAAGTTTCATACATAATCAATCACCACGCAATATCGTCAATTTTTCTATAGGCCCTTCTTACTGCAAGAGAAAGAGGAAGGCCGATGATTACTCCAACGATTGCCTGGACTAAGTTTGCCGGAACCTCTGCAAGGGAAGCTGAGAACCCAATCAGAAATGCCCCTGTAAGTAAGAAATACCCTCCCGCAACGATTATAGCCGCGATAATTGCTGAAATAATCTTATAAATAAAACTAGCAGGGTTTTTTCTAACTATCAAGGCTATTGCCAACGCTTCAAAGCCATGTGTAATAAAAGAAATCGGAGCCCACTGCCCATATCCTCCTATCAAATCGGCAATTGCAGTGCCAAGCCCTGATGCAATAAAGCCTGTAAAGGGTCCAAATGAATACGCTACGAAAGTGACTGCGGCATCGCAAAGGCTTACATATCCTCCAATAGGAGTAGGAATTCTAAGTGCGATTGTAAAAACCGCAACGATTGCAGTTGTTACAGCAATAAGACTTATTCTTAAAGCGGTAGATGTCTTTTTCTCTTTTTCTGCCATTTTTATCTCCCGATAATAAAGATTATCGGGATTATGACACTAAGCACTATTTCTGTAAATATCTTAGCGTCCATAGAAAGCACTCTATACCTTGTTTTTATTTTTCCATCAAAGCCTCTCTCCTCTAAAGATGAAGCAGTTTCAGGTATCATTTTAATCGCGCTGACTATCAATGAAGTCAGAATCGCAATAAGTCCGTCTCTTTTGGATTCATTATTCTCTCTTAAAGCAATTGCATCCTTAATCTCTGAATACCTTGATGCTAAACGGGGAATGAAAGACAGCGTCATTGAGAACGTCAAGCTGAAACTGTATGGAAGATGGAAATACAAAAGGGCGGAGATTATACTCTCAAGCCTTTCTGTCTCTAAAAGAAGTGAAAACAAAAAAGAGATTGAAACGAACTTGAAAAGCGTCAACAGAGTATTATAAAGCCCCCCATAGGAAAGCACCATGAAACTGTTAATGCTTAAGAGCGCATCTCCGCTTCTATTTTGCAAAGGCGCAAAAATAAGAATGAAAAATACTATAAGCCTAATGCGTTTGAAATTATTAAAGCTCTCTCTCTTTCCAACAGAGAAAAAAGATAGGATCATGAGAAAAAAAGCCAGTAACGACACTTTCAAAAGAGAGTAAGTAATAATTGATGCAAGAGAAAGAAGAAGAGTGAATACTAGCTTCGCCCTTACATCAATATTATGATAAAAGCTTTCTCTATAAATATACGTGCTATAGCTCATGGAGAGTCCCCTTATCAAGAGAATAACGAATACCGTTAAAAGCAGAGATTATTCTCTCATCATGGCTTATCAAGAGTATGCCCACATTCTTTTTCAAATAAAGCGAGAGCACTCTCATCATATCGTTATAGCTTATTGCGCTGTCAAGTTCGTCAAATATCGTATAAGGCCTCTCTAAAAGATAGAAGATTGCAGCTTGAACCATCTTCGCCTTCCCAAAAGAGAGTTCCTGTATGTAGCCGTCTAGCGGAATTGAAAACAGCTCTGAGGCCTCTTCTATCCTCTTCATATCTCCCGATACCGTCTTTAATTCATCTAAAACAGTTGGACAATAAAGCTGAATGAATGGATTTTGAAAGAGGTAAGAAACATTCTTTCTTCTATCTTTTGCTCCAATAGACTTTCCATCGATTCTAATCTCACCTTCGTCTTCTTTGTTAAGTCCCACTATGATTTTAGACAGCGTACTCTTTCCAGATCCATTCTCCCCTGTTAGAAGAGTTATCTCTCCTCTCTTTATTTTCATATCTCTGACATCAAGATCGAATTCCTTCTTAATCTTTGAGGCCTTATGGATCTGGCTGAATTTAACGTTTTCAATGCTTAATGCATTATATGACGATTCTTTTTTTACACAGAAGGAGAAAGATATGTCTTTTTTTTCATATGGAACGAGTTTTTTATCCTTTATCTCGTAAACGGCAGAATAAAACCCTTCGAACTCTTTTAAATAATGGGATGAAAGTGTTATCGAATACTCCTTCTTCCTTATTATTTCAAGCAGCCTCTTTCTCCAGTAAAGCGAAAGCTCGTCAAATGCTTCATCATATATGAAAAGTCTTGGATTTACAGCATCAAGAGTCGCAAGAGAAAGCCTTCTTTTTTCGCCTCCTGAAAGTTCTGATGTCTCTGCATCCTCATATTTCTCAAGATCATAAAGGACTAATAAACGCTTAAGTTCTTCAACAAGGTCATCCCTCTTTAAATTTCTCTCTTCCAAAGCGAATGCAATTTCATCGGCGACTGTAGGCATTATAATTGATTCATCCGTGCTCTGAGCCGAACGGGCTACGTAATTCTTTCTTTTATCCATGTCAATGGAAAAAAGATCGATATCGTCATATCTGAAATTGCCGCTTAGCCTTGCACCAAAGTATTTTGTCGCTGAACCGATCATAAGGCGCGCAAGGCTCGTCTTACCACAGGATGGGTCGGCTAGGATTAAAACAGGATTGTTTTTCTCTACATTCAAAGAAAGGGAAGAAAAAACATCTTCCCCTTCTTCATAACCGAAACATATATCTGTAAGTTCTATCATCTCTTTTCGTCTGGAAGAACTTTATACTCTTCTCTGATCATGTTCTCAACTTTTACAGAGAGATCTTTCAATTCCTCATCGCTCAGTTTCGATGTATCAATCGGAGAAAGTATGCTGACAGTTACAGGGATGCGTCGGAATGTATGGGCGTTCTCAAGAAGAGATCTGGTGTTCTTTATCGCAACTGGAACGATTATGGCTTTCGCTTTCGTAGCCATCTTCAAAGCACCTGCCTTAAACTCTGCAATCTCCCCTGTCTTACTCCTTGTTCCTTCAGGATATATTGCCATAGCAAGTCCTGAGTTAAGATTATCAACACCTTTCAATATCGCCTTAAGGGATTGCCTTATATCCTTTCTGTCGATATAGACGCAACCAAGCTCTTTCATAAGGATATTAAGCCCCGGAACCTTTCTAAGCTCCTTCTTCGCAATGATTCCTCCCCACAGCCCTGATCCAAACAAAGCAGGAATATCCATCATCGACTGATGGTTGGCAACATAACAGATCTTGCTTCCTTTAGCAGGAAGATTCTCACGCCCCTTTACGCGGAATTTCGCACCAAAAGATACCCAGATCCACCATACCGTAATGGAAAGCCAGAAATAGAGCCATGCCCGCCCTGCTTTTTTAAGTCTTAAAAGATAAAACACCTCACATAGCATCGCAAGAAGCGCTGTTGGAACAAATATAGGGATACAAATTATCAACGAAACTATTATCTTAAGCTTTTTCACGCTTCCACTCCTTTGCTATAAAGACGGCTGTAAATCCCGCCTTTTTTAATAAGGCTATGATGATCGCCCTCTTCTACAAGCCTTCCTTTGTCGATTACGAATATTATATCACTATCGATTACAGTTGATAAGCGATGAGCAATCGTAATGCTCGTCCTTCCGTTTCTAAGGCTCTTGAACGCTTCGTCAATCAGGGCCTCGCTCTCAGTATCTAAGCTGCTTGTAGCCTCGTCAAATACGATAATCGGAGGATCTTTTAAGAAACAACGAGCAATGGAGAGTCTCTGCTTCTGACCTCCTGAAAGTCTTGTTCCTCGCTCTCCTACTTCGGTATCTAATCCTTTAGGAAGAGAGAGAACGAAGTCAAGCAAGTTGGCCTTCTTAAGTGCAAGCAGAAGCTCCTCATCGCTTGCATCGCTCTTTCCATATCTTAAATTCTCACGAATTGATGCGTCGAATAAGAACACATCCTGACGTACAAACCCGACTGCATCGTGAAGGCTTTTCTGAGTAACGTCCTTTATGTCTACCCCGTCAATAGTGATCCTTCCTCCATCGAGTTCATAGTAACGTGCAATAAGGCTTGCAATGGTACTTTTTCCAGCACCCGATTCACCTACGAATGCAACGTGCTTAGAGCCAGGAATCGTCATATTCAGGTTATCTATGGTCCTGCTATCTCCTTCTTTCTGATAAGAGAATGAGACGTTTTCAAATTTGATAGTACCCTCTTTTACCTCGATATCTTTTGCACCCTCTTTATCTTTAATCTCCGCCTCGCACTCCATGACCTCTACAAAGCGCTCAAAAGATGCAACGCCCTGGCTGAACTGCTCTGTGAAATTAATAAGCCTATCAATCGGAGGAAGTACGACCGATACGAACAAAACGAATGAAAGAAGATCTGCGACGCTTACATAGCCAAGGCTTATTAAAAGAGATCCTCCTGCAACCGTTATGAAGTAATACATCTCCCTCATAAAGCTTATTCCGCTTTGATAGCTCGCCATTGTCGCATAGTACTTTTCTCTTGTCTCTTTTAGTTTGGCGTTTGAAAAACCAAATTTCTTCTTTTGAAACTCCTCTTGGCTATATCCTTTTACTTCCCTTATTCCTTGAATTGAATTCTCAACGTCGACTGCGATATCTGCAACAGTCCTTCTTACAGCCCTGTTCTTACTCTTAAGCCTCTTATTAAAAATAATTCCATATACAAGCATAACAGGAAGAGGAATCAGCGTTATAAGCGCAAGAGGGGCTGAGAATGAGAACATTGCCACATACGATGCTGCAATTGTTAAAATGGAGATTAAGAAATCTTCAGGACAGTGATGTGCGACCTCTGCAATATTGAAAAGGTCGTTCGTTATCCTGCTCATCAAAGAGCCGGTCTTAGTCTTATCAAAATATGAAAAAGACAGGCTCTGAAGATGCGAGAAGATATCACGGCGCATATCGTTCTCAATCCAGACGCCAAGAATATGTCCCCACTTAATCCTGATCCAGGTACAGAACATCTGAACAAGATAGATAACTAGCATCAATGCAAAAATCTTAAGCATTAATGTAATATTCTGGCTTGGAATCACATCGTTTAAAAGGAATCTAGTAAGGGATGGAAATGCAACAGATAAAAGCGATGCGATAGCCGCTGCAATCATATCAAGTGCAAAAAGGCCCTTATACGGCTTGTAATAGGATGCGAAAAGCTTTAATAATTTCATCTCTTAAACATCCTCTTAAGCAGCGAAATAAATCTATTTTCCCTCTTTTGCTCAGCAATGTCGCTCAGGCTGATTTTCTTAACGTTTTTACCGTTGATCTCTTTCTTAAGCTTATCTTCAGCACTCTCTTTCTTTGCCTGTTTCTTAGAAGAAGACGGCTTTTTATAATCCTTCTTTTTCTCTTTAGCTTCCTTCTTAGCGCTAAAGTCCTTTTCCCTTATATTCTTTCTTATCTTCTGTCCTTTGCTCTTGTCTTCCACCTCTACAAGACCGCACTCATCAGGCCAGAGTACTGGAATTTTCATATGTATGAACTCTTCTATCGCCTCAAGACCGTAGATGTATGTCTCATCTGCAAGCGTTATAGCCTTGCCGCTCTTTCCTGCCCTTGCAGTACGTCCGATACGGTGTACGTAGTTCTCATAATCTTCTGGGATATCATAATTCACTACGAGTTCTAAATCGTCTATCTGAAGCCCTCTTGCTGCGACATCAGTTGCAACCAAGATCTCAATCTTTCTGTCTTTAAACTTATCTAAAGTCTCAAGGCGCTGACTCTGACTCATATCCCCCATCAGATACTTTGCCTTATAGCCGTTCATCTTAAGGCGCATTGCAACTTCTACAGCACTATCTTTTGTGTTTGTAAAGATAATCGTACTCTCTGCTTTAAGCTTATTTAAAATTGAAAGCAGGAGTGAGAACTTTTCATCTTTTGTGACGTGGAAAAGCTCCTGGGTTATCTCCTTTACTGTGACCTCTTCCGGCCTAACCTCTATCTCTACAGGTTCATTCATAAACGCCCAAGCAAGGTTCCTTACCTTCAGAGAGAGCGTTGCAGAGAACAGCATAGTCTGCCTATCGAGTGCCGGTCTCATAGAATTAAACATTCTCTCAATGTCCTGATAGAACCCCATGTCGAACATTCTGTCGGCCTCATCAAGAACGACGATGTCAAAATCTTTAAAGTTAAGCTTCTTGGAAATAAGGAAATCTAAAAGACGGCCTGGAGTGCCAACGGCAAGACTGAGCCCCTCTTCGACCTCTTCAAGCTGTTTCTTATAACCTACTCCGCCATAAAAACATCCGACTTTAAATCCCTCTATGTGTTTTGAAAAAGATATGGCATCCTCTTCTATCTGAATTGCAAGCTCTCGCGTAGGAGCAACAACCAACGCCTTACTCTTTTTATCTCTTAAAAAGTGTTCGAATATCGTAAGAAGGAATACAAGTGTCTTTCCAGATCCCGTTTTCGATTGCACCATAACATCTTTACCGGCTAAAGAGATCGGCAATACCCTTTCCTGCACTTCAGTCGGCGCACTAAAGCCATGATCTGCTATGGCTTCAATAGACTCTTTTGAGAGCCATAAGTCATTAAAATCCATACATATATCCCATAAATAATTATTTAAGCCAATATAGCGTAATGTAATTAAGCCTCAATGTCTATTCCCATGAGGCAACATAATCTTTAAAGCGTAGGACCATCGTATTCATAACCCTTTTTACGCTCTTTCCATTGATGCTTTTTATCGGGAGGGCTTTCATACTCGTCGAAGAGATGAAAAGAGAATCGAAAGAAAACAAATCCTCGGCTTTTATCGCATCGTATACGATCTCAAGATCCATGCTTTTTGCCGCCTCTATTACCCCGATCCTCGTTACCCCTAGAAGAACATCCTTGTCAGGGGCTGTATAGAGCTTATTGCCTTTTAAAGCATAGAAATTGCTTCTTGTTCCTTCTGTAACATATCCGTCTCTGTTAATTAAAAGAGCTTCGAATGCCCCCTTATTCTCTGCGTCCTCAAGAGCCAGATAAGACAGAAGCAGATTGCTAGTTTTATAATTTGGAAGAAAGCGCTCCCCTTTGTAGGTCGTAACATCCACCCCTTCGCTATAATAATGATCTGGATAGCTCTTTGTCTCATTATGAGTTATGAAAAGGTCGTTCTCTTTTCCAACTAATAATATCCTGAACGTCTCATTGTAAAGGCCGTCCTTCTCTTTTAACATATTCAGGTATCTCTTAATGTCATCAAAAGAGTACTTAAGCTCTATATTAATGCCACGAGCAGACTCTTTTAGTCTCTCATAGTGCTCTTCAAGATGTACGAACTCGCCGTTCTTAAGCTTTAAAGCCTCATATACAGAGTATGCATACTGCATGCTTCTAGAAGTAACAGGAAGGGTCGCATCTTCCTCGTTTATCAATATGCCGTTTTTAATAGCACTTCTCATAATATTTCCTCACGGCACACTATAATACAAAGAATAAAATCCTTGCAATAATTCAACCTTTTTTAAAAGAGTGCAGAACTTCATGGTATTTCGCTAAAAGTTCTTTTACTGCATCTTCTCTTGAAAAATAAAGATCTCTTTTCGCATTCTCCCCTACAAGGCTTCTCTTATCTTCATTTTCAATAATTTTTCTAATGCTCGCTGCATATGTCTCAGGATCATTTTCACTATAAAATGAATTGATGTTCTCGCATGTTCCGTCTGTGCACGTTGCTCCCCTAAGCAGAAGGGAAGGGACAGAAAAGCATGCGGCTTCAATCTTCACAAGAGAGAACGTATCATAAAGGGAAGGGAAAGTTAAAAGATCAGATGCAGCATAAATTTTCTTAAGTACATCTCTATCATCAATGCGACCAGTGAAGATAACATCCTTTTCCAAGTCGTACTCTTTTGCTTTCTCTTTATACTTTATCTCATCAGGACCTTTGCCAACTGCCACAAGTTTTAAAGCACTCATCGCCTTGTCATTTTTAAGAAGCTTTAAAGACTGCATAACAAGAGGGAAATTCTTCTCATCTCTAAGCTGTCCTACGAATAGGAGAACCTTATCAGCATCATTCAGCCCTAAAATGGAACGCCCTTCTCTTTTTAAAGAAATAAGTTCTTCTTGTGATGGCACATTGAATTCTGTGAAATTATTCAATACTTCAATCTTTCCTTTATAGCCATAGCTTCTTAAAACATCTGCACTCATTTTATTAACTGCAAAGACATAATCGGACAGGTTAAAACTTCTAACAACATATTTTAAAACAAGGTTCGTAATAAAATCGCTTTTTGCAACCCTTTTTATATCATCTCTGTATTTTGAGTGGAACGTCATTACACACGGTATTTTCTTCTTTCTTGCAGTTTTTATCGCATAACGGCCAAGCATGAACGGAGAGTGTGCGTGTACGATGTCAAAAGGTATTTCATTAACCTTTTCCTTCACCTCTTTTTTTATTTTCGTATAACCATATGGTGAAATTATCTTTATCACATGCATTATACTTCTTAGGACTTTATCATCCTTATGTTGTTCGTCGTAAGCGATAGCCTCCTTTTCGCCAGAAACAACGGCATATACATCCTCACCTAATGCTCTTAGGCCTTCAACATAACCATATACGATAGTAGAAACTCCATCTTTTAATGGAGGATAAGACTCACTGAATTCACCAATAACCATAGAAAGATAGTAGAACAATCAGATTTTAAGGAAAAGAGATTTTTTATTTTTCCCCTATTCATGTAAAATAGTGTTATGAAAACGGCTTTTGTTTATATCGATGCGGGCAAAGGACACTACATTCCTGCTAAGGCACTATCGGATGCATATTTAGATCTGAATATGGGAGAGTCGCGCTTAGTAAATCTATTTGACATCTACGCTTCAAAAAAGCAGAAGATATTCATAGAAGACGGATGGAGAATGGCGCTTAAGTTTCCACGTCTTGAGAGATTTCTTTTTCCTCTTATAGACAACAGCCTGAACCGCTTCATGCTTGAAAAAGTACTCGATAATAAAAAGCACATGAAGCATTTCAGAGAATTCGTTGAAAAAGAACAAATAGATCTCTTTATCTCAACGAATTTCATTACAGGACTCTCTCTTGCATTTGCAATCGAGAAGATAGGAAAAAACATACCTGTATTCCAATATGCTGCAGATGCCGTCTCTACGCAGAGAATCGGAGTGACAAACAAACTAAAAATGATGTACCTAGCATCCCCTGTAGGAACAGCAGAGGCGATAAAACGCGGCATGGAAAAGGATAAAGTAAAACTCTGTCCATTTCCGCTTCAATACAAAATGGAGAATGCGGTAAAGCGAAGTAAAAAAGAGGAAAGAATAGACCTAGGACTTGATGAAGATGGCTTTATAATAGCGTTTTCACTAGGAGGAGAGGGAATAACGCGATTAAGCGTCTTAAAAGAGGTCGATAAAAAAGGACTCGATGTAACTTTCATCCTCTTAGGCCGTATGAGAAAAAAGACGGAAAAAGAACTGAAGCAGATTTTAAAAGAGACGAAACATATTAAGGTCATAACACCAGGCTTCGTAGATAACATACATCAGTACTTCCTATCTTCAGATATCACAATGGGAAAGGCTGGCGCAAACAGCGTTATGGAATCCATATATCTAAAGCGCTATACGATAATCTCAGATCAGCTCTATCCTTTTGAGAACATAAAGCCCACCCTAGAGAATAACAAGATCGGATGCGTTGAGAATAATGCAAAGAAGCAGGCTGATATTATAGAATATTTCTATTTCAATAGAGAAGAACTGGATAAAGGAAACTACAGCGGCCTTGGAATCACATTCAGCGCTAAAGATTGCATATCGCTCATGATTGAGGACTATCGTAAAATGACTCTTGCAAAGAATTGAATTTTTCTCTATAAAACTTGACTTATGAACAAGGTACCGGAAAACCCTTTAAAAAACCGGAAGGGAGAATTCAGCCCCCTAACAGTAATTTCTGCCCTTCTGGTAATGCTTTATATCACATCGAATGTCATGGCGGTCAAAGTCATAAGCATCGCAGGACTCTCACTATTTGACGCAGGAACGATAACCTTTCCATTTGCATACATGCTTGGAGATGTACTAGCCGAAATCTGGGGGTATAAGACGGCGAAAAAAGTCATTATACTCACGTTCTTCTGCAATCTGTGTTTCATAATCTTTACTAGCATCGGAATAGTCTTACCCTACCCAGATTATATGCAAGAGACGCAGGATGCCTATGCATATATCTTCACATACGTTCCACGCATCGTATTTTCATCCCTAGTTGCGTTCTTATCAGGGGAAATAGTGAACGCAAAAGTCCTTGTGAAGATAAAAGAGAGGCAGAAAGACGGGAAAAAACTATTTATAAGGACGATTGCATCGTCCCTCGTCGCATATCTTTTCGACACGGTTCTTTTTGTCCTTCTTGCCTTTGCAGGAACTGTTCCAGCATCTGCACTTCTTTCTATGATAGCCGTTCAATATGTGGCAAAAGCGATTATAGAGGCCCTTTTAGGAACTCCTTTGGCATATCTTCTAATCAACTTTTTAAAGAGGCATTATGATACGTTATAGCTTAATAAATAGTGGAATGAAGAGGGAGTTCATTCTTCTTCAGGGCAAAGGGTGCAAATGGAAAAAATGCACTTTCTGTGATTATTACGAGGACTACTCAGACGATCCATATGTTGTAAATGAGGAAGTCTTAAATAAAGTAACTGGAGTTTATAAAACACTTGATATTATAAACTCAGGATCGTGTTTTGAATTCGATGGTAAAACGATAAGCAAGATCCAAGATGTCATAAAAGAGAAAAACATAGAGACCCTCTGGTTCGAGTGCCACTATATGTATAAAGATCGCCTCAACGGATTCAGATCTCTTTTCCCAAATACCACTGTAAAATTCAGATGCGGTGTTGAGACGTTCAATGCCGAAGTCAGAGCATCATGGAATAAGGGAATAGGAAAAGACGTTAAGCCTGAAGAGATTGCAAAATATTTTAACGGCATCTGCCTTCTAACAGGAATCAAAGGACAGAGCATAGAAGACTTAAAAAATGATATTGATATAGCTGAAAAGTATTTTGAATACTACTCATTGAACCTGTTTTGCAAAAATTCAACAGATACGGTAATAGATGAAGAACTTGCCTCTTATGTAAGAGAAAACGCAAAAAATCTTATAAAAGGAAGGGCGATTGCAGAACTTCTTATTGAAAACACGGATTTAGGAGTTGGTTAGAAATTGACAGATAACTCTTAATAATGCTAACTTTACTAAAGCTGTTTTTCAGCAAAATATGTTATAAAAAAGGAAATAGAAATGAGTTCAGATGAAAACAAGAGCTTAAGTTTCGATAAACCTAAAAAAAACAAGAACAGAAAATCTATTGGATGGATTATCGGAGTAGTAGTTCTCATCCTAATTTCAATCACTTTCATTCTCCCTACTACATTCTTAGCAGGAAATAACGATATCGTATTCGGTTCTATCAGGGGTAAGGACATCTCTTACACAAACCAGTACTTCCAGACCCAGGCTTCTTTTGCTCAGGCACAGCTTGGAAGTAATGCGAACTCCTTACAGGGAATGTATCAGGTATTCAATCAGGCATTCTTATCTACTGCCGCTACTATCGCTCTTAACGATATGGCAGATGAAGTTGGAATCGCAGTTACAGACAATTATGTAGACAGAGCAATTGTAAACTCAGGCTTCTATAACAATGCTGATGGTGTTTTTGACGCAGAGCTATACAACAATGCAGACAGGTATCAGAGAGATACTTTCCGTGCTTTTGCTGAAGAATCTGTAGCTTCCGGCATGGTAACAAGAGACATCATGAGCGCCCACTCATCTAATGACGAGGTAGCTTTGATTCAGGATCTCGGATCAAGAGGAAGAACATTCGACTACGTAACAGTATCAAGCGCTATTTATCCAAGGGAGAGCGTAATCTCTTATGCATTAGAACATCAGGACAACTTCTTAAAAGTTGGACTTAACTCAGCCTCTTATGCAACAGAGGAAGAGGCAAATACAGCCCTTTCTGCAATTAACGACGGAAGCAGCACACTCTTAGAGCAGGCAGAAACAACAACATCTACAACAGACGGAGAGATCGGAGGCCAGTATGTTTTCGCTCTTCAGGGTAATTTAGTCACGCCAGAAGATATCGAAAGCTTTAAGAATGCCGCAGTAGGCGACATTATTGGTCCTGTTCAGACAGTCGATGGTTACACGATTTACGAAGTAACAAGCGCTCCAGTTCTTGATGAGAACGCAACAGAGGAAGAACTTAATGCCGCAAGATCATATATCGCAACAGCAGAGCCTGAGATGATGAGCACATTCTTAGACGAGAAGACTGCGGAGTTTGAAGCTAGAATTTCTAATGGCGAAGATTTCTTCACTGTAGCAGAGGATATGGGACTTAGCGTAACAACAGTAGCATCTACTACTGCAAACCCGAATTCATTCCCGCTATTTTCAACATTCCAGATGACAGATCCTGCACAAAACTTATTTACTGCAACATACTTCAATGCAAACTACATCAATGATCTCTACCAGGGCACAGAGGGAGACGTACTTGCAGCCGAGAATCTTGCAAACGGCAACAGGCTGATTACAAGAATCGGAGAAGATACAGTAAATAATTCCAGTTCCACTTATGTTGAGACTATGTACGGCTATTTAAAGCCTCAGATGGCAACAGTCGATCTTCAGACAGCGATTTTCAATGATCCTACATTTGAAGACAACTTCGCATCCACATTCTTCTCAAGGATGCTACAGACGCCAACGGCTTCAAATTAACCTTTGATATACTCAACTTAAGAAATACATCCACCGGGGAGGTTTAAATGCCTCCCCTCTTTTTTTATAATGAGGCCATGGAAAAAGAGATTAAAGAAAAATCATATTATCAGAACAAACCATTCTTTGATTACAGCAGGCCTAAAGGGAAAAAGAACGAATTAAAGATAAAAGAATGGGATTACTACGAGATAGTCAGCGATGATGACACTTTTGTAATAAACATCACTTTTTCGCGCTTAGGGCTTTCTACTCTCGTCTCTTTATCCTATGTAGACAGAATAAACAATAAAAGCTCCATCGCTAAAGCTTTTAAAGTAATTGCGAAAAATAGAACCCTATTAGCTGAAAACTCAGAGCAGGAATATTATGCTACATTCGCAAATGAAGATTTAACGGTAAGCGTCGTAAAGAAAGGGATAAAAGCACAGATAATCGCAAACGCACCTGCTCTGCCCTTACAAGACGGGAAGAAAGGAATACTTCTTGATATTGTGATCTATGACGAAGCAGAAGAAAGCATTAACACATATAAGTCGGACGAAGAAGGTAAAAAAGTATTCTTCAATGAAAAAAGAGGCCCTCTAAAATGCGAAGGAACGATAAGAAGAGATCTTGAGATAAAACCTTTAAAAGGCTGTGCATTGATCAACAGATTAAGAGGCCTTTTCTTCAGGGAGTCTGTAAGACTATGGGGCGCCATTGTCGATGAAGATTATATGTTATGCCTTTCAAAAGACGATGAGAATGCGAATGCCATAGTACACGGCGGCAAAGCCTTTAAATTGGAAAACGTAAATTTTACTGTTCCACAGATAAAAGAGAAAGAGGAATGGATCATAAAAGACCAAGCAGGAAGGCTCTCGCTAACCTTCTCTCCCCTTCTTCAGAACAACAGTGACGGAAGAAGCAGACTTATAAGTTACAGAAAAAACCAGATATTCGGCCTGTTCAACGGGTATGTGAAAATAGAAGAAAAAGAAATTGAGATAAAAAACAAGTTCGCATTTCTTGAAGAGTCTAAAATTCGGTGGTAATTTATTTCCATCTTAGGAGGACTTTATGATAACAAGAGATCAAGCTGAAACGCTTTTTAAAAAGTACAACGACAGCGTCAGCCTATACCATCATGCACTCTCTGTTGAGGCTGTGATGAGGGAGTTCGCAAAAAAATACGGCGAGGACGAAGAATATTGGGGCATAGTCGGCTTTCTTCACGACATAGACTGGCAGATGTTCCCTGAAGAGCATTGTAAAAAAGCTCCGGAACTTTTAAAAGAGATAGATACCCCAGATGACATGATTCACGCAATCTGCTCCCACGGCTACGGCCTTGTAACAGATGTAAAGCCAGAGAGACAGATGGAGAAGATTCTATATACTGTAGATGAGCTAACAGGACTTGTAAACGCTACAGCCCTTATGAGGCCGACAAAGATAGAAGGGATGGAAGTAAAGAGCGTGAAGAAGAAATGGAAGGACAAGAGATTTGCCGCAGGAGTTAACAGAGAGGTTATAGAAAAAGGCTCTGAGATGTGCGGTTTAGACATGAACGAACTTATAGAGACTACAATAAAGGCGATGGAAAAAATCGCTGATAAGATCGACTTAAAATAATATAGTTTTCCTAATTTGTTTTATAGGAAATAATAATCATTTAGAAAACCAAAGAAGTTTGTATATAAACCAATAATTTTGTATACAAACTTCAAATTTGTATAAAATTTTTCTTTACAACTCTTACTTTTCAGTTTATTCTATATCTATGGCAGGAAAGGTAGACACAGCACAATACATTTTCGATACGCTGAAAGACGAAATCCTATCTCTGGAACTTAAGCCTAGCGATGAGATATCAGAAGCAGATCTCTGTAAAAGATTCGATGCCTCCAGAACTCCTGTGCGTACTGCCATACAACGTTTATCAGATATAGATCTTGTAGAGATTGCACCATATCAGTATACGAGGGTTAGTCTAATAGACTATTCATGTGCAAAGCAGATGATATTCATGCGAATCGTAATGGAGAGCAGGATATTATCAGACTTCATAGACAAGGCCGATGAATTTCTAATTGAAGATTTAGATCATATTATCAGAAAACAAGATATACTACTAAAGGGAAGTTTTGTCGCAGAAGACTTCTACAAGCTCGATACCGCTTTCCATAGCACGTTTTTCCGCGTTATGGATGCGCTTGAGATCTGGCGTCTTATGCAGGAATCCGTTCACTATACGAGACTGAGGATGCTAGATATCGTGGAAGTCAGAGACTTTCTTACCATCGTTGAAGAACACAAAGAGATTCTTAACATGGTAAGGGAGAAGAGAAAAGACGGAATATCTACCCTGCTATCAGCCCATTTGAATGGAGGACTTATCCGAATAAAGGAGCGAAGCGGCGGCAGATATGAGAAATATTTTAGAAACTATAAAGAAGGAGAAATATAGTTATGGACATTCGCTATTCAACAGGAAAAGAGCCATTTAAGAGAATGACGACAGATGAGCTCAGGGACGAGTTCCTCATCCAGAACATCTTTAAAGCAGATGACATCTCATGTGTTTACTCACACGTAGACAGAATCGTAGTAATGGGATGCATGCCGGTAAAAGAAGAAGTCAGTGCAGATAAGGGCATCGACACATGGAAGAACTTCGGAGCTCACTACCTACTCGAAAGAAGAGAGATGGGCGTTATCAACATCGCAGAAAAAGGAACTGTAAAAGTAGACGGAAAAGAGTACGAGATGAATCATTTCGACTGCATTTACATCCCAATGGGAACAAAGGAAGTAACTTTCAAGAGCGCAGATGCTGCAGCTCCTGCAAAGTTCTATATCATTACAGTTCCAGCACACAAGCCATGCCCGATTGCACATATTCCATTCGAGAAGGCAATTCACAAGCACCTCGGATCTCAGGCAACAAGCAACGAGAGGACAATCAACCAGTACATCCATCCAGATGTTCTTGAGACATGCCAGCTCTCAATGGGACTAACACATCTTGAAGAGGGATCTGTATGGAACACGATGCCTGTTCACACACACGAAAGAAGAATGGAAGTCTACTTCTATTTCGACATGAAGGATGACAACGTAGTATTCCACTTCATGGGCGAGCCTACAGAGACAAAGCACATCATCATGCACAACGATGAGGCTGTTATCAACCCAAGCTGGTCAATTCATGCTGGATGCGGCACATCCAACTACACATTCATCTGGGCTATGTGCGGCGAAAACAGAGCATACGACGATCAGGATTGGATCAACACACAAGATCTTAGATAAATAATATTAGGAGGAAAAGAAAATGGAAATGAAAGATTTCTCCCTAGAGGGAAAGGTAGCATGGGTTACAGGCGCTAGCTACGGAATCGGTTTTGCAATCGCATCTGCTTATGCAACAGCTGGTGCAAAGATCGTTTTCAACGATATCAAGCAGGAACTCGTAGACAAGGGACTTCAGGCTTACAAAGAAGCAGGAATTGAAGCAGCAGGTTATGTTTGCGACGTTACAAACGAAGAAGCTGTAGAAAAGACAACAGCAGAAATTCTTGAGAAGTTCGGCAAGATCGACATTCTTGTAAACAACGCAGGTATCATCAAGAGAATCCCAATGCTTGAGATGAAGGCATCTGAGTTCAGACAGGTTATCGACGTAGACCTAAACGCTCCATTCATCGTATCAAAGGCAGTCATTCCATCAATGATCAAGAATGGCCATGGAAAGATCATCAACATCTGTTCTATGATGAGCGAGCTTGGAAGAGAGACTGTAAGCGCTTATGCAGCTGCTAAGGGCGGATTGAAGATGCTTACAAGGAACATCGCAAGCGAATACGGCCAGTACAACATCCAGTGCAATGGCATTGGACCTGGATATATCGAAACACCTCAAACAGCTCCTCTAAGAGTTCCAGGACATCCTTTCAACGAATTCATTCTCGCAAAGACTCCTGCAAACCGCTGGGGAAAGCCAGAGGATCTTCAGGGACCTGCAGTATTCTTAGCATCAGATGCATCCAACTTCGTAAACGGACACGTTCTATACGTAGACGGAGGTATCCTTGCTTACATTGGAAAGCAGCCTCAGTAAGAAGATCTGACGATCTAATGCGCACTCTTTTCAGGGTGCGCTTTTTTATTCAACAAAAAAGGCTACCGAATCCTCGATAGCCACAAGGTTTTGATTATTTTTCTATTAAACTTCTGTCGGTTGAACAGTGTTTCTAATGTAATCGATGAAGTATGTTACAGCATATGCCTGAGGAAGCGTCATATCATATACGTACTCATCGTTATAACGGATTCTGATGTAGTCAAGATTCTCAGCATCGCTGAATACCTGATAGAGAGCTGGAATCTCATCATCGTCCAATATCATTCCGCCAGATGTCTCCGTGTCGCTAGGCTGGGCCATTAATCCGTTAAGATTCTCTGCTGTGAACCTGTCGCCACGGCTGTTCATGATTGCAACCGAATTGAGGAAGTATACCGTTCCAAATCCCATGGAATCATACACAGTCGCATCAAAATGCCAGTCAGGGCTGTCCCCGATATCCTCATCCCCTGTCGTGTAAGAGAGCTTTATAGGCAGCATCGAGTAGTACAGTCCGCTTTCAGTCATTGAATACTCAGTCTCAAGAGTAAAGTCGTCGTGCTCTACAGAAAGAGTGTTTACCACATCAGCCTTGTAATCCCCACCGCCAAAAAGGGAGGAGCAGGAAGTGAATGCGAAAACTAAAAGTGCCAAAGACAATGCCATGATTAGTTTTTTTCTCATGAAAATTCCTCCAAAATAATTAATGTGTTTGATTATTTGTCAATATTTTATATTATAATCATACTTTTAGTCAATTTAATTTATATTTAAAATTCCTCACGCTTTTTTGAGGTATTTTTTTGGGATTTCCTCGCTTCCCTTCTTTTCCCATTAAAGTCCAATTTCATAATAATTATGTTTTCTTATTGCATTAATTTCTTTAATAATATAGACTTCACGGGTTATGAGTAATTTAGAAGCATTTAAGGAATTAGGTCTAAGCGATAAGACCATTGAGGCCCTAAGGGCGAAGGGATTTGTTGAGCCTACAGAGATTCAGAGGCTATGTATACCACTATTATTACAAGAGAATACGGAAGTAATAGGACAGGCGCAGACTGGAACGGGAAAGACAGCGGCCTTCGCACTTCCAATAATAGAAAGCATTGACGGGGGATCGAGGTTTCCAGAAGCCTTGATACTATGCCCTACAAGAGAGCTGGCACTCCAAGTTGCAGATGAGATAAAAAGCTTAAAAGGCGAAAAGAAAATAGAAGTTCTTACAGTATATGGCGGGGCAAGCATGGAGACCCAGCTTAAAGCGCTTAAAAAAGGCGTTGACGTAGTAGTAGGAACTCCTGGAAGGGTTCTAGACCATATAAAAAGAGGGACTCTCAAACTTGAGAAGCTGAAATTCGCTGTTCTTGACGAAGCTGACGAGATGCTCGACATGGGCTTTATCGAGGACATTGAAGCAATCCTTTCTGAAACACCAGAGAACAAAAGAATGCTTATGTTCTCCGCGACAATGCCAAAACCCGTATTGTCCATAGCTGAGAGATTCATGCATGATTATCAGCTCATAAGAACTGAGATAAAAGACACGTCAAGCAAGAATACGCATCAGATCTATTTCCAGGTAAGGGAATCAGACAAGCTCGAAGCGCTATCACGTATTATCGACAGAGAAGTTGGATTTTATGGCGTAATATTCTGCCGTACAAAACTTCAGTGCGAAGAGATTGCAAACAAACTGATAAGCCGCGGCTATGACGCACAGGCTCTGCACGGGGATCTTTCTCAGAGAGAGAGGGAAGTAATACTAAAAAGGATGAGAGAAAAAAGACTCTCGATATTAGTTGCGACAGACGTTGCATCACGCGGCCTCGACATACAGGAGCTTACGCACGTAATCAACTACTCTATCCCCGAAGATCCTGAAATCTATATCCACAGAGTCGGACGCACAGGAAGAGCAGGACACGAGGGAACGGCAATCACGCTAATCACTCCTCGCGAAGAGAGACGATTCAACTTCATTAAGAAAGCTACAAGCAGCGAGATAGTAAAAGAAGAAGTTCCAACGCCAGAAGAAGTAATTGACGCAAAAAGGCGTAGGATCCTTTCAGATTTGAAAGAGAAGGTAAAAAGAGAACCTAAAGAGGATTATCTTGCAATAGCTTATGCTGTCCTAAAAGAGGCAAAAGATCCTCTCAAGGCGTTTGCAGCCCTTCTTAACTCAATCTATAAGGACGAGCTTGAAGTAAGCCAGTACAAGAAGATTACGAGCGCATCTTCGGACAAGGCAAAGTCAAGAAGAGAAAAGATCAGAGAAAAAGAGAGGAAAGACGGCCTTGTAAGACTCTTTGTCGCAAGAGGAAAGAGGGACGGCCTTAATAAGAAGAAGCTTGCAGAAGCCATCTGCAGCGAAGTAAAAGGTGTTAAGGACGAGGATTTGCAGGGAATTGAAATAATGGAGAACTTCTCATTTTTAAACGTCCCTTCCTCTTTGGCAGATAAAATAATAAACTATTATTCAAGCGTTGGCAGATCCATCATCTCAAGAGCACATACGGATGAAGAGAGGGAGGATGCTAAAATTGAAAGGAGCATGAAGAAAAAAGATAATGCGCTCACATCAAGAAGCAGAAGGAGAAGAGAAAGGGATTACGACGATCAGCCTTACGGAAGAGATCTTCGCCTAGACGGCTCTCCAAAGCCAAGCGTAAATAAGAAGAGAAAAGAAAAAACAAAAGGAAAAAGGAAGAAGAAATAATGAGTAAGACCTACGATTATCTTGTTGTCGGATCGGGGCTATTCGGAGCGACATTCACATACCTTGCAACAGAGGAAGGAAAGAGAGTACTCGTACTTGAAAAGAGGGATCATCAGGGAGGAAACGTCTATCAGGAGAAAAGGGACGGGATATCCATTCATAAATACGGCGCGCACATATTCCATACGTCAAACAAGGACGTATGGGATTTTGTAAACAAATTCACAAGTTTCAACAATTATATAAACAGCCCTATAGCGTACTATCATGGCCAAGTTTATAACATGCCTTTTAATATGAACACGTTCTCAAAAATGTTCTCCGTAGTCACCCCTGCTGAGGCAAAAAAGGTAATCGAGGACGAAAAAAAAGAGATTAGCAGAGAACCTGAGAACCTTGAAGAGCAGGCCATCAGCCTTGTCGGAAGAACCATATACGAAAAGCTTGTAAAGGAATATACGGAAAAGCAATGGGGAAAGAGCTGCAAGGAACTTCCCCCTTCTATTATAAAACGCCTTCCCGTGCGCTTTACATACGATAACAACTATTTCAGCGACCGCTACCAAGGAATTCCAGAGCATGGATACAATTCGATAATAGATAAGATGCTTGAAAAAGCAGATGTCATTCTAAATACAGATTATCTGAAAGACCGTGAAAAATGGAGTGCCCTGGCAGAAAGAATCCTTTACACGGGCTGCCTTGACGAGTTCTATGGATACAAATACGGAAAGCTTGAATACAGATCAGAAATATTCGAACATGAAAAAGTCGAATGCGAGAACTACCAGGGCAATGCAGTCGTAAACTATACGAGCCATGAAGTGCCTTATACAAGGATAATTGAGCACAAGCACTTTTTAAGAGAGGACAGCCCTGTCTCCTGGATAAGCAGGGAGTATCCCGTCTCTTTTGAAGAGACTGGGGAGCCATACTACCCTATAAACGATGAGAAGAACAGCACCCTCTATAAAAAATACAGAGCTGATGCTGATGCAGAGAGCAAGCTAATAATCGGCGGACGCCTTGCCGAATACAAGTACTACGATATGGATAAGACGATAGAAAGCGCTATGGCAACCTATCAAAGATGCAGATGATCGTCATATCGTTCAGAAAGAAGGGTGCGCATGAAGCCGTCCTTCTTTTTTAACATCTGAGAACCGCGTGTTATCTTACATAAACTGATATTCCTATTTTTTGCAATCTCCCTCTGGCTCTTGCCACGCTTTAAATCATCCATTAAAAGCCATCTGAGAACGAAGTCCGAAATCTCCGCTTCTGTAAAGAGATCGTCGAAAAGACGTCTCATATCTTCCTTGTTATCGATATCGACAGCAACTGAGAGAATATCATCTAGGGCTTTTTTGCCCTCTTCTGTTTTCATTACATCATTCTTTTTCATAGTATCAATATATTAACACAAATCAGAGCGCAGGTGAAAATAGCTTATAAAAATACCTGAACGCTTTCCTTATTATGCTTATCTTATCTGCATCTCCCGCCCTTATCTCCTTCGACAGAGAGAAGATCTTATCAAAGTCCTCCTTGATCGGAGATAGGACGGACGAACCGTAGAATGCGACAGAAAGTTCAAAATGCAAAAAGAACGATCTATAATCAAGATTCGTAGTTCCAACAATCGCACGAGAATCATCGGAGAGAAACATCTTAGAGTGGACGAATCCCGGTGTAAACTCATAAATCTTTACTCCTGACATTATAAGACTCTCGTAATTGCTTCTTGTAACTTCATGGACCTGAACCTTATCAGGATAGTTCGGAGTCACGATCCTGACATCGATTCCGCTCTCTGCCGCCATTGAAAGGGCTGAGAGGAGCTTGTCGTCAGGTATCAAATAAGGAGTTGCTATCCAGATGTATTTCTTTGCGCTGTTGATAATATTTAAATATGCGTTCTCCCCCATCTGCACAGGAAAGAAAGGGCTTGCGCCGAACACCTGCACAAGGCCGTCGTTTTCGGCTTTGTAGCTTGGAAGGTAGCACTCAAGATCTATCTCCTTTTCTCTCGTAAGAGAAAGCCATGTCTCTAAAAAGAGCCTTGTCAAAGAGAAGCAAGCATCACCTTTGAGCTTTATTGCATTGTCTTTCCAGTATCCGAATCTTATAGTTCTATTCGCATACTCGTCAGATAAATTAAGGCCTCCCGTATAGCACACGTTTCCGTCTATGGATAATATCTTCCTATGATCTCTGAAGTTAATTCTCGGATTAACATGAATCTTCACAGGATTAAAAGCATAGGCTTTTATACCCATCTGCCTAAGGGTCTTGTCATATTGAAAAGGTATGGCGTTAATAGATCCCATATCGTCGTAAATAACCCTTACGTCCACGCCCTCTTTTGTTTTTCTTTTTAATATATCAAGCGTCTTATCCCAGATCTCGCCTTTTCCGATTATGAAATACTCTATGAAAATGTACTTCTCAGCCTTTTCTAGCTCGCCAAAAACATCAGCAAAGAAGTCCTCTCCTGTCGGGTAGTAATAGACTTCAGTGTTATCATACGCTGGAAGGCCCGTCATATTGTATATGTAGTTAGCCATCCTGACGTCTTCATCGTTCGTCATCAGCCTTCTTGCGTTCTCCATCTCTTTGACATCCCTTGAGAGCGTTAAATGGCTGTTAATATAATCCTGAAGACGACGCTCTGCCCTATGTCCGATCTTCTTGTTTCCAAATATCAGATATAATATTCCGCCAAAGGTGGGAAAAACAGAGGCAAGAGCGATCCATACGACCTTATACGACGGATTTTCATTTCTAGTTAAAACGAAGATAGTAACAGCTGCTGATAGCAGATAAAAATATAGATAGTACCCCTTCACATAAGATGCCCAGAATACCAAATATCCCATTAGAAAAAGTTCCAAGGCAATAAGAAAAATAGACCATACCAGGCGCGATGTGACTATCTTAAATAACTTTCTAACCATGACTCCTCTTTGAGAATTCGCATCCACAGTAGTTCTGCCTATAGAGATTCATCTCTTTAGAGAGCACTATGGATCTGTTAAATCCATCTTTTTTCTTAAAGTCTATCTCCTCAAAACCTTCGTATTTCTTACCTATAGAAAAAATTTTAGCAGAATTTTTGAATCTTGAGACAGTCAGCGTCGTAGTAAAATATTTTATTCCAAGCTCTTTAGCCTTCAAATAAGCCCTGTTAAGGTTAAAGTCAAAGCAGTGAGAACAACGCACTCCCCCTTCCCTTTCATTTTCATATCCCCTGACAGCCTCCCTCCACGATGCATGGTCGTAATCATCTTTGATTACACTAAGATTATTCAGCTTTGCAACCTTCAAAAGTTCCGAGTATCTTTTCTCAAACTCTTCGTGCGTGTCTATATTGCTGTTTGAAAAATATAATACCGGCCTATAGTCTAAAGAGAGCAGACGTTCAATAGAACTTGTTGAACATGGGCCGCAACATACGTGAAGCAGAATCTTTTCACCTTTTTCCATATAGATTATCATAGAATATATCGTTTATTTTTTGTAGGTGATTACATGAGAAAATACAAGATGGCTCTATGCCTTGTGCTTGCAGTAATGATGGCAGGCTTTACGTTCTTTACAGATTATTCAAATCAGGCAAAACTGCTTTTTCTGGTAGTAGGACTTCTTGCTATTGCTTTTCTAAGCAGAGGAAACGCAGTATATGCGAAAGCAAGCAAGATCATCGCAAGAAGAAATCCTAATGAGCTTGCCCATGCCATCTCTCTGATGGAGAAAGCCCTCGATCTAGGATGTTCTGAAAACTATACGGTAATTGCAGCAACACTCGTTCTTCAGCATGGGGATATGGAGAAAGCAAGAGAAAATCTTGAAGAAAAGACTAATAGCGGATCTAAGAACATCAGAAGCAGCGCAAAGTCTTCCCTTTCGATGTATTACTACATGAAAGGCGATATTGATAAAGCAATAAAGCTTGCAGAAGAGGCAAAGCAAGAGAGAAGCAAAAATGCGAACCTGTATGCAAATCTCTGCCTATACTATCTTGCAAACAACGACAAGAGGAACTACAGAAGAACTCTTAACGAAGCATTCGGCAAAGATGCGACGAGCCTTGCGTTAATAGACATTCAAGCAACGTATTTCATACTTCAAGGTGAATATGCGAAAGCAGGCTATACGCTGAACAAGCTTTTTTCTCAGATGACACCTACATACCCCGATCCATATATCCATTTTGCAATGGTCTATTTAAAATACGGCCATGTCGGTGATGCAATAAAAATGCTTGAAGACTCTCTTTATTCATCGTTTACAAACACATCTCTTCTTCAGAAAGAGGATATTGAGACTATGATAAGAGGCCTCGAAGATCCAAAAAGCAGAATGAAATGGACGCTTGCGATAAATTCAGACAAGACGCTCTCAATAAAGCATCATCTGCCAAGAATTAAAGAGGAAGAAAAAACAGAAGAGACGTCTGCTCCAGTTCTTCCAGGCTTTCCAAGTCTTCCTAACTTTAATGATGAAAGCCTAGAAAAAGAGATTGCAAAAAGAAAGCTCGATGAAGACGAAGTCAACACAGCCTTAACAGAAGAGGATGATGAGTGGCTTAAAAAGCACAACCTTTAAAACGAAGGGCAAAATAGTAGAGATCCTATAAAGCCGTCATTGGCGCTTGAATAGCCAAGGCGGATACGGAGGGGAAGATCTATAAGCCCTATAAGGCTTAGATTGCTCTCAATTTCAACCCCTGTCGTATAATAAAACTCCGCATCTGCTAAAAGCATATCGAAGAATGCTGAGATCCTGCTGTCTTTAAATATTAAGAACTCGCCGATCGTATATGCATTGAACTTATAACCGAATGCAGTATTTATGACAAAGATGTTGTATGCATTTCTATAGAACTCACCAAAGAATGGATTTATCGTACTGTTTTCAAAACCATCTCTGAAATAAAGGTAGCTTCCACTCTGGCCATCGATCCTTACCCTGTCAGTCAGTCCAATATCTATGAAAAGCGACAAAGGAAGATTGAAACGGTTCTTAACGGAAAGATTCAAGTAGTTTGCAACATTCCTTGAGCCGTCTTTTATCAGCATATAGGAAAGTTCTGCTTTAGTCTGATAGAAAGATACGGAATAACTTAGATCCGAACCAAGAGAGAAAAGCACCTGATAGTCGCCATCACTTGCCCTATTGTACTCGATACGTTCAAACGGAGTGACTCTCAGATCGCTTTGATCTGTATATGCGACATAATCAAGGCTCTGACTGGCGTTAACAAAAGGAGTCCATACCCAGTCATACCATATTACAGAGCTGTCGATTGCGATCTTGAGGTTATCAAGAGGGTAAAGCTCAAGTCCGACATTAATGGCAGGGCCGTTATAAGAGAATGTGCTGTCATGGGTATTAAATGCCCATCCTGCCGACACATCTAGCTCGACAAGATCATATAGGAATCTGTATTGAACACCTATAAGCTCCATCTCGTTTAAGTATGTAGAATCCCCTTGCCTGTTCTCCCCTCCCAGGGTTAACAGGTTTGTAGGGCTAATAGCCTCAACTCTGTCAAAATAAAAGAGATTGCTTCTCGTATTCTCTATGTTCGCCTGAATCTGGCTTCTTATCTCTCTAAATTCATCGTTTCCACTTTTATAAAGCAATGAAAGCGCATCAGACTGTTCTTTTGCAGACTCATACCCTATCCTCATCATCTCAGAAGCCGATGAGAAATCCATGAAAGAAAACTGCTCTACCGCACAGCGTATCCAAATGAAATCGGATCTCTTTTTCATGTCGCTTGCTGCCCTCTGCCTCTTTCCAACGTCAAAAGCACTGTTGAGTATCGTGATCGGATTTAAAAGATTTATTGAATCAAGATCGTAGAATGTTGTGGAAACGATAAGAGTATCAGTATATTCATATGCAGCATCAAGCGGTACGAGAGTCTTTACACCTCCGTCTAAAAGCAGATGTCCATTATAAACAGACGGAGAAAAATATACGGGAAGGGCAAAAGATGCAATAAGAACGTCTATGAAAGAGCCTTCGCAAACTCTTATCTCGCGCTTTGTAACAAGATCATCGCAGATAACCATTACAGGAATCGGAAGATCTTCAAGCCTTAGCTCCTCGCCAACAACAGAGCTGATAAGACTCTTAAAACCAGTGAGATCTAACATACCCCCGCGTGTCGGGAGCGTCAAAGAAAAATAATTTGAAAGATCTGACATCATCATGAGTTCTGAAATCTGCTGACACTCAAGACCTGCAGCATATAAAAGCCCGATAATAGATCCCATTGAATTGCTTATGATGAAATCCGGCACGATTGAGTTCTCTTCTAAATATTCAAGTACTCCCAAATGGGCTAAAGCCCTGGCGCTTCCTCCAGTAAGGACAAGCCCAATAGGATCTCTTTCTCCTTTAGTACGCTCTAATATCCTCTCTCTAAAGCCCAATTCACCATATGTAATTGGAACGTCGCTTAAAAGCAGATAATCATCATCGGTAAATGATTTTTCATCAGCAGAAGCAAAAGCGAAAGATATTAAAACAAGAGTTAGGAATACTACTACCAAGGCCTTTTTAAACATGGCTTAAGGATATAACAAAAGTTTTTTTATCTCAATTGAATTGCATGGACTCTTCATTATTTTTGGAGATCATTTCCTTCTATCTCATCTTTTAGGAACGAAATAAAGCGTGTGCTCGCCTTGCTTAAAGCGACATCCTTTTTCCATGAGACGATTGAAGATGTAGTAAGAGGAGGAGAAAGCGGAATGAGCTTAATCTTCTCTCTATCCCAATACTTTGCAGATCCTTCAATAATTAAAGCTTTCATATCTGCTTTTTCAATTGCCTCAGGACAGGCAGAGGGAAGATTGCTAAGCATCTTTACATTGAGCTTTTTATAAGAGTCTCCAAAATACGATGCAATTTCATTCTGTACCACAGTCCTTCGAGGGAGTATTAACTTCTCCCCTATAAGATCTTCCCTTCTTATCTCGCTTTTGAAAGAGAGTGGATCTCCATTTTTAACAGCGACAACGAAATGCTCTACAAAGCCAAGTCTTATGAACTCATATTTATCCTTATTTACAGGTTCAAGCATAATACCCAAATCTAAAAGGCCCTGATCTATCTTGTCCTTGATATCATCCGCTGTTGCTATATAGAAGTCAAAAATGACCTTATCATATTTCTCTTGGAATTTACTTATCGCACTATATAAGATGCCTTCAGCGCTTAAGTCCCCCATTCCGATACTTATAGTCCCTTCTAAGCTATCAGAACGCTGAAGCTCTGACTCGCTCTTTTTAACAAGTTCAAGTATCTCCTCAGCTCTTCGTTTAAATAAAAGTCCTTCGCTTGTAAGCCTTATTTTTCTCTGCCCTCTTTCAAAGAGAGTAACGCCAAGCTCCTCTTCAAGTTCTTTAAGCTGACGGCTAAGAGTTGGCTGCGTCAAATACAATGTTTCTGCGGCTTTGGTAATGTTCTCTTCCCTTGCTACGGCCAAAAAGTATCTTAAGCCCCTTAATTCCATAATCAGATTTTAAGTCGTAATGGATCAAAGTTGTCAAGTTTAAGTAATTACAGGGATAAGTAGAAGGATTGTTCCTGCAACAAGAAGGGAAAGGCCAAGCATAGACTTTTTCGTCTGTTTTTCCTTAAAAACGATATAAGAGAACAAAATCGTAAAGAGTATGCTAAGGCGGTCTATGGAGACTACGACGCTAGAAAGTCCTGTTTGAAGCGCTCTGTAATAGCAAAGCCACGATGCACCTGTTGCAACGCCAGATAGGAGTATGAATACAAGCTCCTTTTTACTTATCTCTTTGATCTTATCGCCTTTCTTCTCAACGAAGACTAAAAGCCATGCCATAATTAGTACGACAAACGTCCTGATTGTAGATCCGATATTCGAATCAATATTTTCTACCCCGATCTTACCAAGGATTGTAGTAAGACTTGCAAATAAAGCACTTAAGATGGCATATATAAGCCATGATCTGCTAGATGTGGCAATCTCTCCATCCCCGGCTTTCTGTACCATCAGATAAGTTCCAAGTGATACTAAGATAACTGCCATAAAGCTTAATGATGTAAAAGGTTCTTTAAAGATTATAAAAGAGAGAATCATGGTTATTACCGTACTAGACTTATCAAGCACGGCAACCTTTGATGCAGGTCCTGTAAAGAGTGCTTTAAAGTAACATAGCCATGATGCGCCTGTAGCAAGTCCTGAAAGGATTAAGAATATCCAAGTACGGCCGTCTATTCCGTTAACAGGAAGTTTCGATCCCGTAACGACTATCATCAGAGCTGAAAACAAAAGAACCACTATCGTTCTAATGGCAGTTGCGACAGTTGAGTCGGCTTTTTTTATTCCACACTTTGCAAGAATTGCCGTAAGCGATGCAAAGACAGCAGAAAGAAATGCAAATACAAGCCACATAATCTCCCCCTTTTCTAGATTTAATACATCTATATAGAAAGAAAAGACATAAATATTAAATATTTCTAAAACAGGCTTTTTTTGCTATAAATTTCTTATGCGATCGTTTCTTATCTATATGGTATTCGGTTTCATGGCAACTCTTATAAATATGATAAGTTATGAAATCCTATATGCCAATTTACACATCATAAATGTAATATCTGTAGCGCTTTCATGGTTTCTTGCCGTTACGTTCGCATTCTTTACAAACAAATACATCGTTTTCAGAGAAAAAGGAAAGAAAGCAAAGAGAAGCTTTCTCTCAGAACTCTCGTATTTCTATCTATGCCGCATATTAAGCGGCATATTGGATGTAATTATAATGTTCATAGCAGTAGACCTGCTCGATCTTAACCATACAATATGGAAGTTCGTTTCAAATCTAGCTGTAGGAATCTGCAATTTCTTAACAGGAAAGCTGTTTATCTTTAAAAAAGAAGATCAGTGATCCCAAGAAAATCTGGAAAATACAGGAGATCCCGTATACTTATTTGCCTTTTTCTCTCCTCTTAAAACCTTCAGTGCCTCATAGCATAGCTCTTCCTGTTCGACCTCACCTTTATAGACGTAAATCGGAGCAATAAAAGAACAGTGCTCTTTAATACCGTCCACGATATCTGAAAAACGCACAAGACCTCCGGTCAAAAGGATTGCATCGACTTTTCCTTTTAATACCGCCGCCATGGATCCGACAGATTTCGCTATCTGGTATATCATGGCATTCCAAACGAGTGTCGCATGCTCATCGCCATTCTCCATCAGAGCATGTACTTTATTAGCATCGCTTGTTCCAAAATGGCTTACAAAACCGCCAGAACGGGAACACATCGCCTCAACTTCTTTCATTCCGTGATTCTCAACAAAACGAGCAAACTCAAGAAGCGGAATGCTTCCAAGTCTTGTAGGAGTGAACGGCCCGTCTCCGCCTGCCCCCTCTGTTCCATCTATCATACGACCTTCCGTATGGGCTGCTATCGTAATTCCACCGTCTATATGGCATACGATGAAAGAACATTCTTCATAAGGCCTTCCTATCTTTTTTGCATGAAGGCGGGCAATACCCTTCTGATTTAAAACATGGGATTGTGCTCTTCTATAAACCTCTTTTATTCCCGTTATTCTTGCAATATCCTGAAACTCATCGACATTCGTGGGATTTAAAGTATACATCGGCTTATTATATTTAGTGCCAAGGACGTATGCCATCATAACCCCGAGTTTCGCAGGATGATCGCTTCCTCCCTTATCGTCTTTAGTATCTTCATAAAGGCGTTCATCTATATCCATAACACCTTCGCTTTGGCTGTAAGCACAGCCTCCGCGGCCTACAAAGCAATCTATATCTTCAATCTTTATTCCATGTTTTTTTAACAGGCTCAGCGTCACTTCTGTTCTAAATGGAAGCTGGTCATTCGTCGTTTCATACTTTAAAAGCTCAGGAGCGTCATGGAATACGCTCTCTGTAAAAACATTTTTCTCATCTTCAAACACACTGATTTTAGTAGATGTCGATCCTGGATTTATTATTAACAGTTTCATGCCTTCATTATATTCAATTTTGTTTTTTCTTTGCACCTTTTCTGCTAAGCTTTAACCATGATAAAAGCAGTACTTAATAAGGATGGCCTTATAACATTAAATACTGAAAAGAAGTCATCTCTTGATTACAAAACTTTTAGTGGAAAAGAAAGACTGCTTTTAAGAAGTTATAACGATTTAAAAGATAATGCAGATGGACATTTTCTAAATCTTGCCTCATCTCTTTGCCTTCTTACAGACTGGGATGGAAATGAAATAAAGCTGAAAGACGGAATATATTCGTTAACGCTAAATTTAAAGAAGATAGGCAATGGGTATCGCTCATCACTATGTTTTGAAAGCTTAAATGATGAAATTAGATGCTACATAAAAGATATGGTTCTTGTTAATAACTCACTTTTTAGAACAAGGACAAGAGATGTAAAAAAGCTTTTTATGCTCAATCAAAAAGAGATAAAAAGAGAGGATCTTGAATCGCTCTTATCGATCGCTTTATCTGAATACGAAGGGCTTAAGATAAACGTCGAAGGCTATAAGACAATATTGAAAAGTCCAATAAACGTCAAAAGCGCATTAATCTTTTCAGAAATCGATGAGTATAACTATCTTCATTTGAAAACGGATTTATATCTAGATGATTATGGTCTGATTAAAAGCGAATTAACGACATCCGTAAGGATTGATGAAGAAGATAAAACTTTAGAAATAAGAGAGATCGTAATAAAAGAGAGTCCATCAGAACGCCTTAAAAAGATTTTAAACAAAATTGATAAAACAGGATATTACGAAGAGAAAGGGATATTCATCATTGAAAGCGATACTGCAAAGAATTTGATAGAAAATCATTTCAAAGAACTTCTATCATCTTTTGTCATACTTCAAAGCGAGGTAATAAGAAACTATAAAGTCAGATACGCAAAGCCTGTCTTAGCTCTCAGTGTACATTACGGTATCTCCTACCTTGAAACGGATGGGAATATAGAAATAGACGATCAAAGCATAAGGCTTAAAGACTTTTTCTCATCCATTAAAAGAAATGGAGATTTCGTAGTACTGCCAGATGGAAGCAAAGCATACATAGATATAAGTTTCATATCTCGCATTAAACGGCTTATTACTGAAAATAATGGAAAATTTTACATAACGAAAGCGGATCTTCCATATATCGAATCATTACCAGATGTCGCTTTAAAAGCGGAAGAAAAGGAAACACTTTTAAAATTCTACAAAGACTATAACCGCATAAATGATGATAATAGAGATGGAAAGCTGAAAACATCAAAACTCAGAGATTATCAGAATTACGGCTATAAGTGGCTTAAATATCTGTCTGATAACAATATGGGATCATGTCTTGCAGATGATATGGGACTTGGAAAGACAGTCCAGGTTATCGCACTTTTAAATAGCGAGGCAGTAAAAACAGAAAAACCAAATCTAATAGTCTCCCCTAAAAGCCTCATATTCAACTGGATGCGTGAAATTGAAAGGTTTGCAATAGATATTCCTACTTATATCTACTATGCAGATGAAAAGAGCGTTGAAAAAGTGATAGATATGAAAAAAGGGATTGTCCTTACAAGCTACGGAACGCTCAGAAGTGATATCTCTAAATTGAAAGACATAGATTTTAATTACCTTATCCTAGATGAAGCACAAAGCCTCAAGAACTTTAATACAGCTACGGCGAAAGCGGCCTCTGAGATAAAGGCAGAACATAAGACAGCGCTATCAGGGACGGTAATAGAGAATAATCTTAGTGAAATCTATTCCCTTTTTAAAATAATAAACCCTTCCCTATTTAAATCCTTTGCTGCTTTTAACAGAGAGTATATCAAACCCATATACAATCAAGATAGCGATGCCCTTAAAGAACTTAAAATGAAGATAAAACCATTCATCTTAAGACGAGTTAAAGAGGACGTTCTAAAAGATCTGCCAGAGAAAAGCGAACAGACTGTGATCATTGAGATGAAGGATGAACACTTCTCATATTATAGAGAAAGGCAAAAAGAGATAAGAAAGCTTTTAAATGAAAGGATAGAAAGCGATGGGATAAATATATCGTCTTTCATGATTCTCCAAGCCTTAAACGAACTTAGAATTCTATCCTCATCCCCTGAAATAAAGAGCCAAATCTCGTTAATAAACTCAAAGAGGGAGTATCTTAAAGAGACGATTCCAGAAATAGTTAAGAGCGGCCACAAATGCCTTATATTCACATTTTTTTTAGACTCTCTTAGCCTTATAGCAGAAGATATGGCATCACTTGGAATAGGCTGCTTAAAGCTCAGCGGATCAAGTGAGAACAGAGAAGAGATCATAGACCGATTCACTTTTGATGACAGCATAAACGTTTTGATTATGACGCTTAAGACAGGAGGTGTCGGATTAAACCTTACGAAAGCCGATTATGTCTTCATATCCGATCCTTGGTGGAACAGTGCGGCAGAAGAGCAGGCAATATCTAGAAGCCATAGGATCGGGCAGAAAAACCCTGTATTCGTATACCGCCTAATATCAAAAGATACGATAGAAGAGAAAATTCTGGCCCTTCAAGAGAAAAAGAGGGAAATCTCTAAAGAGGTATTTGAATCGGATAATACCCTAATAAAGAGTTTAAGCAAAGAAGATATAGAGATGTTAATCGGGTGAATTATGATAGAAGAATCTGAATACGGCGCTTTTATTAAAATGGAGATAGAAAACATCAGGGATTACGATTACTTTTTCCCTTACGATGCGTTATGTGAAAGCATTGCCCAAAAGAGATGCAACAATCAAAAAGAAGCACTAAAAGAGATATGCTGCTTTTTATCTGAAAACAGGGAAAAGACGAAAAAGATAATAAAAGGGACAAAGTTAGATAACACTCTTCCACCTTTTGAAAAGATTCTTTTTGAAACATCAATATACAAACAAAAGGAAATGCCGTCTTCTGAGGAAATTGAAAATAAAGATACCGTTTCCTTTTCATCTGAAATAGAAGAGACAGTAAACGTAATACTGAACTTAAATGGCAGAAAAGATCCAAAAGGCCTGGTACTTCAGAGAAAACTCACCTCCCAAAAGTTAGGCTTTGCTAAAGACATATACTTTTCTAGCCTCATAAACAGACTCTACCTGAAATCTGGAAGCAAAGATGTTAAGACTCTCTTTTCATCATGGTTATGGCTTAAGGAAGAGAGTACGCTGCAATTCTTTTTAAAAGTTCTTAATCCGCCAAAAGAGGGAAGCGAAAGGTTCTATGAATCAAAGCTTACCTACCCTTCTCCATACTATAAGATATCGATAAAGAACATTATAAAAAGGCTCAATTCCAACTCTTGGTATTCTGTTGACGATCTCTTTTCATATTGTAAAGAGGTAACTGCGCCATTTAAGTTCTGCATAAAAAATGAAAATAGATTCGACTTCATAAAAAACGACGATTTAAGAACACTGGATAAAAAAGACATAACTGCAGAAATTGAAAAATACGAAGAAGATATAATAATAAAACCATACTTTCTAGCGTACTTATACGTATTCTCATTCTTTGGCGTCATAGATATCGTTGAAGAAGAACCTGAGCTCAAGATAATTACAAAAGGGAAAAAACTACCCTACAGCCCTTTTCACGCTCTTAAATACATATCACTTACAGAATACGGAAGATACATACTTGGCCTAAGAGATGATAAGCCGGAAATTAAAAGGGATTTCTCACTTCCCATCCTTGATAAAGACTTACTTTTAATAACCTACAAAGGAGAGAGTGTAGAGTTGAGAAGTTTCTTTTCTTCTATTGCAGATCCGCTTGGACTCGTCAGATATAAAGTAAGCCTAAAGTCTTTTACAAAGAACATAGAGACAGAGGATGAGGCAAAAGCCCTTATAGAAAAATTTAAAGAGGTCTTTCCTTTTCTGCCTCCTCTCTGGACTTCATTCTTTTCTTCGGTTCTTTCATCTTTTAAGATTTTTACCCGCGTCTCATCAGGATCTGTCTACTCAATAAAGGACTCTGATAAGATCTATGACCTCTTAAAAGAGGAAGAGATTAGAAAATATGTCGTTTTTCTTGAAGACGGCTTTATCTATATCGCAAATAAGGATTATAAAAGACTTGTTCAAGAACTAGAGAAGAGGGGGTATAAGGACTCTTTCGTCCTGTCCTGATATGGAGAAAAAAGAGCATAAGCTTCTAACGCTTTTTATAACGTGTTTTAAGATCAGCGCATTCACTTTCGGAGGAGGATATGTAATTATCCCATTAATGAGGGATACTTTCGTAAACAAGCTAAAGTGGATAGATGAGAATGAGATGCTTGATCTTACGGCAATTGCGCAATCAAGTCCTGGAGCGATCGCAGTTAACGCATCCATTCTTACTGGATTTAAAGTCGCACGCTTAAAAGGTGCGCTTATAAGCACTATTGCAACAGTACTTCCTCCGTTTATCATAATTTCGATTATATCGATGTTCTATACGGCGTTCAGAGATAATAAATACGTGTCTTCTGCAATGACGGCAATGAGCGCAGCGGTAGCCGCAGTCGTAATCGATGTCGTATTTTCCATGATATTAGACATCATAAAGAAGAAAAAACTTACCTCAATATTAGTTTTAATAATATCGTTTATTCTTCTTGAGGCTTTTAATTTGAACATCATCATTTTAATTTTCCTTGCAATTCTTTTGGGAATTGCAGAATACAGGAGGTCAAAATGATATACATTGAACTATTATTCGCATTTATTCAGATAGGCCTGTTTTCAATAGGCGGAGGATATGCGGCTCTTCCTCTGATCGAAAAGCAAGCAGTAGATATCCACTCGTGGCTTACAGCAGAAGGCTTTTCAGATATTATGACGATATCGGAAATGACTCCAGGCCCTATTACCATAAACAGCGCAACATTTGTCGGCATGCAGGTGGCAGGAGTCCCTGGGGCAATATGCGCAACCCTTGGTGCGATTATCCCCTCCTCTATCATCGTAACGCTTCTCGCTTACCTATATTACCGCTATAAAGGACTTAAAGCGCTAGAGTGCGTATTATCATCGCTTCGCCCTGCAGTAGTTGCCATGATTGCAACAGCGGCTATCACACTAAGCCGCACCGCTTTATTTGCTACGGGAAGCCTGTCGATTTTTAACCTTGTACTGCTTGCCATCTCTCTTGTCCTTTTAAAGGCATTCCACTTAAGCCCGATTACCGTTATCGCGCTATCAGGAGGAATAGGAATTATTACTGCTTTAGTTTGAAATGAGCGTACTTCCGCATTTAGCACTTAAATGCTCTATTTTAAACTCAATCATAACAAGATGGTCAAATCCGCTTTCTATCTCTTTAGCTTTAGCGTCCTTGCTGACGCTAAAGCAATAACGCTCTGAGAGCTTATGTAGCGCCTCAAGTTTCTTTTTCTCATCTTCGATTATGGAAATTTTTCCAAAGGCTATCACGCTTTTATATGCTGTTGTAAATTTTTCTGGAATCACATCATCTTTCGTAACAACAGAAAACGAAGCCTTGTCAGAATACCTTATAGAGTCTATCTTATGTCCTTCTATTGCAGAGTGAAAATATATTGCGCATTCACTCTCATCAAAGACATAGCTAAGCGGAAGAGAGTACGGATAACCATCATCCGATAAAAGGGCAAGAGTTCCATGACTGGCCTCTTTAAGAATAGCAATGGCTTCCTCTTTTCCCAGCTCCTGTTTAAAGCGTCTCATTTTTCTAAAGCTCATAAAGTCTTCCTAAGATACACCATTCCCTCTTTTACAGGATTGTCATTATACTTTTCTATCTCGTAAAAACCGTTTTTCTTATATAGTTTGATTGCGCTCTCAAGATTTGAAAGCGTATCTAATAAGATCTCTGTTGCACCCGACACTTTTGCATCGTTTAGGATCTTGTGAAGCATTATATTTGAAATTCCATAACCTCTGAACTTCGGCCTGAGGTACATTCTTTTTAATTCGGCAGTCCTCTCATCAAGCTTTTTAAAACCCACAGTTCCAGCAACTTCACCATCTACAAGGACAAGATAGAGCTTGCCAGAATTGTATTTGACATCAGGGTGCTCCTCTTCCTCGCTGTAATGCTGAAGTTCAAAGTAGGCCTTGAAATCGCTATTTGAGTTTATCAAAAGCTCTGTGTACTCTCTGAAAACCTCTTTTAAATCATCAAGCCTATCGGAGGCATTGATAAAACGAACATCCATCAGTTTTTCTTTCTTCTCCTAAAAGTGCTTTTCTTCTCAGGAGCTGAGGCGCAAAGCTCTTCCGCCCTCTGCTGAGTAAGGGATGAAGGATCTTTTTTATCTTCCTTTTGAAGAGCGACATTCTTATCTCCCCACTTCAGATATGGGCCATAACGTCCATCTACTAATTCAAGAGTGTTTCCCTCATAAGATTCAAAGCTTTTTATTACGCTTTTCTCACTCTTCTTCTCATCCTCTTCAAGCTCAGCCTTAAAACTTTCAAAGCTTACTGTCTTAGGATCTTTTACACCTTTATTCTTCCCATTATAAGCGACGTAATAGCCATATGGGCCAAGACGTAGTTCTGCACATCCCCCTTCATCTTCCCCTAGCACTTTAGGAAGGCTCATGATAAACAGTGCATCGTCAGTGCCAAGCTCTTCAGCCTTTATGCTTTTGGGAAGGCTTACGCTTTTTTTATCGCTCTGCCTGTAAAGATAAGTATTAGTCCTTGAATGTCTGATCTCAATATCAGTTCCGCTTATGCATTCGGCCTTCTTGTTCTTGTTCTCAAATATCCTTTTCGCATCTTCATCTGTGAATGTGCCAGGGAAATAGATGCTCTGATCTAATGATGCGAAAGATGAAGCTCCATCGCTATCGGTCAACTCAAGATAAGGACCATACTTTCCGTTTTTTATTTGGTAGTCGTACTCTTTTCCATCGGATGAGAATTTATATGCAAGCTTATCTAAATGAAGAGTTTTTGCTTCGCTTATTCTAACTCCTCTGCTTACCTCGCTTACATCTTCTTTAAGACCTTTGTACTTACCGCCGCCTTTCCAGAACTGATCTAGATACTCCTTTTTATCCTCTTCTCCTCTTGCGATCTTATCAAGGCCTTCCTCCATTCTTGATGTGAAGTCATAACCGACATAGAGAGGGAACTGTGAATCTAGGAAATCGGAAACGAAAAAACCTAAGAAAGTCGGGACTAAAGAGTTCTTCTGTTTCACAGCATACCCTTTGCTTAATATGGTTGTAATGATCTGAGCATATGTGCTAGGTCTTCCAATACCTTTTTCTTCAAGCATTCTGACAAGGGTTGCCTCATTGAATCTCTGCTTAGGCTCCGTTCTATGGGATAGGCACGCAGCATCTACGACAGTTCTTTTTTCTCCGACGTTTAAATGTGGAAGCATGTTGGCATTCTCAGCCTCATCTTCTTCCCCCTGTACATCGTTTGACTCGGAATAGACTTTTAAAAATCCGTCAAATAGGATTTCGCTTCCGCTTGCGCTTATTCCATATTCTCCACATTCGAGGCTTAACTTAGTTGTTGCTTTTTCTGCCTCTTTCATCTGGGTTGCAAGCGTTCTTTTCCAGATCAAAGTATATAGTTTAAGCTCATCTCCAGAAAGTCCAGTATCCTTTGGGGTTCTGAAAGTGTCCCCTGCAGGACGGATCGCCTCATGCGCTTCCTGGGCAGATTCGCTCTTAGCTTTGTAATTTCGTTCCTTATTTGATAGATATGCTTGACCGTAAAGCTCTTTTATTTGTGCCCTTGATGCTTTAATACATTCTGTCGAAAGATTCGGGCTGTCCGTTCTCATATATGTTATAAAGCCTTTTTCGTAAAGGCTCTGAGCAATGCTCATGATCTCCCTTACGCTCTTATTCAACTTTCTTGAGGCATCCTGCTGAAGAGTACTTGTAATAAATGGATACGAAGGAAATACTTTGCTCTCTTTTCTGTCTACACTTTTAACGGTAGCCTCTTTCCCACGTAAATCGTTAATAATTGATACGGTATCGGCCTCAGTAAGCACTCGATAGCCTTTCTTTACAGATCCGTCAGAACCATCGAAACTATTCTTTGTCGCGATATCCACATCACCGATGGAATCCAATCTAGCCTTAAAATCATCGAAGAATATGTTAACGCTCGCATAATCGTTAGAAACAAAAGATCTCCTTTCTTTCTCACGCTCTACGATGAGTTTAAGCCCTGGAGACTGAACGCGCCCAGCAGAGGCTTTAGAAAAACCGATCTTGCGAGCAAGAATTGGACTTATCTCGTAGCCTTGAAGACGGTCGATAGCCCTTCTTGCTTCCTGAGCGGATACGAGATTCATGTCAATTTCCCTGCAATTGTTAAATGCGTTCTCTATCGCGCTTTTAGTAATCTCATGGAATACCATCCTATAACATGGAACCTGAGGTTTTAAATTGTTATAAAGATGCCATGCGATAGACTCTCCTTCCCTATCCTCATCACTTGCAAGTATTAGCTGCTCCGAGTTTTTAAGCTCCTTTTTCATCTCGTTAATGAGCTTTTTCTTCTCATCGCTTATCTCATACTCAAGATCATAAGAGTTATCTACATTAACACCATGAACGCCGGTCTTAGGCTGTACGGCGAGATCTTCAATGTGTCCCCTGCTCGCCATAACAGTGCAAGAACTGCCTAAATATTTTTTTATCGTCTTTGCCTTAGTAGGTGACTCTACTATTATCAGACTCTTCTTATTCGGATCTGCTTTCACTTTATTTTCCCTCTTTGAGAAAATATTAGCATAAAAACAGTTTGTCAACCTTCAAAAAGGGCTTTTGCCAATTTCCCCTAAAGGGGAAGAATTTTACTCGATATTTTTCAAGATAAAAGAACCGTCAGTACTGTTTTCATCTGGACAGGAGAAGTAGAAAGAACTTAAAATTGACGGCCCAGTAACTAGAAATGCCATTGACTTAACGCCATTTTCATCCAAGAAGAACGTAAATGATGTAATTGCTTCAATAGTAAGTCCGAACGCCCTAGTATCAACATAGCTCACGGTCTTTAATGGAGAGACTTCCATGCTCTTAAGTATCCAGCGGCTCGGGTCTATCGAGCTCTTATTGAAAAGTTCTGCATTCTCTCTATAGATAACGGCCTGATCGCTTGTCCCTTTATAGTCTACCCATGAGACAGGCGTATTTAAATCAAAAAGAGGAAAAAGACGAAGTTCCCTTCCGTCTTTCGATTTCATATATATCTCATTGTACTGTCCGTAAGTCTCATCCTCTACGGTCTTGACTTTGAGCCGAATCTCTCGCACTCTGCCTTTATTGTCCTCGTCCGTAGTGTTTACCCAAAGATATATGCCGTCCCAGTTGGTTGTTTTAAAACTATCAAACTCCGCACTTATGTCTGAATTATCAGCACGTCTATATGCAATGGAAAGAGCATAATCTGTATTTGATTTTAAATTAGTCAGTTCGTAACAAGTTGCAGTTCCGTCAAGTCGAGCTTGGAATATATTATCTATATAGATATCTATATAGACGGTATCTTCAGGCGCTTTAAAATTTAGTTCAGCACCATACGGACTTGGGCTAAGCTCTAGCGCATATGCCGTACTTAGCAAAAAAAACATAATTAATACAAATGCAGCCTTTTTCACTTGCCTTGCTCCTTACTCAAATTAACTGTATCCTTAAAGTATGAAAAAATTGTTAACATCAATACTATTATTAACTCTTATTCTCATATCTTCATGTCAAGTTAGTGAAAATATTACCATCAAAGATAATATTAGCACTAGTGAGACAAATATCGAAGTATACGATTTTTTTATTGCAGTTCTGAATGACTTCTCTCAATTTATGGACAATCCTAACGATGCTTCAATTGTAAATACCGCTTTTAGCGATTTTGCGAACGGCTTAGCTTCAAACGAAAACAACAGCAACGTCGTCTATATGGCAAACGAAGGAAATAAATACTACCTGTCATTCGATTTTGTAAGCATTAGCAATGCACTCTCTTCAATTTCTGCAAGCGACAACACAATATTAAAACAGGATGGAAATTCGATTGACTTCTATCTGGATATCAACAACTATCCAGAATTAAAGGCCATGATACCATTTTTATCAGATCCTAACTTTGAAGTATATGGACCAGAGTACAATCAGGGCATGAGCGAAGCAGATTACCTCGACATGATCTTCTATCTGCTTGGAGAGGAAGCTCCGGATGCAATCAGAAACAGTACGATTGAAATCAACTTCGCTCTCCCAGGAACAATAACAGAGAGTTCCGGGGTAACCGTCACTGGGGATAATACATGCACATACTCATTCCCCCTAATCGATTTTCTTCTCCTAAACGAGCCTATGAGCTTCTCTATAACTTGGAATTGAAAGCATTAGATTACATAGTTGCAATCATATTCATATCTCTAATCGTCCTTTCTTTCTTCTTATATGAAGGAGGGGACGATGTTATTATCAATGCAAATGGCATTGAATACAGCTATCCTTTAAGCGAAGACAGGACGTTTTCTGTCATCGGCCCTCTTGGCGAGACGACAATAGAAATAAAGGACGGCTCTGTCAGGATAATAGACTCCCCATGCCCAAACAAGACCTGTTTGAACACCAGTTTGGGAAGAAGCATTTGCTGCCTGCCAAACAGGGTGCTTATCACAATAAGCGAAAAAGATGGAGATATAGATGCCTATGCTTACTAAAAGGATTATTAATCTTTCTGCATTATCGCTTTTTCTCGCACTTATCGAAAACTTCATCCCTCGCCCACTTCCATTTTTTCGTCTCGGGCTGGCAAATATTTCAATGCTTATCGCATTAAAAGATTTTAATGCAAAAGAATACTTTACGCTCTCCGTTTTTAAAGCGCTATCGACATCTTACATATCAGGAACATTAATATCGCCATTCTTCTTACTTTCGCTTTCTCAAAGCATAGCAAGTTCTTTTCTTATGTATGTCTCGTATAAAACGCTAAAAGAGAAAATTAGCGTCTACGGGATTTCCCTGATCGGCGCACTCACATCTACGATAGTCCAGATAGCACTGGCAAGTCTTATGCTTGGAAGAGGAATATTCTCGTTTTTATCCATAATGCTAATTATTTCATTCTGTTCCGCTTTCATAACGGCATTCATCTCAAAGAAGATAAATTTCGATTATAATAAAGACACAAAAGACAATGGCAGAACTGATATAAAAAAAGGATATGGCATAATTCTTTTTTTAATAATACTGATCGCAGTTTCTTTAGAAAACATCGCTGCTCTAATCACCGCATTCGTCTTCACTATAATTATGAACTGCCATATGGGAGGGAAGTTCAAGCCATTAAATTACATTGTTTTAATTTTAGTCTGCACTTTCAGCGCACTCATTACCCCCAGAGGGGAAGTGCTGGCCAGAATATTCGGTTTTCCAATCACTGCGCTTTCATTATCTGAAGGAATTCAAAACGGGTTAAGGCTGTCGCTTTTAATGGCGCTTAGCCTAAGCCTATCAAAATACCTCATAAAAGGAGGCGCCATATCATCAATATTAAATAAGTTTTTCATCATGGAAAGTTCTTTCTATACAAAAGATGGCGCTTTATTAGCTAGAGTGAAGTATGCTCTTAATGCAGATGAAGTAGATAATGTGAAAGAAAACTCTTATAATGTACCATACTTCACTTCAATTTTAATTTTAATTGTTTTAAGTGCACTCAAACTCATAGAAATCTCATTTTTATAAGTGGTTTTATTGTATTTTTTCTAATGCATTGACATTCGACAAAGAATTATATAAATTTTTATCGATAACTAATAAGGAGAACCAAAATGGCTGAAGTTATTGAACAGTTTGCTGGAGAGAAAGAACTCCAGGAGATGATTGAAAAAGTAAAGAGAGCCCAGCTTGTATACGCAAACTATCCACAAGAGAAAGTTGACGCTATCTTCCGTGCGGCATCCATTGCAGCAAACAATGCGCGTATCAGCCTTGCTCAAGATGCTGTAGAAGAGACAGGAATGGGCATTGTTGAGGATAAGGTTATAAAGAACCACTTCTCAGCCGAATACATCTTCCATAAATACAAGGATGACAAGACATGCGGGATTATAGAGAACGATCCGGCATTCGGAATTAAAAAGATCGCAGAGCCAAAAGGCGTTATCTGCGGTATCATACCAACGACAAACCCAACAAGTACGGCAATCTTTAAATCCCTTATTGCGCTTAAGACAAGAAACGCAATTATTTTCAGCCCGCACCCAAGGGCAAAGAAATGCACATGCGACGCTGCAAGAATCGTACTTGAGGCAGCTGTAGCTGCAGGTGCTCCAGAGAACATTATCGGCTGGATCGAAGAGCCTTCAATGGAAAAGACAAATTACCTTATGCACCATCCGCATGTAAATCTTATTCTTGCAACAGGCGGACCAGGAATGGTTAAGTCAGCATACTCATCAGGAAAGCCTGCAATCGGAGTTGGAGCCGGCAACACGCCTGCCCTACTCGACAAGAGCTGCAATATAAAGATGGCTGTAGCATCCATTTTAATGAGTAAGACTTTCGACAATGGTGTTGTTTGTGCTTCCGAGCAGTGCATTATCGCACACAAGGACATCTATCAGGAAGTAAAGAAGGAGCTCAAAGAACAGGGAGCACATTTCCTGACAAAAGATGAGATGGCAAAACTGAGCCCGATCATCCTTGATCCTCAGCGCGGATCTGTAAACCCGAAGATCGTAGGACAGCCTGCATATAAGATTGCAGAGATTGCAGGATTCTCAGTACCAAAGAATACGAAAGTATTAATCGGAGAGGTTAAGAAGGTAGCAGCAGAAGAGCCGTTTGCACACGAAAAGCTCTCTCCTGTTCTTGGAATGTATTCATGCGACAACTTCGGCGAAGGAGCTATGATGGCAGCTCAGCTTATCGCACTTGGCGGTTTCGGACACACATCAGTTCTATATATCGACGAAAAAGAGCAGGATAAGATCGACACGTACGGAAAGACTGTTAAGACAAGCAGAGTCCTGATCAACATGCCTGCAAGCCAGGGCGCTATCGGAGACATCTACAACTTCCGTCTAGAACCATCGCTTACCCTCGGTTGCGGATCATGGGGCAACAACAGCATCAGCGAAAACGTAGGCCCTAAGCACTTACTTAACATCAAGACAGTAGCAGAGAGGAGGGAGAACATGCTCTGGTTCAAGTTGCCGCCAAAAATCTATTTCAAGTATGGCTGTCTGCCTGTAGCTCTTCAGGAGCTGGAAGGAAAGAAGAGAGCATTCATCGTTACAGACAGTTTCCTCTTCTCCACAGGCATGATCGATCGAATTCAGGACTCCCTTGCTCAGATCGGAGTTGAGACGGAAGTATTCCATCAGGTAAAACCAGATCCGACGCTTGGAACGATTAACACTGCAATGCAGCTCGTTAACGCTTATAAGCCTGATGTAATCATCGCTGTCGGAGGTGGTTCTCCAATGGATGCAGCAAAGATCATCTGGCTGCTTTACGAGCATCCAGAAGTACAGTTCGAAGGACTTGCCCTACGCTTCATGGATATCAGAAAGAGAATCTACGCATTCCCTAACATGGGTAAGAAAGCAGAACTCGTATGTATTCCAACCACAAGCGGAACAGGAAGCGAAGTAACGCCATTTGCTATCATCACGGATGAAAAGACCGGAATGAAGTGGGCTATTGCAGACTATGCATTAACTCCAAGCATGGCTATCGTAGACAGCGAACTTGCAATGGGACAGCCAAAAGGACTTACTGCAAGCTGCGGTATCGACGTACTGACACACGCACTTGAGGCTCTTGCATCAAGCATGAGTACAGACTATACGAACTCCCTGTCTCTTGAGGCTGCAAGAATCATCTTCAAATACCTGCCGCAGGCATATGAGGATGGAACGAATAAGAAAGCTAGAGAGAAAGTTCATGATGCATCAACTATGGCAGGCATGGCATTTAGCAACGCGTTCTTAGGTCTATGTCACTCAATGGCGCATAAGCTTGGAGCTCAGTTCCATGTACCACACGGAATGGCAAACGCTCTGCTTCTAACGAACATCATCCGCTTCAATGCGAATGACAATCCAACAAAGCAGGCTTCATTCCCTCAGTACGAATTCCCATCTGCAATCAGCAGATATGCAAGAGTTGCCGACTATATCTCAACTCCTGTAAACAACGAGAAGAATACCGATTTGATGGATAGCAGAAATGCTAAGACATTGGAAGAAAAGGTAGAGATCCTCATTGATGGAATTGAAAAGCTCAAGAAGCAGCTTAACGTTCCATCTTCCATTCAGGAATGGGGCGTAAGCGAAGAGGACTTCCTCGCTGTAGTCGATGATCTTTCAGTGAAAGCATTTGACGATCAGTGCACAGGATCAAACCCACGCTATCCGCTTATAAGCCAGATCAAGCAGCTCTATCTAGATTCATTCTACGGCAGAGCATGGAAAGAAGAAGTTTAACTTCAACGACTATCATAAAGCCCACGCAAGAAACTGCGTGGGTTTTTCTTTAAAATAATCATTAGCATATTATAAATTATACGTAATTTTTATTTCCGTATTAGGAATAATAATTTTAATTTTTAATTTTATATATCAATATTTTTCTTAGCTTTTAAATCTTTTTTGTCTTACAATATAAGCATGGATAAAAAATTAGAATCATTATTTACACCTTGGCACATTGGAAAGTGCGAAATAAAAAACAGGATCGTTCTAACTAGCATGGGAGGAACGGATCTTTTCGGATGGATGGAGAAAAACCATTTCGATAAGGAAGGCGCTAACTTCATACTAAGCGTAGCAAAGAATAACGTCGGCCTTGTTCTACCTGGCTGCCAGCCCGTGCTGAACCCGATGTTAGGACAGTGGCTTCATAAGAATAAGAAGATGTTTAAAGACCTTGGGGACTGGATGCCGACATTCCATGAGACCGGGGCAAAACTGTTCGTTCAGCTGACAGCAGGATTCGGAAGGTCTTTTCCAATAAGCAAGATGATGGAAGCTCTTCATACGACACCTATCATAAGAACGCTTGCAAAACCTGTCATGAATTTCGACAGAATTACTGCAACGGCGTCTGCCTGCCCTAACAGGTGGTCTGACAAGGTTCCATCGAGAGAAATGACGAAAGACGAGATAAAAGCGATTATAAACTCATTCGCTGAGAGCTCCGCCCTACTCCAGGATGCAGGAGTAGACGGGGTTGAGATTCACGCCGTTCATGAAGGATACGTTCTTGATCAGTTCGCACTTAAATATATAAACAAGAGAAGCGATGAATACGGAGGATCGCTTGAGAACAGATACCGTTTCGCAATCGAGATAGTCGAAGCAATAAAAAATAAGTGCGGAAAAGATTTTCCAGTCTCCCTGCGCTACAGCGTAGTGTCAAAAACAAAAGGACTAAGGCAGGGCGCACTGCCGGGAGAAGAATATACGGAAGTCGGAAGGGACATGGAGGAATCTGAAGCAGCTGTAAAACTTCTCGAGAACGCGGGATACGACATGCTTAACTGCGACAACGGCACATATGACGCATGGTACTGGGCGCACCCTCCTATCTATATGCCGGAAAATTGCAATCTTGAAGATGTCGAGCACATAAAGAACTTTGTAAACATTCCTGTGGTATCGGCAGGAAGGATGGACCCGTATGTGGCGGCAGAAGAAATTGGAAAAGGCAAGATTGATGCGGTCGGTTTTGCACGTCAGTTCCTTGCAGATCAAGAATGGGTAACGAAACTCATAAACGACAGGAAAGAAGACATAAGGCCATGCATACTCTGCCATAACGCATGCTTCACTATGGCGCACTACAATGGAGTGCCGAACGATCAGGATCTCTCTGACAGCCTAAACATGTCGCGCTGTGCGGTAAACGCAGAGACGATGCAGAGCAAGAAGCACTATATCAAGAAGACCGACAGACCTAAGAGCGTTGCGATAATCGGAGGGGGAATAGGCGGAATGGAAGCTGCTAGAGTTTTAAAACTCAGAGGACATCAGCCGATAATCTATGAGAAGACTAATATTCTTGGAGGCACATTCATTCCTGCAAGCAGCGAAAGCTATAAAGGAAGGCTGCGAGATCTTCTTGCTTGGTATAGAAGAAAGATGGAAGAATTAAATATTGAGATTCATTTCAATAGCAAAGTTAATAATATTGATAGCTTAAAAGAAGATGCAATAATAATAGCAACAGGAGCAAAGGCCAAGAAGATCAATATCCCAGGTTTTGATAAGACGATAGAAGCTTGCGATTACTTAAACGGAAAAAAGAATGCAGAAGGAGAGATTGTAATTTTAGGCGGCGGCTTAACAGGCTGCGAAATAGCCTACGATCTTGCGTTAAGCGGAAAGAACGTAAGTATTGTCGAGATGAAAGATGATATCATAGCACAAAAGGGCGTATGTCTTGCAAACAGCTCTTATCTAAGAGAATGGTTTGCTCTCAATGGCACAAAGATATATCTATCTAGTTGTGTTAAAGAGATTAAGGATGGTTTCGTCGTCATAGAGAATAAGGGAGGGGAGAAAAAAGAAATTAAAGCAGATACTGTAATCAGTTCGCTTGGCTACAATCCAGATCCGATAAAAGGAGGATCTAAGAAGACATACCTTGTCGGTGATTGTCTAAAGGTTGGAAATCTTAGAAGCGTAATCTGGAGAGCATACGAAGTAGCAATGAAAATATGAAAACACAAAAACAAAGGATGCACAGTTCAATACGATCTGTGCATCTTTTTTTTATTGAATAAAAATTATATTATCTTTCGACTGTTACTGTTCCGTCTTCGTCAACTGTAATTTTATCACCAGTTTGAACATAGGATAGAAATTCATCCCCAAGATTATCTATGGTAGGCATACTCTGAGTAGTCCATACATCGGCTAGTATCGCCCCTGCTGCCGCAAGAGAGTCTATCTCTTTTGAAAATAGCAGAGCTGCAGGCTGGCGATCCATACATGCGGCACAATACAATACAAGGCCTCCTGTTGTGGATCCTATCGTCTGAGGAAGACAGAGAACTTTATGAGCCATTTCTTTTTTATAGATGTCGGCATTGTTCTGATCCGAGCATTTTCCTTTCTTATCGCCGAACATTAGAGAATGCTGGTAACTTGCAAGAGTGTTAAAACCACCTTTGGAAACCAAAGCCTCGCTAGATACTTTTCCTTTTACAACGACTCTTCCCTTAAACACTTTAATGCTCATACGCTTCCTCCTGTTATAAGACAGAGAATATCATCCTCCTGATAGTATCTTGCGCTTGTGTATGTCCTCAGTTTATTAGAACACGTTATTACAGGCATTGAAGCGCACATCGGATTATTCATATACATTAACGGACAGATGTAAGAAAGGATAACGCCGCAATCCTTGAGCGTTTTGACTTCAGAACTGTTAGCCATAGCTTTCAGAACATCAGGCGCTGCCGTCATGACAGTTGGTATTTCAACCTTCTTCTTCCCGTTTTTAACAAGCTCATTTGCAATTCTGCGGCTCCATGAGATTATCTGATTTTTAGATAGATGCGGACAACCAATAAAGCAGAGCTTAGGCTTTGCATTCTTGTCTTTCCAAATAATAGGATAATTCCGCTCAGTCTCTTTTAGGACATCATCATCTATTATGTATGTCTTATAGCCTTCTTTCAAAAGGCTCCTTCCAAGCCTTTTTGCCTCTGGCGTAAGATTCTCAATATGATAAAGGCCGACAGCTCCATTGGATGCAGTTGCAGCTCCGAAATCCTTAAAGTATGATTTAGCATCATCATCCAGAGTGCTGAAGTACTTATCCATACCGACGACAAACGGAACATCCTCCATAACTTTCATCCCGATTGCAGACCCAAGAAGCTGCGCCTCAGGCTTTTTTGTCGTCCTGACTTCAATCAGCCAATCCGCTTTCCTTCCCTCATCTGTTAAAAGCCCAAAGTAAGGCACACAGCCGACAATCGATCCGAAAAGATCTAGAATTCCGCTGTTTCTATTGCATCTTGCTCCTAAGATAGAGTTCGCATAAACGACTGCAGAACTCTCAGCCCATGAGAGTATCTCACCTTCTTTGGGCGTGTTGCCAACCTCATCCAAGTAACAAGTACACGTATAAGCATCCTTATCGAGAAGTCCGAGCTTCAAAAGCTGTTTATCATAATCATTCTGTTTTGAATACATTACAGAAAAGAAAATGTTCTGTATGAAATTCTTCGGAACATTCTTATCCAATGGTCTTGGATCTACGGAGAAATGCTGACTTGAAATCGCATTAGCCTCTATAAGCTGATCCATAAGATCATATACCGGTTTCATAACGGAAAGGCCGAAGCTTGTTACAAGGTGTCCGCATTCGCTTGTGATATCTACCATGCGATCAGATCCGAAAGTCTCTCCATACATTATGAGGGTCTTCATGATCTTGGCCTTTACTTCTCCTTCTTTTCCGCTCAGTATGTCTTCTTGCCGTTTTGTTAAAGTCATAATTAATTCCTCTTTTTTTATGATAACACAAGAGGAAATGGAAAATAAAACTATATTTGCTGATGAAAAAAAAAGCGGCTCAATGGCCGCCAATAAAATTAGTCTTCCTGCTTCTCAAATGCATCAGCACCTGCTCCGCAAAGAGGACATACGAAATCTTCAGGAAGAGAATCTCCCTCATATTCATAACCGCATAGAGTGCAAACCCACTTCATAGTTATATCTCCTTATTAATTAATATATGTTGAGTATAAACTATTTGACACATATTTGCACGAGTTTTCATTAGTGCCATAATTGTAGAAAGGGAGAATATATGGAATACAGAACAAACAAACGCACAGGCGATAAGATAAGCATAATCGGATTAGGCGCTTCATACATAGGATCAAAAAGCGAAAAAGATGCTCTTGAGACAATAGAATACGCACTTGAAAACGGTATCAACTACTTTGATCTTGCATCGGGACATGCTGCGACATTTCCATACTACGGAAAGGCATTTAAAGGAGTAAGGGACAAGGTGATGTTTCAGATACATTTTGGCGCAGACTATACGACAGGCGTATATGGATGGAGCCTTGATCTAGAGACGATAAAAAGATCTGTCTCATGGCAGCTTGAAAATTTAAAGACCGATTATATCGACTATGGTTTTATCCACTGCATTGACGAAGTAAAAGACTTTGAGACATATGAGAAGAATGGCGTATTGGATTACATTCTCTCATTAAAAGAGAAAGGCATGGTAAAGCATATAGGACTTTCATCCCATACCCCGAAAGCTATCAACAAGGTATTGGATTTAGGCATTGTAGATATGCTTATGTTCTCAGTTAATCCGCTTTATGATGACGGACTTGGAGAGTATGCAAGAGGAAACAGAGACGAAAGGAACGTATTGTATCTTAGATGCGAAAAGGAAAATGTAGGCATATCTTGTATGAAACCGTTCTCTGGAGGACAGCTATTAGATGCAGCAAAGTCTCCTTACTCAGAGGCGTTAAGTAAAGTTCAATGCATATCATATGCGCTTTCCCGCCCATCTGTTTTGACAGTACTTCCAGGCACTTCAAGCGTCAAAGAATTGAAAGAGTGTCTTGAATATTTAAATGCGACTGCAGAAGAAAAAGACTTTTCAGTCATAGCAGGACTAAAAAAGAGAAGCTATAGGCTGTCATGCACATATTGCCAGCACTGCCATCCATGCCCTAAAGGCCTAGATATCGCACTAATAAACAAATACTACGACCTGTCTCTTCTTGGAGATGATATGGCAAAGGAACATTATCTAAGCCTTGAAAAGAAAGCAGGAGACTGCATAAGCTGCGGACACTGTGACAGACGCTGTCCATTCCATGTAAAGCAATCAGAGAGAATGAGCGAGATAGAGAACTATTTTGGGCAATAAGAACAATGCGTGCTCATTTAAACCGTTTTTGCACTATTTTCTCCCTCAGTGCTAAATAATCTGATCTTCACATTCAAGCATTCTATAATATATATCTCTGAGATTGCTTCTTTTATTAAGACAGTTTATTTCAGAGTATTGATTAGTCTTGTTATCATCGTTTTTTTTCTCTTCTTTATTAAGAATAGCAAAACGTATGCTTCCATGCTCAAGACTTTGAAGGGGTCTAAGATTATGAGCTGTAAAGATAAACTGTCCTATTGCTTTTTCTTCAATTGCTAATAAAATTGAGCTTAAAAGATGTTCAAAAATTCCTTCATCTAGTTCGTCAAAGACCAACATGTAAGAAGGAGAATGAAACAAAATAGGAAGATAACAAGAAAGATAAAGCAGCTTTTTAGTTCCATATGATTCATTTGCAAAAGGCAAGGAAATGCCATTTTTTTCAACATATAAATCGATATTATTCTTTTCATTTTTAATAAATAATTTTGTGTTAGGAAGCAAAGTCTCAAGAGTATTTCCAAGGTGAAAGATATGCCGAGAAAGTACTTCTAAATCGGATTGTTTGCACTCTGTGATCAAATTATCTTTATTTATTATGCGACCATTCTTCAGATCAAGAAAATAAGGATTCTCAGTAAATGGCACAAGAGGAATTAGCATCTCTTGCTCCAAATCGCTTCTTTGCATCTCTTTTTCCAAATCACAATAAAGCACATGCAGAAATTTATTTATATTGTTAGCAAACAGATTGAATGCAACTCTCGCCTCTTGTGACTTAGAGATAGGAAAAGCCTCATTGAATTGTAACAATAACGACATGTCGTCACTTGGAGAGAAACAATTCGATAATAATCCATCATTATATATCTCTTTTGCTGATAGCTGACAAATAATTTTTCCTTCTCCATTAAGGACTTGAAATAATTCGCTTTCTATCTTTAAAGGATTCTCGCTTGTAATAGAGAAAGAATATCTAATGCTTTTTCTAAGAGGACCTTCAGGTGTGCAGCAATGAAAAATATATGACAATTTCGCCTCTTTAGCACCAAGACGAACATATTTCTTTACTGGCAATTCTTCGAACAATTGCTTTCTCCATTGCGATTTTATTTTAGTACTATTAACATTGAGAATATTTCTTAGAAGCTTAAGAGCTTCAACAATTGTAGTTTTTCCAGACCCGTTTGGGCCGTATAGACCAATAACATTGGATTTCCAATATTCTTCCTCGCTCCAATCTCGTTTTAAACGTGAGAATACGATACATCCATATTTAACACACATAAAATCATTTAATGTAATTGCTGCAAGTCTGAGAAAATTAATTTTACTCATTTAATCTCTCCGTTTTTATTTGTTTTTGAAGAAAGTTTCTCAAGCGCATCAAGAACAAGCCTGAAATTAGAAGATCTCTTCAGCGTCCTAAAAGTTCCCTCTTCCATGATATATTGCCATGATCTTTCATATGTTGGTTTACAAGGAAGAAGATTCGAAAAAAATTCTTTAATTGCTTTTGGTCCATTTGAAGCAATTTCATTACACCATTTTACAGCTAGATAGTCTTTTTCCTTTTGTTCAGCCTGTCTTATATTCACAGTCACATGTTCAAGATTAGTTGACATATAGAAAATTGAGATTGGAACATCTACTGTCTCGTTATCAACACGTAGAGTGATATCATGGCCTTGGAGAATGTAATTTATATTGCGTCTTTTTCTACTATTTCTATCTATAGCATCGGCTAAGGCATCCCTCTTTTTATCGTATTTCACTAATATTTCAGTCTCTGTATAAGTGAGGTTTGATGTCGGATTTGGGTCGGAGTTTAATCTTATAGAAGAATCGGGAATGCATACTCCATCCATATCGGTAAGAAATAAAACTGCTGTAATATCTTTCAGCTTTATAGGATTGTCGGACTTGCTAAACCAAGCATCAAGGTGGATTTCAATTTCTTCCGAAATAAAATCCAAACAATCCTGTTCTAATCTGTAAATTCCTCTTTTTTCATCCCTTTTCGTCAGCCTATCTCCAATTGTATAAATCACTTTTATTTTAGCAGAGCCTATATTAGGAAGTACAGTCGTATACGTTTGTAGGATTTTATCAATAACTTTAAAATCCGTCGGCCCTTCTACTATAGCTATTACAACTGGACGTTTCATTTTTCATCCCCATAATTTCTATATGCAGCTAGGCTGAACGCATTGGCTATCCTGTCAGAATCAATGTCATAATTAAACGGCGGATTCTCATCATCTTCTCCGACAGTTAGCAATCGATAGTACTTATCGCGCATATTCGTTCTTTTTTTCACACATCTCATAGTAGAATAAAGCTTCTTCTGTTCTACTGTCGTAAACCATATTGCATTCTTAGATAACACCTCTAGGGGCATAAGATTATGAGCTGTGAAAATTACCATACCTTTAGCATTTTCAAGAAGATAGCAAAGAAGTTTTTTTAGCCTTAGCTCAAAAAGACCTTCGTCAAACTCATCAATGACAATAGTTTTCATTTCATTTAATGATATATCCAACAAGTTCTTAGCCAATGCAATAAGTTTTCTATCTCCATAAGATGAAGAAGATAAAGATATACGCATTCCATTCTTTTTAATAAGCAATCTATCTTCTTCATAGGACAAAGATACTGAAGGTAAAGTTTTATTCAGTATTAGATTTATCTCTGAAACTCTTTTCTTGCAAATTTCCCTAAGCCTTTCTATTTCATTGTAATCATCGATCTCTTCTGTTAAGGCAAACCCCATACTATTTAATTCATCTTTATCTAAGAGGAAATAAGAAATACTGGAGATATCATCAAAGCTTTTTTCATCACGAATTCTGCTTTCTTCATCATCTGCAAAAAATTGCATTTGTTTAAAGTACAAATTAAGAGAATGTAAAACATTAAAAAACAAATTCGGATGATTAAAATCTTTTTTATCGTATTCTAATAAAGAGAAAACCGATCGACTTTTTGCTTGAGAATCTTTATAGGTTTTCTTTAGATTATCTAAACCAAGATTTATCCCTTTAGAGGAAAATAAAGATTCTATTTTTTCTAGATCTTTAGCATAACCACGCTTATTTATCTGCATTGTAAAGTCTAAATTTTCTTTCTCCCATTTGCACCTTAGCTCTTCAGAAGATATATATGCCATAACCGCTTTATTACCAGATCGTCTAAGAGAGAATGAATAAAAAAGAGTCCCTTTTGAAGGCATTTCCCATTCAAAAGATATTGTTGCTTTATCTTGATCTGCTTTAATTAAAGAGTCTGATAAAATCTCTCTACTTATTTCATTTTGATTTCTTTCATTAAACATTGTTTTTGCACATTTTAAAGCCCTTACAAAAGTGGTTTTGCCAGAGCCATTAGGCCCATATATGCCAATTACTCTTGTTTCAGGGCTGATTGCAATCATGCTATCCTTAGCATTAATGAAATTCTTAAGCTTAATTTTCTTCAGTATCATGTCATGCATTCAAAATACCTCTTCAATGACGACCATAAATTTTTCCAAGCCGCCTGACTTTGTATTCCGCTAAAGTGGGGTACATCGAGAATGGGAACGGTTTTTCCTGATGATAAGAAAAGCGTATACTCAATTGCAGGATAATACATAGTCTTAATAGCGTTTCTCCCCCTTTTGTCTAAATTACTACGATCTGTCTTTCCTAAATTATTAAAGCAGTTGTAATTTATTTTACCACACATCTCGATAAAGGCTTGAGTAATAATGACATCAGGATCTAAGAGTTCTATTTCTCTTTGAAGAATATGCAAATTGTTATCGAGCACAGCCCAAAAACGAATTCGATTAGCATTTTCAGATTCTGATATAGAAAAAACATCAGTTGTATTAAGCAACTTAGAAAAATTTGCATATGCAAAACTTATTCCTTCTGGTCTTCCTATCGAATTTGCGATATTTTTTATTTCTTTTGCAGAAATAGACCAATCACCTGTGATTATCGCATAAGCTAAAGCTATTATTCTTGCATGATACTTTACAGATCTAGATGTAAGACAATTTTCTGTAAAGCTTGCCTCGCGGCCTCCTATAAACAATCTGTTATTATTGTATTCTGCTAAATGACAATCATTGATCGACACGCATTGCTCGTCTAGATTATTTTGCCGATAATAGCTGTAATCTCCGTATGCTTCTCTTCCAATTACTAACACTTTTTTACTTTGATTTATGTATCTAGGAAAAGCGCCATCATAAGCATAAAGCGATTTAGAATAAATGCTCTCCCTTAAACTGCTCTCTCCTTCTCTCAGAATCCTTTCTAGTGATTTTTCCAGACTTTCAGTATTGTTCATGACATTCCTTAAAAATATTCTCTCTCCATTCTCAGAAGAGAGAAATTATTCCAAAATGTTTTGGATTCTAATCGCCAATCACTTCCTTTACTAAAGCAATGATTCCAACAACCACAGTCCCTAATTTCAGGACTTTTTCAGCAGTCTCGATGATTTCATCAAGACCAACACTTAGAGAATTTTGATTCATTCTGAAATCTCCTTTCTAATTAGATCATAGCCTTTCATAGCTATTCATTTTGCTTTATCTTAGAGCATCCTAGTACGATATCTATTGAATCTCTAATATTGCCTTCAGCTATATTCTATTTTTATCCTCCACCTAAAGTATATACATATATTTTATACAAAATCAAGAAAAATCGGAAAATTTGTTCAGATTTTATTTATTAATATTACTAGCGCTGCTATCCATGCCCATTAGGTCTTAATATCACTCTTAGAAGCAAATACTATGCAACGATATGGCAAAGGAACATTATCTAAGCCTTGAAAAGAAAGCAGGAGACTGCATAAGTTGCGGACACTGCGACAGACGCTGCCCATTCCATGTAAAGCAATCAGAAAGGATGAAAGAGATAAAGAATTACTTTAAAGTATAAAAGAACACTGCAAAATAAAAGTTTCATTATAAGAACAAGGACTGAAAAATCATCAGTCACTAGCTTATCGATAAAACATTTGAAAAGAATTAAGCCTAATTCACTTTTTGCGGTATTTCTGCTTGCTGCTATTTGGTTTGTCAGGAATTGTACGTTCTATCAGATGATGCTCTAAGGCGGGATCTAAATAGTTCTTTCTGAATGTTTGTCTATGTGATAATCCCAATCTTTTCATCAATTCAACAACAGATAAAGTTTCATCACCAAGTGCCACTAGTAATCTTGAAACAGATGATTTAACTTGGTCGGTAACTTGGTCGGTAACTTGGTCGGTTTTGTTTCCAATAATAGTTACAGCTTTTAAACTATCTCTTATGATTTCAAGCATAAAATAAACGAATACTGCACTATCCGCAACTTGATCTGCCTTATTGAGAGCATCATAATATTCTTTCTGTCTTGACTGAATAAGTTCTTCTATAGGAATCCAATAAAACAGTTTCTTCCATTTTCCAAGAAGAAGTGTATGCCACATTCTTCCCATTCGGCCATTTCCATCTGAAAAAGGATGAATAAATTCAAACTCGTAATGAAATACTGCACTTTTAAGCAAAGGATGAAGCCTTGATTCTCGATACCAAGAAAATAGTTCATCGATCAATGACTGTACAATGTTAGCAGGAGGTGCAATATGAAGCATCTTCTCTCCATCAAACAGTCCGACACCACTAGAACGGAATCTACCATTTTCAGGAACAAGATCCTTCATCATAAGACTATGAGCTTTAAGAAGATCATCAATTGATAACGGATCTAATTGCAACATGAGTTCATATGCCTCATATGCATTCTTAACTTCTAGGATTTCATTAGGATTACCCAGAACTCTTTTACCATCAATAATTGCCGTTACTTGCTCTAATGTAAGAGTATTATGTTCTATTGCAAGAGAAGAATGAATTGTACGAATACGATTTTTACGTCTCAGATGAGGCGTAGAAGAACCTTCCTGAAAGACTGAAATTCTACCAATTTCTTCACTGATTTCAGAAATTAAAACAGTCATTTCGTCTGTCATTGTAAATGGGGGCTTATACTCACTCAATGTATTTTCATACATTAGATTGTTAAGGAATCTTAGCCAATCTAATTGATATCTCTCCTTATAAATAGTCTTATTGCTTAATATATCATATAAAAGCTTTGAAATAAAATCTTATGCTTATTAAGTACAGGCCACACTTCCCTTATTGTGCGGCCTGAGGAAAACTACAATCCAAGTTTAGTTGCGACTTCATTTACTTTATCTACTGTAGTTGAAGTCCATCTGGCAATCTGTTCAACACTACATTCACCAGATCTTAGCATGCGCTCTATTGTGATATTCTTCTCTTCAGTTGCGCCTTTGGAATATCCATCTTTCTGCATCAATGCCGCATAATCAACTGCTGTTCTCATATTATCCTCCCTATACTCTCCTTTTACTTTTTCCATAGCATCTCTTATCGCACCATCGTTCATGTCTTTAACATCTTTCTCGTTGAAATCATGTGCCGCCCTTCCGTATTCATCGTCTCCCCTGTATGTCAGGTTTACGAATACTAATATCTCTCCATAATCGCTTAAAGCCCTATTATTCAAGTCCTCCTTCATCCTGAACGTATAGAAAGGTCTTCCTTCTTTCATAATATCACGATTAAGAAGATAGATGACAATTATATCCGGTATGTCCTTGAATTTTCCTCCTTTCCTCAGGCTTGATGAAGTTGCCCGATGAAGATAGAACCTGGCTCTTTTCTTACTTGTCAGTATGCTCTCCTTAGTATACTGGGCCTCGGCCTCAGTAATAACTTTCCCATCTTTGCTGCACATGAGAAGATCGTACCTTACGTCTTTCTCTCCTCCTCTTCCAAATGATGGAAACTCGGTCTTAACCTTTGTAAAATCCAGATTCTTGTATTCAGAAGGCAGGTAGTAAGAGCAGAGCATCCTCCTAAAGCCCTCGCTGCTCTCTGCCATGTAGCGCAGCGAGTTCCTGTTTAATGGAACTTCATCCTTTATTCCCTTTAAAAAGGCCTCAGCCCTTTTAACCGTCACATCTCCATCGACTATCCCGTCATTATCAAGATAGATGACATCC